>JAATFD010000001.1 GCA_015655375.1 Actinomycetales bacterium
AAAAACAATCCGAAAAACCCACCAACCAAGCCAAAACCCAGCCAGCAAGCAATCCCAACCAAAAAACCAAAACAACAAACAAAAAAACAGGCATAAACAAAAACCACACGCTATCGAGTTCACAAACAACACCCACACAAAGGATTTTACGGTTTCCCGTTCGATCACTCAGGTGATTGATCGCCCCGCAGGGCCATTCAAGTTTACCAGTCATTTTCTCGATGTCAAATCGAGGATGCCTTCGAAAACCTCAATGGCATTTGCTTCCGGATTCGTTTCCGAACCCGTGGGGCAACGGATAGAAACATTACGCAGCGCAGTCGCAACCGGTCAAGTCAGGGTCGGGTGAGGCTGCTCACCAGCATCGATCTAGGTCCCAGATCCGGCTTCCCGACCGACCTATCCCCCTCGGATTGACGCTCATTCCCCCGTGCACAGATCGGGAAGATCTGTCAGTGACCGGGTGACGGCTGCGGAAAAGGAGTCCTCCTCGACCCGATGAGAGTCCAGCACGACGCCGAGGCGATCCTCGGTCAGGGTGAAGCCTTCGGAGATCCAGTGAGGTCGAGCGCGGGCGGCCAGGCGCTTCGGCAAACGGCCGCGAGCATTGACAACGCGCCACCAGGGCACCGCACCCCCGACCCGGGACATCACCAGGCCCACCTGGCGAGGTCCCGTCCCGACGAGTGCGGCGATCCCGCCAAAGGTCACAGCCCGCCCGGCGGGGACACATTCGACGGCACGCAGCACCCGCTCCGTCAAGAGTTCGTTCACCCTGTCAGTCTTCCATCTCGAGCGCCGCCATTCTTCCGTCGCTCCGTTCCACGCGCCGAGCCATCGGTTCGAGGAACGCCCGACACGTGAGCCATCATCACGCTGAACCTGCAGCCCACAGAGATCGGTTAACTGCCAACGGGACGACTCCGGCCCCGAAGCGCCCGCCCTTCCTGAAGCGGCCGGCACAGGGCAAAGCTGATTGCCGGAGGGTTCGGAGGAAGGACCAGGTTCTCGCAAATGAATCGACAGGTCAGGGCGCGAGCGCGCTGATGGGGACGACAGAGACTCCGTCAGGCCTCTTATAGATGAACCTTCCGCCCGTGATGACGACAAGCGCCAGAGGCTCGCCATGCCTCGCGACGTCAATCTTGCCGGCGAAATGCAGCAATGATTGTGCGCCCACATCAGCGGCGGACTCACCGAGCTTGATTTCGAAGCCGGCCCACCGCCCATTCGGCAGTTCAAGCACGACGTCGACTTCTGCGCCCGTCCGTGAGTCTCTCCACGACGACAGCGTCGCACCCAGCCCCTGGGAATAGATCCGTAAGTCCCGCACGACCAACGACTCAAAGCAGAGACCCGCCGCCCGAAGATCTTTCATGAGGTCGTCAGTGCCCACGCCCAGAGCCGACGTTCCCAACGACGGATCGACGAAGTGATGCACCGGCGACACCCTCAAACGGGTACGTGATCGCATGTGCGGGCGCCAAGCCGGAAGCGGCTCGAGCAGCATAAGTCTGTCAAGAGCACTCAGATAGTTTGTCAGCGTCTCCGAAGCGATCGGCCCTCCCGCTCCTCCAACATCGGTCTCCAGAGCCGAGTGATTCAGTGGCATGCCCTCCGCACGGCCGAGGCTCGCCAAGAGCCGCTCAATATTGCGCGGATTACGCCGAGGCCCCAAACCCGGAACATCGACTTCCGCAATGCTACGTACATAGTCCCGAAGCCATGTACGAGCTTCTCGCTCACCGGCTCCGAGAAGATCAGGCCATCCACCCACAATAATCCGTTCCAAGAGGTCAGCGACCGTCAACTCCGCAGCCCTCCCCTGCAGCTCCTCACCATCAAGAAGCGACCGGAGACTGACGGCGCCACTGGAATGACCCGTCTCAAACAAGCTCATCGGCCGCATCCGCAACCGACCGATCCGACCCGCCCCGGAGTGCATCCGCGCATCGTCACGAGGCCGCGCCGACCCTGTCAACACGTACAGGCCCTTCCCGTCATGATCATCGACCGCCCGACGCACCAAGTTCCACAGTTCTGGCGTCTCTTGCCACTCATCGAACACAATCGGAGTCGGCGAAACGAACAGCTGCGCAGGTTGCACATCCAACGCGACACGCGCACCGCGATCAATGTCCATGCGTACGACTGTCGCGCCGACCTGCTCAGCCGTTGACGTCTTCCCCACCGCTTTAGGGCCATCAACCAGGACCGCACCCATTGACGACAAACGGTCCGCCAACTCTGCGTCCACCACTCGAGATCGATACTTTGCCATCTCTGAAATCTACAATCCGCCATCACTGAAATCTACAGTTGGCCATCGATCATTCGAGAACGTGGGAAGTTCTCCGCGCCAACATCCCCGACCACATCACCCCGGAAACAAAACTGCCCCGCATGGAAGCGGGGCAAGTTTCGAATTCGACCTCTTTGGTGGAGCTAGGGGGATTCGAACCCCCGACCTTCTCATTGCGAACGAGACGCGCTACCAACTGCGCCATAGCCCCAAAGCTCAAATAGCCTAACACTCGACCGCCGCACATGCATATTCGCAGGTCACACACTCTTCACAGGGGTGTCGAGGAATCCGGACCCCACACCCCGTCATGCATCGACATGACCACTCGACCCATGTGTTCGCGCTCAGAGTGCGCGGCGATTGTCCAGGACGGCATCGAGATCGAACGCGACCGGCTGATCAGCGAGCACTTCTTCGGTCGAACGAGAGCCCTCGGGAGCAACCTCTCCCATGATCGGGCGGGCAGGTACACGAGCCGCCACTCGCGGGATTCCTCGGAGGTCGGTGTCGGCGTGGACGGTCCGGCCCGTCACTCGCTCACGCGCCGCATATGTCGGCACCGGGACAAAGGTGGCCGTCCAGGCGCGAGAGTCATCGGCCCCCGATTCCCTCGTGTCCTCCAACCCCACTGCGGTCGGAGCCTCAGTGGTGTCGCCAGCCTCGCTCACACCCTCGCGATCGACGCTCGGATCTTTCTCGATCGAGGGCGTCGAGACGTCCATTGCGACGTTCTCGGTTCCGTCATCGTGTTCGACCCCAACGTCGTCACTGCCGGGGTCCTCACCGACACTGCGTGCCGCGAGTGCATCGGCAGTGGGCCGGGCAGTGCCTGGCCTGCGGGCACCTCGGGTCCCCCGGCGAAGCTCATGAAGTTCCTCCGTCTCCGCACGACCAGCTGCCTCCGCGCGGACCGCGGCTAGACGCGACGCGCCGAGGGCCGCTCCAAGTGCCGACACGGGAAGGGCCAACCATGCCCAGCCGACGGCCGACGTCGCAACGAGAGCGATGACCACGATCGTGGAGAAAGCGGCCACCACCGAGGCGATGAGACGCCTCTGGCCCGCGGCCTGCTCACGGGCGAGCCTCGCCGCCCGATGGGCGCGCAGGGCTGCGATCTCGCGGATCCGGGCAGTGTCACCAGGGGTGATGCCCGCACCCGCCAGGGAACGTCGCCCCTGATCCGTCTGAGACCTCATGGTTGCTCCTGACTCCAGCTCTGCCCGTCTCGACGTCTCGGCGAGCAACCGCACGCCATCGGGATGGCAGCCCTCGGCACGGTCGTCCACTCCCTCCCGGCCGCGCAGCACACGCATCCTCGGGGAGAAGCGATCGAACTCACGCGATTGGGTGACCGCCGTGCGCTTGGCGGCCAGATGCGGAACAAGAAGAAGAGCAATGAGGGCCACTGCCGCAGCCAACACCACTCCGCCGTATTCCACAGAGACCACGCTAGGGGGAAGCGCACGCCCGATCGGCACTGGAGGCACGCGTGTTGGCGATTCCCTTGAGCAGCCTCCGACCTGCGACAAGAGCCTCTTTCACACCTGTCACACCAGCCTCATCCGCATCAGGGCAGCCTCCGGTCGATGAACCCTTTGAGCGGCTCACCGGCGGTGCCCCCAGATGCTCGCGACGAGGCCGCCCTCGGGCAACGTCTCCCGGTCGAGGGCGAATGCCACGTGGTCCGCCCACTTCCCCGCGATACACATGTACCGGACCTTGAAGCCCTCCCGCCGCAGCCCCAATCTCCGACACAATCCCAGCGAGCGATCGTTCTCCGGGCGGACGTTGATCTCGACGCGATGAAGCCCCAGTTCTCCGATGACGAGATCAAGCACCATCGCCACGGTCAGTGCTCCGAAACCCCGACCGGCCACCCGCTCAGTCATCCAGTACCCGAGCACGCCCTGACACATCGCTCCCCGCTGCACGGACGACAGGGAGATCTGTCCCGCAATCTGGCCGTCGAGCTCGACCACCATCAGGAGGGCTTCCCCTGCCCGTTGTTGCCGGTCGGAGCGACGACGGTAGGTCGCAATGTCAGGAAGTCCCTCCAGGGACCCGGGCGGCAGCGTCGCCTCCCAAGGCCCCAACCATCGGGAGTTCTCCCGGCGAGCAACGTCGACGCGATCATGGTCGCGCCCCAGTGTCGGGCGCACGACGAGGCGCGCGGGATTCGGGCTCCCGTCCGACGCCTGACGCACGAGACCTCGACCGATCGGATCATCAAGGACGAGCGTCAACTCTTCCACCGATCGACCCCAGACCTGTGAATGTCTGCCCAACACGACCTCGCAGCCTCCGTCAGTCCAGGACGAGGCACTGCAAGGCATCGCCCGCACGGACATTCGTGACGTCCTCGGGGACGACCGCGAGTGCATTGGATTCCGCGAGCGCCGAGAGCAACAATGCCGCAGGAGCGCCCATCACCGTCGCCTGATATCCCGATCGGGGATCGCCCGCCAGACGCACGCGAACGAATTCCCGACGTCCACGAGGCGAGTACCAGGATCGATCGACCCGAGCTTGGACGCTTGGCCGGTTCAGCACTGTCCACCCTTGCATGTGGCGCAGAGCGGGGCGCACGTAGACCTCGAAGCAGACCTGCGCGGAGACCGGGTCGCCCGGCAGGCAGAAGATCGGCGTGGGCGACTCCTCGTCGCCGACCGTCCCGACACCAAGGATGTGACCGGGCCAGGCCGCAACATTGTCAAAACGTACGTTGCCGAAGGTCGAGAGGACCTCGCGCACGGTGTCGCCGGATCCGTAGGAGATGCCACCGGTGGTGAGGATCAGGTCCGCGCGCACGAGCTGGTCCTCGATCGTCTCGCGCAGGATCTGGCGCTCGTCGGGCACCGACGCGACGCGATACGTCTGTCCACCCGCGTCCGCGATCGCCGTCGACAGCGCATGGCCGTTCGCGTCGAAAACCGTTCCGGGGCGAGCCTGGCGCCCGGGCTCCACGATCTCGTCACCGATTGAGATGACGACGACGCGAGGACGCGGATGCACGACCACCCTCGAGCGCCCCACTCCTGCTAACAGAGCGACCTGACGGGCGCCGACACGGGCGCCGTGCCGCAGGACGACGCTGCCTTCCTCGACGTCCTCGGCACGACGCCGGATGTTTTCTCCGACCGCGGGTCGGGTGCGTACGCCGACGTGGGCCTCCCCATGATCGGTGAAGTCGAGGGCGATGACGGCATCAGCCCCTGTGGGGATCGGCGCACCCGACGCAATACGAATCGCCGAGCCCTCGACCAGCGCCACAGGATCGACGTCCCCGGCCTTGATCTCCTCGGTGACGGGCAGGCTGACAAGCGAATCGGGGCGCGCGCCCTCCAAATCCGCCGAACGCACCGCGTATCCGTCGCACCCCGCCAGGTCCGCAACCGGTAGGTCGAAGGGCGCTCGGACATCCTCGGCAAGCACGCAAGACACGGCATCAGCGAGTTGGACCTCAAGGGGCGGCTGTTGCCCGACCGCGGCCTGGCAGTCCTGGTAGAAGTCAGCGACCGAACGCACCCTCAGGCCTCCCGCAACTCATCCATGAGGAACTGACGCAGGCCGGGGCCCAGATCAGGGTCCTCGAGGGCGAGCGCGACATTGGCCTCGATGTAACCGAGTTTGTCCCCGGTGTCGAAGCGGCGCTCAGTGATGACCACCCCATGAACGCCACCACCCTGGGCGGGATCGACGTCGATGAGCTCCGCGATCGCGTCCGTCAGCTGGTACTCCCCACCGCGCCCGGGTTTGAGGCCCGCCAATCGGTCGAAGACCGCCGGATCAAAGACGTAGCGCCCGACGACCGCGTACTCGGAGAGAACCTCCTCCAACGGAGGCTTCTCAACGACGCGATCGAGGCGTAGAACCTCACCATCGACAAGGTCGACACCCGCAGGGACCGGCACCTGGGCCACGGCCGCCGAACCGTAGGCCGTGGCCTGCTCCGGAGTCACGCGCAGCAACGCCACGACGGACCCCCCGAGGGCCGCGCGAACCTGGATCATGTGGCGCAGCAGCTGAGAGCTGGGATGCATGAGGTCGTCGGGTAGCAGAACCGCGAAGGGCGCATCGCCGACATGGGCGCGCGCCTGGAGCACCGCATGGCCGAGGCCGAGCGGGTGCCCCTGATTGACCGCATGCATGCGCGCGAGGTTCTGGTAGTCCCGGACGAGCTCGAGGTAGTCGTCCTTGTGCGCTTTCTCGAGGGTCGCTTCCAATCCGAGCTCCGCATCGAAATAGGACTCGATGGAGTTCTTGCCGGATCGCGTGACGATCAACATGTCGTCGATTCCGGCGGACGTGGCCTCCCGGGCGATGTAGTCGATCGCGGGCCGGTCGACGACCGGCAACATTTCCTTGGGGACGGACTTGGTCGCGGGGAGGAACCGGGTTCCCCAGCCGGCGGCCGGGACGACGGCGTGTCTCACTGGCGCTGTGCGTTCTGCCATGATGGCCACACTAGTCGAGTCAGGAGGGGCCGGTCAGCAATGACTGCATCCAAAACAGCGATCCGCACCGAGGTCCGTACGGCCAGGGCCAGGCGCCGAGAGACGGCCGACTCGGTCCGATCCACGTTGGATGGACCAGACGAGTCCACAGGGCTCGTCTCCTCCTGGCGTGAAGCACTGCTCCTGACCGGATGTGAGCCTGAGTCACCGGACTTCCTCCCCGCGCTTTTCGTGCCCGAACCGAGGGAACCGGATGTCTCCGCGATCATCTCGAGTGTCCGGCGCGCGCTTCTTCCGGTCCTCGTCACGCCGGAGGGCGATGTGCTGAACGAGCCGACGTGGGCACTGTGGGAGGGCGAGGACGCCTCCGGGCCGTTCGTCCAGCCCTCCCCCCGTTGGCCGGCCCAACCGAGCGGGAAAGTCCTCGGACCGGGGGCACTGGAGCAGGCGAGCGTCATCCTGGTCGCCGCGTTGGCCGTCGATCTGGCGGGTAGCCGCGTCGGTCAGGGAGCGGGGTGGTATGACCGTGCCCTGTGCCACGCGGCCCCCGATTCCCCGGTCATCGCCGCAGTCTTCGACGAGGAGGTCCTCGGGTCCGGAACCCTGCCCCACGAGGACCATGACCACGCGGTGGACGCCATCATCACGCCCAGTCGCGCGCTGCTGGTTGGACAGGAGACCCTGACGGAAGCCGACATCGACTAAGCGACTCCGTCATCTCTCGTCCACAGGCAAAGCCTCCCTAGCACACCGTCCACAGATTGCGTCCTCACGCAGGACGGTGAGGCTCCCGACGTGGTCTGCTCACGACATGACCCTCGCTCGATTCGCCCGCCGGTGGCGCCTATGGCGTCCCATCGTCCTCGCCGTGCTGCTCGCCGCGCTCGTCGGTGGGGCCCTGTCCGCGCTGCGGCCCGTCCCTGAGGGGAATCCCACCCTCGTCGCCGTGCGCGCTGTGTCCACCGGAGACGCTTTCTCGCGGGAGGACGTCCGGGAGGTCCGAATCCCCGATGAAGCCCGAGCCGAAGACGCCCTCGACATCGACGCGCCGTTGCCGGGCACCTGGGTCGGACCGGACATCGCGGCCGGAACGGTGCTCACCGACTCGGTCGTTGCTGCCTCGGCCTCGGCCCGCGAGCTTTCCGCCGATGAGGTGCGCCTGTCAGTGTCTGTGGGTACCGATCAGGTCCAGGGACTGGCTCCCGGAGACGTCGTCGATGTGTGGGCTCCGCCCCAGACATGCGCGGAAAACTCCTGCGCGGCGTCTTTACTCGCAGAAAATGCCCGAATAACCTCGATCCTGGTTGACGGTGGCTCCTCCTGGGGGTCGCCATCATCCGCGCACACGGACCTGGTCCTTCGCGAACAGGACGTCGACCTCGTCCTGGGTCATGCCGGGACAGGAATGCTCGCCCTGGTGCTGCACCCCACGGGGACGGTACCGGACCGCTCATCAATGACAGGAGATCTCCCATGATCCAGGGATTCAAGGACTTCATCACCCGTGGCAACGCGATCGACCTAGCCGTCGGCGTGGTCATTGGCGCCGCATTCACCTCTGTCGTGACCGCACTGGTCCAGAAGGTCATCAACCCTCTGATCGGCGGCATCTTCGGCCAACCGAATTTCGACAATGTCGGACAGTTCAACATCGGCGATGCCACCATCCAGATCGGCGCCGTCATCACCGCCTTGGTGAACTTCCTGCTCGTCGCCCTCGCGCTCTACCTCTTCATTGTCTACCCGATGAACAGGCTCGCCGAACGTCGCGCCACGGGCGAGGAGACGGTTGAGGCCGACGATCTGCCCGAGGACACCCAGCTGCTCACCGAGATCCGCGACCTGCTCGCCGCGAACGGCACCTCAACAATCATCAAGTGATCCACCGCCGAGTCCCCACATAGCGCTGATCCCGCACACACCTGGATCGGGCTGGGCGCCGGTCGGGGGACTCCTCGCCGGCGCTCGGCCCGGTCCTCATGTCGACTGCCTCATCGTCGACTCCGGCAATCAAATCCTCGGCTGTGAATGGGGTGGGACGTTGGACAGCAGGCGCGCATCGTTGGCACCGTCACCACGGTCGCTCCGACCGTCCTCGTCGTCCACAGAGAGGTCCTGAGGGCCTACCCGGTCCTCCCACGAGGGCGGCAGACCTTCATCGATCAGATACTGGTCGACTTCGGAGACCCTTGTGACCCGGCGATGGCGCCGGGACCGACCTGAGCCTGTCGCTGGGGCATCGCTCGCGGCGTTCATTCCTTCGGCAACGTGCGCCGCACGACATTCGCGAGGACCGCATCGGATTGAGCACCCCGACGCGTCAGTCCCAGGGCCTCACGCAACGCGGCGACCATTTCGTCCTCGCTCCGCTCGACCCCGTCGGATCGAACCCATTCGGCCAGTTCGTCGAGCTGATCATCTCCGTATGCGGCTAGGGGCAGCCCACGAGCGATTGCCGGACGCGACGACCGTTCCGATCGTCCCTCCGCTGCCGGGTCGGACGACGGCAGGACAGTCATCATGCCGGTGATCAGTTCATCGGTACGCTCGCGTGTGCGGTCGAACTCAGCTACTGCGGCATCCAGAACAGGGTCGTCCTCCGGTTCTTCCAGCATCACGTCGTCCGGAATCTCAACGGGCGCCTGATCGAGGGAACCATTGATTTCATCAACGGCGTCCAGAACAATCCGAATGATCTCCTGGGCTTCCTTCTCCGGGTCGATGAAGACGGCCATCGACAGCTCGGTGCGGACCTTCCATCCCTGGTCCTCGAGCATCGAGGGCCAGCGCCGGTCCCGCATTCGCTGGGAAGGCTCGGCGACATAGGCATCGTCATCGGTGAGGACGGCGGCCAACAGACGTCCGGGCACCTCCGGGTGTCCGATCGCCAACGGAATCCGCATCCCACCGGGGATGCCAACGTTGGGAACGACCTCGAGTCCCATGCCGTAGAGCCGATCGGCGAGGTCGACGAGCAAGCGATCAGGAGCGACCTCCAGCACCGGCCAACCGACCGCCTCCGAGGCCTTCTGGCCCTCGGCAAGCTCGAGCAGATCGACGAGCATCTTCGCGCCCTCGGCGGACAGCCGGGAGCGGTCGATCTCGGAGGGGTGGAGAGAAGCCACGACCGTCAGGTCCGCCCGCACAGTTCGAAGGATGTCGGACAGGACATTGACTCCACGCGAGGTCGACATCTCACCGAAATCGTGGAGAACCCGTCCATGCGGCGTCTTCGCGAAACCGACAGTGATGATGATCCGATCACGGCTCAACCCACGGGCGCCCTCGGGATCGACGACCTCGAAGGGCTCGACGGCGTCCGGAGCGAAGAATGAGGTGAGCCCCGGAGCTCCCTCGACCGCCCGGGTGACCGACTGACGGATACGGTCGGCATGCAAGGAATTCAGCGCAATGACCGCCAAGCTGCGGTCCGGATGTTCGACCGCATGATCGACGACGAGGTCAACCACGGCCTGGACCTCCGCCGAGGACGATTCGATCGACGCCGCACCAGGAGCGGGCATGCCCGATCCCTGGGTCCACACCGCGGAGATCGGGGCCTCCGAGGTCGTCCACGGAACCGGGACTCCCTGTTGATCAGCTCCGTAGCGGCTGATCAACTGGGCAACCTGGTCATTGAGGCGGGCGGGAGCAACCTCCAGGCGCGCAACTGGGAGGACCTCACTGAGCTGGACGACCGGCCCGTCCTCGGACACAACGGCCATGTCCGCCAGGACCACGATCTGCCGGGCCCGTGCGATGATCGGCACCAGCTCTGCCAAGGGAAGCACATCGACATCGTCGAGGACGACGAGGTCAACCATGTGCCCCTCGGGAACAATCCGGGGAACCAAGGTCGGCACGGTCAGAACCAGCGGGACGAGGTGGGAGACCAACGGATAGCGCGCGTAGAGCTCGGTGGCAGGCATCGGCGTATTCAGCGCGGCCATCAGATCACCCTGTTGCTCGGGACGCGTCGCCAACGCCTGCTGGCGGAGCCTGCGCAGCTGGTCGATGGCCTGGGGCGCCAGTGACGCCGTCTGCGCCGCATCGAGTCGACGCCCGTCGGACAGCATTCCTTCGAGGCGCGCCGGATCGAACCCACCCAGACGCGGCTCCTCCGCCAGCATCAGTCCGAGGACCGAGGCCCACCAGGCAAGGTCGAGTTCTGCATCGAGCTGATCGTCGGGAACATGGCGCTCGCGCAAGTCGGCGACCAACGCGTCCAACCCTGTACCGGAAAGCTCCTTGAGGACCGCGACGCGCTGAGGCAGCTCGCGGGCGCCTTGGGGATCGGCACTGAGCCGATCGAGGAGGCGCGCGAGGTCCGTGATCCCCATTCGGGCCAGATCTGGATATGCGGTGGAGAGCATCGGCGAGAGCCGATCAAGGTCGGTGCGCACCGACTGGGCCAGCTCGGTGGCCTCGTCGAGACGCTGGGGCAGCTTCGGCCACCCATCAGAATCGCAGTGTCGACGCCAGACCTCGCGCCGCTCCTGGACGAGCAGCAGCTCGTGGTGAAGGTCGTCGACATGGCGTCCGGGAAGGAGGAGATCGCGGGCTTGACGGACCAGCTGGGTGCGCTGGGAGTGGCTCATCGCGATGCCGTGATCGCGCCGCCACTGCTTCGGAGCCGTGGCGATGGCCATGTCGGCAGCGGACCGCTCGAAGATCTCGGGTCGGAACACGTCGAGGACGTCGCGCACGCCCTCGAGCATGCGAAGCTGCTCCTCCCACTGCTCGAGTGTCGTAGCCGTAGTGATCCCGGTCTCCCCGGCGATGGCGCTCATCTGGACACGCATCCTCGGCAGGGATTCCGTCGACAACCGCCGCACGCGGGTCAACACATCGGTGACCTGCTCGGGAGCGTTGATGACGATGCCCCGCCAGGCCGCGTGTTCACTGGAACGCGTGAACAGGCCGAGTGCCGACGCACGGTGCAGCAGGGTGCGCGCGTGCTCTCCCTGGTCGCGGGCGATGTCAGTGAGGACGTCCTCGCGCAGGCGCACCCGCGTCCGGGGGCTCGGATGGCTGCCCGTCAGATCCGTCAGCACCTGCAGGGCGTCGAAGGCTGAGACCCCGAAGTGACGGAACGGGCGATGGAGATAGATCGTGTAGGACGACAACGCCTCGCGGACCCGACGCAGATCCGTGCGCATCCGTTCGAGTTCGCCGGGATCGACGGTCCCTGAGGTGTCGGCCATCGCAGAGACGAGGCGGTCCCGCAGCAAGTCCCCAACGTCAGAAGACCCATCCACACGCGCCGACATCTCCTCGACGCCCAGAGCCCGCAGCCGGGCGTCGACCCGGGATGTCCGCGAGGGTGCCCCGGCCACGTGCAGCGTCGAACGCCCCCGCGAGGCCGAGTCCACGAGCAGCGCAGCGAGCACCGAGGTCTCATCGGCGCCGTGTGGGGTGTCGATGACCAGAGACCGACCGGATGCAACGGCCTCGACAATGTCCTGTTGGCGCGGCGTTAGATCTCCCGCGCCGATCTCCTCCCAGGGATCGCGGTCGCGAGGATTCGGCACAGGCAGCGACGCAGCCGTGCGAGAGCGTGCATCCCCGTCACCGGCCAGCGCGCGCACGACGTCGGAGGAGAGCAACGTGCGCGGACGATCGAATTCACCGACGAGAATCGCGGCAGGATGTTCGAAAATCCCGAGGACCAGGTCGTCGCGCATCTCGAAGTGGTCGAGAGCGGCGCCGATCCCCCGCAGTGAGCTCAGCGCGCGCGAGGGGGCAAACCCATGGACAGTCCGCGCATCGGCCAGGAGCGCCTCGACATCGACGACGACGCGCCGATCCGCGAGCGCGGCCGACAGACCCGGGGCGACCGCCGCACCGGGACGCAGGGTGATGAGGATGTCGTCGTCCTCGTCCTCTTCGAGAACAACCGGGCGCAGCAGTGCCGGCGAGGAAAAGCGTTCCCCGCCCTCGTTCCATTGCGCGCGGCCGATCGCCAGGTGGACCGGTCCGATCCCCTGGCTGACTTCGAGGTCGCGAGAGCGCTCGAGGATGGCCCGCGCCCGTTCCAGGGCACGGGCGTGGGCGGATTCCTCACGCACGAGGTTGGACAGACGGGTCGTGTGTTCCGCGTAGAGCTGGGCGAG
Source organism: Actinomycetales bacterium (assembly GCA_015655375.1). Classification (GTDB taxonomy): domain Bacteria; phylum Actinomycetota; class Actinomycetes; order Actinomycetales; family Actinomycetaceae; genus Pauljensenia. Next base: position 12,873 of record JAATFD010000001.1, read on the forward strand.
ACCCCCGGGGTGGGCCTGGGATAGGGTCAGCCGGGGAGCCGCCTCGGCGTCCTTCCCAGAGATCGTGACCTGCAGGAGTTGGTCGCGCCACTGCGTGATGAATGTGTCTGTGGGCGCCGGAATCGGCGCGACGGGACGTGCGGACTGCGAGGGCCCGCGAGTCGTCGCCGCGGACGATCGGGAAAAGAAACTGGCTGCCACGCTCCCACGCTAGCGGGCAAGCCGCCCCAACGCCGCGAGGCCGTGCCGTCGTGGCGTCGATTCGGTGCCGGTCCTCCGCGGGAACACGCCGATGAAGCGGCCCGATGTCATGCCAATCTCGATCCGGCCCCGCCACACGTGCCTGGCAGAAGTCGCGATACTGCCCGGGCACGTCGACGTTTCACACAGTTCCTCCACCGTCTGCTTCGGCTCGGCGGTCGCGACGTCATCCACGGGTTGGCCCTGCGATCCGATGACATCGACCCGGCGAACGCCAGCCCGGCCGGTTTCCACCGATCGCCCGGAAGCACACGATTCCCCTCGCACCACACCCACCACGAAGACAGGAAGACGGTGCGCGCCCAGGTCACGAGGAGCCCTCATGGGCCCTCACACTCCCGGGACGGACACCGTCCTCAGTCTCGGCTCACGCCGACGTCACTCATCCTTCTTGGCGGCTGTCTTTGCCTTCTTCGCAGCGCGCTTCTCCTTCAGGCTCTTCGCGGCCGCAGTCTTTCCTCCGGATTTCTTCGGAGATTTGTCCCCCATCGGATTCCACATCCCTCAGATTCGTTGGATCGCTGTCATTTCGACCATACGCCACGAGCTCGAGCAACGACACCAGAAGGCACCAACTGCGGGCAGCAGCTCACTGGGTGGACCGACCGACCATCAGTCCCCCGCACTTACCCGACGAGCGCCCGCCGTTCGCGACTCGCTGCCGTCGAGTCCGAGAGTCTCCAATAGCCGCCCGGCGGATGCAGCCGCGTTCACGCTGGTGATGGCGGACACGATCCACATCGGAGTCAGGGCCGGAGGCAGGCAAACCCTGACTAGGCCGGTGGCTTGGGGCTTCTCGGCGACGTGCTGCGGAACGAGCGCAATCCCCAGCCCACGATGAATCAGATCGAGGAGTGTGTGAATGTCGTCCACGGTGAAGCGGATCCTGCGCTCCACCCCCTGGGCCGTGCACGCGGCGTCGTTGAGAGAACGCACACCCCACGACTCCTTGAAGTCAATGAACTCGCGCTCGCCGAGATCGGACCATTGCGCGGTAGTAGAACCGGCCAACGGATGCCCGGCAGGCACGAGCAGCACAACAGGTCGTTGGCCGATCTCAATACTGTTGACGACGCCCAGATGCTCGGTCGTCGCGACGAATGCGACGTCGAGCAGTCCCTCATGCACCTGATCGACGAGGTCGTGCGATCCGGCCTGTGTGAAGGAGATGTCGACCAGTGGATACCTGCGGTGAAAACGCTCCAGAAGCGGTGGCACATCCACCAGCCCGAGACATTGCTCGGCCCCCACGCGCAACCGACCGGAGAGCGAATGCGTCGCCTGGATCACGGCATCGCGCCCGGCGGCGACCTGTGCGACCGCGGCGCGAGCGAAGGGAAGCAGAGCGCGCCCGGCCTCGGTGAGCGAAACCCGGCGCGTCGTCCGCGCGAAAAGTGGCGAGCACAGTTCTTCCTCGAGACTTCGGATGGCCGCTGAGAGCCCCGATTGCGAGACACGGCAAACGGCTGCGGCCCGCGTGAATTGTCCTTCATCGGCGAGCGCGACGACGTACTCCAGCTGACGCAATTCCATTGATCGCTCCGGCTTCTCAATCGGATGACTCTGAGTTGTTTTACTTGTCGTTCTCCCCGTGCCTACCGTTAACGCACCGCCACTTCTTCGGCACCAGGATTGGAAGACTCATGCAACGACGCATCATTGGCTCACGTGACGTCAGCGAGATCGGTCTCGGAGGCATGCCCATGTCGATCGAGGGACGCCCGGACGAAGCACGGTCGATCGCCACGATTCACGCGGCACTCGACGCGGGCGTCACCTTCATCGACACGGCTGACGCATACCATATCTCCCCCGACGAGGTCGGACACAACGAGGAGCTCATCGCTCGCGCTCTACGTACTTACGCCGGCGACGTCAGCGGCGTCCTCGTCGCCACCAAGGGAGGTCACCTCCGGCCCGGAGACGGTTCGTGGACCGTCGACGGCCGACCGACTCACATCGTCGAGGCTGCCAAGGCCTCCGCCAAACGGCTGGGCGTTGAGACGATCGACCTGTACCAATTCCATCGCCCTGACCCCTCAGTTCCTTATGCGGACTCGGTGGGTGCGCTGCGCGACCTCCTCGACGAGGGCGTGATCGCCATGGCGGGGATCTCCAACGCGTCGATTGCACAGATCGACGAAGCGAACGACGTATTGGGCGGAAGACTCGCCTCAGTCCAGAACCAGTTCTCCCCAGCATTTCGCTCGAGCCGTGCGGAACTCCAGCATTGCGCGGAACTCGGCATCGCGTTCATCCCGTGGTCCCCACTGGGCGGCATTCGTTCGGCCGGCGCCGTCGGCGAGCGCCACCTCGCATTCAAGGAGATCGCGGATGCCCACAGTGTCAGCCCTCAGCAGGTGGCCCTCGCCTGGGAGCTTGCGCTCGCCCCTGTCGTCATCCCCATTCCCGGCGCCTCCCGGCCCGACAGCATCAGGGACTCCGCACGTGCGGCGGACCTCGAACTCACCGACGACGAGGTCGCCCTGTTGTCGGCCTCCGAATAGACCCTCGGACATGAATCCTCTCGAACACCTCACGAACGACCGCTGTGAAAGGACCCCCACCATGAAGACCCTGACACTCCCGGGGACGGACATCGTCGCCCCGAACATTGTCCTCGGGCTGATGCGCATCGCGGAGAAGTCCGATGATGAGATCCGAGAGCTGGTGAGCTCAGCGCGCGATGCCGGAATCAATTTCTTCGATCATGCCGATGTCTACGGCACCGACCTGCACGAATGCGAGCGCCGCTTCGCCGAGGCACTGCACCTGACGCCCTCGGAGCGCGACGAGATCACGATCCAGACCAAGGCGGGAATCGTCAAGGAAGGGCCGTATTTCGACTTCTCCTACGACCACATCATCGAGTCCGTCGAGGGTTCATTGACCGCGCTGGACACCGATCACATCGACATCCTTCTCCTCCACCGCCCCGACGCCCTCGTCGAACCCGAGGAGGTGGCCCGAGCGTTCGACGAACTTGAGGCGGCGGGAAAAGTCCTCCATTTCGGAGTCTCCAACCACACGCCCCGCCAGATCGACCTCCTGCGCACAAGTGTCCACCAGCCGATCGTGGCCAACCAGCTGCAGCTGTCGATCACGCACGAGCCGATCATCGCCCAGGGACTGGCCGCGAACATGGTGGCAGAACCCCAGTCGGTCACACTCGACGGCGGGGGGATCGTCGACTACTGCCGCCTCAACGAGATCACCATCCAAGCGTGGTCGCCGTTCCAGGCCGGGTTCTTCACCGGGATCTTCCTGGGATCGCCGGACTACCCGGAGCTCAATGCCGCCATCGATCGCATGGCCGAACAGCACGATGTCCCACCCATGGCGATCGCCACCGCCTGGATCACCCGACACCCCGCTCACATGCAGGTCGTTCTGGGCACGACGAATCCCCAACGCGTGGCCGACGCGGCCCAGGGCTCCGACCTCATGCTGACGCGGGCCGAGTGGTACGAGCTCTACCGCACCTCCGGGCACCTCGTGCCATGAGCGGCTTCCTGGCTTTTGTGCAACCCCTCAAGCTCGCGGAACGGAAGGAGGAGAAAAGAACGCCCACCGCCCATCACGCAGGCGATCAACACTGACTTCGACAAGCAGGACGCAAGACCCACTCCGTGCGAAGATCACGGTCTGAGTTCTTTCATGTTCACGTGACCAGAAGGTCGCACGACAGCACCGACACGCTCGTCCACTGTTGTGCCCCCGGCGCGATTCGAACGCGCGACACCCGCTTTAGGAGAGCGGTGCTCTATCCCCTGAGCTACGAGGGCAACGCCCCCGATCCCCGGTCGAACCAAGGCTCTGAAAGGCATCGACAGCCTAACACCCGAGCGGTGAACGCCCGACGTCGGTCGCGTGACCATCCGCTCCGGCAAACAGCCTGCCCCCTCAGACGGACGTGCCCGGGATCGCTCAACGCGATCCCGGGCACTCCGCTCGTCCTCGTCCTCGAGCACGACGGTTCGGACGACCTCACACCTCGCCTCAGCGACGCTCCCACTTGGTGGCCGGATCTGGCGCCTTGTCCGTGTGCTCGGAGGGCACGACCATCACAGGGCACGTCGAATGCCCCAGCACCGTCTGTGACGTCGAGCCCAGCAGTACCCCGGCGAACCCTCCACGCCCTCGGGTGCCGACGACGATCAGATCGACCGCCGTCGAGAACTCGATGAGCAAAGAAGCGGGAGAACCATCGAGCGCATGGCGGGCAACCTCGACGGTGCGACCGTCCAAGGCCTTGTTGATCGCGACGTCCAGGCCTCCACGCACATCGGCCAGCAGCGCATCACGGTCGACCGAGGTCGGCAACCACGACATCATCCCGCCACCCGAAGCGATCGGCACCGCAGAGACCGCCGTCAGTTGTGCGCCCCACACCTGGGCCTCGTCAATCGAACGATGCAAGGCCGAGGAGGCGACGTCCGATCCGTCGACGCCCACCACGATCCGCTCAATCGGCGTGAAATTCTTCCCGGACTCATGACGGGGCACGACGACCACGGGGCACTTCGAATGCGCGGGCAGCGCCGAGGAGACGGTCCCGAGCAAACGATCGGCGAACCCCCCACCACCGCGCGACCCGAC
>JAATFD010000032.1 GCA_015655375.1 Actinomycetales bacterium
ACACCCCACGATCCACTGCGTACACGACGGTTTCATGAAGACCTGGCCAACGTCCATGAGAACAAACGACCGACGACACAAACCACCCCGCCCTCGTCAATGAACGCGCCTCACAGCCACGTCGAGGCACGCTTCAGCAGGATCCGGCGGATGCCAAGCCGACAGCGCCCGCTCACCGGGCGGGCAGCGCTTGGTTGGGGCAACCACCAAGGACATCGGCCATCGCCGCCCTCTCGGCGTCGGTCACCGAGAGCCCCCACGTCGCCTTGACCGCGATCTGGCGAGCAACATAGGCACAGTGGAAATCATCGTCCGGCGGGAGCCACCGATCGGCAGAGCCATCCTCCTTGTCCTGGTTCGCCGTGCCGTCGACCGCGAGCAGATTGAGCGGATCGTTGGCGTAACCCTGCCGACGGTCGGCCTCCCACCGCCAGGCCCCGGACTTCCATGCATCGGACAGCGCGACGACGTGGTCGATCTGAACCGCATCAGAGGTCTCCGCACCTCGGACGAAGTCGATCGTCCGCCCGGTGTAGGGCTCCGCGAGGGTCCCCGACAACACGACGCAGTCATTCGTCCCGGCCTTGAACACCGGACGAGCCAGGTCGCGGGCGAGAATATCGTTGCGGGTGTCGCAGCCATTGCGATCGATGTCGGCCCAACGCTGACCGAAAGCCTCGCGCCGATAGTCGGGGACCTCGTCCGCATCGCGCGCGGGCAGAGCCCGCAGGGCGCGCGTCACGTCGGTGTCCGGCAAGGTCGCCAGCCGGTCCGCTCCGGAGGCGCCCCACCGGTCACCGATCCCGAGCAGGTCCGGTCCGACTCCCGGCACGAACGCCCACACGAGGGCGGCCATCGCTGCGATCCACACGATCGCGTCGCCCATGGTCCGAGGCCGCAATCGGCGCCGCCCTGTTTGTCCCACCCTCGCACCCCCGATGCCTCGGTCCGGTCGAGCGCTTCTCGACCTCGACCTCGATCATCTCCCCGTGCGGGTGCCCCTCCGGAGTTGTCCACAGGGTTCGATCGTCACGACGACCCAGCCACGTCCGCCCGGACTTCCCCGAGCGTCGTCTGCCGACGCTTCGCGACGCCGATGACGGTGGCGACCGCAGAAATCACGGCCCACACGACGAGGATCGTCAGACCCGATCCGATCGCCGCGCCCGATCCAACGATCAGGGTCCGCACCGCGTTCTCAATGATCGGAACGGGAAGGACCTGCTGGGACAGCGCAAAGATCCCCGTATGTGCCTGCGAGGGCACGAGGCCACCCATCGACACCGCCTGGAGCACCAGGAGGACCAGCGAGGCCACGATTCCCCCACGCCGGCCAAACACCGCCGTCAATGCCTGATGGATGATCGTCAAGCAGATGGACGACACCAGCAGAACCCCGCCGACCGCCCACGCGTGGCTCATGTGGACGCCGACCACGGCGAGCGCGCCCCAGAGCAACAAAGCCTGAGCAACCGCTGCGACCAGCACCGGACGCATCGTCACGATGACCAGTCCGACCGGCGTCATCGCGGCATCCAGCCTCCGTCGACTGATCGAGGCCAGACCTGCGACCCCGGCCAATGCCCCGAGCCACAGCGCGACCGCTGAAGCGATCCCTGCCAGTGAGGACACGGTCGAGGACGAGTCCGACGTGTCGGAGGTGACGCCCACGGGCGAGGCGATCGCCTGGGCCATCGATTGAGCCTGGTCGGAGGTGTAGGTCGGGATCTGCCCGGTCGCCGCCGTCAGGCCGCTCGCCAACGAGGACGAGCCGTCGCTCAGCTGCGAGATCCCGCTGGCCAGGGCCTGTGTCCCTGTGGCGACCTCGGTCCCCGCTGAGGCCGCGCTGGATGCGCCCGTGCTCAGCGTCGAGGCACCGCTGGCGAGGCTGTCCGCCCCGCTGACCAGCGTGGACGAGTTCCCGTCCAGTGTCGAGACCCCGCTCTCCAGCTGCCGCGCGCCGGTCGCCAGCGAGGCCGCGCCCGAGGTCAGGGTGTCGGCATTCGTTCCGAGCAGATTCGTCTGGATCCCCGAGGCCACCGTCGAGATCCCGGCCGAGACACCCTGTGCGCCGACCGCGAGCTGCTGGGCCTGCTCCGCACCCTCCGACAGCCCCTGAAGCTGAGTCACACCCTTTTCCACGGCCGTCGACGTCGTCCGCAGAGTCGCTCCCAAGCTGTCCGCCTTCGAGGACGACAGATCGGCGGAGACACCCTGGACAACCTGCTCCGCGTCCCCGCAGGCACCCGAGGTCGGCGCCGCCTGGCACGCCTTGATCAGCGCGACGGCGCTCGTCGGTTCGGTTCCGGTCAACGTGGCGGCCGCCTGGTCAGCGCCGTCCGCTGCTGTAGTCAGACCCGCAGGCAGCTGTTCGAGCGACGAGGTGTCGACAGCTGCGAGCGACTTCGCCATCGCACTCGCACCCGCCGCCACCTGCGCCGCCCCGTCGACCAGGCTCGTCGACTGGCCCTGCTGGGCCTGCGTGATCCCGGTGTAGACCTGATTGACGCCCTGCGTGTACGCGCTGACTCCCGCGCTCAGTTGCTCGGCCCCCGACGCCAGCCCGCTGGCCCCCGACGCGACCTGGGACACCCCGGAGGTATAGCTGCTGACCCCCGAGCTCAGCGAACTCGCTCCACTGGACAGCTGCGAGGACCCGTCCGCTAACTCGGACAGCCCCGAGGACAGCTGCGACGTCCCCCTCGACAGCACCGATGCGCCGGACTGCGCGCTCGTTGCTCCCGAGGCCAGCTGGTCGGCACCACTCGCAGCGTCCGACAGCGAGTCGTGCAAAGTCCCCATCGCGGTCAGCGATTGATCGAGGTATGACACCGTCAACGTCGTCCCGAACTCTTGAGCGGCAGCGGAAACGAGCGCCTGGGAGACCTGCCCCATCGCGGGCGAGGACGAGCCATCGGCAACGACGCTGACCTGCGGCACCGAGGTCGCACCGTTCTGCAGGACGTCGACCAGTGAAGCCGAGAAGTCCTTCGGGATCGTCACCACGGCCCGGTACGTCCCATCGGACAATCCGGAAGCAGCCGTATCCGCCGTGACGACCGACCACTCGAGGTCGGAGCTGGTGCCGCCGCCGGACGACTGTCCGTCGGAGGTGCCGGAATCCTTGGTCAGCTCGGCCAGGATCTGGCGTCCGCCGGGCAAGGTCGTCCCCGAGGACAGGGTGGCGGGCTCATCGAGGTTGACGATCGCAGCGGGGACACGGTCTGTGTGATCGATCGCCGAGGTCATCCCCCGAGCCGCAATCACGCCGAGGAGAGCCGGAAGGAGAGCAATGACGACGATGAGCAGGACGTGACGACGTTTCATCGGTCAGGCCTCCTGAGAAGTGGAGCGATGGGCAGGAACAAGCGAGGCAGAGGCGGGATCGGAAGCGGGCCGTATGGTCGTCTCCGCGTCAATCGTCACTCCCGCGGAGACCTGCAGATCCAGCGGCCCGGTGACGAGGACGGTGCGCCCCTCCTCGTGGAGTTCCTCGATCCGATGCCATCGACGCTCCCCGGGATCGTCGACGATGACCACCCTGGCACGACCAGACACGCGGTCATCCCACGCGTGGAGCACCGCCGTCGACCCCTGGACGGCGGCCGTCCCATCGGGAAGGACGTGGTCGCCGACGACGACCCGTCCGTTGGAGGGACGCAGGCGCCCCCCGACGACGGCGGCCAGGGCGCGGCGGGCGACCTCGTCCGCGCACCGCACGAGGCCGACGCCTCCGGGAGCCAGGACCAGCGAGACGCCCTCGAAGGCGATCTCGGACCCCTCGCGCACTTCGAGATCCTCAATGCGCAGCGCGGATTCTCCGTGGCTGGCGACCCACTGGTCATGTTCGAGGCTGCGTTCCAGACCCGCGCCCTCGATGTCGACGACCGGAAGCAGACGGTCGAGCCAGACCGGGAGCCACCAGGCCTTCTCGCCCAACAGAGTCATCAGCGCCGGGATCAACGCCATGCGGACGAGGAATGCGTCGACGGCGATCCCCACCGTCAGGCCGACCGCGATCGGCTTGATGTAGAGGTTCCCATCTGGGATGAAGGCCGCGAAGACGCCGGTCATGATCAGCGCCGCCGCGACGACGACCTTCGACGACCCGAGGAACCCCGCCCGTACGGCATGACGTGCATCGTGTGTCCGCATCCATTCCTCGCGCATGCGGGACACGAGGAAGACCTCGTAGTCCATTGCCAACCCGAAGAGGACGCCCATGACAATGACGGGCAAGAAGGAGATCACCGCCCCGACCTTCGTGACCTGGAGGGCGTCGGCATACCACCCCCATCCGAAGATCGCGCCAACGGACCCCAGTCCGGTCCCCAGCGACAGGAGGTACCCGACCGTGGCCGTCACCGGCACGGCGATCGAGCGGAAGACAATCATCAGCAGGATCAGGGACAATCCGACGACGACGATGCCGAAGGGCACCAAAGCGGCATTGAGCCGGTCGGAGACATCAATAGCCACGGCGGTGCGCCCGGTGACCATGACGTCGCTGATGCCGTAGCGCGATTCGAGATCGGACGCCTGCGATCTGATCTCCTTGACGAGGTCCATCGTCGGGGCGTCGGCCTGTCCCTCCGTCGGGATGATCTCAATGAAGGCCAGCGAGCCGTCCTGGTTCGGTGTGCCCAGGGCGACGCGCTCCACGCCGTCCAAGCGCGAGAGATCGGAGGACAGATCGGAGACGACGGTGAGCGGGTCGGTGGTCTGGACAATGTCCGCGATGACGATGATCGGAGAGTTGTATCCAGCCCCGAAGGCATCGGCAATCGCGTCGTAGGTGTCGCGCTGTTCGGTGCCCTTGGCCTCGAAGCCGTTGTCGGTCAGCGCCAGGTGCAGTCCAGTGATCGGAAGGGTCCCCGCACCGAGGATCGCCACGACGACGAGGGCGGTCAGGGCGGGCGCCCTCGTGATCGCCGAGATCCACGCGCGCGACAGGCGACCCTGGCCAGGGGAGGAACGTCTCTTCTTCGGGGCGATGCGTGTGCCGAACAGTCCGAGCAGAGCCGGCACGACCGTCAGGGCGACGAGGACGGCAATGAGCACAACACCGGCAGAGGCGACACCCATGACCGTCAGGAAGGCGATGCCTGCGACCGACAGCCCGCACAAGGCGACGATGACGGTCAGACCGGCGAAGACGACCGCGGAGCCGGCGGTCGCCACAGCGCGTCCGGCCGCCTCATGGGGCTCGATCCCCTCAGCCAAGTACTCGCGCGCCCTCGAGATGATGAACAGCGCGTAGTCAATGCCGACGGCCAGACCAATCATCACAGCGAGGATCGGGGTCGTCGAGGAAACGTCGGTGACGGCCGCGACCAGGAGGATGCCGAGCATGCCGGTGCCCACACCGATCAAGGCGGACAGGATCGGCGCGCCTGCAGCCAGGACGGATCCGAAGGTCGCCATCAGGACGATCGCTGCGATGACCAGGCCGACGAGCTCCGTCGCCGAAAGGCCGACGTTCACGGACTGCGCGATGTTGCCACCGAGTCGAACCTCGACCGAGCCATCGGAGGACTCGGCCGTGTCCGCCAGCTGGTGCAAGGTGTCGGACACCGCGATCGCCTTCGCGCTCGCGGCCCCGGCCGAATTCCCCAGCGAGGAGTCGGTCTGAACCTGCACGAGTGCATGAGCGCCGTCGTCCGAGATGGTCGGCGCCGTCGCGGAGAACGGATCGGAGGCCATCGAGACGCCATCGATCTGCGAGGCCGAGGAGACGAAGTCCTCGACGGTCTGTTGGTGGGCCGCGATGTCGCCGTCAGATGCGGTGAAGAGGATCTGCTCGCTGGTCCCCGACGCCTGGGGAAGGCGTTCGGAGAGAATCGAGAGTCCCTCCATGGATTCGGTGCCGGAGATCTCGAAGGTGTCGTCCAATCGAAGGCCGATCGCGGCGACGCCCGCTGCCATCACTGCGAGGAGCACCGCCCACGCGACAAGGACCCGACCGGCGTGGGAAGCGCACCAACGCCCCAAGCGATGCAGCAGTGACGACACGACCAACCCTTTCGTGAGCAGTGTTTCGATTCACGAGTGTACTGAATACAATCTTGAATGCAACAGGACGTCACACGCTAGGATGGCATCACCATGACCACCTTCCATCGACCGATGAACCTCCCCGCTCGCAAGCGGGAGAACACCCGTCAACGCCTCATCGACGCGGCCGCTGACGTGTTCCTGGAGAAGGGCTTCGCCGGCGCACACATCGATGATGTCGTGCGCAGGGCGGGCTTCACCCGTGGAGCGTTCTACTCGAACTACTCCTCGATCGACGAGATCATGCGCGAAGTCATTGTCGTACGCGCCGACCAGCTCCTCGACCTCGCCCGGGACGCCGTCGCGACGATCACCGATCCCTCCGACATCTCGGCGGTGATGGAAGTCCTCGAAAAGCTCCGGCCGGAGGGACGCAAGATGTTCATCTTCAACGTCGAGTACCGGCTTTACCAGATGCGCCATCCCGAATCCGAGCCGTTGCCGGCAGCCGATCGGGACCGGTTCGCCGTGTTGCTGTCCTCACTGATCGGCGAGATCTTCAAGCGAATGGGGCGCTCCGCCACGATTTCCTTGGACAAACTCGCCAACATCCTCGGCGCCGTCTTCCTGGACTGGATCGCGTCCTCCGAGGACGACACCGACCTGGGCGACGAGGCAATGGGCTCGACCGAGATGCTCGCGACGGTCGTCGAGGGGCTCGTCCTCGGGTTGAGCGTGCCGATCGGGGACGCCGACGACAACGAGGACGCCGCCGCACGAGCGGGTGCGCCCTCGTCATCTCGCAGGGACGGCGAACACGCCTCGTCAGTGGGTTGAGCGCGAGCGCTTCCGCGCCCGAGCCGACCAGTGGCTGATGAAGTAGATCGCGACGACCACTGCGGTCAGTCCAAGCATGGCGAGCAGCTGAGGACGAGCCGCCGGGCTGAAGGCCATCAGCACACACATGATTGCCAATGCGACGAGGACGATCGCCCCCACACGCGTCCCGCCGGGCATCCGGATCGATAGTTTCTCTGACCCCTCCAGCGACCGGTGCAGTCGCATCTGGGAGACGATGATGAACGCCCACACGATAAGCAACGCCATCCCGATCGCGTTGATGAGGATGCCGAGCAGGGTCTCCGGCAGGTACCAGTTGAGGCCGACCGAGACAAGAGCCAGGACGATCGACACCCAGACCGCCCGCTTGGGCGTGCGTCCGGCGGCGATGTCGCCGCGTGAGCCCTCCCCAGCGACAATCACCTGTGCATCACGCGAGGGCTCCACACCCTCGATCTTGCCCTCGACGAGGGCAGCCGGCTCGGCGGAGTCCGTGGCCGCGTCGCGTCCGAGGAGCCACCACGGGCCAAGGCCTCGGGCGGCCAGTGAGTAGGCCATCCGCGAGGACGCATAGATGTTGGCCGAGAAGGCACTGACGAGGGCGATGAAGACAATCGCGTTCATGATCGTGCCGACAGCGGGAATACCCGCCATATTGAGGACGGCGGCGAACGGAACGCCGCTCATCTCCTCCGAATTCCAAGGCAGCAGGCAAATCAGCAGGGCGACCGATCCGACGTAGAAGACCAGAATCCTCCAGATCACGGAACGCAGCGCCCGCCCGATCGCCGTGCGTGCGTCCTCGGCCTCAGCGGCGGCGATCGTCACGATCTCGATGCCGCCGAAGGAGGTGATGACCGCGAGCAGACCGGCGATGATCCCGGGAATGCCCGTCGGAGCGAACCCACCATTGCCCAAGACGACCTGAGAGGGCGATGCTTGCCGACCGGGGATGATTCCGACAACCAGACCGAGGCCGACCAGCAGGAAGACGACGATGGCGACGACCTTGACGGCGGCCAACCAGGCCTCGACCTCGCCAAAGTTGCCCGCTGCCATCAGGTTGAGTCCGCCGAGGACGATGACGATGACGAGTGCGACGACCCACTGCGGGACCGCAGGGAACCACCCGACGAAGATCTGAGCGGCTCCCGTGACCTCCATTCCGAGGACCATGACCAAGGTGAACCAGTACATCCACCCCACAGTGAATCCGGCCCAGCGTCCGATCGCGGCTTCCGCGTAGGTGGAGAATGAGCCCGTCGAGGGCAGGGCCGCAGCGAGCTCGGCCAAGGCGTACATGACAGAGACTGCGATGAGCGCGGCAATGAGGTAAGAGATCAGTGCGGCGGGGCCGGCCAGCGAGACGGATTGTCCCGTCCCGAGGAAGAACCCCGCACCGATCGCCGAACCCAGCGCCATCATCGACAGATGACGTGTGGTGAACCGACGGCTCACCGCGGGAGTCCCGCCGTCCGATCCCGCGTCGTGGCCGGGCCAGCCCCCGCCCACCGGGGCTTGGCCGGAGTGAGCAATGGTCTGGGGCACGTGACGGTCCACGAGAAGCCTTCCCTGAAAAGAAATGGCGTGGCAGACCGGCACCTCGGCACAGGACCGCCGCGGCGCCCGCACTGCCACCGACGGGAGACGACGACCGCCGCACCCCGACGACACCCACGGCGCCGCCCGTGCATTGTGCCACCGAGCACAACATCGGGGTTCCACGCCTTCACGATGCGGAATCTTCAGCAATCGAGCGCGGTCACCGAACGATCTGCCGTGCTCTCAGTCGATCGGATCGATGAGACCGGGTTCGTCGGTGCGCACATCGTTGACCGCTGGCCCCACGTGGCGAGGCACCAGGTGAGGATCCGGCATCGAGTGGAGCATCGCGTCGACCTGCCCTCGGTCGACGAGGCGCGGATCCAGCCAGGAGTCCCAAGCAGGTTCCGGCACCACGACCGGCGCACGGTCATGAATCTCCCCCAGGAAGTCCGAGGCCGCCCTCGTGACGATGGCGCAGGTCAGCAGCCACCGGTTCTCACGATCGCCCTCGGAGCGTGGCAGCTTCCAGGCCTCGTAGACTCCCGCGAATGCCATGACGGGATCTCCCGGTCCTCCGGAGAGGAACCAGGCCTGCTTCGTGGTCGCCCCCTCCGCGGGCGCCTGCCACTCGAAGTAGCCATTGGCCGGAATCAAGCAGCGTCGATGGACTGCGGCGCCACGGAAGGAAGCCTTCTCAGTGAGAGTCTCGGCACGCGCATTGATCATCGGTCGACCAGGGGTCTTCGACCAGGATGGAACCAACCCCCATTGGAGTCGGCGGAGCTGGCGGCGCGTCCGGGGGCGGTCCCCGTCCAGACCGACCGACTCCGAATCATCGACCGTGCGCTCCATGACCACGGCCACCGGCTGCGACGGCGCGATGTTGTAGGAAGGCCCGCTCTCGTCGGGGAGCAGGTCGATGTCGAACAGCGACACAAGCTCATCGTCATCAGCGAACAGGGCGAACCGACCGCACATGGAACCTCCTTGAGGGATGAACTGGGCAATTGTCGCACCCGGTTCCCCGCAGACGGATCTCTCAGCTGTTCGTCCGAGGTGGGCCCGCGATTCGTCGTCAGGAATCCGAGTCGTGGAACCTGCCCGATGACTTCCCCGGCCGCCTCGGCCCCATCGCACCGAGCGTGCGCCTCAGTTGCGAAGACGTCATCGTCAACGTCCATTCCGACGTCTGGGGCAGCGACCAGTGCTTGCGATGTGCAAGGGCGGTGAATCCCGATCCGACGAGCGTCGCAACCAGCATGCCGACCGTCGGAAACCCTAGTTTCGCCAGGATGACCATGACCGCTGCGGAGACGAGCGCGGGCACGGTGTAAAGGTAGTTCCCCCCGAAGATCGTCGGGACGTTGCCCGCTGCGATGTCGCGGACCATGCCTCCTCCGACCGCCGTAATGATCCCGAGCAAGAGAGCCGGCAGGATGCCGAGCCCGGCGGTGAGAGCCTTGAGCGTCCCAGTTGCCGCCCAACAGCCCAACGCGGTCCCGTCGGCGAGGGTCAACGCAATCCGCCACGGTCTCGAATCGAAAGTCCACAGCATCGAGATCGCCGCTCCCGCCAGTGCTGTGCCGAGGTACCACGGATCCGTCAGCGCAACGGGTGGGCCCTGCTGGAGGAGCACATCTCGGATCACGCCCCCTCCCACCGCCGAGGTCAGGGCAAGGACCGTGAACCCGACCGCGTCGAAGTGTTTCCCACGGGCCAGTCGGCCACCCAGCACCCCATTGAACAGGACACCGATCAGGTCGATGACCCGGAAGACCGCGGGTGACGTGTCATTGAGCGAACTGAGGACTGACAGCACGCTCTCCATTGTCGCGGATCACGATCGCGATTCCGACCCCGTCTCCTGAGAGATCGATCCCCCGGAGCGGAGGTTCATGCCGTGACTTCGACCTTCTCGAGCACGAGGGCGCCGCCGATCCGGATCGTCTCCGACTCAGACCCCGGCGGCACCGAACGCCAACCCCAACACATAAGTGATGGCGGCAGCACCATAGCCGATTGCCAGCTGCCTCAGACCACGCGGAACCGGAGACTGACCCGAGAGGATCCCAACCGTGCCGCCGGTGAACAGCAGCGCAACACCGACGATCACCGCTGCCACGATGACCGCCGTCAGGCCAGTGAGTCCGCAGACGAAGGGGATCAGCGGCATGACTGCTCCGACAGAGAAGAAGCAGAAGGAACTGATGGCGGCCCTCCACGGCGTCCCGATCTCCTCGGAAGCACCCGACGACGCCCCCGATGTCCCGGCCCCGAAGAACGTACGCACGGCGATCGAGTCGGAGTGGGGTCCCCTGGGCGTGCGTTCCCGAGCGAAGACCTCGCCAGCGTGGGCGTCCGCCTCGCCCTCGTCCTCTCCACGCGCGCGGAAAACGAGGGCGAGCTCGTTGGCGTTCATGTCGAGCTGCAACACCGACCGATGAGCCTCGGGATCCGGGATCGAGGCGTCGAGCAGCTCCTTCTGGCTGGAGACGCTCACCCATTCGCCCGCGCCCATCGACAACGCACCGGCGAGCAATCCGGACACACCGGTGGCGAGCACGAGCCGCGACTCCATTCCGGTCGCAGCGACACCCATGACGAGGGCCAGGTTCGAGACCAGCCCGTCATTCGCTCCGAAGACGACCGCACGGAAGGTCCCGGCCAATGACATCCGCGACCGCGCCGTCAGTCCACGCACGACCTCACCGTGGATGTGTTCGTCGGCAGCCATCTGTGGAGTCGCATCGTGGTCGTCGTCGTAGGCGGTGCGTTGTTCGGAACGTTGCGCCATGGCGAGGACGAAAACGGTCCCGAACACGCGTGCCAGGCTGGCCGTGATTCTTGACCGGATCGGCGGGCGCGGCACCGGGTTCGCCCGATCACCGAGCAGCTCACGCCAATGGGCCTCGTGACGACCCTCGGCATCGGCGAGGGCCAGCAGCACCTCACGATCCTCGCCCGAGCGTCGGTCCGCGAGGGCGCGGTAGGTCTGGGCCTCCATGCGCTCCTCGGCGAGGTAGCGTCGCCATCTCCTGATCTGGGCGGGCGTCGGGGGTGTTGACGCAGCGGGGCGCTCGGAGACGGGCGTTGCGACTTCTGACATGGCTTCACGCTCGCATCGGGGGCAGACACTGTCCAGAAGACGGCCCGAAACACGCAATTCGGTTCCCCACAAACACTGTGATCCTGCGGATGTCGACCCCGTCCTGTGACGGAGAGGACTCCAGGGCTCGTGGACCCTGCGCCTACCGCCGCGGAACCGTGGGCGACTCGGCCTCGTCGGGGAACTCGACCTCGACGTCGATGTATTCCGCTCGGGAAGCCGACGGCCCACCGAAGAGCCGTTCCTTGACCGCATCGGCGACCTTGTCTGTGACCCGCTCTCCCTGGGCGCGCACGGCGTCGGAGACCCGTTCACCGGCCCGATCCAGGGGCTTGGCGACGATCGGCACACGCCGCATCCGCGATGCCGCCGCGCGGATCTGCTCGTAACGCTCACGCCCCGCCTTGGTTCCGAGGACGTAGCCGAGTCCCAGACCCACCGCGATGCCCCACTTCGTTCCCATTGCCGTTCCCTCCAGGCTCGACTCCACCGGTGGCGCATCCGCGGCGCCCGGCCTGCCCATCGTGTCAGGTCTCAGTGCCCGGCGCCCCGCGGGCGCGTTGGTTTCGGATACACGCAGGTGATCTGCTCGAGCACCATCTCATCACTCGGCCACGGCTCGCCCGCAGGCCACGGCTCGTCCTCGGGGCGACCCTCGTACTCACGTAGGAAACGCACATGCACGCGCCGCCAATAGTCCAGTGACAGATCGCCTTCCCCCTCGGCGGCGGCATGAGCTGCATCGACCTCGTCGAAGGGAACAACGGACACCGCATCGGTGCGCACCAGGGCGCGCGGGATGCCCCGCCCATCACAGGCGATGCCGAGAGTGCCGACTTCGGGCAGGTCCTCGCCCTCCTCGTCGTACTCCCACTTCGCGCTGGCCGTCGAGGTCTTCACCCCCTCACGGACGAGGTCGAGCAGGCTCGTGGCCAGCTCCGGGGAATCCCCAAACTGCCAGGCCGGGGGCGGAAGCATCGCCTCGGGACTCGATCCGACGAGGACATCCAGACGGGTCAGGCCCGCACGTTTGCGGGCCTCCTCCCAGAAGAGGGCAACGGCCCGGTCATCGGGTGGCAGCATCTCGTGGTTGTCGGGCACGGGCGCGTCAGGCGCGATGGAATCCATGTCGTTCATTGTGCCCCATGCCCCACCGAGGAGCCGATGGGCCTCAATCGAGCCGGGGATCAGCCCATTCACCTTCGGGCGAACAGCGAGACGCCCCCTGCCGCGTTGCGACCGGAGCGATTAGGTTGGTGGGGTGAGTGACGTACGGATCATGACGCCCCGAGGCCTGACGCTGGCGGGGACGTTCATCAACCCCGTGGATGCCATCGATGAGGCAGTCCTGTTCTCGCACTCCTTGCTGGCCAACCGGCATTCGGGTGAGCACTTCGATCGCTTGGCGCGCGTCTACCGGGCAGCGGGATACGCGACGCTCGAGTTCGACTACTCGGGCCACGGCGAGTCCGACGACGACATCATCACGACCGAGCACCAGGTCGAGGACCTGCGCGCGGCCTCGGGGTGGTTGGCGGACCAAGGATTCCCGAACCAGCTGATCCACGGACATTCCTTCGGTTCGGTCAGTGCGCTCATCGCGCGTCCTCGCGCGGCGCGGACGATGATCCTCTCCGGCGCGATGACGGGACCGCTCTCCTACGACTGGGAGTCGATCTTCTCTCCCGTCCAGCTCGACGATCTCGAAGAGCATGGGGTGACGACGATCCCCGATGACTCCCCCGGGCCCCGACAGAACTTCACGATCTCCAAACAGACCCTCGTCGACCTGTCGATGGTCGAGACCTCGACCGTCCTCGATGGGTTGACCATCCCGATCCTGTTCATCCACGATGCCGATGATGAGCAAGTCGGCCTGGTGGAGATGACCAAGGAGAACTTCGCACGCACCCCGCAAGGTTGCCGGGTCGAGGTCGTCCACGGATCACGCTTCGGCGCCGGGGAGAATCCGCGGGCTCTGTCGGACCTGTCGATGGCCTGGGCACGGACTCACCTTCCGATCGTGCGGTAATACTGGCCAGCAGCGGGCCGGGTGCCGCTCAGAACGGCCCAGAGGTGACGTCCACGACCTCGACTGGTACACCCCCGAATGCTTCGGCAGCGGTCACGGCCGCTCCCACCAGTTCGCGCGGCCCAGCCACGAAGACGTACTCCGTGTTGCGCAGATGCCCGGCCCGGCCGACCTTCTCCCCCTGTGGGTTGAACACCCCGATCTTTGCCCCGACGTAACGACGGGAGTCGAACCCGACGACCCGAACATCCTCGTGACCAGCGGTCCGCAGGAATCCGACGATCTGATCCGTTCCGACCCAGGCTTCGTCGTTGTAGGAAACCATGACGACTCGAGCCTGCACGTCCTCGATGACGCCAGCCAGTGCCGCGGGCATTTCCCGCCGTCGGTTGAACGCCGACTGGGTCCGCGGGTCACGAGCATCGATCCGCTTGCGCGCAACCCCATAGGTCGCGGGTGAATCCCATCGAGTGAGGGTCTCCCACACGTGGTAGTTCGTGAAGTACCGATGCTGGTTGTAGGGAGGATCCAGGTACGCGATGTCGACCGGATCCAGCACGGGCGCGACGTCACGAGCGTCACCGCAGACCGCGGTGCCGGTGCCCTCCAACAGCTCCGGGACTCGCAAATGCATCGAGCGGTGGGCGCGCGGTGCCCACTCCTTGAGGTAAGCCATCTGCTGGCCGGTCGTCGAATCGACGCGGTCGGCGGCCTCCATCAGCGCCGTCAGCAGGATCGGATGAAGGACGTCCCCGGCGTGGTCGACCTCGATCGCATCACGAATCGCATCGATGCGGACTCCGTTGTCCGGGTGGAAGAAACGCGCCTCCTCGCAAAAGACGCGAGTGACGTAGCCGGGATGACCCGGCATGATGTTGAGGCGAGCGATCTCCTCAGAGAGGTCCACGAGGTCGATCGTGCGCGCGTCGGTCGCGATGTAGCAACGGGCGAGGACCTCCGAATAGGTCGCGACGTCGACGGCCGTGACCTCCATGCCGCCCCGCTTGAATTCCTGTGCGACGCGGGTCGTGCCCGTGAAGAGGTCCAGGGCCGTGTGCGCCCCGGTCGCCCGCGCCATCGCCCCGAGCACTGGGACGAGGAGGCGCTTCGACCCGAGATACTTGATCATCGCGACCGCCTTCCGGGATACGCCGCGCCCGTTTCCACCCTCACCACGGGGCAACCAGCTCGGCCAGGGCCGGATCGGTGATCCACTCTCGTGTCCCGAAACTGCGCACCGAGAGGCCGGCGACGGCGCTGGAGAAGCGGATCAGATCGCTCGGATCGCTCGGAACATCGGCCCCGGCCTCGTGGAGGCGTCCGAGCGCCCACGCGAGAGCACCGTGGAAGATGTCGCCGGCACCGGTCGTCGACACGGCGGCGTCGGGCGGGGACACCGCGACCTCGCCCGAGTGTCCCTCCCACCACCAGCGCACCGGGTGTGCGCCATCGGTGCGGATCGTGCGGACGATGCCAAATCCGCGCAGAAAGCTCGCCACGCCCTCGGGATCGACTTCAGCGTCGGAGGAGTCCGTGGCGACCGGCGGGACGAAGTCGGCGGACACGATGGCGACGTCAATGAAGCCGAGCAGCGGAACGGCCCACGGTTTCCACGACCCGCCGTCGAGGATCCGCAGATGCGAGGGTCGCGCGATCTGCTCGGCGAAGGGATCGCTCGCCCCGAAAGGTGAGTCCCTCTGCGGGGCGTCCAGGTCGTCACCCCCGGTTCCCAGGCGCACGACGAGGTCGGCCAGCGTCGGGTTGTGCCCGTCGACGAGGACGACATCGGGATCGCCATTGACCTTGAGCGAATCGACGATCAATTGTTCGGCACGTTCCCGGTCGACGTCGAGTCTTGCATTCGTCGAGACGACCTGACGACCGCCCGGATGGTCGAGGACGCTGGAGATCGCGAGCCCGGAGCCGGAAGTTTCGGGGTCCGCGGCGTCGAGGGCGGTCACACCGAGGCCTTCGAGTTCAGAGTTGACGAGGGCGGCTGCGGGGCCGGTCCCAATGGTCGTCAGCAAATCGACAGGGTCACCGACGTGACCTTTGATCTGTGCAAGTACGGCGATCGTGACCGCCGCATTCGTCGCGGGACCACCGGCCGCCAGCACCTGCGCGGACGAGGTCGTCTTCGTCAGGGGCTCCGGCTCATCGTCCAGTTGATGGAAAACGTCGAGCGTCGTGAGTCCCGCGAGGACAGCATGCATACCGACCATTGTGGCCGAGGTCGCGCGAGCGCGCTGGGTAGGCGGCAACCCTCAACGGCGCAGCGCGGCGATCATCAATCACGTCGCCCACGGATCGGTGACCGCAAGGGGGCCGTCACCCGTCCACAACACGATGGAGGAGCCGCTGCGCAACCATTCGTCGGCCGCGAATGGCCGACACCCGTGTCGATCTGCACATCGACCGAGACGCCCTGTCGGCCAGCGATCAGGCGCAGGCCCTCCATCAGCTTCTGAAGAGCCAGCCGTGCGACCGTCTTCCGGCCCGTCGTCAACTCGTAGGCGACCGAACCCGTCGGACCCCAAGACCCGAGCGCGAGCGCGTCCATGATCGAGGCGACGTTGACCAGCGTCTGGAAGACCGGCAGTGCGTTCTCCCCCGCATACACGGACCGCGGGACGCGCTCGGGACCGACGCACTCCTCGATGTCCAAACGGCGAATCATCGCCGCCCGACGATCGTGGTGACGCGGACAGCCGTAGTCGATGGGCACATTCCCCAACGCAGTCCTGGCGCGTCTAGCGACCCCCGTTCTCACACCACCTGAATTCTCGAAATTCTGACCATAGCGAGTTCTTCTCGCGCTGCCCCGTCGAAATGGACACTCTGATCCCAATACTGCGCACCTCAGCAGGCAAAAGAATGCGTGAGCCAATGGCCCGAAAGGTGCTGTTCGGTCGCTGGTGGAATAGTGGCTCTTCGCAATCGAGGGGGTAGGTGGCTGAGTGCGTCGGTCGCTGGATGAGGGTCGAGGTCTTCCGATGATGGAAGCTCCTACACTGCCCATCCGGAAGATCTCGACGTGCTCCACGCTATCTTCGCGACCCCTAATTTGACCGTGTTCCGCCGTCTCGACGAGCTTGGCCTCGAAGCTGTAGGCCAGCGCCTCGAGCCGGATCGTGCGGTGCTCGAGTGCCGGATCGCCGAGCCGGATCCATGGTGTCGGGGTTGCGGGAGCGATCAACGGCCGCCTCGAGCACCTCCGCGGCTCAGCCCTCGTCTCCCGCAACCTCACAAACTACACCGCAAGAAGTCTCCTCGAAACCGGTGGATTCAGACCCCACCTACACCCTCGATTGCGAAGAGCCCGAAACGTTCTCACGGCTCACACAGCATTCTGGGTAATGGGACGTTTTGGGAGAACGTAGCGCGGGGGGTGAGAGGACACACGCGACGCATTGCCTTTCTGATACTTTCGGGCAAGAACAGGTCAGAACAGGCGACGGATTCTCTGTGGGTTGAGGCCGAAGAACAGACGATGGAGTCATTCACGTCGAGGATCACCACAGGCATGACTGACGGATCGATGTGAAGGCCGGTGGCATGGGCGGAGTCGCCCACCAGCTCGAGGAGAACACGCGGCCGTCCTCGTCCTGTCGACAGGCTTCCGACTTCACGAATAATCTGCCGTGCTGCCAATTCCTTGACGATCGACGAGACCGTCTGCAAAACGAGGTGGGACTTCTGAGCGATCTGGGTCTGACTCGAGACGCCCAGTTCTCTGAGCGCATGTATGACGACCTTCGAGTTGTACTCCGCCAGGCCCCGAATTCGGTCGTCGCATCAGCGACGACAATGCGGCACCTGGAAGTTGGCCATCCTTCCCCGCTCGCTAAGCTGGTGCGGTGTCCCAGCCCTCCCATTCCCCCCGCCCGGACCAGCATGGGTCCGGCGGACAAGGGCGCCCTCGTCATCGGCCGAGCGCACCCCGGGCTACACGCGCATCCCAGGGCGCGGATGCCGCCCGAGGGACCTCCGTGAAACAGAGCTCAGGTCACCACCATCGCCGGTCCCGCGAGGAGCGGGCCCACGTCTTCCGGCCTTTCACTCCTGAACAGCTCGCGCAGCGTGCGGCCGCGATCCCGATCATCTCGTACCCGGACCTGCCGGTCTCCGCCCGCCGCGCCGACATCGCCGACGCGATCCGGGAGAACCAGGTCGTCATCGTCTCGGGCGAGACGGGCTCTGGCAAGACGACCCAGCTGCCGAAGATCTGTCTACAACTGGGCCGGGGTGTCCGCGGGATGATCGGACACACCCAGCCCCGCCGCCTCGCCGCACGCGCCGTCGCCGAACGCATCTCGGAGGAACTCGGGCAGACCGTCGGGCGCGAACCTGGACAGGTCATCGGCTATCAGGTCCGCTTCACCGACGAGGTCGGGCCCACCACCCTGGTCAAGTTGATGACCGATGGCATCCTGCTGGCGGAGATCCAGTCCGACCCGCTCCTGCGCCGCTACGACACCCTGATCATCGACGAGGCCCACGAGCGTTCGCTCAACATCGACTTCATCCTCGGCTACATCGCCCGGTTGCTGCCGCTGCGCCCTGACCTCAAGGTCATCATCACCTCGGCAACGATCGACTCCGAACGTTTCGCCGCGCATTTCGGCCGGTGGAAAGGCAGACGAGGACGCTCCGAGCTGATCGAGGCGGCTCCTGTCATCGAGGTCTCGGGACGCACCTATCCCGTCGAGATCCGGTATCGCCCACTGTCCGCCGATGTCGCGCACTCGTGGTCGAGCTCGACGGATTCACCGAACGGCCCAGCCCCATCGGTCACCTCCAAGCCTGACGATTCCGGACGGTTCCGCCAGCTCGTCCTCGAGGATCCCGAGGCCGATCTGCCAACGCTGGGCTACGGGCTGGGCGAGGACAT
Source organism: Actinomycetales bacterium (assembly GCA_015655375.1). Taxonomy (GTDB): domain Bacteria; phylum Actinomycetota; class Actinomycetes; order Actinomycetales; family Actinomycetaceae; genus Pauljensenia. The sequence goes on from JAATFD010000032.1 coordinate 18,409, forward strand.
CGACCAGGCGCAAGCGATCTGCGACGCCGTCGACGAGCTGAGCGCCGAGACCGAGGGCGACATTCTCGTCTTCCTTCCCGGTGAACGCGACATCCGCGACACCCAGCAGGCGCTGGCCGACCACCTCGGGCCGCGCGCGATCACCGACGCCTCCGATTCACACCAGCAGCGCCGCCCGGACTCCATCGAGATCATTCCTCTCTTCGCGCGGCTGACCTCGGCCGAGCAACACCGCATCTTCGAGGCCCACTCCACGCGCCGGGTCGTCCTGGCCACCAACGTCGCCGAGACCTCGCTGACCGTGCCCGGAGTCCGCTCCGTCATCGACCCGGGTTTGGCACGGATCAGCCGGTACTCGACGCGCACCAAGGTGCAACGCCTACCGATCGAGGCGATCTCCCAGGCCAGCGCCAATCAGCGCGCCGGGCGTTCGGGGCGCGTCGCCGACGGCCTCGCAATCCGCTTGTACTCCCGGACCGACTACGAGTCGCGGCCCGAGTTCACCGAGCCGGAGATCCTGCGCACCTCGCTCGCCTCCGTCATCCTACAGATGGCCGCCCTCGGGCTCGGCGCCGTCGAGGACTTCCCGTTCATCGACCCTCCGGACCCACGCGCGGTGCGCGACGGCGTCCAGCTGCTTGTCGAGATCGGCGCGCTGGAACCCGATCCGACCGATCCCGACGGACGCTCCCACCAGCTGACGGCGATCGGTCGCGACCTCGCGCGACTCCCCATCGATCCACGCCTGGGACGGATGCTCATCGAGGGCGACGCGAACGGGTGCGCCTCGGAGATCCTTGTCATCGTTGCAGCCCTGTCGATCCAGGACATCCGCGAGCGCCCTCTTGATCACCAGCAGGCCGCCGATGCCGCGCACGCGCGGTTCACCGACCCGCACTCCGACTTCATCACATACCTCAACCTGTGGCGCTACCTCAACGTCCAGTCGCGCGACTTGTCGGGCAGCGCGTTCCGGCGCATGTGCCGCAGCGAATTCCTCCATTACCTGCGCTGGCGTGAGTGGCGCGATGTCGTCAATCAGCTCCGTCAGATGGCGCGCCCCCTCGACCTCGACATCCACCCACTGGGCGAGCCGTCCTCGGTGGACGTCGCGCGCGCCGCGTCCTCGGGCGGGATCGCGGACGCCGCGGCGAGGGCGGCCGTGGCCTACACGGAGTCCGCGAACACGGTCGACGCCGACGAGATCCACCGGTCGTTGTTGATCGGCCTGCTCTCGAACCTCGGCAACTGGGACGAGGCGAAGCGCGACTACCAGGGCGCACGCGGCACGCACTTCGTCATCTGGCCGGGTTCGGGGCTCGCGCGTTCCCACCCTGCGTGGGTGATGACCGCCGAGCTCGTGGAGACC
>JAATFD010000037.1 GCA_015655375.1 Actinomycetales bacterium
AACGCCCGGCAGGCTCGTTGAAGGCCACGTCACCACGAACTGGAAGCAAACCCTCGCCCAACTCGCCGTCGCCTACCCCGACCGAATCAACCCCTATCTCCAAAACCACCCACCCCCTTACACAGAATTCTTGACAAGCTCCACTCTTGGGGGCGTTCGGCCAGCCACTCCTTGAAGGCCTGTTTGGAGCGGTCCTCCACCATGTCCAAGAGCCTGGCCGGACCACTACGGTGCCTGACGGGCGTGAGGTCAATGATGACGCTCGCGTACTTGTCGCCCCGACGGGTATGCCTCCAGACGTGTTCGTCGACACCGATGGTGGTCACCGCGTCGAGGCGGTGCTCATCATTGATGAGGACTCTGCGTCCTTCCTCAAGGATCGCTGTGTTGGCTGTCGACCGCGACACAGCCAGTGCGTCAGCGACCCTTGCCACGCTCAAGTGCTCACACACGAGGCCTTGCAGTCCCCACCGCAAGCCCGACCGCGACAGCTTCGCTTTGGGTTGGGCGGCCCGCGTGGTGTCCTGTCTCCACACGTGAGCGCACCCCGTGCACCGGTAGCGGCGGATACGAACACGCAGTGTTGTGGGACGCCATCCCATCGGGGCGTGAGCCAACGTCCGGACCACGGTGTCACGAGGAAGGCTCTGGCACCCACAGCGATGGCACCAGGAGTCAGGTTCGACGACACGGCACTCGAGCTCGGCCCGCTCGGGAGTGATCCGCTGCCCAACAGCGATCAATCCGAGGTCGTCCAGGCCGGTGAAACTGCCCAAGTCGGGCGCAGTGAAAGTAGCCTGTGGCACGTCGGGGTCCTTCTGTGACGGTGAGCGTAGGAACTCCCATCATCGGAAGGCCCCGACCCCTATCAGCGCAACAACGCGCCCACCACCCCCAAACATGCCCCGACCAGCACTGACACGACCCCACCCAACTCAGGACACCCTCACTACACCCCTGATTGAGAAGAGCCCACATACCGCCGGTCGATGATGCGCCTGCTCCGGCGGTCGACCCCTTAGTCTGGGATAAGGCTGTGATGATTCCATGGGCGGGGGCGAAGATGCTTGTCGTGGCGAGTGCGCTGGCGGTGGCACTCGCGCTGGCCCTTGTCGGACTGGTTGTTGAGGCTCGCCGTCTTCGTCGCGCGCGTGCCGAACTTCAACGACTTCGTTCCTATCACGAGGAACGGATGCGAAGGCCCTCAGTGCTGTCCCACGAGCTGCGTACTCCGTTGACAGTGGTCCGGGGGTCAGCGGAGCTCCTGTTGGAGGAATCAATGGGCACGCTGACCAAGGATCAGAGAACCTTCGTTTCCACCATCGCAGAGAACGCGAACCAAGTCATTGGCATGGCGTCAGATCTACTGGCGGAGGCACGGCTGGAATCGGAGCTTTTCACCCTTCGACTCGAGCGCGTCGAAATGCGCCAGCTTGTGCGAGGCTGTGTTGTCGACCTACGGCGCGTCCACTCCTCGGAGATCCGGATGGACAACCATGGTGCTCCGATCTGGATGCAGGTAGATCCTCGCTTGATGCGCGAGGCCATCACCAATTTGATCAACAATGCAGCACGCCATGCCGGAGAGGGAGTGACGATCTTGGTCAGCCTCCTGGACTCGGAAGAAGCACTGACACTTGCAGTCTCGGATGACGGTGCCGGAATGACTGCGGAGGAACGAGCAAAGCTCTTCGTTCCGTTTGCGACGGGGGGCTCCCGACGCCCAGGAACGGGATTGGGCATGATGATCACCCAGCGGATTTCGGAAATCCACGGGGGGCGAGTACTCGTCGATACGATTTCAAAAAGAGGCACCACCATCTACCTGACCCTCCCACGGACACCGCGAGCCAGCAGCTCAGACGGAGTCAGCGAGGAAGGCCGACCCCGCAAAAGTCGGAGGAGGACAAGGTGATGAGTAACACGCACGAGGACGTGCGTGTACTGGTGGTCGACGACGAGCCACAGATTCTTCTGATCATGCGCTACGCGCTTGAGACCCAGGGCTTCCAAGTCCTTTCAGCGCCCGATGGCGCTCGAGCGTGGCAATCATTTTCGCGCGAAAAACTCGACTTGGTGGTTTTGGATCTGATGATTCCCGTGATCTCGGGTGTGGAACTGGCCAGGAGGATACGGACGGCTTCGGATGTGCCAATAATCATGATCACTGCGCTCAGTGAGGAGTCGGATCGGATCCGAGGTCTTGAGGCGGGTGCGGACGACTATTTGACAAAACCTTTCAGTCCACGCGAGCTTGCGTTACGAGCGCAATCCCTAGTACGTCGGTGGAGAGGCCAACGATCGGACATTCTGATGAATGGAGATCTGTTGATCGACACGGGTGAACATCGCGTGTTCCTGAACGGACATGGCGTGGACATGTCTGACACGGAGGTTCGATTTCTTGAACTTCTCGCGCAACGGTCGGGCTCGGAAGTGTCATACCAAGAATTCCTCAATCAAGTGTGGAAGACCGTCGATCAGTCTGGTGGAAAGGACATGATCAAGACGACCGCGTACCGTGTGCGTCGTGCGCTCGGCGGGGACGGCAGTGAGTGGATTCAGTCCGTTCGGGGGGTGGGCTACCGTATGCCACGCCGTTCGCGCGGCGAGAGCCGGTGAGAAATGCGGGCGACGGAGTGACTCAGATGGGCGCCGGAGCTCTTCACTGGTGCAAAGTAACGTCCGTGTTACCAAGTGTCACCGTTCGGGGCTCTCTGCACTGCGACGTAGCGTCAACATGAGCGAATGGGGCTGAACAGCTCTGTGTCGGCTCGGTTCAAAGGAGAATCGCATGAAGACGCAACGAATGTTGAGTTCAGTCATCGCCGTAGGAGCGGTGACGGCATTGATGATGACAGGCTGTTCGTCGGGTGGAGACCAAAGCGGGTCCGGAAATGGATCGAAAGCGGAGTCACTGACTATCGCCTGCGCGAACCAAGAGGACCTGTGCCAGTACATGGCAAAGGCTTATCAGGACGCGACCGGAGTGTCGACCAACTACGTGCGCCTGTCCGGGGGAGAGGCACTGGCTCGTCTGCAGGCGAGCAAGGACAACCCTGAGTTCGACGTATGGTACGGAGCTGGCGCTGACCAACACATCGCGGGGGTTCAGGCGGGTGTGATCGAGCCTTACATCTCGCCAGCGGCTGAGGATATTCCCGACAAGTTCAAGGATGCAGAGGGCAACTGGGTCGGGATCTACGGAGGGATCGTCGGCTTCTGCTCGAACAGCGACAAGCTTTCTGAGATCGGTCTGCCAGCGCCCACTTCCTGGAACGATCTGTTGAAGCCTGAATACAAACAAGAGATTGCGGTTTCGCATCCAGGAACCTCTTCAACGGCATACACGTTCCTGTGGACCCTCTATGTTCTCAATGGAAAAGACGAGGACAAGACTTTCGACTACATGAAGCGGTTCAACAACAATGTCCTGCAGTATCCCAAGACAGGTGCTGCTCCAGGACAGATGGCCGGACGCGCAGAGGTCACTACGGGCGTCATCTTCAGCCAAGATTGCGTGAAATATCAGAAAGAGGGAATGCCGCTTGAGCTGACGTTCCCCGATGAAGGGAGTGGATATGAGATTGGAGCTGTTTCCCTGGTGAAGGGAGCCGTACACTTGGAGACCGCCAAGGCATTCATGGACTGGTCCATCTCCGCTGATGCTCAAGATCTGTACCCCAAGGCGAATTCGTACCAGATTCCGACAAACCCGAATGCGACGCCCGACCCTGCAGTGGTGACGTTCGATCAGGTCAAACTGATCGATGGTGACGTCGTTGAGGCGGGCGAGATGAAGCCACAGCTCGTCGACCGCTTCACCAACGAGATTGCAACGGCACCCAAGGAATGAGCGCCACAGTAGTCGGCAGACGTCATCGGCGAGTCCGGCAGGATCCAACGGTCACGGTGATGCTCGTCGTAATCGTCGCGATCCTGGCCCTGATCGTCATCTATCCGATCGGCTCCATTCTGAAGGCGGGCTTCAGTTCCGATGGAATGGGAGTCTTCTCGCGCTTGTTCTCAACTCCAGCCAACCGGGAGCTGGTCGGTAACACGCTCAAGTTGGGCTTGGTCGTGGGAGTAACGGGCACTGCTCTGGGATTTCTACTCGCCTTTGTTCAGGCCCGGACCGCTGTTCCGGGAAAAAAGGCCTTGCATACGTTGTCGCTTCTGCCGATCGTTGCACCGCCCTTCGCGGTGGCGACATCGGTGATCGTGATGTTCGGGCGGAACGGAGTCATCACTCACCAGTTACTCGGTCGTGACTGGAATATCTATGGTCTTCCCGGACTCACACTTGTTCTCGCACTGTCCTTCTTCCCGGTCGCCTATATGAATATTCTGGGAATGATGCGAAGTCTGGATCCGTCACTGGATGAAGCTGCGGAGTCATTGGGAGCATCAAAGTCCCGCGTATTCTTCACGGTGACTCTGCCGATGTTGGTTCCCGGGATCGCCGGTTCCTTCTTGTTGCTGTTCGTCGAGGCGATAGCGGATTTGGCAAACCCGTTGGTCATCGGCGGCGACTATGGTGTTCTTGCGTCGCGTGCTTACATTGCGATCACCGGTGACTACAACACCAATGCGGGTGCGGCATATTCGTTGGTACTTCTGGTCCCAGCCATGTTGGTCTTCTTGATCCAACGCTATTGGGTGAGCCGTTCATCAGTCGTGACGGTCACTGGTAAACCAACAGGCAACGTTCATCTGTCCCGTGGTGTTGGTTCTAAGATTGCGGGTGCGGCTTCGTGGCTGGTCGGCGGTCTGATCATCCTGATATACGGCACCATTCTCGCTGGCGGATTCGTCAAGATCCTCGGTGTCAACAACACGGTGACTCTCGACAACTACAAATATGTGCTGTTCGGACTTGGGCAACAGGCAATGGTGGACACGACGGCCATGGCTCTGATCGCCACTCCGATCGCCGCGGTGCTCGGCGTGCTCACAGCTTGGCTCGTCTCCTCCAAGTTGAGACGGTTCGGTGCAGTGCTCGACTTCATTGGAATGCTGGGTCTGACAGTACCGGGGACGGTCCTCGGCATCGGCTATGCCGTCGCCTTCAACCATCCGGTGACAGTCTTCGGGGTCGAAATCCTCCCTGCGCTGGCTGGAGGGGGAGCTGTCTTCTCGGGCGCGATGGCGATCGTCTTCGTCTATGTTGCGCGTTCAATGCCGAATGCGCTCCGTTCGGGGGTTGCCTCGCTCGAACAGGTCAGTGGAGCGATCGAGGAAGCGTCAACCTCGTTGGGTGCGAATGGTACCCAGACGTTCAGGAAGGTGACGATACCGTTGATCAAGCCAGCGGTTCTGTCGGGTCTGACATACGCATTCGCGCGTGCGATGACGACGCTTTCCCCGATCATTTTCATCACGACTCCAGGTGTCAAGATCATGACGGCACAAATCCTTGCCGAAGTCGATGTCGGCCGTTTTGGAAATGCATTTTCCTACTGCACGATACTCATCGTCATCGTGATGCTAGTGATTGGACTCATGAATCTACTGGTTCACGAGCGGCCTGCATCTGCTCAACAATTGGGAGGGGGACTCTGATGTCGGATATGTCTGCAGTTCTAAAAGCGGACAAATTTCG
>JAATFD010000018.1 GCA_015655375.1 Actinomycetales bacterium
GAGATTGAGGCCGACTCCTGGTCCGCTTCGGCTGAAGAGAAGATCACGAAGGCCGGCGGCACCCTTTCGGTGCGCTGACCTGACGCGAAGGGGGTGGTCCGGACTCGGTCTGGGCCGCCCCCTTCGTGCATTCCTTCCCCGCCGGGGAAGGACCCGCAACGCCTTCGGGCGTGTTCGCGGCGTGTCGGCCCGACCGGGTAGGCTTGCCGAGGCCGTCCGCGCCCTTGAGGGGGCTCACACATGAGGAGGAGGAAGCCGTGCTCGGTGGATTCGTGCAGGCATTCCGCACCCCCGACCTTCGTCGGAAGCTGCTGTTCACTCTGCTGATCATGGCGGTGTTCCGCCTGGGGACGGTCATCCCGACTCCGGGTGTCTCCACGCCGAACGTTCGGACGTGTCTGGCCCAACAGGATCAGACGTCGTTGCTCGACCTCGTCAACCTCTTCTCGGGCGGCGCGCTCCTGCAGCTGTCGGTCTTCGCGCTGGGCATCATGCCCTACATCACCGCCTCGATCATCATTCAGCTGCTGCGCGTGGTGATCCCGCGCTTCGATGACCTCCACAAGGAGGGCCAGACCGGGCAGTCGAAGCTGACTCAGTACACGCGTTATCTGACGATCTTTCTGGGCGTCCTTCAGTCGACGACGATGATCTCTTTGGCTCGGTCGGGCAATATGTTCCCGAACTGCTCGGAGAGCATCCTCGCGGATGACTCGTGGTGGATGTTCCTCATCATGATTCTCATCATGACCGCCGGCACTGCGGTCATCATGTGGTTCGGTGAGCTGATCACTGAACATGGGATCGGCAACGGCATGTCCCTGCTGATCTTCACCTCAATCATCGCTCGCCTACCTGCGCAGCTGATGACGATCGGCCAGTCCGGCGGGTGGGGCAAGGTGGCCTGGATCGTCCTGATGATCCTCGTTCTCGCCGTTGTCGTCGTCTTCGTCGAACAGGCCCAACGCCGGATCCCCGTCCAGTACGCCAAACGCATGGTCGGACGGCGGATGTACGGCGGTTCGACGACCTACATTCCGTTGAAGATCAACATGTCCGGCGTCATCCCGGTGATCTTCGCGTCCTCCCTGCTGGCGATCGGTCCGATGATCGCCAACTTCGGTTCGTCGACGGCGTCGTGGGTGCAATGGATCCAGTCGCACTTCACCCAGACGTCCTGGGTCTATCTGACGATCTACGGTCTGCTGACGCTGGGCTTCGCGTTCTTCTACACCTCGATCACCTTCAATCCGGACGAGGTTGCGGACAACATGAAACGCTACGGTGGCTTCATCCCTGGGTATCGGGCCGGTCGCCCGACCGCCGAGTACCTGCGCTACGTCATCAACCGCATCACGACGGCGGGTGCTCTTTACCTGGTGATCGTCGCGCTCGTTCCGTCGCTCATGATGATTCCGCTCAACCTTGAGGCCAATCAGCTGCCGTTCGGAGGCACGACCCTGCTGATTATCGTGGGAGTCGGTCTGCAGACGGTCAAGGAAATCAACACGCAGCTCCAGCAGCACCACTACGAAGGGTTCCTCAGATGACGACCGTCATCCTCCTCGGTCCCCCCGGAGCGGGCAAGGGCACCCAGGCCTCGCGCATCGCGCAGCGCCTGGGCATCCCGGCCATCTCTACCGGAGAGATCTTCCGCGCCAACATTTCAGAAGGCACGGAGTTGGGCCGTCGTGCCCAGGCTTTCATGGATCGAGGAGAGTTCGTCCCCGACTCGGTGACGAATCCGATGGTCAAGGCGCGCCTGCAGGCTCCCGACGCGGCGGAAGGCTTCCTGTTGGATGGCTACCCGCGCACTCTCGACCAGGCTCACGTCCTGCGCGACATACTGGCCGACCTTGGTGTCGACCTTGACGTCGTCCTGGAGATCGAGGTGGACGAGGACGAGGTCGTCTCCCGGATGCTCAAGCGTGCCCAGGAGCAGCACCGCGCCGATGACACCGAGCCGGTGATGCGTCACCGCCTCGAGGTCTACCACGCCCAGACGGAGCCGATGGCGACCTACTACGCCGACCAGGACCTGCTCGCGGTCGTCGATGGAACAGGCACCATTGACGAGGTGACCGCGCGGATCTTCGCGGTCTTCGATGCCGTGGAGGCCTGAGCCGTGTCCCGGATCGAACTGAAGACCCATGATCAGGTCCACTACATGCGGCGAGCCGGTCTCATCGTGGCTGACATCCATCGGGCGTTGCGCGAAGCAGCAATGCCCGGCATCACCACCCGGGAGTTGGACGTGGTCTCCGCCGACACGATTGCCGCGCACGGCGCGACATCGAACTTCCTTGGGTACATGGGGTACCCGGCGACGGTGTGTATCTCGGTCAACGACACGATCGTTCACGGGATCCCAGATGACCGGGTACTCGTGGCGGGCGACATCGTCAGCTTTGACTGTGGCGCGTACATCGAGGCAGATGGGCGTCAGTGGCACGGCGATGCGGCCTTCACGATGATCATCGGTGGGGATGACGCAGCGCCGCTTAGGCGTCAGCAGCTCAATGCGATCACCGAGGAATCAATGTGGGCGGCATTGGCGGGGCTCGCCTCGGCCAGGCGGGTTTCCGCGGTGGGAGAGGCCGTTGAAGAGGTTGTCGACGACCACGTCGTCAGTGACGGCTGGGAGGCTGGCATCATCGAGGATTACACGGGTCACGGCATCGGCACCGCGATGCACCAGGCCCCTGATGTCCTGAACTTCCGGGCCCGTGGGATCTCACCGAAGCTGCGCACGGGCATGGTGCTGGCGGTGGAGCCGATGCTCACCGCCGGAGACATCGAGACCGTGACGATGGAGGATGGGTGGACGACGAAGACGGTCGACCACTCCGACGCTGCCCACTGGGAGCACACGATCGCCTTGCTCGAGAACGGGGTCTCGGTTCTGACCGCGCCCGATGCGGGCGCGGCGGGGCTCGCCCCCTATGGCGTCACGCCGGTTGTCCTCGACTGAATCACTTGGCCGCATCTGGGTGCCCGCTGTGCCATCGAGGATGTGTGAGGTGGTCGGGTCGTGAGCGAACCGACACGCCCAAGGGTTTCCCTGACACCTCACGATGCCGTAAAGTGAATAGCCGGGCATGTGTGCCCACGATCCCGTTCGTTCATCGAGGGGTCGCGTGCGCCGTCCCGCACGGTCCTCAGATCGTGTGGACACTGGACAATGTAGAGAACAGACGGAGGACATGGCGAAGAAGGACGGCGTCATCGAGATCGAGGGCACGGTCGTTGAGGCCCTGCCCAACGCGATGTTCCGCGTGGAGCTGAGCAATGGCCACATCGTGCTCGGCTACATCTCGGGCAAGATGCGGCAGCACTACATTCGCATCCTCCCTGAGGACCGCGTCGTGGTCGAGCTGAGTCCGTATGACCTCTCCCGGGGTCGCATCGTCTACCGCTACAAGTAATCAACGACACGAGAGCGCCGTGTTCGCGCGGCGGAGGGACACACCATGAAGGTCAAGCCGAGTGTCAAGAGAATCTGTGACAAGTGCAAGGTGATTCGTCGCCATGGCACGGTCATGGTGATCTGTGACAACCCCAGGCATAAGCAGCGTCAGGGCTGAGACCCAGCTGCTGAGCGGGACCCGGGCATTCGCCCACCAGCACACCGTCAACCGCCACGTGCGGGACCCCCGGTTCGGAGGCCGGGGCCGGACACCAGTCCGGATGACGGAGCGACGACCTCCGAGAACCACTGGAGCAACAGGATGGCACGCATTGCTGGCGTCGATCTGCCCCGCGAGAAGCGGATGGAGATCGCGCTCACGTACATCTACGGAGTCGGGCGTACTCGCGCCAAGGCGACCTTGGACGCCACCGGCGTGAGCCCTGACCTACGGGTCAAGGACGCGACCGAGGAAGACATGGTCAAACTCCGCGACTTCATCGAGGGCAACTTCAAGGTCGAGGGCGACCTGCGCCGCGAGGTTCAGGCTGATATCCGCCGCAAGATCGAGATCGGTTCCTACCAGGGCCTGCGTCACCGTCGTGGTCTGCCCGTCCACGGCCAGCGCACCAAGACGAATGCGCGCACCCGCAAGGGTCCCAAGCGCACCGTCGCCGGTAAGAAGAAGGCCACCAAGTAACCGACCCGTCCAGGGCTCGGGCCCCGGCGACAGATCTCGAAGGAACGCATACATACAATGGCTGCAAAGACCACCCGTTCCGCCGGCGCAGCGCGCAAGCCGCGGCGCAAGGCGTCCAAGAACGTCACGCACGGGAACGCCTACATCAAGTCGACGTTCAATAACACCATCGTCTCCATCACCGACCCTTCCGGGGCGGTCCTCGCATGGTCCTCCTCCGGCCAGGTGGGGTTCAAGGGCTCCCGCAAGTCCACTCCGTTCGCTGCCCAGCTCGCCGCCGAGGCGGCCGCCCGGCGTGCTCAGGAGCACGGCATGAAGAAGGTCGACGTCTTCGTCAAGGGCCCTGGCTCCGGCCGTGAGACCGCGATCCGCTCGCTGCAGGCCGCTGGTCTTGAGGTCGGCTCGATCCAGGACGTGACCCCGCAGGCCCACAACGGTGCCCGTCCTCCAAAGCGCCGCCGCGTCTGAGCGTGTCACGGGACGGCGGACACGGCGCGTGACACGCGTCTGCTCCGTCCCCACGTCTGAGTGGCCGTGACCTGATCCGATCGCGGATTGGGCCTGTCCCACTCACCATCCCCTTCCCCGCTTCGTGCGGGACCCCTATCCGGCGTCATATGGCGGTCGCCGGGAAGAAAGGACCAAGACGTGCTCATTGCAGAGCGACCCATCCTGACCGAGGAGAAGGTGAGCGATTTCCGCTCCCGCTTCACCCTCGAACCCCTCGAGCCCGGATTCGGGTACACGCTGGGCAATTCCCTGCGTCGCACCCTGCTCTCGTCAATCCCCGGCGCGGCAGTGACCTCCATTCGTATCGATGGTGTGCCTCATGAGTTCCACACCGTCGAGGGGGTGAAGGAAGACGTCACCGAGATCATCCTCAACATCAAGCAGATCGTTCTCTCCTCGGAGAACGACGAGCCCGTCGTCATGTACCTGCGCAAGGCAGGTCCGGGCGAGGTCGTCGCGGGGGACATCACCCCACCGGCAGGGGTCGAGATCCACAACCCCGATCTGCACCTGGCGACGCTCAATGAGAAGGGCAAGCTTGAGATCGAGCTGACCGTCGAGCGTGGACGCGGATACATCTCGGCCGCGCAGAACAAGGATCCGCAGGCAGAGCTCTCGCGCATCCCGATCGACTCGATCTACTCGCCGGTCCTCAAGGTGACGTACAAGGTGGAGGCCACGCGCGTCGAACAGCGCACCGACTTCGATCGCCTTGTCATCGACGTGGAGACCAAGCCTGCGATCTCGCCGCGTGACGCGCTCGCCTCGGCGGGTAAGACCTTGGTCGAGCTCTTCGGGCTCATGCGCGAGCTCAACGAGGAGGCAGAGGGCATCGAGGTGGGTCCGTCAACGACGGACGAGACGCTCGCCGCCGATCTGGCGCTTCCGATCGAGAACCTCAACCTGCAGTCGCGTTCCTACAACGCATTGCGTCGTCGAGGGATCCTCACGGTGGGCGAGTTGGTCGCTCATTCTGAGGCCGATCTGCTCGACATCCGCAACTTCGGCACGAAGTCCATTGAGGAGATCAAGGAGGCCCTCGCGGCCCTCGGGATGACACTCAAGGACTCGGCGATGCCCAACGCGGGCGGCGAGTCGGACTCCGGCTCCATCCAGTTCAGCGACGATCAGTCCTTCTGACTCCGTCCGCTCGGCCCCGGGGCCCGTTCGGCCCTGGGGTGGAGCCCCACTTCCATTCTGTAGGAGACATCAATGCCCACCCCCAAGAAGGGTGCCCGCCTGGGCGGCAGCCCGGCCCACCAAAAGCTGATCCTGTCAAACCTGACGACGCAGCTCATCGAACACCATGCGATTACGACGACGGAGGCTAAGGCGAAATTCCTTCAGCCTTACGTCGAGAAGCTCGTGACGAAGGCACGTCGCGGCGACATGCACGCCCGGCGCATCGTGTCCAAGTCGATTCCCGACAAGGACGCCGTCTACACGCTCTTCGACGTCATCGCCCCCTCGATCGACCCGGAGCGTCAGGGCGGCTGCACCCGTCTGACACGCGTCGGCAACCGCAAGGGCGACAATGCACCCCTGATGCGCATCGAGTTCGTCACCGAGAAGGTCGAGAAGAAGGCCATTGTCGCCGCCGCCGAGCAGACGGCCGCGAAGGCCGCCGACGAGGAGACCGAGGCGCAGTCGATCGCCGCAGAGGCGGAGTCCGGGTTTGAGGCCGCTTCCGAGCGCGCCGAGGAGGCGCGTGAAGAGGGCGACCTTGCCACCGCCAACGAGGCGGAGGAGATTGCGGCCGAGGCTGGCAACGAGGCCGACGCCGCCGAGCAGGTTGCGACGGCGGACGAGTCGGAGTCCAAGTGACTCGGTGAGTCTGCGTCTCGCGTGAGACTGAAGGGGCCGGGAGCGATGCGATGTCGCTCCCGGCCCCTTGTCTGTGCGTGGGATCGCGCCTCAGGGCCGAGCAAGGACGGTACTTCCCTGTCCAGGGGAATCCCGAGCGCCGCTAGGCTGGGCGCATGGCCGAAGAAATGACCCTGGCAGTGGACTGCGGCGGTGGGGGAATCAAGGCGTCGGTCGTCGACGGGCGCGGCACGCTCATCGCCCCGGCTCGGCGCACGCCGACGCCTTATCCGCTTCCGCCGGAACTTCTCGTGAAGACGGTCGTCGATCTGGCTGCGGCGCTGCCGCCGGCCACACGCGTGACAATGGGAGTTCCTGGGATGATCCGTCATGGGGTGGTCATCACGACGCCCCACTACATCACGCGGGATGGACCGCGGTCGAAGGTTCTTCCGGAGCTGGTCGAGGCCTGGGCCCACTTCGACATGCGTCGGGAGATCCGCGATGCCCTGGGGCTGCCGACGGTGGTGCTCAATGATGCGGAGGTCGCAGGCGCGGGAGTCATCACGGGGACCGGCCTGGAGATGATCATCACGCTGGGCACGGGGCTCGGCAACGCGGTCTTCGACGGCGGTGTCCTGTCGCCCCACGTGGAGGTCTCCCAGGGGTTCGTCCGGTGGGGCCTGACCTATGACGACTACATCGGGGAGCACGAGCGCTTGCGTCTGGGCGATGGTCACTGGTCGCGGCGGGTCCGCCGCATTGTCGAGGGTCTGCGACCGATGTATTTGTGGGACCGCTTGTTCCTCGGTGGGGGTAACTCCAAACGGATCACGGCCTCGACGTTGTCGCGTATCGGTGATGAGATCGTCGTCGTGCCCAACGATGCAGGCCTGATCGGCGGGGTCCGTTCGTGGGAGCTGTGACCGCGCCCGTGCGGGTGCGCCTCGACCTCGGCTATGACGGGACGGACTTCCATGGATGGGCACGTCAACCGGGTCTGCGCACGGTCGAGGGCGAACTTTCGAAGGCGTTGACCCTCCTGTCCCGAGAACCGGTCGACCTGACGGTCGCAGGACGTACCGACGCGGGAGTCCACGCCCGTCATCAGGTCGCCCACGCCGACCTGCCCGTCGGAGTGTGGGCACGTGCCGCCGAGCGTTTCGGGCCAGCGGGCGCGTCGCAAGCACTGAGTCGGCGACTCAACGGAGTCCTCGCGCGTTCGTTCGGCGAATGGGCCTCTATGCGGGGGAAGTCCGTTCCCCGGGGCACCTCAGACGTCGTCGTCCACGACCTGCGCGAGGTCGGACGGCATTTCGACGCCCGCTTCGCCGCGACGGGGCGTCATTATTCCTACCGGATGTCCGACCAGCCACAGACTTGGGATCCCCTGCGGCGTCGCGACGTGGTCCGTATCGAACGGGGGAAGCTCAACGTCTCGGCGATGGGCGAGGCCGCGCGGGTCCTCCTCGGGGAGCACGACTTCCTCTCCTTCTGCCGTCCTCGTGAGGGCGCGACGACGATCCGGACACTGAGGGAGCTGTCGATACGGCGCGAGGGCGACCTCGTCGTCGCGCGAATTGAGGCCGATGCCTTCTGCCATTCGATGGTCCGGTCATTGGTCGGTGCCTGTCTCGAGGTGGGGCTCGGACGGAAGGCGCCCACGTGGACTCGCGATCTGCTTGAGGCCCGTTCGCGTGACAGTGCGGCGCCGATCGCACCGGCTCACGGACTTGTCCTCGAGAAGGTCGATTACCCACCTGAGGCGGAGTGGGCACGTCGGATCACCGAATCCCGGCGTCGTCGCGATTCGGGGCCGGGTGGGGAGTGTTGCTGAGTCCGTGGAACGCCCGGGACGACCTCGCTCACTCTGAGTGATCGCCCACAGTCGGCTCTCGGCTTTGACCGTCCCACTGGCCCCCGATAGACTGGACAACGCTGTGCGTCAGTCGCGTCACCGGTGCTTCCCACTCGCCGTTCGCTGATGTTGACGCCTCGCGCGAACCGATCTCAACGAGAGCGCGCGCGATCAGCCACCCAGCCGTGGCGGTCGCGTCGCTCCTTGACCGAAAGAATTGAAGGCTACGCCCGTGCGCACCTATTCACCCAAGCCCGGGGACGCTGACAAGAAGTGGTATGTCATTGACGCCACTGACGTCGTCCTCGGCCGTCTGGCGGCCCAGGTTGCCGCCCTCCTCCGTGGGAAGCACAAGCCGACGTTCGCTCCCCACATGGACATGGGGGACTACGTCGTCGTCATCAACGCAGACAAGATCGTGTTGACCGGCAAGAAGGCCGATCAAAAGATCGCTTACCGCCATTCGGGTCGTCCCGGTGGTCTGACGGCTGTCAGCTACCGCGACCTGCTTGCCGAGCACCCCGAGCGCGCGATCGAGAAGGCCGTGCGTGGCATGCTTCCCCACAATACGATCGGACATCAGCAGCTGCTCAAGTTGCACGTCTACGCTGGCCCGGAACACCCGCATGCCGGCCAAGCGCCAATTCCCTACGAACTGACCCAGGTCGCCCAGTGAGCGCTTCGCGCCTCTGAGCCCATGAAACGCACTGAGGAGAACTGTGGCTGAGACCACCGACACCATTGAGCTGGATGAGGAGAACGCCCCCAGCTCCTACACCACTGAAACCGAGTCGGCTCCGACCGGTTCAGGCGAGTCCATCACGGCCCCCGGGGCCGGACTGGGCCGCCGCAAGGAGGCAGTCGCCCGCGTGCGACTGGTTCCCGGGACGGGCCAGTGGACCATCAACGGTCATACGCTGGAGGAATATTTCCCGAACAAGCTGCATCAGCAGCTCGTCAAGTCCCCTTTCGTCCTGCTTGATCTCGACGGTCGCTTCGACGTAGCCGCACGCATCAACGGCGGTGGGATCTCCGGTCAGGCAGGCGCGCTGCGCCTGGGCATCGCCCGCGCCCTCAACGAGATCGACCGCGACGCGAACCGTCCTGCCCTGAAGAAGGCCGGATTCCTCACCCGCGATGCACGAGTCATCGAGCGCAAGAAGGCTGGCCTGAAGAAGGCCCGCAAGGCGCCGCAGTACTCGAAGCGCTGATCCACCGGGGCGTTTGCTCGCTCCCGACGATCATGTGACGACCCCGTAGCGTCCTTGGACGATGCGGGGTCGTCGTGTGTCCGGGGCCCGTTCGCCTGGAGCAGGTGCGTCTGTTGGTAGTGTGGTGGGCAGTGTTTTGGCGGTGGTGAGAGCAAAGGGTGTGGGGATGTCGAGGCTTTTTGGTACTGATGGTGTGCGTGGTTTGGCCAATGGCGAGTTGACTGCGGATCTGGCTGTGGGGTTGGGGGAGGCGGCTGCCCGGTTGATCGGGGGTGGGCCTCGCGAGGATGGGGGAAAGCCTCGGGCGATCATCGGTCGGGATACGCGGATCTCGGGTGAGTTCTTGGATCACGCGTTGGCGGCAGGGTTGGCGTCCTCGGGGATGGATGTGGTGCGTATCGGTGTGGTGACGACTCCGACTGTGGCGCATTTGACGGCGAGTGAGGATGACGTTGATCTGGGCGTGATGATCTCGGCGTCGCACAATCCGATGGCGGACAATGGGATCAAGTTTTTTGCGCGGGGCGGCTTCAAGCTGGCGGATGCGGTGGAGGACCAGATTCAGGCGCTGTTGGGCCAGTCGTGGGATCGTCCCACCGGTGCTGGGGTCGGCGAAGTCGACTACGACGATGATTGGGCGGAGAAGTCCTACGTCGAGCACTTGGTGGAATCGGTGGGGACGAGTCTGGCGGGTGTGCGGATCGCGGTGGATTGCGCCAATGGTGGTGCGTCGGCGTTGGGTCCAGAGGCGTTGCGTGAGGCCGGTGCGGATGTCGTGGTGATCAACGCGTCTCCGGACGGGCGCAACATCAATGACAAGTCGGGGTCGACCCATCCGGAGCAGCTGCAGGCGGTGGCGGTGGCGTCAGGTGCTGATTTTGGCGTGGCTTATGACGGGGATGCCGATCGGTGTCTGGCGGTGGACCGGCATGGTGTTCTGGTCGACGGTGATCGGATCATGGGGTCGCTGGCGGTGTTCATGCGGGACGCGGGCCAGTTGGATCATGACACCCTGGTGGTGACGGTGATGTCGAACCTGGGGTTGCTGCATGCGATGCGCGATGCGGGGATCCACACGGTCCAGACCTCGGTGGGGGACCGCTACGTGCTGGAGGCGATGCTGGAGGGCGGGTTCGCGTTGGGTGGGGAGCAGTCGGGTCATGTGATTGCTCGTCATCATGCGACGACGGGGGATGGGATTCTGACGTCGTTGTTGTTGGCTCGCATGGTCAAGGAGACGGGGAGGGATCTGGCGGACTTGGTGGGGTTCGTGGATCGTCTTCCCCAGACGTTGATCAATGTGAGTGGGGTGGACAAGACGCGTGTGAACACCGATGAGGTCCTCCTCAGCGCGGTGGCGGATGCGGAGATCAGTCTGGGGGATTCGGGGCGCGTGCTCCTGCGCTCTTCGGGCACGGAGCCTCTGGTACGGGTCATGGTCGAGGCCGCCACCCAGGACGAGGCCGACCGCGTCGCCGCGGGCCTGGCCGACACCGTCAAGGAACGACTCACACTCTGAACGGTCGGCGCCGGGGCCGGTCGCGCCGCGCACGTCTTCTGAGCGCCCGCGAGGCCCTCTCCTCCAGGGCGAGGCGGTCCCCGTGCGGGTCGCGACCCGTTCTCTGTCGGCCTCGAGACTTGTTCTCGGCGGGGCTGTGCGCCCGCCTGGCCGAAGCCGGGCTCTTCCGGGTGTCCCGAGTGTCGAGGTCGACTGGTCCGGGGCGTGAGCGTGCCGACCACATCGGCCTCGGCGTCAATTCCCGGCCGCTCAGCGATGATTCCACGCCTGCCCATCGGTCGTTCACTACTCTGGTCGACGAAACCGCCACGGTTACTCATTGAACGGGTTGGGAGTTCCCTCATGTGTTTTCGCTGTCTGTTCACCGGCATGCCGGTGAACAGACACCACTCCCATACAACGCACGGTGACATCACCACGGGGGAGCGCCTGTTCTCGTTGATGGGTGCGCCTCACGGTCAAAGAAGGGCGTGCTTTCGGCGCTCGGGGCGGTCTCCCGCCGTCACGGCATCGATCGGGGTGGAGGAACGCTGCGGAGCCCCGCCGGAGAGTGTGCGTCTCCTCCTGGGATGCATCCTCCGACGACCAGGATGGCCGCGGAGGCCATCGTCGGTGGATCTCCCCATCGATCTCACTCTTTGCGCAGGTAGAGCTTCTCGACGCGGTGATCGCGCCCCTTCGTGAAGACCATGGTCGCCCTCGGACGAGTCGGCAGGATGTTCTGCACCAGATTGGGCAGGTTCGTTCCTTGCCAGATCCCACGTGCGGTCATCACGGCTTCCTCGTCGCTGAGAGTCGCGTAGGTGCGGAAGAAGGAATCCGGCCGGGAGAAGGCCGTGGCCCGCAGCTGGAGGAACCGATCGACGTACCAATGCTCGATGTCGTGTTCGTCCGCATCGACGTAGATCGAGAAGTCGAAGTAGTCGGACACGGCCGCGCCCGATCCACCGGGGCGCAGCCGCGGAGGCTGAAGGACGTTGAGACCCTCGACGATGAGGATGTCGGGTCGGGAGACCTGCTGAGCGGCGCCGTCGACGATGTCGTAGACGACGTGGGAGTAGGCGGGCACGCTCACCTCGGTGCATCCGGCTTTGATGTCCGCGAGGAAATCGAGGAGCGCGGGGCGGTCATAGGACTCGGGGAATCCCTTGCGGGCGAGGATGCCCCGTGCCTCCAACACGGCGTTGGGCAGAAGGAACCCATCGGTGGCGACGAGATCGACACGGGGCGTGGCTTCCCACCTGCTGAGCAACAGTTGGAGGAGCCGGGCGACGGTCGATTTGCCGACAGCGACTGATCCCGCGATCCCGATGACGAACGGTGTCTGCGGAACCAGGGGTTCCTTGAGAAAGGAACGCCGCTCCTGAGCAGTGCGGCGTCGTCCGTCGACATAGAGCTGCAGGAGCGCGGAGAGTGGGCGGTAGATCGCGTCCACCTCGGTCATGTCGATCGGATCGCCCAGCGAGGCAATCCGCGTGATGTCGTCCGCAGTGAGCGGCAGAGGCGTGCGAGAGGCCAGATCTGCCCACTCATCACGCTCGAAACAAGTGAAGGGTGAGGTGTCGATGACCGGTGCGAACTGAGGAGCCACTCGGATATTGTGTCTCATCCTGAGCGAAGTCCGCGCCACGTGATCAGCCGCGAACGGCGGAGTGCGGCGATGCTGGCCCTCGACAGGGACATGTGTTGCAATGGCAGGCATGTGTGGAATCGTCGGATACGTCTCCCGGTCATCATCCTCGCGTCCTCGGGAAGTCGTCATGGATGGCCTGTCCCGTCTGGAATACCGCGGCTATGACTCCGCAGGCATCGCGATCACCGGGGTGGAGGACTCCGATGGCGGGCCGGCGGGGTCGCTGACCGTCGTCAAGGCCGTCGGCAAACTCACGAATCTGAGGGCCGCCCTTGCCGAGCTCGAGGCTGCTGGAGGCGTGCCCGACTCGCGCAGCGCAATCGGACACACCCGGTGGGCGACGCATGGCCACCCCACCGTCGAGAACGCCCACCCGCATGTGTCGATGGATGGACGCCTGGCCCTGGTCCACAACGGGATCATCGAGAACGCCGATGCTCTGCGCACTCAGCTGCGCGCCGAGGGATACGAGTTCACGTCTGAGACCGACACGGAGGTCGTCGTCCACCTGCTCGACCGGGCCTTTCACGATCCCGACCTCATTTCCTGGGAGGGCCCTCTCGACGGGCTCGAGGGCGGCGAGCTCGCGCGGGGTTGGGCCCTCGTCGCCGCGATGATCACGGTGGTTGCTCGACTCGAAGGCACTTTCACCCTGCTGGCACTGTCCCAGGAGGTTCCCGGCCTGATCGTCGCTGCTCGCCGGTCCTCCCCGCTGGTCGTTGGCAGGGGCGAGGGCGAGAACTTCCTGGGCTCGGATGCCATGGCCTTCGCCGCCCACACGACGGACGCGATCGAGGTCGGTCAGGACCAGATCGTCGCCGTGACCGCAGACTCGGTGACGATCATGGACCGTGAAGGTTCCGTCCTCGAGCCTCATCATTTCAATGTGGACTTCGCCCGTGACCGTGCGACGAAGGACGGGTGGCCAACCTTCATGGAGAAGGAGATCCACGAACAGCCCCGCGCCATCGCCGATACGATTGCTGACCGCCTCGATTCCGAGGGACGGCTCGCCCTGGACGAGGTCCGCATTCCGGAGTCGCTGTTGCGCGGGGCGGACAAGATGATCATCGTCGCGTGTGGGACGGCCGCTTACGCCGGCCTCGTCGCCCGCTATGCCATTGAGCACTGGTGCCGCATTCCCGTCGAGGTCGAACTCGCCCATGAATTCCGCTATCGCGACCCCGTCGTCACCGAGAAGACCCTGGTCGTCGCGATCTCCCAGTCGGGAGAGACGATGGACACGATCATGGCGATCCGCCATGCCCGTGAGCAGGGTGCGAAGGTCATTGCGATCGTCAACACCCCGGGGTCGACGATCTCGCGCGAATCGGACGCCGTCCTGCTCACCCACGCCGGTCCCGAGATCGCAGTTGCCTCGACGAAGGCGTTCACCGCCCAGATCGCCGCGACCTACATCCTCGGGCTCTACCTCGCCCAGGTGCGTGGGAACAAGTACGTCGACGAGGTCCAGGACTACCTTGAGAAGCTCGAGAAGATCCCCGAGAAGGTCCAGTGGGTCCTCGACCGGGCCGAGACCGTGCGCCAGACCGCTCGGACGATGACCGACGTCGACTCGGTGATCTACTTGGGGCGCCATGTCGGCTACCCGGTCGCACTCGAGGGCGCGCTCAAGCTCAAGGAGCTGTGCTACATCCATGCTGAAGGCTTTGCGGCCGGCGAGCTCAAGCATGGCCCGATCGCGTTGATTGACGAGGGGCAGCCGGTCATCGTCGTCGTGCCGACCCCGCGTCGTCCCGAGCTGCACAACAAGGTCGTCTCCAACATCCAGGAGGTGCGCGCTCGCGGAGCGCGCACGATCGTCGTCGCGGAGGAGGGTGACACCTCAGTCGATGAGTTCGCCGATGTCGTCTTCCGCGTGCCGGCGACACCGACCCTGTACATGCCCCTGCTCAGTGTGATCCCCCTGCAGTTGTTCGCCTGTGAGTTGGCCGCGGCCAAGGGCAATGACGTTGATCAGCCGAGGAACCTGGCGAAATCCGTCACTGTCGAGTGACGCCACGGGTCGCCCCCTGGTCCATGCCGAGTGCCTCGCCTCAGTGCGGCACTAGCCTCGTGGTGCGTTCTTTTCACCAAAGTGCGGCTACATGCTGCCGCGTCTCGATGAAAAAGGCGCGCCCATGCATCCACGCACGCTCCCGGTCCACAATGGATCCGTGATCGCCATCCATGAACCGGCCGTCGTCCGTGCCGCCGAGGCCCGCGCCGTGGCCGCCGCGGAATCCGCTCTCGGCCCCGATGCCCTGATGGTCCGTGCCGCTCGAGGCGTCTCCGATGCCGTCGAACGTCTCGCCGGGTCCACCGCCACCGTCCTCGTGTTGGTCGGGGGAGGGGACAACGGTGGAGATGCCCTTTACGCCGCCTCCTACCTGGCCGGCGCCGGTCATGAGGTCCGGGTGCTCCTTCTGTCCACTCACCCTCATGAACGAGGCCTGGCCGCCGCGTGCGCCCAGGGTGTCCTCGTCCTGACTCCCGAACTTCCGTTGTCCGAGGCGGACCCCGCGTGGGCGGCGGCCGACTGCTGGATCGACGGGCTTACCGGGACCGGGCTGACGGGCGCTCTGCGCGACCCGCTGGCCGGCGCGGTCATCCGACTCGACGCTCTGGCGTGCGAGGCCGGTGCCCTTGTCATTGCCATTGATGTGCCTTCCGGCATCGGCGCCGCCGATGGAACGGTGGTGGGCCCGGTCCTCCACGCCCGCCACACGGTGACGATGGGGTCCGCGAAGACTCCCGGATTCCTGCCACCCGCAGCGTTGGCCGGAGGCAGCGTCGAGCTCGTCGACCTCGGCATCCTCATCGAAAACACTCCGGTGGCTCTGCGACCGACGGCCCACGATGTGGCCGCCGCTCTGCGGGTTCCCGGGCCGACCGATCACAAGTACACGCGCGGGGTCGTCACGATCGCCGCGGGCTCCGACACGTTCCCCGGAGCGGGTGTCCTGGCCACCGCCGGCGCGCTCGGGGTCGGACCCGGAATGGCCCGTCTCGAATCGGGAGGCCGCACCGAGCGGGTCGTGCTCGAGCGTCATCCCGGCGTCGTCACCGCGTCTGGACGCTCCCAGGCCTGTCTGATCGGCTCCGGCCTGGATTCGGAGATGGAACCGACCGCCCGCACGGTCGTCGAACGTGCTCTGACGCGGGGCATCCCCCTCGTCATGGACGCGGGCGGCCTGAACATGGTCCCCGACCTGATGGACGAGCACGGGTCCTTGCCCACCGTCGTTCTCACTCCCCACGCGGGGGAGGCGGCGACGTTGCTGAGTGAACTCAGTGGGCGGACCGTCTCCCGTGCCGAGGTCGAGGCCGCCCCGCTGGCCGCCCTGCGAAGCCTGCGCGATTTCACCGGTGCCGTGGTCCTGCTCAAGGGGTCGGTCACGTTGGTCTCGGGTCCGGACGGCCGGGTCTTCTCGGTCGCTGGAGCACCTGGTTGGACGGGGGTCGCCGGGGCCGGTGACGTCCTCGCCGGGGTGACGGCCTCCCTGCTCGCTCAACGCGAGGCGCGCATCGAGAGTGAGGCCATCACCGGGAAGGCGCGCGAGGGCGGGGTCCCCGGCGTCGATCTGGTTGAGGCGGCCGCTCACGCAGCGTGGATTCACGGGCGGGCGGCAGCGCTTGCCTCTCGTCTGGCTGGCGGGGAACTGCTCGGCAGTCTCGCCGAACCCGAGATGGTCCTCGAACCCGAGGGCCCGACCCACCCCGGAGCCCCGATCCAGGCCGAGGAGATCGCGGCTCAGTTGCCCCACGTCATCGGTGCGCTCCTCGACCTGCGCGAGGATGACTGCGCTCGCGCACGCCGGGCCCGGTGGTCCCGGGAAGACTGACTCTTGCGGACGGCTAGTCTTCTCGGGTGGTCGACTTTGCCGTGGCGCTTGCCCCCTCCCTGATCTGGGGGACGATGTCGTTGCTGCTCGTCGGACTCGGCGGCGACTCCCGACAACGCACGATGGGCGAGGTCACGGGCGCCCTCCTCGTCTCGTTGGTCCTCGCTCCGTTCCTCGGCGTCCACTGGGACGCGCGGACCGTCGTCATCTCGTTGGTGACCGGGATGATCCTCGGGATCGGGATCCAGTTCCAGGTCCAAGCGATGGGTCATATCGGGGTCTCCCGGACGATGCCGATCTCGACGGGTGGTCAGTTGATCGGCATCGGTCTGAGCGGGGTCATCTTTCTTCACGAATGGCGCGCCCCCGGCGCCCTTCCCATCGGCCTCACCGCGCTGGTCGTGCTGAGCGTGGGCGTCGCCGTGACGACGTGGACCGAGGGCGCGTCCACTCCGGTCGAAGGACATCCACCGGATTGGACGCGCGGACGGGTCGACCTCCTCATCTCGACGATCGGTCTGGTCGTTTACCTCCCGATCCAACAGGCCCTCGGCATTTCCGGGGTGCAGGCGATGGTGCCCCAGTTCCTGGGATGCGTCCTCGTGTGTCTGGTGGGAACCTCACCGCGCTTCAGTCCCGAATTCGGACCGCGGGACACACGGTGGTCGATGACCACGGTGCGTCAACTCCTGCCTGGAGCGATGTGGGGTGTCGGCGTCATCCTCATGCAGACCAGCGCGGGCCGCGTCGGTGTGGCCATGGGGTTCTCCCTGTCCCAACTCGGTGTGGTCATCTCCACGCTCGGCGGCATCGTCGTGCTGGGGGAACGCCGCACACGGCGCGAATTGGTCGCGGTCGGTGTCGGCATCTGCCTCATCGTCATCGGCGCGATCCTCATCGGTGTCGCGAAGTCCCTCGACGCCTGAGCTCGGCGAGCTCTGACGACCGTCCACCGGGCCTGTCGGCTTTCGGATCGACATGCCGCTGGTGGGATACTGACGTCTGTGACGTTCGAGTCTGTGGACACCAGTTCTTCTGTCAGCTTTTCCGCGGGAGACCTCGCGCTTCCCACCTACCCCGGTCGCGCGGTTGTCGACCTCGACGCGATCGCCCACAACCTCCGGATTCTGCGCGAGGCCGCACCGCATGCCCTCCAGATGGCGGTTGTCAAGGCGGATGCCTATGGGCATGGCCGGCTGCCGGTCGCGCTGACCGCACTGCGGGCCGGCTCCGAGTGGCTCGGAGTGGCGCAGCTTGCCGAGGCCCTTGAGCTGCGCTCCGGTCTCGACGCCGCCGGGATCGCGCGCGAGGATGCGCCGATCCTGGCCTGGATCGCTCCGTCGGGTGCCGACTGGGCGCGTGCCATCGAGGCCGACATCGATGTCTCCGTCTCCTGGACGTGGGCGCTCGCGGAGATCGCGGCCGCTGCTCGGTCGGTCGGCCGTCCGGCTCGTATCCACGTCAAGATCGACACCGGAATGTCACGCGCCGGGTCGGCTCCCGCTGAGCTGCCGGCTCTGGCTGCCGCAGTCCGCATGGCGGTCGACGGCGGGCAGGTCGACCTGGTCGGAGTCTGGTCCCACTTCTCACGCGCCGACGACCCGAGCCCGGAAGGACTTGCGTCCACAGCCGAGCACGTCGCGATCTTCGAGGATGGTCTGCGCACCCTCGACGAGGCTGGCCTCACCCCGCGCATCCGCCACATCGGAGCGACCTCGGGAATTCTGTGGCACCCGGAGGCCCACTATGACATGGTTCGCGCCGGCATCGGCCTGTACGGTCTGAGTCCCGATCCGGCGGTCGCGACCTCGACGGAACTGGGCCTGCACCCAGCCATGCGCCTGGAAGCGCCCCTAACGTCCGTCAAAGTCGTCGAGGCCGACCGCCCCGTCTCCTACGGGGGCACGTGGCGCACCCCGACACGGCGCTGGCTCGGCCTCGTCCCTCTCGGTTATGCGGACGGCATTCCGCGTGCGGCGTCCAACGCGGGCCCCGTCTCGGTGGCGGCCGTGGGCGGGCCCATCGTCACCCACATTGTCGGGCGGGTCTGCATGGACCAGTTCGTCATCGACCTCGGTCCGGTCCACGACGGCGAGTCCAGCACCAGTGCAGAGCCCCCCGCCCAGGTTGGGGACATGGCTGTCCTCTTCGGCGACGCGACCCGGGAGCGCGTCCCGATGGCCGACGATTGGGCGCGTGCCTGCGACACCATCAACTATGAGATCGTCACGCGCGTGGGTCCCCGGGTCCCGCGCGTCCACATCCGCGCGAAGGGCAGCAACCAGCGATGATCGAGTTCGAGGTCGACGACGCCGAGCAGACCCGCGCGATCGGACGCGCCCTGGCGTCCCACCTGCGCGCGGGGGATCTGGTGATGCTCCACGGCGAACTTGGCGCGGGCAAGACGACACTCGCCCAGGGGATCGGCCAGGGCCTGCACGTGCGAGGCCGGGTCTCCTCCCCGACATTCATCGTGGCGCGTGTCCACCCGTCCCTGATCGGCGGGCCGGACCTCATCCACGCCGACGCCTACCGGATCACTGATCTCGACGACCTCGAGACGCTTGATCTGGACTCGACGCTCGCGGGTTCCGTGACGCTCGTCGAGTGGGGAGAAGGCAAGACGGAGGCGTTGTCCGACCAGCGCCTCGAGATCGACGTCGATCGCCCCCACGGTGGCGAGGCAGACCACGAGGACGGAGTCATCGACCTCGAACACATGGACGATGGCCATCGCGTCGTCGTTCTTCATCCCTTCGGCACCCGCTGGGACGGCGAGTTCGCGCATCTGGGCGACGAGGTCGTCGCGCTCACAGCCGAGGCCGCTACCCCAACGGACGAGTAGGATTTCGAGCCGTGATCGCACTCTGCCTCGACACCTCCCAGACGACGACGGTCGCGCTCGTGCGCGACGGGGAGGTCCTTGCCCGCGCGAGTGCCGATTCCCCCCGACGCCATGCCGAGTCCATCACTCCGCTCGTTCGGGAGGTCCTCGACCGGGCCGGGATTCCCCGCCCCCTGACCGCCAGTGGACTCGATGTGGTGCTGGTCGGGACCGGTCCTGCTCCCTACACGGGACTACGCGCCGGGCTCGTCTCGGCGCGCGTGCTCGCGCGGGCGGCCGGAGTCCCCGTGTATGGCGTCTCGAGCCTTGACGTCATCGCCCGTCAGGCGCTGGATCTTCTCTCCCCCCATGTCGAGGTCGTCGTCGCCACGGATGCTCGGCGCAAGGAGCTGTATTGGGCGCATTATCGGGCGGAAGGCCCCGACGACGTCTCCCTGCTGTGTGGGCCCGAGGTCGGTGGCCCGCAGCGACTGGCCAACTCCCTGCGTGATTCGGAGGCTCTGATCGTCTCCTGCGCGCCGCTGCCCGAGCAGACACTGGAGGCCCTCCAGCAGGCACCGATCGGTCCGATTGCTCCTCTCGATCCAGCCGTTCTCGTCCGTCTGGTCGCCGCCAGGCTTGCCCGGGGCGAAAAAGACCGCCTGGGAACGGAGCCCCTCTACCTGCGCCGTCCAGACATCCAGGGCGAGCCCGTCCGAGCGCTGTGACCGGCCTGGTTCCCAGCGATTCTGAACGACTGATTCTGCGCAGGCTCGGGGTCGGGGATATCGACCTCGTCACCGCACTTGAAGCCGAGATCTTCGCGGAGGATCCCTGGACCAGCGCAATGGTTGGGGAAGAATTGCGGGCGCCGGGGCGCCACTACGTTGCGGCTCTGCTCGACGACACCGTCGTTGGCTATGCGGGGATTGCGATCGGATCGGATGCCGATGTTATGACGATCGGCGTGCGCATGTCGGCCCGGGGTCGCGGTGTCGGCACGTTTCTGCTCGCTGAGCTTCTGCGCGCGGCCCGCGAGGCCGGCGCACAGAGGGTCTTTCTTGAGGTGCGTGCCTCGAACGGATCGGCGATCGGTCTGTACGCACGGGCGGGTTTCACCCGGATCGGACGGGTGCGCCGCTATTTCCGCAATCCTGTCGAGGATGCGGTGACGATGCGCGCGGATCTGCGCCGTGAGTCCGCACGGCCAGGTCACTCCCTGTGATGCATTCACCAAATTGGTGAGGACACACTTGCGGAAATGACAGTCGACCAACTGGTCTGGCCATAGGCCGAATGGTCAGACCAATTTTATCCAGGTCCGGTCGAAGGGCCTGCTCATGCGGGAAAACGTGGTCGTGCCCACAGAGTTGATCGATGGGGGTCCCGAGTCCCACAAGGGGTGCGGGAACGGCCGATACTGTGGGCCGCATGGCCACAACCTCCGTCGTGACGAAGAAACGACACGCGTGGACCACCACAGTTTTCATCAAGCAACTGATGGCGGTCTCGGGGCTGTTCTTCGTCCTCTTCCTTCTTTTTCACTCCTACGGAAACCTCAAGATGTTCCTCGGCCAGGAGGCGTATGACCACTATGCCGAGTGGCTCAAGGTTGACGCCTTCTATCCGATCTTCCCCAAGGGTGGGTTCATCTGGGTCTTCCGCGCCGCGATGATCCTCATGCTGATCATCCACGTCGCTGCTGCTGCCATCACGTGGAAGCGGTCTCGCCGGGCGCGCCGCTCGCGTTACGTCGTCAAGAAGAACGCCGCTGACTCCTATGCGGCGCGGACGATGCGCGTGACCGCGGTTCTCCTGCTGCTGCTCATCATCTTCCACATCCTGCATTTCACGACCGGAACGATCCGGACGGGCTTCATTGCGGACTCGACACCCTATGAGCGCATGATTGCCTCCTTCCAGGAACCCTGGGTCGTCATCGTCTACCTCGTGTTCGTCGGTGCGGCCTGCTTGCACGTCGCGCACGGTTTCTGGTCGGCCTTCCAGTCCCTGGGGTGGGTCCGCGGTGGAACCCGGCAGTTCATGGTCGTTCTCTCCGGGATCATCGGTGGACTGATCTTCGTCATGTTCATGGCCCCGCCGCTGGCCATCGCGTTCGGGATCATCGGCTGAGGAAGGCATCGAAAACAATGTCAGACACACTCATCAAGGGTCTCTACCGCGAGGGCGATCCCATCGCGGACACGAAGGCTCCTCTGGACGTGCCGCTGTCCCAGTGCTGGGAGCAGCGCAAGTTCAGTGCCTCCCTCGTCAACCCCGCGAATCGCCGCAAGCTCAGGATCCTCATTGTTGGGACCGGCCTCGCCGGTGGCGCCGCTGCCGCCTCACTGGGAGAAATGGGATACAACGTCGAGGTTTTCTTCTATCAGGACTCGGCCCGGCGCGCTCACTCGATCGCCGCCCAGGGTGGAATCAACGCGGCGAAGGACTATCGCAACGACAACGACTCCGTCTACCGGCTCTTTTACGATACGGTCAAGGGCGGCGACTATCGTTCCCGGGAGACCAACGTTTATCGACTGGCCGAGGTCAGCTCGAACATCATCGACCAGTGCGTCGCCCAGGGCGTTCCCTTCGCCCGTGAGTACGGCGGTCTGCTCGACAATCGCTCCTTCGGTGGAGTCCAGGTCTCGCGGACCTTCTACGCACGGGGCCAGACCGGTCAGCAGCTCCTCATCGGCGCTTACCAGGCTCTGGAACGTCAGGTCGCGGCCGGCACCGTCATCGAGCACTCGCGCCATGAGATGGTCGAGCTGATCATCTCCGACGGCCGGGCACGTGGTCTCATCGCCCGCAACATGGCCACCGGCGAGCTCGAGACCTACACAGGAGATGCGGTCGTCCTCGCCTCGGGCGGCTACGGCAACGTGTTCTTCCTGTCGACCAACGCGATGGGATGCAACGCGACTGCGATCTGGCGTGCGCACCGCAAGGGCGCCTACTTCGCGAACCCCTGCTTCACCCAGATCCACCCGACCTGCATCCCCCAACACGGAGACCAGCAGTCGAAGCTGACTCTGATGTCGGAGTCTCTGCGTAACGACGGCCGCATCTGGGTGCCGAAGAAGGCGGAGGACTGCGAGAAGGACCCTCGTCAGATTCCTGAGGAGGATCGCGACTACTACTTGGAGCGGATCTACCCCTCGTTCGGCAATCTGGTGCCACGCGACATCGCCTCGCGCCAGGCGAAGAACATGTGCGACGAGGGGCGTGGCGTCGGCCCGAAGATCGGCGGCGTGGCCCGGGGCGTCTACCTCGACTTCGCCGAGGCGATCGGGCGGATGGGGGCCGACAAAGTCTCCGAGAAGTACGGCAACCTCTTCGACATGTACGAGCGCATCACGGGGGACAACCCCTATGAGGTCCCGATGCGCATCTATCCGGCGGTCCATTACACGATGGGTGGCCTGTGGGTCGACTACGACCTCGAGTCCTCGATCCCGGGGCTCTACGTCGCAGGTGAGGCGAACTTCTCCGACCACGGGGCGAACCGGCTGGGTGCCTCGGCGCTCATGCAGGGTCTCTCGGACGGCTATTTCGTCCTGCCCGACACGATCAACGATTACTTGGCCCATGCCTTCAGCTTCCCGAAGCTCGACGAGTCCTCGCCGGCTGTCGTGGAGGCGAGGACGGCGGCACAGGACAAGATCGATCGGCTGATGGCCGTGAACGGGACCCGCTCCGTGGATTCCTTCCACAAGGAACTCGGCAAGATCATGTGGGAGTACTGCGGCATGGAGCGCAATGAGGATGGACTGAGGAAGGCCATCGGTCTGATCCGCACATTGCGCGCAGACTTCTGGCAGAACGTGCGTGTGCCCGGCAAATCGGTGGGCGAGCTCAACCAGTCGCTCGAGAAAGCGGGCCGTGTCGCCGACTTCATGGAACTCGGCGAGCTGATGTGCGTGGACGCCCTCCACCGCGCGGAGTCCTGCGGCGGCCACTTCCGGTCGGAGTCGCAGACTCCCGAAGGCGAGGCCCTGCGCGACGACAAGGACTACCTCTACGTTGCCGCGTGGGAATGGGCCGGTGAGGGACAGCCTCCGGTCCTGCACAAGGAGCCCCTCATCTACAACAACATCGAGTTGAAGCAGCGGAGCTACAAGTGAACCTGACACTGAGAATCTGGCGCCAGAGCGGTCCCGAGGACCCCGGTGCCATGCACGAGTACCAGATCCGTGGGATCTCGGAGGAGTCATCGTTCCTGGAGATGCTCGACGTCCTCAACGAGGAGCTCTTCGCGCGTGGTGAGGAGCCCGTCGCCTTCGACTCGGACTGCCGCGAGGGAATCTGCGGCCAGTGCGGTCTTGTCATCAACGGGATCGCGCATGGCCCGCAGGTCACGACGACCTGCCAGCTGCACATGCGCCATTTCCACGATGGCGACGTCATCACGATCGAGCCTTGGCGCGCGGAGGCCTTCCCGGTCATCAAGGATCTGGTCGTCAACCGCTCCGCCCTCGACCGGATCATCCAGGCTGGCGGATATATCTCGGTGAACACGGGTGCCGCTCCGGACTCGCACGCGACCCCGGTGCCCAAGCAGGACGCGGAGAAGGCCTTCGAGGCCGCGGCCTGCATCGGGTGCGGCGCGTGTGTGGCGGCGTGCCCGAACGCCTCGGCGATGCTGTTCACCTCGGCGAAGGTCGCGCACCTGCACATGCTGCCTCAGGGCAAGCCGGAGAACTATCAGCGGGTCGTCTCCATGCTCAACCAGATGGACGAGGAGGGCTTCGGCACCTGCACGAACATCGGTGAGTGTGCAGCTGTGTGTCCCAAGCAAGTCCCGCTTGATGTCATCGCGACGCTCAACCGGCAGCTCGGCAAGTCAGTGTTCAAGGGAGTCTGATTCTCCCTGTATAGGCGATCCCGCTACGGAGGGCAATCGTGGCGGGATCGTCGTGCATGGATCCCCTCGGTACAAGTGGATCCCGGTATAGCGTGAAGCGAATTTGATCCCCAGGAGGACACATGAGCGAGAGCCCGGACGTGGTCCGTGCCGGAGCTGCCCGGCAGCAGGACGGCACTGAGACCCGTGGCGCACGATGGTGGATCGGGACAGTCCTCGGTGTCGTTGGACTGATCGGATTCGCCGTGCTCGGCATCTGGCTGGTGATTGCGGTCTTCTTGGCGCACGGGATGGTGGATCGCCTGTTCCCGTGGCCGATCGTCTGCCTGGCGGTCGGTGTCATCGGGATGGTGATCGCGGGCGCGCACCGGGTTCGTTCCTCTTCGGAGGACGACGAGCGCATCGAGGGCGCTGCCGCGTCCTGACACCGCTTTCAGCGCACCACAATGCGGCTGTGTACCGTCGCACCATGCGTGGCACTCACCTGGTCCGACTCCTCGTCCGACGTCGGCACGTTCTACACTTTCTCGGGTGAGTGAGCCATTGATCCTCGGCATCGAATCCACCTGCGACGAGACGGGCGTTGCGCTCGTGCGCGGCGACGACCTCTTGGCGGACCGAACAGCGACCTCAATGGACCAGTACGCGCGGTACGGCGGGATCATCCCGGAGATCGCCTCACGTGCGCACCTCGAGTCCGTCGTCCCCGCCCTCGACTCCGTATTGGAGGAGGCCGGGGTCGGCCTTGACGAGGTCGATGCGGTGGCGGTCGCCGCAGGCCCCGGACTGGTCGGTTCGCTGACGGTCGGGATCTGCGCGGCGAAGGCGCTTGCGACGGCCGTGGACCGTCCGCTCTACGGCGTCAATCATGTCATCGGTCACCTGGCCGTCGACAAGCTGGTCGACGGGGCGTTGCCGGACCGATTCATCGGACTGGTCGTGTCGGGCGGACACTCGAACATCTTGCTCGTCGAGGACATCGCCACCGATGTGCGCGAGCTCGGCGGCACCCTCGACGATGCGGCGGGGGAGGCCTTCGACAAGGTGGGACGTTTGCTGGGTCTGCCCTATCCGGGTGGGCCTCACGTCGATCGGCTCTCTCAGGTCGGCGACGGTGATGCGATCCGCTTCCCACGTGGCCTGGCCGCAGGCAAGGACAAGGAACGTCATCGCTACGACTTCAGCTTCTCCGGGCTCAAGACCGCCGTCGCCCGCTATGTCGAGGGCGCCCACGATCGCGGTGAGGATGTCTCGGCCGAGGATGTCTGCGCAGGCTTCTCAGAAGCCGTCAACGATTCGCTGACTGCCAAGGCGGTGCGAGCCTGCCGGGACACCGGATGCGACACGATCATCATCGGCGGGGGGTTCTCGGCGAACTCACGCCTGCGTGGCTTGATCCGTGAGCGCGCGGAGGCTGCAGGTCTGACGGTGCGGATGCCCCCGCTGCGCTTCTGCACCGACAACGGGGCCCAGATCGCGGCGCTCGGCTCCGAGCTTGTCCGTGCGGGCGTGGAGCCCTCCGACTGGGATTTCTCGCCGGACTCCGGGATGCCGCTGACGCAGACATGGATGGCTCCCGCGTCAGCGCTGGTCGACGAGGGCGCGGCCTGAAACACGGAATCCGGCCGAAGTCCATTCTCGGAACTTCACTCGGAGGTCGCGCGCACCTGCTGGGGCGTTCCATGTGAGGCGCCCTTGACCCGAGAGGGTCGGATTTCCAGAAACTCGGCGGGGTCCAGAGGCCGATCGGCACGCATCTCGGCGCGGATCAACTCGGCGACGGCATCGAGGGGGTGCGCTTTCGCGTGCTCGGCGACGTAGCGTTGGCGTTCATAGGAGGCTCCGAGGCGGAGGATCTCCTCGGTCCCGGCCAGCTCCTCCTCGCAACCCAGATCACGCGCGACGGGGGCCAGGGTCTCCAACAGCGGTGGCAGGAAGTCACGGATGAACTCCTCGTGGCCCTCCCGGTCCCGGATCAGCTCCGCATCCATGCCGTAGCGGGCCGAACGCCATTTGTTCTCGGTGACGTACCAATCGGGCAGAGAGGGCACGGGTTGCCC
This sequence comes from Actinomycetales bacterium, assembly GCA_015655375.1. Taxonomy (GTDB): domain Bacteria; phylum Actinomycetota; class Actinomycetes; order Actinomycetales; family Actinomycetaceae; genus Pauljensenia. The sequence continues at coordinate 26,240 of JAATFD010000018.1, forward strand.
GGCATCGAGGGCCCGTGAGTAGTACTCGACCAAGCAGTGCGTGAGTGCGGCGAAGGCTGCGACCTCGTGGATGTTGGTGGCAGCATCGAAGACCCGGTTCTCGACAGTGCCGAGCCGGGGCGAGGGGCGGACATCCCACCGAACCTCGTCGAACCCGGTGATGACCCCGGTGCGCGTCATGTCGTCTGTGTAGCTTTCGAGGTCCTCCCAGTGCTCGAACTGACGGGGAATGCCGGCAGTCGGCAGCTGTTGGAAGACCATCGCCCGATTCGACGCATATCCGGTGTCAACGCCCGCCCAGAAAGGTGAGGCCGCAGACAGTGCCTGGAGCTCTCCGATGTGGGAAACCAGTGCGGATTGAAGGGGGAGGACTTTGTCGCGGTTCTCCACTCCCACGTGCACGTGGACGCCGTAGAGCAGCATCTGACGTCCCCAGTATTGGGTGCGCTCCACCAGTTCCGCGTAACGAGCGGAGTCCGTCACTCGTTGATAGGCCGGGCGAGCAAACGGATGGGTCCCCGCGCTGGCCAGATCAACGCGCAGCGAGTCGGTGATCGGTCGGAGGAATCCGACAGCTTCACGCAGATCGTCCAGGCACTCCGCGACGCTGGTGCGCGCGCGCGAGGTCACTTCGACGGTGTTGCGGAGCATCTCCCGTTGGACGAGGGGGTGGAGTTCGCCGTTGACGGTCGCGCGTTCAATGACGGTGTCGGCGACCTGACGCAGGTCGTTTGAGTCTTGGTCGATGAGCTGGAGTTCCCATTCGACGCCGATGGTCGAACGGACGGACGGGGAGAAGAGCAGGGGCACCTCAGCCACCTCCTGCGGGAGTGCGATCGGGCGAGCGCCCGACGCGGAAATGATGCGGGCGCGGGCGCCCGCGGAGCCCCGGGTGGGCGTCCGGGGTCCAGTGTGGCAGCCCTGGGGCGGCCAGGCGCGGGATTGCTCGTCCAGCAAGCCTGTGACCCCGCGGTTTCAGCTGTGCAGCCGTCTGGCGAGGATGGCCCGATGACGACCCTCGACTCGGGTCGCGATGACCACGGCCTCGCCGGACCCCGTGAGGTGCAATTTCGTTCGGAGGGCTGCGGGATCAATGTCGGCGCCGCGTTTCTTGACTTCGATGCGGCCCACGTCCAGTGGCCGGAGGGCACGATCGATGTCTTTCACCCGCAGGGGTACGACGTCGAGGACTTCGAAGCGTGCGGCAAAGGGTGTCTCCGCCAGGTCATCGCCGGTCAGCCAGGCCATTCCGGGGGACAACAGGTGAGCGCCGACTTCCTCGGCGAGTCGGGCGACCAGGCCGGATCGAATGATGGCTGGGTCAGGTTCGGCGACGATTCGCCCGATCGGTCCGCAGGAGGCTTGACGCACGCAGTCTTGCGCTCCGACTGTCTGAGGGTCGTCGAGGATGTGTGCGTGGCCGGCGCGCAGGACGAGGGCGGAGCGACCGGGGCCTTCAGGTGCAAGTGGAGGAGTCCACAGGGCGGCTTCGATGAGGTCGCCATCCACGCTCGTCCATTCGGCGCGGCAGTCGTGGGGGAGGGCCGCGTGAGGAACGCCCGGTGCCATCTTCACGCCGATGCGCTCCATCGAGGAGCGCCAGGCCAACACGGTGGACAAGGGTGGCGACCACTGTTCAGGGGCTAACGCTCGTGTATTTCCCCGCGTGCTTCCGGACCGTCTGGCCGGATCTGCGAAGACCGCGTCGACCCCGTCCTCGCGCAGGTCTGAGGGCTCCAAATCGGTGACGTCGCCCAGACGAACCTCGGCTCCCGGGAAGGATCTCAGGTTGACGGCCGCCGCCGCCGCGGCATCCTCGTCGCGGTCATAGGCAATAACATCCAACCCGAGGCCGGCGATCGCCAGGGCATCGCCGCCGATCCCGCACCCGAGGTCTGCCACGCGGGTGGCACCCGAGGCGCGGAAACGCTGGGCGTGTCGGGCGGCAACGGGAAGACGCGTGGCCTGTTCGAGACCGTCGCGCGTGAAGACCATTGCTCGGGCGAATCTGCCGAACTTCTTCTCCGCATGGTCACGCAGATCGAGTTGGGCGAGGACCCCGGAGGCGACCTCGGGCTCGACACCGGCGAGTCGGAGAACCTCTCCCAACCGCAAAGGGGACAGTGAGGCGCGTTCGGGCAGGGCTTCCATCCGCTCGAGGAGCTCCCATCCCGGGGAGGAGACGATCGGAGCGAGGAAGGCGGTCACGTCGCCATGGTCCCATGCATGCGGGTGAGGACGCATCTCCGCGCGGTTCTGGCACTCGGCTTGTCAGAGTGCCAATGGGGCCTTAAGCTGATCATCGGAACGCGGCCCCGGCCGCGGTCGGGTTCTGGCCCTGACCCCCGCGACGGCAGGGAATCCCAGGACGTTCAGTTCTGTGAACACTCAGAAAGGGAGTTACGACAGTGTCGATCTCCATTAAGCCCCTCGAGGACCGTATCGTGATCCGTCAGGTCGAGGCGGAGCAAACCACCGCTTCTGGTCTGGTCATTCCGGACACCGCCAAGGAGAAGCCGCAGGAGGGCGAGGTTATCGCCGTGGGACCGGGTCGCATCGACGACAACGGCAACCGCGTCCCCCTCGACGTCCATGAGGGTGACACCGTGATCTACAGTCGTTACGGCGGCACCGAGGTCAAGTACGAGGGGGAGGAGCTTCAGATCCTCTCCGCTCGCGACATTCTCGCGATCGTCGAGCGCTGAGCTCGGATCACGCACCCAGCGTTCGAGGGTCCATGCCACGGAGGCATGGACCCTCGACGCATGTCCGGCTCGGCAGTCGTCCATGGCTTCATGGGCGACCCGTGTGACGATGTCGGCGGATGATGACTCCTCTCGTCCATCGGAGAGCGCGTCCGTCCCGCTCCATCGATATAGCCTCGCGATCGAGCCGGAACACAGGGGACGCGGATGGTCCACCGTCGCCACTCGGAGCGGCCGCCGCGACCGGAGTCGGTGCAGTGAGTCTGATCAGTGAGCCCATCGCACTGTCGGGCAGAAGTTGGGCGTATCGCCGGTGTCAGTCCACAACGCTGTGTCTGTTGTTCATCTCCACGACGGCTCTGCGGATGTGGAAACAGTCGGGATGACTTGCGGTCGGCCTGGCCTCTCGATGAAAAGAGGGTCCGGAACCATATGGCTCCGGACCCCTCACTGGTCGTGGATTCAGGAGACGCGACGGCGAGTGCGCTGAAGGCGCTCCCGCCGTTCCTCCTCGGTCATTCCACCCCAGATCCCGTAGGGTTCCTGGGCGGACAAAGCGTATTCGCGGCATTCGTTGATGACGGGGCAGGTCGCGCACACGGCTTTCGCCCGGGCGGCGCGTCGGCGCCGCGTTGAGCCTCTTTCACCTTCGGGATGGAAGAACATCTCGGTGTCCATATCCCGGCAGGCGCCCTCATACTGCCATTCCCAAGCTTCGATCATCGGTCCGGGGAGTCTCGAGACGTCGGTCATTGGTCCCTTCCTTCCGTTGATCTGGAGCGGACCGGCGGGTTTCTCCCGAGGTCCACGTTCTCTGGCAAGGGTACAGATCTACGCACCACTTGTTCAAGACCGTTCCACAAACTCTCCGGAAACTCTCAGCTTTGGACACGTTCCTGGGAAACAACTGGAGGGGCTTATTCATCCAAGTGGCGCGCACGCTCCGGACGGCTGACAATCGAGACGGGGCATCCGTGACGGACGTCCCTCGTCGGTCGAGGAAACAGGAATGGAGGGAGTCGGTAATGCCGCGTGCGCGTCTGAACTCCTCATCTGTCGGCCTCCCTCTCTCGGTGACCGCGGTCTCCTCGCGCCTGGGTGTATCGGCCTCGACGTTGCGGACGTGGGAGCGACGCTACGGATTGGGACCGGAGGAGCGCCAAGCGGGGGCTCATCGCCGGTATCGCCCGGAGGATGTCGCTCGGCTCTCACGCATGGTCGATCTGATTCGTTCGGGAGTCGTCGCCAGCGATGCCGCCGCCATGGTCCTGGCGATGGATCGGAGCGTGCTTGTCGAACCGTCGACCGGGGAGGCACCCACGAGCCCGGCCCAGCTGGTCGAGGCTGCCCGTTCGGGTCAGACCGAGCGACTCAGGCGGCTCGTGGAGACCGCGGTGTCGGCCGACGGCCTCGTCCATACCTTCTCGACTCTCGTCGTCCCGGCCATGGACACGATCCTCGGCTCCACAGAGGGTGAGATCCCCGGATACGCGTCCTCGGCCTTGTTGGTCGTCACGGTGTTCGACCTCCTGCGCTCAATGGCCGAACAAGGCCCCCGGGAAATCGACCCCTCCCTGCCAGGCGTGGCCATCCTGGTGGATCCCGATCACCTGCTCGACGCACATGTCGTCGGAGTCGCGCTCCAGTGGAATGGAATCAGTGCATCGATCACCTCCGCGGGTCTTCACGACGGGACCTCCGGGATGGAACGGTTCGAAGCCCTGAAAGCGAAGCATCGGATCTCCATCGTCGTGATCATGGGTCGTGGAGCCTCCTGCGAGCACCTCATTAGTTCCATCGCTCGGGACGAAGGACTTGAGGTCGTGCTTGTCGGTGTCGACAGCCCCGCGTACCTGGATCGTCATGTCGAACGGGTCCGGACGCTGTCGGCCTGTGTCGATGAGACGATCTCGTTGGTGCGTTCTCCAGCTCGGCGGGAGGACCCGAATGACGAAGAACTCGATGCCGATGGGATGCCTGTCCGGACCCTTTTGTGAGTGGCTGCAGTCTCCCGGAATTGGATGGAACGAGGAGACTCTGACTCCGTCTGACGCGGTGATACGCTGGTTGAGCTGCGCTCGGCGCGGCGACCGGTCGGCAAAGAAGCACTTCGGCGGAAGAGGCGACAGCCCAAATGAGCACCCCGTGGTCCAATGCGGCGATCCGCTCCGAGTTCGACACTGATTTCCGAGCTCTCGTGGAGTTTGCGAAGGGCTCGCGGGTGGCAACCGGTTTCGGTTACCTCGGTCCCGACGGAGTGGTCGACATCTCACGACCGGTCGAGCTGTGGATCACGTGCCGGATGACTCATGTCTTCTGCTTGGCCGCGCTCCAAGGCATTGCCGGTGCCACTGAATATGTCGACCACGGGCTCGCAGCATTGCGTGGTCCTCTCCATGATGATGTGCACGGGGGCTGGTACTCGGCCATCGAACATGAGACGGATGCGAATGGTGCCGGTATTCCCGTTGAGGGTAGCCGCAAGGAGGCTTACGCCCACGCCTTTGTCGTCCTCGCGTCGACCTCGGCGGTGGCCGCGGGACGCCCCGCGGCGGATGAGCTCTTGGCGCAGGCGCTCGCCGCAGAGGAACAGTTCTGGTGGGAGCCTGAGTATGGGCGCGTGCGCGAGTCCTGGGACATCGCCTTCACTGAGACCGAGGACTACCGCGGCGTCAACGCGAACATGCACACGACGGAATGCTTCCTTTCTGCGTTCGACGTGACAGGTGACCGCAAGTGGCTGGATCGGGCGCGGGGAATTCTTCGCTTCGTCCATGACCGTGCTCGGGAGCGGAACTGGCGGATCCCGGAGCACTTCACCGCGGACTGGAAGGTCCTGCCCGATTACAACCGTGACCAGCCTGCCCATCCTTTCCGTCCGTTCGGTGTGACGCCGGGGCATGGCCTCGAGTGGTCACGCCTGATGCTCCAGGCCCGTGCCGCCCTCATCGGGATCGGCGAGACCCCCGGGGGGTGGATGCTCGAGGGAGCCCGTCACTTGTTCGCCCGCGCCGTCGACGACGGCTGGGACGTCGACGGGACCCCCGGCTTCATCTACACGACCGATTTCGACGGGACCCCCGTTGTGCGAGAGCGCATGCACTGGGTCCTGTGCGAGGGGGTCGGTGCTGCGATTGCCCAGGGCCGGGTGCTTGAGGATATCGGCGGGCATGAGGACGATGTGGCCCGGCTCGGAGAGGACTTCGCCACGTGGGTTGCCTATGGGGACCAATACTTGCGTGAGGCGCCGGGACGCTGGTACCACGAGCTGACCCCCGAGAACACTCCAGGAACGAGGACGTGGCCGGGCAAGCCCGACGCATACCACGTCGCCCAGATGCTCCTTCTGCCGCGCCTGCCCGTGACCCCGACCTTCGCGACAGCGATTCGGGACGGACTCCTGGAGCCCTTGGCCTGAACCGCTGGGATTCAGGCCTCGGTGAACGACGGCGATCTGCGGGTCCGGTGACTTGAGAGCAGTGAATTGCCCGGAGCGCGCGAGGCAGTCTGCACGGAGGTGTTCGGTGCGCCGACAGTGATCCGAGAGGCATCCGTGTGACGACTCTCGCGTCGAGGGCCGACGGGCCCCCGCCTACACTTGGCCCATGGGTGACTTTGACGCGACCGACCCGTTCGGCCTGACCGGATTGACGTACGACGACGTGCTCCTGCTTCCCGAACTGACCGACGTCGTTCCGTCCGACGTCGACACCACGGCGAGGCTGACCAAGAAGATCTCACTGCACATCCCGCTGATCTCGGCGGCGATGGACACCGTGACCGAGGCCCGCATGGCGATCGCGATGGCGCGCCAGGGCGGGGTCGGGATCCTGCACCGCAATCTTTCCATCGACGACCAGGCTCAGCAGGTTCGCCAGGTCAAGCGATCCGAGTCAGGCATGGTCGAGGACCCCGTCACGGTCGGCCCCGATGCCACGATCGAGCAGCTTGACGAGCTGTGTGGGCATTACCGAGTGTCCGGCCTGCCCGTCGTTGATGCCGACAACGTCCTCGTCGGCATCATCACCAACAGAGACCTCCGCTTCGTCCCGACCGACGAGTGGGGGTCTTTGACTGTCCGCGATTGCATGACACCGCCCGAGAAGCTCATCACCGGTCACGTCGGCATCCAACGCGAGGAAGCGAAGCGGCTGCTCGCCGAGCACCGCATCGAGAAGCTGCCACTCATCGACGACGGGGGCCACCTCACCGGCCTCATCACCGTCAAGGATTTCGTCAAGACCGAGCAGTATCCCCATGCTACGAAGGACGCGCGAGGTCGACTGGTCGTGGGCGCCGCCATCGGATTCTGGGGCGACACGTGGGAGCGCGCGCAGGCACTGGCCGAGGCCGGTGTGGACGTCCTCGTTGTCGACACCGCCAATGGTGGCGCAAGACTCGAGCTTGAGATGGTGCGTCGACTCAAGGCGGATCCGGCCTTCGCGGGCGTTGAGATCGTCGGCGGCAACGTCGCGACGACTGAGGGCGCCCAGGCGCTCATTGATGCGGGTGTGGATGCCGTCAAGGTGGGCGTCGGTCCGGGGTCGATCTGCACGACTCGCGTCGTCGCGGGTGTCGGGGTTCCTCAAGTCACCGCGATCTATCTGGCCGCCAAGGCCTGCGGTCCCGCTGGGGTCCCGCTCATCGCCGACGGCGGGCTGCAATACTCCGGTGACATTGCCAAGGCGATCGTCGCCGGTGCAGACACCGTGATGCTCGGGTCCCTGCTCGCTGGCTGCGCAGAGTCCCCGGGGGAACTCGTCTTCACGAACGGCAAGCAGTACAAGCGCTACCGCGGCATGGGCTCGCTCGGTGCGATGAGTTCGCGCGGGCGCAGGTCCTATTCGAAGGACCGCTACTTCCAGGCGGACGTGGCCTCTGACGATCAGATCGTTCCCGAGGGCATCGAGGGCCAGGTGCCTTATTCCGGTTCGCTCGCGGCCGTTTCCTACCAGCTGGTGGGTGGACTGCATCAGACGATGTTCTACCTGGGGGCGCCGACGATCGCTGATATCAAGCGCAACGGTCGGTTCGTGCGGATCACCTCGGCGGGACTGCGTGAATCGCATCCCCATGACGTCCAGATGACCACCGAGGCCCCGAACTACCACGGCGCCGGCGCGAAGTGAGACGTTGAGACCAGACACGAGCGTCGGGGCGCGTCCATTCATCACGGATGGCGCGCCCCGTCCTCGTCGTCCTGGTGTCGGAGGAAGGACGATTCCATAACCACGTGCGTTCATCTACCTGCCACTGCCGATGGGGTCCGGCTCGTCATCCACGCGGGCGCCGGCGGGTCAGTGACGCTCCCTCCCGATGAGGTCGAGGCCTGTCGTCGTGCTCTCGTGGCATCTGTCGAGGCGGGATTGAGCGCGCTCGCGGCCGGCACGGTCGCCCTCGAGGCCGTGGTCCACGCGGTCATGGTCATGGAAAACTTTCCTCTCTTCAACGTCGGCCGGGAGCCGCGCTGACGACGGAGGGGGTCGCCGAACTCGATGCCTCGGTGATGGACGGTGATGGTCGGGCCGGAGGCGTCACCTGCGCCCGCTCGATCCAGAACCCGGTGCGGGGCGCAGTCGCTGTGGACCAATGAGGGACGAGGACCGTCAGCGTCCGGTCCTGAGCGTCGTCAACGGATAGGCTGGAGGGAAAGAGACAGTACAGTTCGAGCAATGCTGCGGGGATGCGGCCGGACAGGATGAGGCAACGATGGCAGAACCGACGCAGGCCAGCGTGTCGAAGGTCGATCGCGTCATCGAGCACGTGCTCGGGATGGTCAATGACGGCAGCCTCAAACCCGGAGATCGGCTTCCATCCGAGAGGTTCCTAGCTGACGATCTCAAGATGTCGCGAACAGTCGTCCGGGAGGCGATGTCTGCGCTTCAGCTGTCAGGGACCATCGATCGCCGGGCCGGGGACGGCTCCTACCTCAATGTCTCGGCCGAGGAACTCTCCGATGTGTCCGGGCCTCGACTTCCCACCGGGATGAGCCTGGTTGACGCGCTTGAACTGAGGATGGCGCTCGAAGTCGCCTCAGTGGCTCTGGCCTGTACGCGGGCCCGTCCTTCGGACCTGCTGCGTATGGAGGCCACTGTCACCGCCATGAAGGAGTTCCTTCAGGACGAGGACTACGAGGGTTACCTCGACGCCTCAATGGATCTTCATCTCGCAATCGGTCGGGCCGCTCATTCCCATCCGCTCCAGATCAGTCAAGCGGAAATCACCGAAAAGGCGAGGTGCGATCAGTGGCTGCTGGTCGAGCAATACACGCCGGAGATCGCGAGCCGGTCGCTGCAGGAGCACTCTGCGATCGTGCGCGCTCTGCGCAAGCGCGACATGGAGGCGGCTGTGCATGCGGTCGAGAGGCACTACCTGGAATACCCGACGATCACCGAGAGCGGTGAATCGGACGAAGTGCAGGCCGGGCGCTGAATCTGACTGGTTGACCGGTCTGTCCACTGTCGGGCCGTTGGTCCCGATCTGGGTAGATACCATTGATGAAACACACCATTTTTCTGTTTGATTTCACTGCTTTCTCAACGAATTGACCGCTTAGTGCACTCCACGTCCTAGAGTGGTCATACCGGTCAGACCATTGATGTGTCGATAGGACATGCTCATGCAGCTCTGACCGTTCGCGAGAGGAACTGCGATGCCGCAGGAAACCGGAATGCGGGTCGAAGAAGACCTGCTGGGAAAGAAGGAAGTCCCCTACAGCGCCTACTACGGAGTGCACACCATTCGCGCAGTGGAGAACTACCAGATCTCCGGGCGCAGGATCGAGGACTACCCCGAGTTTGTTCGCGGGATGGTTGAAGTCAAGAAAGCAGAAGCCTTGGCCAACCACGATCTGCGTGTGTTGCCGAGGGACGTCGCCGAGGCGATCGTGCAGGCCTGTGATCTCATCCTCACGGACGGACGGTGCCTGGACCAATTCCCCGTCGACGTGTTTCAGGGCGGCGCGGGGACCTCGGTCAACATGAACATCAACGAGGTCGTCGCCAATCTCGCTCTCGAAATGCTGGGAGAGCCCAAGGGGACTTACGACCGGATCAATCCGAACGATCACGTCAACAAGTCACAGTCGACGAATGATTCGTATCCGACGGGGCTCCATATCGCGCTCTATCGCATGATCGAGCCGCTGAAGACGGAGTTGACGCAACTTGCTGCCTCCTTCGCCGCGTTGGCGGGTCGCTACAGCGACGACATCAAGATGGGACGTACACAGCTTCAGGATGCCGTCCCAATGACCATCGGTCAGGAGTTCGATGCATTCCGCGCGCTCATGAAGGAGGAAATTCGTCACCTCGACCGTGAACGGGAGGCCCTGCTGGAGGTCAACCTCGGAGCAACGGCTATCGGGACGGGGCTCAACACGCCCGATGGTTTCCAGAAGGTCGTCATCGACCGGCTGGCCCAGGTGACGGGACTCGATGTCGTCGAGGCGCCGAACCTCATCGAGGCCACGTCGGACACTGCTGCCTATGTCGCTGCTCATGGAGCCCTCAAGCAGATCGCGACAACACTGTCGATGATCTGCAATGACCTTCGTCTTCTGGCATCGGGGCCACGCGCGGGTCTCAAGGAGATCAACCTTCCGGAAATGGCCGCGGGCTCATCAATCATGCCAGCCAAGGTCAACCCGATCATCCCCGAGGTCGTCAACCAGGTGTGCTTCAAAGTGATCGGCAATGACACTGCCGTCGCCTTCGCCTCCGAGGCCGGCCAACTCCAGCTCAATGTCATGGAGCCACTCATCGCCCAGTGCCTCTTCGAGTCGATCGAGCTTCTCACGCATGCAGTCCGCACGCTGCGTGAGAGGTGCGTCTCCGGGATCACCGCCAACGTCGAGCGGTCCCGCGACTATGTGATGAACTCGATCGGGATCGTCACCTACCTCAATGATCTCATCGGTCACCACGAGGGCGACCTTGTTGGCAAGGAATGCGCGCGAACGGGTAAGCCCGTGCGCGAGGTTGTCCTTGAGCACAAGCTGCTCGACGAGAGCGAGCTCGACCGCACATTGTCGGTCGAGAACCTTATGCACCCGCACTACATGGGTGAGGTTTTCGCAGATGATGAGCCCGCAGGAGTCCTCAAATGATCTGGGCCCAGTTTGCGGTGGTCCTCGTCTTCATCTTCATCGGAGCAAGGATCGGCTCGATCGGGATCGGACTGGCCGGCGGCGCCGGCGTGATCGTTCTCGGGCTGATGGGTCTTCCCGTCGACCCGATGGAAGGGATCCCGTGGAGCGTTCTCGGAATCATCATGACGGTGATCACCGCGGTGGCGGCCATGCAGGCAGCGGGCGGGCTCGACTGGCTGGTCTCGGTCACTGAGAACCTGCTGCGCCGCCATCCCTCGAGGATCACCTTCTATGCGCCGATCGTCACCTACTGCATGACACTCCTGTGCGGGACCGGTCACGTCGCGTTCTCGTCCCTGCCCGTCATCGCCGAGGTCGCGAAGGAACAGAAGATCAGGCCGTCGCGTCCGTTGACGATCGCCGTGGTGGCGTCACAGATCGCAATCGCCGCTTCACCGGTGTCCGCCGCGACCATTGCAATGGCTGCGGCCGTCAAGCCCACAGGGGTCGAGTACTACCAGATTCTCCTCGTGTCGATTCCCGCAACCTTCATCGGATGCATGGTGGGCGCCCTCGTCGCGAGCCACCAGGGATGTGAGCTCGAGGACGATCCGGTCTATCAGGACCGCATGGCGAAGGGATTGGTCGGACACCGCGCGATTGAGGAACACGAGGTCCGTTCGGGTGCCAAGAAGTCGGTGGCGATTTTCGCGATCGCCATCGTTGTCGTCATGGCCTACGCCACTCTGGTCTCCGACAACCTCGGCATCATTCCGAATCCGCCGCTTCCTCGTGAAGCGGCGATCATGACGGTGATGCTTCTGGCAGCGCTCCTGATCGTCCTCCTCTGCAAGGCTGACCCCGCGACGATGTCGGGCCAGCCCACTTTCAAGGGCGGGATGTCGGCGGCAGTCTGCATCCTCGGCGTCGCTTGGCTCGGCAACACCTTCGTCAACGGGAACATCGATGTCATCAAGGCGACCGGTGGGTCGATCCTGAACTCGGCACCATGGTTGCTCGCCGTCGTCCTGTTCTTCGCTTCTGCGCTGTTGTACTCCCAAGGCGCAACAACCGCGGCGCTCATGCCTGTCGCGCAGGCGCTGGGCGTGGTCGGAAGCGTGATGGTGGCGTCTTTCCCCGCAGTCACCGGGTTGTACGTCCTTCCGACCTACCCGACGACGGTCGCCGCGATCGAGCTGGATGACACCGGCTCCACACGGATCGGAAAGTACGTCTTCAACCATCCGTTCCTGATCCCGGGTGTCGTCTCGGTCGTGGTAGCCGTCTTCATTGGCTTCCCTCTGGCGAAGGTCGTGGTCGGATGAGCAGCGACAGTCCGACAGTGGGGATCCTCGGTGGAATGGGGCCCGCTGCCACGGCGGAGTTCCTTGCGGAACTCACGCAATTGACCCCGGCAAGTCGCGACCAGGACAACATTTCGTCGATCGTCATCAGTGACACGTTGATTCCTGATCGGACTGAGGCGATCCTGACGGGTATCGACACCGTCACTCCTCGATTGCGTCACGACGCCGAGCAACTCGCCTCCTGGGGCGCTGATCTCCTGGCGGTTCCCTGCAATACCGCTCACTTCTTTCTTGAACGCTTTGCCGGCGAGCTTTCCATTCCGCTCATCTCGATCGTGGAGGCGACCCTCGATTCGGCCGTTCGTCTGAGCGATCCGCGTCGGCGTGGCTCGAAGGACAGCGTGCGAGAGGACGAGCATTCGCATCCGATCGACGCCTGGTTGGCCTGTACGCGAGGGACGCTCGCCAGTCGGCTGTACCAACAGGCGGCCGAGAGAAAGAAGGTCCAGCTCAGGATCCCCTCGACGAGGCTGTTCTCTGAGTTCTCGGCCATCATCGCCTTGGTCAAGGAGGGCAATACCCGCGTGGCTGGGCAACGATGGGCGAAGGCGGAGCAACGGTTGAGAGGCATCGCAGATGCTCCGGTTCTGCTGGCGTGCACGGAACTTCCATTGGCCGCCCGTGCGGCTCGGGAGGAGCGGGAGCGATTCGGTGCCGAAGACGTGGGTGCACAGGAAGTCTCATCCCTGCAGGCGCTCGCGGAGGCCGTCATTGTTGCCTGTGGGAAGACTCCCTTGTCGTGGCGGAAGCTCAGCGCGAGGTCTGTACGTCGCAGGCAATGAGTCTGAGGTGATCGTCGCCAAGGGCGCGCGGTCGTCGGCGCGGTGACAGCGTCTCAGGAAAACGGAGTGGGAGAACCCCGCTGCTTGGAGTCCTCCCACTCCGTCCATCACTCCTGAGGCCAATTGGCTGAGATATGGGCGTCGCGGCCCTTCGACCGCAACCACTTCTCGAAGTCGACGGCCCATCGCGCATGGGCCGTCACCTCGTAGTCGTGGAGTTCGCGCGCGCCCATCGCTGCGATCTTGGGGTACCGCTGCGCCATGGCCGCGAGGACATTGAGGGTCATCGCGACGTCGACCTCGGCAGTGTGCGCGTCCTCGGACAGCGTCACTCCGTAGACGGGAGCCATGAGCGCCAGGGTTTTCTTTCCTGTGCGGTACCGGTCGAGTGCGCGGTCCAGGATCAGCGGGTCAATGACCGGGGCCGGGTCGTCCCCGAGCCGTTCCTCGAAGGACCCGATCCCATGACGGCGCAGCTCGGTGTTGACGAGCGTGATGTCGTAGGAGGCGTTGAACGCGACAACCGGAAATCCTTGACGCCAGTGATCGACGAGGACGGTGGCGATCTCGTCGAGGACCTCGGTGAGCGGCTGGCCGTTCGCTCGTGCGAATTCGGTGGAGATCCCGTGGACGGATCGGGCGGCTTCCGGGATCTCAACGCCGGGGTCGGCGAGCCACGTGCGTTCTTCGTCTGGCCCGGACTGATTCGCTCCGCCGGGCCTGAGAACGAGCGCCGCGGTGACGAGGCGATCGCGTGTCACGTCCACGCCAGTGGTTTCGGTGTCGAAGCCCAGCCAGGGCATGTCGGTCCAGTTCACCGTTCCTCCTTCATGCGGTGATCCCAGTGTGCCTCACATCGTGTTCATCGTCGGTGAAGCCCAAGGCAGTGCTGAATGCCCGGAGAGCCCGTACCTCGATAGGATCACCGTGTGAGCAACGAAGTGGAGATCGGCCGGGGCAAGCGCGGGCGGAGGGCCTACTCGCTCGATGACATCGCATTGGTTCCGTCGAGACGCACGCGCGATCCGGAGGATGTCAACGTCGGGTGGCAGATCGACGCCTACCACGTTGACATTCCGATCATGGCCGCGCCCATGGATTCAGTCATGAGCCCAGCCACGGCCATCGAGTTCGGCAAGCTCGGCGGGATCGGCGTCCTTGACCTCGATGGGCTGTGGACCCGCTACGAGGACCCCGAGCCTCTCCTGGAGGAGATCGCCGCTCTGCGCGACGAGGACTCGATCGCCCGTCTCCAACAGATCTACTCCGAACCGATCAAGTCTGAGCTCATCACCGCGCGCCTGCAGGAGATCCGGGAGTCCGGTGTGGTCGTGGCGGGCAAGCTGTCCCCACAGCGCACCCAGCAGTACTGGCGCACGGTCGTCGAGGCCGGTGTCGATCTCTTCGTCATTCGGGGAACGACGGTGTCCGCTGAACACGTGTCCTCGCGCCGCGAACCTCTCAACCTCAAGCGTTTCATCTATGAACTCGATGTTCCTGTCATCGTCGGTGGCGTCTCCACCGACACGGCCGCCCTGCATCTGATGCGTACGGGAGCTGCCGGCGTCCTCGTCGGTTTCGGCGGGGGAGCCGCACACGCGACGCGGCGCTCGTTGGGAGTTCATGCTCCCATGGCGACGGCGATCGCCGACGTCGCAGCGGCCCGGCGCGACTACATGGACGAGTCGGGTGGGCGCTATGTCCATGTCATCGCCGACGGCGGTGTCGGTCGCTCCGGTGACCTGACGCGGGCCATCGCCTGTGGTGCCGATGCCGTCATGCTGGGTGCTGCCCTTGCGCGCGCCGAGGAAGCCCCGGGCAAGGGATGGCACTGGGGTTCGGAGGCGACGAATCCTGAGCTGCCTCGTGGGCACCGGGCCGGCGTGGGGACAGTCGGCACGATGCGAGAGATCCTGTACGGCCCCTCCGCCCGCGCCGACGGCTCACTGAACTTCGTGGGCGCGCTCAAACGGACGATGGCGTCGACAGGCTTTTCGGAGGTCAAGGATCTCCAACGTGTCGAAGTCGTCGTCAGCCCCTATCAGCCGTCGTGACGGGTTCGTCTGACGGGTCTCTCGACCGTTCGCGAAGCGCACCCTCAATCCACGTCGAGGCACATAGCGTCATGCGTGTTGTGGACACTGAGACATGAGGAGAAGATCCCAATGATGTCTGCGTCCGTGCCGCGTGAGCGGTGCCAGTGAATCGGCGGTGGATCGCCGAGTTGGTGTGGGACAAGAGTTCTTGGAAAAGGTGGCGATGAAATAGTCCTCGAACAACCAGTTCACATCCTGGCCTGAGGGAGATAAAGGAGTCATCTCCCTCAGAATCGGAGGACCGTCTCTCGCAGGCAGATCAATAAGTGCTAATCTCAATGTAGTGGCTCCCCTTGGGTACAAGGTGGGGACAGCAACATTTCTGGGCGATCGAGATGGCACGAGGATGAGATGCGGAGGGTCATTTTCCGTATGTATTCGTCCCCGCCCACACGTGGGTTCATGTCCGTCCGATCACGATGTCCAATAGGGCTGCATCACTCGCATTGCCATCTGTCGCACGGCCGAGTTGCTCCTCCGCCAACGGGCAGCCAGCCATTCGACGCCGACCGGTCGATTGACTAGTGAGACGGCTCACCGCTAACTGTCCGCTCTCCCCTTTCCCCTTGTTTTCCTTGTTCCTTTTTCGCAACAGAACCCGTGCGTGCGAGGAACCAAGAAAAGCTCCAACATGTGCATTTCGAGTGACCGTCAGCGCATGACGACGTCAACAGGCTCGGAAGAGACGCAAAGGACGCTGATTCCCGCGGGAAGGGGGTCGGCGCTCAACCACCACGATCAATCAACATGGAGGATTCACATGAGAACTGACAATGACACTTCAACGCCGTCACGGCGTTCTCACCATCTGGGACGGAAGGGGAAGGCGCTGCTCGCCGGCGGACTCGTCCTCGGCGTGGGTGCGGCGATCACACTGGCCACCTGGAACAGCAGCCAGTACGCCACGGGGAGCTTCACAGCGGGCAGTCAATCCCTGGAGTCGAGCGTTGATGGGGGTACCACGTGGGCGGATCACTCCGCGAGCAACGCGGCAACGCTCAGCTTCACCGACGCGGCCGCCGACCTGAGCAGTGGCGACACGACGTACGCGTCGTACGCGCTTCGCCTGGGTGCGGGCACCACGGATGACGCCACAGTCACCGTCAGCAACCCTGTCGCCAGCACGGGCGAGGGCGACAGCGTCGCTGGCCTGACCTACACACTCGTGCAAACCACGGGCACGACATGTGACGCGGACGCTGTGGCTGGCGGGACCGCACTTGTTCCGAGCGGAACAAGCATCAGCACCGGTCTGACGACCTTGCCGACTTTCGGCCTGACAAAGCCAGCCACAGCCGATACGGCTGGCACTGCGGTGAATCTGTGCTTGGCTGTCACAGCTGGAACAGGTTTCGTCCAGGGACAGACGGGATCGGCCACTTGGCAGTTCACCGCCGTGTCCGAGTGATCTGAGGAATCAAGTTGTCGATGGAGCATCTCGCTGACAAGCGAGCCCGCCACGGGGCTGGACGAGCGCACGCTGCTCGCTCACCCCGCCGCCGGGTCAGCGTCGGCGGGGTGCTCCTCGACGTCGCGGCTGCGGCCGGAGCTGTCTGCATTCTCCTGGTCATCCTCGCCTACGCCTTGGACATCACTCTGATCTTGTTCAGCACGGGGTCCATGGCCCCCACCATTCCCACCGGATCAGTGGCGGTGGTTCATCGGATTCCCGCTGAGGACATCCGGGTAGGCGATGTGGTCACCGTTGACCAGGAGGGCAACCTTCCGGTCACGCACCGGGTTGTCACGGTGGACCCCGGCCCCACGCCGGATCAAAGGGTGCTCGTCCTCAAAGGCGACGCCAACGTGGAGACGGATCTGTCGCCGTATACGGTGAGCACGGTGCGCCGCGTCATCTTCTCCATCCCGCGTCTCGCCTACCTGATCTCCTGGCTGCACAACCGCTACGTCCTCGTGGGCGTGGTGGTGGGCGTGGCTGGCTTGATCACATGGGCGTTCTGGCCCCATCAAGGCGGAGATGGGCCGGATGGGACGGAAAAACCGAAACGGAAGACCGTCTCGCACCGCCAGGCGGGCGGCGCGGCCGCCCTCATCGCCACCGTCACAGTCGCACTCATAGGCGTCGCCCCACCCTCTCAGGCGGCCAGGCAGGAGGAGACGAGCGGCGACGAGTATCTCACGCTCACCTCGATGACCGACCCGGCCATGAGCAAACTGCGCCCAGGGGAGACTGCCTATTGGCAGGTGGGGATCGCCGTCCACGCCCCCACCTCTGGGACCACCATCGTGACCCTCGATGGGACAGGGGATGCCAGTCTCGATCTCCAGTTGCAGGTCAGCTCCTGCTCCAGTCGCTGGGATGGGCAGTACTGCGCCGAAACCACTGCCGCAGTGCTCACGGCGCCCGCGCCGATCCACGGGGAAGCCCATCAACTGCTCACTTTCGACGGCAACAGCGAGCGATGGTTCCTTATCAAAGCCACCATTCCCCCGGGCGCGTCCTTCCTTCCTGGCTCGGGGGTCCAATTGCGCGTCCATGCCGCTGGTCATGGCACCGACACCGAAGTCAGCACCGAGCCCACCGGGACAGGAGAGCAGTCGGCCGCGGGCGCGCCGATCATCAGCGGCTGGCCGTCAGGTTTGCTCGCCACGACTGGCGCCAATCTGTGGCTCCCTCTTCTCCTCGCCGTCGGCGCCGTCGGCCTCGGGCTCAGTCTTGCCGGAGCGGCGAGACTCACTTGTAGGAACTGCCCCTGACGACCTGGCACCGGTGCCTCGCTCGACCGACGAACCACGGCCGCCACTGCGGTGGAGGGGCTGGACTCGATCCGCGTGGGGGATCGGCACCCCCGTTGATCTGGCACCGTCGGATCCTCTGCGGCTCTGGGCGGTCAGATCGTCGCCGACACCGACCCCGGTATCAACGTGACGGTGCGGGGCTGGAAAGTGCCGGCGTCATCGGTGACCGGGTTGGCGTAGTGGTGTTTGTCCAGCTGGCAGCTATTTCGTCAGCAGCCGCGACGTCAATGCTCGGTCATCACACGGCGCTTCGACGTGAATTGAGGGCAGGTTTGGCTGGGCGACACGAAAGTATTGGAATGGGTGATCCGTGGCTCTAGGACCCGAGTGGCGCGGTCGCGAGGATGGAGGTCGCCGATGGCAGTCGTCGGCGATGCGACGGAGCGCTGTGTTCCATCGTGTCCGTCACGAGCTCGCGGAGGAACGCATACGCCATGAAGGCCGTCATCCTGGAGGAAGCCCATCGGATCAGTGTCCGCGACGTCGAGCGTGATCTCATCGTGGGACCGCACGATCTGAGGATCGCTCCGCACACCGTCGGGATCTGCGGTTCGGATGTCCACTACTACACGCATGGACACATCGGACGTTACGTCGTCGAACGTCCGATGATCCTCGGCCACGAGGCCTCCGGCACCGTCCTCGAGGTCGGCTCCGCAGTCCAGGACTTCGCGGTGGGCGACCGCGTCGCGATGGAGCCGGGGATCCCCGACCTGGCATCGCGCGCCTCCCGACGCGGCATGTACAACGTCGATCCTGCGGTGCGCTTCTGGGCGACTCCTCCCGTCGACGGGTGCCTGGTCGAGGAAGTCGTGCACCCCGCGGCCTTCACGTATCACCTCCCCGATTCGCTGACCTTCGGCGAGGGCGCACTTCTTGAGCCACTGGCCGTGGGGATGCACGCCGCGACGAAGGCTCGCATCCATCCGGGAGACGCCGCGGTCGTCAGCGGATGTGGAACGGTCGGCCTCTTGACGGCGGCTTGTGCGCTGGCCGGTGGAGCCTCGACGGTGCTGGTTTCCGATGTCTCTGCGGTCAAACTGAAGATCGCCTCAGCCATTCCCGGGGTGATCCCGGTGGACCTGAGCACCCAGGATCTCCTTGACGAGGTCACACGTCACACGGATGGGTGGGGCGCAGACGTCGTGTTCGAGGCGTCGGGGGCACCGCAGGCCTATGAGACCCTGTGGAAGCTCGGGGCGCCGGGCAATCGGACGGTCCTGATCGGGATCCCCATCAACGCTGTCTCTCTCGATGTCACCGAGCTACAGGCCCGGGAGACGACGATCGAGACAGTCTTCCGCTACGCCAACGTGTATCAACGTGCGATCGATCTGGTGGCTGCCGGAAAGATCGACCTGACACCGTTCCTCACCCAGACCTTTCCGATGGATCGAGCGGTGGAGGCGTTCGACAGAGTCGCCGAAGGGCGCCCCGAGGACGTCAAGATCCAGATCACCGTCGACCATTCCTGATACGGGGTGGATGCGTCGGCGAAGTCCATGCTGGCGTCCGCTCGGACTGGAACGATGGAGTCATGCCAGCCAAGACGCACGACCCCGCCCTCGTTCGCGACAACGGGATCCTGGAAGTCATCGTGCCCGACCCGGGCACCGTCCTGCGCTGGCATTGCCACGGGTACCCGGATCTCCTGGCACGTTGGCACCATCACCCCGAGGTCGAGTTCCATCTGATCCGGGAGGGAACCGGTCAGATGATGATCGGCGATGCCCTGGTCCCCTTCGAGGCCGGTCAAGTGACGTTGATCGGTGGGGGCGTCCCGCACAACTGGCTCTCCGACCTCGGCGTGGGGGAATCTCTCGGGCATCGCGATGTCCTCTGCCAGGTCCGACCCGAGAGGCTGACGGCGCTCGCGGAGATCTTCGCCGAGGCCGCTCCCGTGCGTGTCCTCCTGGAACGCAGTTCCCACGGGATCGCCCTTGAGGGGGAGCCAGCCTCGCGCGCGGCAGGAGTCCTGGATGCCATGGGGACGCACACCGGGGTGGGGCGTCTCGCCGATCTCCTCGCTCTGATTGCGGTCTTCTGCGAGGCGCCCGACTCGCAGTGGCATTCACTGGTGACGCCCGGCTACCAACCTGACCTCACCCCTGACACGGCGCATCGGATCAACACCGCGTTGGCCGTGATCTCACAGAATCTGTCGACCGTGAACCTGGCCGACGTGGCGGATTCCGTGGCGATGAGCCCGGGGGCGTTCTCACGGTTCTTCCACCAGGCATCGGGAATCACCTTCTCCGACCTCGTGCGTCGTCTGCGGATCTCGCGCGCCTGCCATCTGCTGACGTCGACGGATCTGCCGATCTCGCGGATCCAGGAGGATTGCGGCTACCGGAATCCCTCGAACTTCAACCGGCGGTTTCGCGAGGAGACCGGAACGACACCTCGTGAGTACCGGCGCGACCACCGTCGCTGATCGATCTCCGGTCCGATGCGCCCCCGTTGATCGCGGCTCAACGCGTGAATTCGATGGCCGCCCAGGATACAGCGGGAAGAGCCACGGTGACGGAACCGTCCGCTCCCGGGCGGGCGATGACCTCCCGCGGCTCGATACGGCGGGGATCGGCCGCCGTGTTGACCGCCGAGTGGTCTGTGTCGGCCAGCAGCCGAACCCGCGTGACGTGGGCGCCTGCCAGCAACCGGGGATCGATCCGTAGATCGATCGCCTCGTCCAGGGAGCGGTTGACGGCCAGGACGGCTCCGCGTCCCGCATGCCGATCCAGAGTGGCCACTGCGTCGAGGGCAGACACCATGCCGAAGCCTCCGGTTGCCAGTTGGGGGCCATCCACCGAGCACTCGAGGACCTCGCCTCGGGCGAGCGCCGAGGTCAGGGCGAAGGGATGGAAGATCGTCTGCCTCCAGGCCGGGCCACCGGGTTCGGTTCTGATCGGCGCGATGACGTTGACCAGCTGGGCCAGAGACGCCGCACTGACCCGGTCGGCGTGGCGCAGCAATGAGATCAGCAGATTCCCGACGACGATGGCATCGGTGAGGGTATAGACGTCCTCGAGAAGGTGGGGTGCGACCGGCCACGGGTCCAGGGCGCCGCTGACTCGCTCGTGTTCCTCGAAGTGGGTCTGGTACCAGACGTTCCACTCGTCGAAGCTGATGCCGATCTTCTTGTCGGAATGCTTGACGGCGGCCACGTGGTCGATCGTCGCGGCGACCGCTTCGATGAAGCGGTCCATGTCCACGGCGGAGGCCAGGAAGGTCTGGGTATCCCCGTCGTGCTTCTCGTAGTAGGCGTGGCAGGAGATGTGGGAGACGACGTCCCAGGCGGACTCGAGGACCGTGCGTTCCCAGGACCCGAACGTCGGCATCGCGGAGAAGGACGATCCACAGACGACGAGGTCGAGGGACGGATCCATCTGCAGCATCGCAGCGCCGGTGCGGGTGGCCAGCGTCGCGTAGTCCTCGGCACTGCGATGTCCGAGCTGCCAGGGCCCGTCCATCTCGTTGCCGAGGCACCACATCCGCACGCCGTAGGGATCAGGATGCCCGTTGGCTGCCCGCGCATCGGATAGCGTGGTTCCCGTCGGGAGATTCGCGTACTCAAGAAGGTCGAGAGCCTCCGATGTTCCCCGCGTGCCGAGATTGACGGCCATCATCGGTTCGGTGCCGGCCAGGCGCGACCATTCCATGAATTCGTCGAGGCCGACCTCGTTCGTCTCGATCGAATGCCAGGCGAGGTCACGACGGCGGGGGCGCGCATCCAGGGGCCCCACGCCGTCCTCCCACCGGTATCCGGAGACGAAGTTCCCGCCCGGGTATCGCACGGTCGTCACTCCGAGCTCGCGCACGAGGGCGAGAACGTCCGTGCGGAATCCGTGGTCGTCCGCGGTGGGATGGTCGGGCTCGAAGATCCCGCCGTACACGCATCGCCCGAGGTGTTCGACGAAGGATCCATACAGGTGGGGATTGATACGGGCGTGAACGAGGTCGGGGTCGGCGGCGAGAGTGGCTGTGGCCATTGGTACTCCTCGGTTCGGTTGTCTCGAGTCTTCCCCATGGGGCGCATGTGTGCTAGCCCGCAGGCGTGCGAATCTTCCGCGCACCGAAATCGCGACCGGGATGACCTCGAGAATGGGCACTGTGGCCCACGGCCACGGGGTATCGATGACGGACAATGAGAGATGACCGTCCAGCCGACGAAGGAGAACGATGATGACGGAGTACCGCATCGAACACGACACGATGGGCGAGGTGCGTGTTCCAGTGGACGCCCTCTACGGAGCACAGACCCAGAGAGCAGTGGAGAACTTCCCGATCTCGGGTGAGCGACTGAGTTCGCACCACATTGCAGCGCTCGGCCAGATCAAGCGTGCCGCCGCACTGGCGAACCTCGAACTTGGTGTCATCGACCAGCAGACCTCCGAGGCGATCGTCGCGGCCGCCGACCAGGTCATCGGCGGTGAACACGACGACGAGTTCCCCATCGACATCTTCCAGACCGGGTCGGGGACGTCCTCGAATATGAATACCAACGAGGTCATCGCGACGATCGCCTCGAAGGCCTCCGGCTTGAAGGTTCACCCGAACGACCATGTCAACGCCTCCCAGTCCTCCAACGACGTCTTCCCCTCCTCAATCCACATCGCCGCCTATCAGGCCGTCGCCGATGTCCTGATCCCGGGTCTGACGACGTTGGCCGAGGCCCTTGAGGACAAATCGAAGGAGTTCGCCGACGTCGTCAAGTCCGGGCGCACCCACCTGATGGATGCCACTCCGATCACGCTGGGCCAGGAGTTCTCCGGCTACGCCGCTCAGGTCCGTCACGGCCTCGACCGCATCCAGTCCGCACTGCCGAGGCTCGCCGAGCTGCCCCTGGGCGGAACGGCAGTGGGCACGGGCATCAACACCCCCAAGGGCTTCTCGGCCCGTGTCATTGAGTTGATCGCGAAGAACACCGGTCTGCCGCTGCGCGAGGCCGACAACCACTTTGAGGCCCAGGCTGCGCAGGACTCGCTCGTTGAGCTCTCGGGCGTGGTTCGCACGGTCGCGGTCTCCCTGGTCAAGATCTCCAACGACCTGCGGTGGATGAGCTCGGGTCCGCGCACGGGCATCGGCGAGATCCACCTGCCCGACCTGCAACCCGGTTCCTCGATCATGCCCGGCAAGATCAATCCGGTCCTGCCAGAGGCGACCGTCCAGGTGGCCGCCCAGGTCATCGGCAACGATGCGGCGATCACCTTTGCTGGGGCCCAGGGCAACTTCGACCTGCTGGTCATGCTGCCCGTCATGGCCGCGAACCTCCTGCAGTCGATAAACATCGTCGGCAATGTGACCCGTCTGCTCGCCCAGCGGTGCGTCGAGGGAATCGTCGCGGACGAGGAGACCTGCCTGCGCCACGCGGAATCCTCGCCGTCGATCGTCACGCCGCTCAACCGTCTGATCGGCTACGAGAACGCGGCGAAGATCGCCAAGCATTCGGTCAAGACCGGCGTGACGGTTCGCCAGGCCGCCCTCGATCTCGGATTCGTCGATCGCGGCGAGCTGACTCTTGAGCAACTCGACTCCGCCCTCGACGTGCGCTCGATGACCGGGACGAACTGAGGCGCCATCCGATCTGGCTTCGTCCGACACCTCGATCCACTGATCCCCGGTCCCCGCCAGGGTGACCGGGGATCGGAATCTGTGTCGTGTCGGTGGATGCGGGGGCAACTGTGACCAAAATCCCAGGTGTGTCCGGAGGTCATGGACGTGCAGCAGAGACGCCGATGATCTCGGCGTCGGGGGAGTGCCTGTTGCTCAAGACTGTCAGGTTAGCCTAACCTTCAGTTCTGTTGTCTCAGAACGGAGCACAGGTGTTCGTCGCCAATTTCCTCATCGCCCTTCGTGAGGGTGTCGAGGCCTCCCTAATCGTCGGGATCCTTGTCGCGTATGTCGTCACGACCGGACATCGGGACCTTCTTCCCAGACTCTGGCTCGGCGTCATCATCGCTGCCACTGTTCCCCTGGGGCTCGGTGCGGCGATGACGTGGGGGCCCTACACCTTGTCGTTCCAGGCCCAGGAGATCATCGGAGGAAGCCTCTCCCTGGTCGCTGTCGCCCTGGTGACCTGGATGATCTTCTGGATGGGCAGCCACTCGCGCGAGTTCTCCCATCACCTGCAGGCCGACGCCGAGAAGGAGATGGCGAAGGGCTCCGAATGGGGCGTCGTGTGGATCGCCGTCGTGGCGGTCGGACGCGAGGGCATCGAGACAGCACTCTTCGTCTGGGCCACCGTGAAGTCCTCGGCCACGACTTCGGTCGCGGCCCCTGCCCTAGGTGTTCTTGCCGGCCTTATCGCCGCGGTCGTCATCGGCTGGCTCGTCTACACGGGCGCTGCCCACATCAACCTTCACACCTTCTTCACGGTGACCGGGCTGCTGCTGATCATCGTGGCTGCCGGGATCGTCTCCTATGGGATCGGCGATCTGCAGGAGGCAGGCGTGATCCCCGGTCAGGGTCACGTGGCGTACGACATTTCCGGAGCGTTCGACGGCCATGTCGTCGGCTGGCTGACGACCTCGTCGTGGTGGTACACACTGCTGGAAGCAATGTTCAACGTCAACGTCGCCCCGAGCGTTCTTCAGGTCGCGGGCTGGATCGTCTACCTGGTCCTCATCGTGCCGCTCTTCATCCGTTCGAGCTTCGGAGGGCCGAAGCCTCGTCGTTCGGTGCCCGGCCACGAAGCCGCGGAGACGGACGCCGAGGCATCGTCCAACGCCGCTCAGTCCTTTGCCGCCCCCAGTGCTCCCGCCAGTACCACTCATTGATCGACGCCGAGGTCGTGTTCCGGTCGGGACTTCGACACCTTGCCGTCACATCCCCTCACACACAAGGAGAGTCATGAACATCCCGCGTCACACAGCCCTCGCTGCCGGCGTGCTCGCCGGTGCGTTCGCCCTGTCGGGTTGCGTCGCCAACACTGCCGGAAGCGACTCCGCTTCGAGCGCTTCGGAGAGCGGGGGAGAGAACGGGCCGCTGACGGTCACGATCGCCGACGACTCGTGCCAGGTCTCCGTGAACACGACTCCCTCGGGAACGACGGTCTTCTCGCTGACGAACAACGGCACCGTTCGCAACGAGTTCGAGATCCTGGCCGAGGACAAGCTTCGCATCGTCGGCGAGCGCGAGAACCTCGGCCCCGGAACCACGGTTGAGTACACGATCGTCCTCCAGCCTGGCACGTACTACACCGCGTGCAAGAAGAACATGGTCGGCGACCTCGTCGGGGCCGCGGAGTTCACGGTGCCGGATTCCGGTACGACGACCGAGGTCTCCGCCGACGATCAGGAGCTCATCGATTCTGCGGTGACCAACTACACCTCCTATATCAAGGACCAGTCCGGTCAACTCCTGACCAAGACCCAGGAGTTCGCTGACCTGTACTCTGCCGGAGACTTCGACGGTGCACGCGCCGCCTACCCGCTGGCCCGTCAGTACTATGAGCGCATTGAGCCGACCGCCGAGGCCTTCGGCGACATCGATCCCGAGCTCGACCTTCGCGAGGCCGACTGGCAGGAAGAGGGCTCCGAGGGCGAGTGGACCGGTTGGCACGCCATCGAGAAGGATCTGTGGAGGCCGGATGGCTACCAGGGCTTCTCCGACGACGAGCGCGCGACGATGGCGAACAAGCTCGTGGAGGACACCCAGAGCCTGTACGACCTCGTCTATGGGGCGGACTTCTCCGTCAACATCGATGACATCTCCAACGGTGCGATCAGCCTCCTCGAAGAGGTTGCGACCTCGAAGATCACCGGTGAGGAGGAGACCTTCTCCCACACCGACCTCTACGACTTCGTCGCAAATGTCGAGGGCGCCAAGGTCGCTTATGGCAACGTCGAGGACATCGCGACAAAGAACGACCCCGATCTCGCGACCTCGATCTCGAAGGCTTTCGACGACATGGACGCCGAGCTCGCGACCTTCACGGACGGTGACGGCTACCTCTCCTATGACACGGTCGACGAGGCCCGGCGCAAGACGCTGTCCGACAAGGTCAACGCGCTGCGCCTCCCGCTGGCGAAGCTGACGACGGCGATCGTCAAATGACAGACTCCGATCGGTCCGCCGGTCGAGGGGCGGGAGACGCAGAGGAGTCACAGGACCCAACTGCGACTCCCGCCGTCGATGAGAGTCCTGCCAAGTCCGGCGCCGGCGGGCCACCCGCCGGGGTGACCCCTCACGGACACGACAGCGCAGGACACGGCAGGGGAGAGCGCGAAAAGCCCCACGGATTCTCTAGGCGGCAGTTCCTCGGTCTGGCAGGGCTGGGGACTCTTGCCCTCGGCCTCGGTGGAGCGGGCGGCTATGGCCTCGCCTCGCGCAAGGCTGGTGATGGCATGTCCGGCGCCGTCATGAAGAAGTCCTACCCCTTCCGCGGTGAGCACCAACAGGGGATCATCACTCCCGCCCAGCAACAGATGCACACCGCCGCCTTCGATCTCACGACGGATTCGCGTGACGACCTGATCCAGCTCCTCACCGACTGGACGCTGGCGGCTGAGCGGATGACGATGGGTGAGCCCATCCAGGATCCGAGCACCGACAAGGGGGCCCCTCCCGGAGACACTGGGGAGACCTACGGGTCGGGACCGGCCTCATTGACGATCACGTTCGGCGTGGGCAAGTCACTCTTCCGCACCGATGACGGGACCGATCGCTTCAGCATCGGCGACAGGATGCCCGTCGCTCTGGAGAACGGCATCCCCAAGATGGCAGCGGAGAAGCTGGACCCAGCCCGAGGTGGCGGCGACCTCATCATCGAGGCCTGCTCGGAGGATTCGATGGTCAACCTCCACGCGCTCCACGACCTCACGCGTGTCGCCTTTGGGCGGGCGACGATGCGGTGGACGCAGCTGGGCTATGGGCGCACCTCGTCGACCTCGAAGGATCAGGAGACCCCGCGGAACCTGTTCGGCTTCAAGGACGGGACCGACAACATCAAGGCCGAGGAGCCGGAGGAGGAGCTGAACAAGCGCCTGTGGATCCAGTCCACCGATGATCAGGGCTCATGGGCGGCCGGCGGCACCTACCTCTGCTTCCGCAAGATCAAGATGATGATGGAAGTCTGGGACGAGCTGGCGCTGGGCGAGCAAGAGCGCACGATTGGGCGTGACAAGCTCGAGGGCGCTCCTCTCTCCGGTGGCGAGGAATTCACCGATCCGGACTTCCAGAAGCAATCCGGCGGTGCACCAGCCATCGAGGCCGACTCCCACGTCGCGCTCATGCATCCGGACAATAATTCGGGTCGACGGATGCTGCGTCGTGGGTACAACTACCTCGAGGGGGTCGACTACCTCGGTCGGCTCGATGCCGGGCTCTTCTTCATCGCGCTGGTGCGCGATCCCGCGGACGGATTCATTCCCGTCCTGTCCAAGATGAGCCAGGACCTGCTCACGGATTACCTCCAGCATGTCGCATCCTCGGTGTACCTGGTCCTGCCGGGGGTCGGGGAGAATGACACCTACGTCGGTCAGAAGCTCTTCTCATGAGGACTTGTTGAGAACGATCTGAGCCGATCAGACGGTATCCAGGCAGAGCGTCTCGTCCAGTGTGGGCGGGACGCTCTGCCGTCCGGGTGTGAGCGATGGAAGGCGAGTTTCTGACGGGGTGACAGGTCCTGTCACCACAATTTCGCGTTCCGTACGCCTTCGGGCCTACTGTGGACGGGCGTCATCGCGAGCCGTGCGGTCTCCTCGGCCCCGATGTGATCCACCATCGTCGTCCCGGAGGAAGCCTCATGGTCTCGCGTCCCGATCTCCCTGCCGTCATTGGATCCGTCCGGCCCCACGAGTGGGCCTATTCGCGCTCGCCGATGATCCTGTACTGGGAGCTCACCCTGGCCTGCAAACTGGTGTGCCGACACTGCCGGGCGAAGGCCATGCGCCGGGCGTTGCCCGGTGAGCTGACAACGGCCCAGGCGGTCAGCGTCCTTGACGACATCACCGGATTCGGTGCGCCGATGCCGCACCTCGTGTTGACGGGTGGAGATCCCCTGGAACGCGCGGATCTCGACGAGATCATGAGCGCCGCTCGCGCGAGGAGGATCGGGGTGTCGCTGGCGCCCTCGGTCACTCCACTGCTGACCAAGGATCGACTGCGCGAGCTGCGCGACGCGGGGATGCATGCGATCTCGCTCAGCCTGGACGGGTCGTGTGCCGAGATCCACGATGGGATTCGCCGTGTGCCCGGCACCTTCGACCAGACGATGGAGGCCTTCGCTTGGTGCGAGGAACTCGGCATCCCGGTCCAGGTCAACACCTTGGTCACTGCCGACACTGCTCCCGATCTGATCAACAGCTATCACCTGTTGGAGACCAAGAAGATCACGCGCTGGACGCTGTTTTTCCTCATCCACACGGGTCGTGGCGTGATGCTCAACGAGGTCAGTCCCGAGCAATCCGAAGAGCTGCTGTCGAGCCTGTGGGAGCTCAACAAGACGTCTTCGTTCCCGATCTCGACGACCGAGGCGATCCACTACCGTCGCGTCGCCGCCGAGGAGATGCGGAGCCGAGGCATGAGCGAGGCCGAGATGCTGGCTTCGCACGCGGCGCATGCCTGGGGCATCCGCGACGGCAATGGGATCGCGTTCATCTCCCACATCGGGGAGCTGACTCCGTCGGGCTTCATGCCCGAAGTCCTCGGCAATGTCACGCAGGAGTCGATCGTCGACCTCTACCAGTCCCATCCGCTGATGCAGGCACTGCGGGATCCGTCGACCTTCCACGGCAAGTGCGGGGTGTGTGAGTACAACCAGTGGTGCGGTGGTGCTCGCTCGCGGGCCTATGCGGCGTCTGGGGACCCGCTGGGCGAGGATCCGCTGTGCACCTACGTGCCGGGAACGGACGTGAGGAATGGGTTGATGCCGGTCACCGTCGGCTGAGTCAGCGCATCCGTTTGACGGCACTGACCCCGGCGGCCGAAGCGAGCACCCACAGCGCCAGCGTCACGACGATGCCGGAAACGAGGAGCACCTGGATGAAGGCTTGGCCTTCCGCGCCCATTGCGAGTCCCGCGATCAGGCAGCCCACGGCGTGGAAGGTGTCGACGGCCGCTGCTGCCGCGAGCACTGGCCAAGCCGCGCGGTGAGCGGTGTCCCAGGCATTCTGTGAGGCCATGACCTCCCGGTTGCGCAGCCCGAGCGGGGAGTCTTTCGGCAGGGTTCCCTCTCGTCCTCGCCAAGCGGCGATCCCGAGGACCACGGCGACGCCCACGAAGACGAGGGCGCCGACGATCGCCAATCCACTCACTGGGTCCCTCTGTCGACGACGCCGGTCAGGGCCGCGTCAAGCTCCGCGATCCACGCCGCGCCCGACGCGTCAGAGGGCATCCTCCAGTCCCCGCGCGGGGAGAGGGACCCGCCTGCCATGACTTTCGGGCCGTTGGGAATTGCGCTGCGCTTGAACTGGCTGGAGAAGAAGCGACGCAGGAACAACCGCTCCCAACGGGCGATCTCGTCGAGGGAGTAGGAAACCCGCTTGGCCTCGGGGAAGCCAGGAGGCCAGGACCCGGCGTCGAAGTCGGACCAGGCCTTCTCCGCGAGGAAAGCGATCTTCGAGGGGCGGTAGCCGCGGCGCAGGACGTAGTACAGCGTGAAGTCCTGGAGGTTGTAGGGGCCGATCGAGGCTTCGGTCGATTGGGGGAGCTCGCCCGGCTTCGTCGGCACCAGCTCGGGGGTGATCTCGGTGTCGAGGATCGATAGGAGGATCTCGCCCACGCCCTCGTCGAATTGTCCGGAGGAGACGACCCAGCGGATCAGGTGCTGGATCATCGTCTTGGGCACGCCTGTGTTGACGGCGTAGTGGCTCATCTGGTCGCCGACGCCGTAGGTGCACCAGCCCAGGGCCAGCTCGGACAGGTCCCCGGTGCCCAGCACGATCCCACCGAGGTGGTTGGCCAGGCGGAAGAGGTAGTCGGTGCGCAGCCCGGCCTGGACGTTCTCGAAGGTGACGTCGTAGTCTTCGGTGCCCGAGGCGTAAGGATGGCGGAGGTCGGTGAGCATCTGGCGGGCAGCTGGGCGGATGTCGATCTCCTCGAACGAGACGCCGAGGCGCTCGCACAGCAGTGTGGCGTTCGTCTTCGTGTGCTCGCCGGTGGCGAAGCCGGGCAACGTGTAGGCGAGGATGTCAGTACGCGGGCGGCCCAAGCGGTCCATGGCTTTGGCGGCGACGATCAACGCGTGGGTCGAGTCCAGTCCGCCGGAGACTCCGATGACGATCTTCGGTCCGCCGATGGCACGCGTGCGCTGCTCAAGGGCAGAGACCTGGATGTTGTAGGCCTCGTAGCAGTCCTGGGCCAGACGTTCGGGGTCGTCGGGGACGAAGGGGAAACGGTCAACCTGGCGCACCAGTCCGAGGTCGGTGCGCGGGGGATCAAGAGCGATCGCGACATGAGGGGCGACTGCAGCACCCGATGCGGGCGGGAGGGCCGATTGGGCATTGTCGTCGAAGGAGCCCTGACGCAGGCGTTCCTGACGCAGCCGATCGAGGTCGATGTCGGCCATCGTGATCCTCTGTCCGTCGGGGAAGCGGTCGCCCTCGGCCAGCAGGTCACCCATCTCGTAGATCATCGTCTGCCCGTCCCACGACAGGTCGGTGCTCGATTCGCCGAGCCCCGCCGCGCAGTAGACGTAGGCCGTGTTCGTCCGGGCCGAGGCGGAGCGTACGAGCAGGCGGCGATCCTCGGCGCGCCCGACCGTGATCGGGGAGGCGGACAGATTGAGGATGACGCTCGCCCCGGCCAACGCGGCCAGGGACGAGGGCGGGACCGGGACCCACATGTCTTCGCAGATTTCGGGGGAGATGGCCAGGCCGGGTACGTCCTCGACATCGATGACGACGGTACCGAAGGGGATGACCGAGGGCGCACCGGAGGGAGCGGACTCTGGCTGGGAACTCACCCAGGGGGCCGGAGCGAACACGGCCGGCGTCGACGGGCCGGGAACGGCGAAGTGCCGTTTCTCGTAGAACTCGCGGTAATTGGGGAGGTTTCGCTTGGGTGTGATGGCCACGACCCGGCCGCGGTGGATCATCACAGCGCAGTTGTACAAGCGGGACCTGTGACGCAGGGGTGCGCCGACCACGAGGATCGGCAGGAGGTCGAGCGAGCCCTCGACAATCGTGGCGAGTGCGTCGAGGACGCCATCGAGCAGGACATCCTGGAGGAGAAGGTCATCGATTGCATACCCCGACACCGACAACTCGGGGAAGACCACGACAGCAGCCCCGGCCTCGGAGCATTCGCGGGCTGCGGTGAGGATCTCCTGGGCGTTCTCTGCGGGCCGAGCATCGTGGACGGGAAGCGTCACGGCTGCGACTCGCGCGAAACCCTGGTCGTAGAGGGATCGGAAGTTCATGTGCTCTCCTTGATTCGCTGGACTCCATTGTGCCGTCTTCATGGGCTCTCCCGAAGTCTGTCCCAATGCAACCGTGAGACTTGTGGCTGCTCACGAGAACTCGTTGCACAGCCACCGATCAACTGAGCGGCCACCACTTTCGCTGACGAGGATTGAAATTGATCAGTCGTTGGCGCTGCTGGAGTCGACCTGAGCCCCGGGCCATCCGGAGATGAGCGCACGGAGTCCGATCTGATACTGGACGGACCTGCGTTCCGCCTGGTCATGGCGGTGCTCGCGGAGCGGCTCCAAGAGGCGTGCAACCCGGGGGAGCCCCTCGACCGCGCGGGTGAATTCCTCCGAATTACTCTCGCCTCCTGCTCCGCCAGCGGGTTCGGCGGCCTCGGCGATGACGGAGCCGGTCGTGTAGGAAGCGACGCTGTTGAGCAGCCCCAAGACATTCAGGCCGCTCGGCATTCCAGCGGCCTCCAGTGCGGCGAGGCACTGCTCGATCAGTGTGAGCTGCGGAGTCGTGACCAAGGGGTGGGTGGAGACCAGCGACAGGACATTGGGGTGGTCGAGAAGGACCTCGCGCAGCCGACACATGGCGGTGAACAGGCCGGTGTCCCACGACTCGCTGGTATCGATGGACTGAGGGGCGAGGGCTTGCGACCAAACGAGCTCGGTGACGCCATCCAGCAGGGCCCCCTTGTTGCGCACGTGCCGGTAGATCGCCATGGGATCGACACCGAGGTCGGAGCCGAGACGCCGCATCGTCAGGGCGCCCAGACCGTCTGAGTCGATGATCTGTAGGGCGAAGCGAAGGATGTAATCGCGCGTCAACGCGGGTCTGGTCGCTCGCTCGCCCGGTTCGATCACGTGTCGCTGCCCTTTTCCTGGTCGACGTGGAAGCGGGTCGCGCCGATGAGGGCGAACGCCGCCGCAAAGCTGACCATGATCCCGATCTGCGGAAGGACCGTCGTCACGGTGGCCCCGTCCAGACTAATGCGTTCCACGGCCTGCATTGCCCAATAGGCCGGGCTCGCATGCGCAACGGTGTGCGCCCAGTCGGGGAAGGAATCGGTCGAGCCGAGTGCCCCGCCGACTCCCGCCATCAGCATGCCCAGGAGGTTCGACAGGCTCATCGCCAGGTCTCTGGTCGGGGACAGTGAGACGATCATGATCCCGAACGCGCACAGCACGACAGAGAAGACGGAGATGACGAGGATGAGGGCGAGTGGACTGCCCGTTGGCCGATAGCCGAAGAAGAGAGCGCCCAGGCCGACGACGGCCAACAACTGGACGAGCTGGATCAGGTAGGCGACGGAAGTCTTGCCGGTCAGGACGTCGGCAGTGGAGGCGGCACTGACGCGCAGACGGTCCCAGGTCCCCCAGGCGTACTCGTCGAAGAACATCGAGATCACCTGCTGGACGGCGAGAAACGCGAAGAGGATTCCGAAGCCGGGAACGACTTGTTCTGCCCCGCTCGCCTGGGCGTATCCCTGGGCCTGGAGCTGCGCTTTTGCCGCGGGGATGAGGAATGGCGTCAGCACCAGTGGCATGACGATCATCAACACGTGCACGACGGTAGCTGCAGCAGGACGTTCGTGCGGGCGACGGCGAGGCTACGCGGCAACGACATCGCAGGCCTCCTGGTCAGATGCGAGGGAGTCGTGCGTGGCCTCGACGATGGCGAGGTAGGCCGTTTCCAATGTGGCCGGGACGAGGCGCACGTCGGCGAGATGGTCGGCGTGCACGCCCCCGCAGGCCAGAAGGCTCGCGAGGAGTGATCCGGGCGTGCCCTGCGGGTGTTCCGGCCTGAGCGTGTTGCCCTCACGGTGCCATCCCGGGAGTTCGGGCGCCTCCTCGGTGAACGCGACGTCGAGGGTGGGTTGGGCCCACCTGGCGATGAGGTCGTCAATGGGTCCGTCTGCTGCGATCTGACCTCCGGCCAAAACCGCCACGCGACCCCCGAGCTGCTCCATCTCGGGGAGGTAATGCGTGGTGTAGACGACCGCGGCCCCGTCCTCGGTCAGGGCGTGGACGGCGTCGAGGATCCGGAGGCGGCTCCCGACATCCGCGCCGACTGTCGGTTCATCGAGGAAGAGGATCTCCGGCTGGTGGACCAGAGCGATCGCCGTGTGAAGGCGACGCTTCTGCCCGCCGGACAGAGTCGCTGCGCTTTGGCGGGCCTGGGGGCCGAGGTCGAACGACTCCAGGAGCGTGTCGGCACGGGCTGCCGCGTCGTGCCTGCTCAGACCGTTGATCTCACCGAACGCCCGGAGGTTCTGGCGAGTGGTGAGATGAGGGTAGATCCCGAGCTCCTGCGGAGCGATCCCCACGTGTGCCCCGACCCGGTTCGGGTGGCGCCTGACATTGGTTCCCGTGACGACGACGTCTCCGGAATCGGCGGGGAGCAGACCTGTCATGATCCGGATCATGGTGGTCTTGCCCGCGCCGTTCGGTCCGAGCAGGTTGAGCACTTCGCCCGGGCGGACGTCCAGATCGATGCCGGTGAGAACGGGGTGGTCGGCGAATCGTTTGTGCACGTCGGACAGGTGAATGACCTGCTTCGTGTCTACACTGTAGTTCATGTCTACAACGTAGACCCTGAAACAGGGCGATGCGAATCGAGCCGATCCCCGGCGCGGATGGGGAGTGTGGCACAGAGAAACCGGGGTTCCTCCTTCGATTCGGAAGCAAGAACCCCGGTTCATCCGCTGGACGCGTCTCACGGTGAAAAGGCGGTGTGCCTCGACCTCGACAGTTGGCGTGCCTCGCGGGTTGAGGATCAGACCAGGGTCAACGCCTGCTTGGCGATCGCCAGCTCCTCGTTGGTCGGGACGACCATGACGCGCACGGACGACCCGCGCTTCGAGATCGTGATCGGCTCGGAGACACGCTGATTGTTGGCCTCCTCGTCGAGGACGACCCCGAAGGGAACGAGCTGTTCGCAGACCTCGCGACGCAGATCGATATCGTTCTCGCCGATGCCTGCCGTGAAGGTGATGACGTCGACGCCGCCCATCTCCGCAGTGAACGAGCCGATGTACTTGAGGATCCGATTGACGTAGATGTTGAGAGCGACGCGGGCGCGCTTGCGAGCCTCGGGATCGCCGGACTTGGCCATCTCGCGCACACCGCGCATGTCGTTGTCACCGGTGAGGCCCTTGAGGCCGGATTTCTTGTTGAAGAGAGTGTCGACCTCGTCGACGCTCATGCCCGCCACGCGCTCCAGGTGGAAGACAACGGCTGGGTCGATGTCGCCGGTGCGCGTGCCCATGACCAAGCCCTCCAGCGGAGTCAGACCCATCGAGGTGTCGATCGCCTTGTCGCCGACGATCGCCGAGGCCGAGGCCCCGTTACCCAGGTGCAGGACGATCTGCTTGAGATCGCGGGCACCGAGGATCGTCGAGACGCGCTTGGACACATACTGGTGGGACGTGCCGTGGGCACCGTAGCGGCGAACGGAGTACTTCTCGGCGATCTCGCGGTCCAGCGCGTAGGTCGCGGCCTCGGGGGGCAGTGACTGGAAGAACGCTGTGTCGAAGACGGCGACGTGAGGGACGTTCGGCAGGAGCCTGCGCGCCACGTCGATGCCCTTGAGGTGGGCCGGGTTGTGCAGCGGGGCCAGGGTTGACAGCTCGTCGATCAGGTTGCGCACGCGGTCGTCGATGAGGGCCGGGCCGTCGAAGTACCGGCCACCCTGGACGATCCGGTGGCCCACGGCGACGATGTCGGCGTCGGCCAGGGCGGGTCCGACCTCGTCGAAGAGACGCAGGATCTCGGTCAGCGCGACGCCGTGGTCGGGCAGGGGCTCGTTGAGATCGACGGCCTTCTGTGAGTAGCGGTGCTGGATATGGCCCTCGGGCTCGCCGATGCGCTCGGCCAGCCCCTTCGCGATGGCATGGCCCGACTCGGGGTCGATGAGCTGGTACTTCACCGAGGAGGAGCCGGAGTTGATGACGAGGACGGTCTGGGACACGGAGTGGCCTTTCGGTTCGGGCGGGTAGATCGGGGGCCCTCAGGCCTGGGCCTGGATGGCGGTGATGGCGACCGTGTTGACGATGTCCTCGACGAGGGCGCCGCGCGAGAGGTCGTTGACGGGCTTGTTGAGGCCCTGGAGGATCGGCCCCACGGCGATTGCGCCGGAGGAGCGCTGCACAGCCTTGTAGCCGATGTTGCCGGCGTTGAGGCTCGGGAAGATGAAGACATTGGCCTGCCCCGCGACCGGGCTGTTCGGAGCCTTCTTCGCGGCGACGGCCGCATCGACGGCAGCGTCGAACTGGATCGGGCCCTCGATCGGAAGCTCCGGGGCCTTCTCGTGGGCGAGCGCGGTCGCGGTGACGACGGCGTCGACGTCGGGTCCCTTTCCGGAGATGCCGGTCGAGTAGGACAGGAGGGCCACCTTCGGGTCCAATCCGAACTGGCGGGCCGTCTGGGCCGAGGACACGGCGATGTCGGCGATCTGCTCGGGCGTCGGGTTGGTGTTGACGGCGCAGTCGCCGAAGGCCCAAACGCGATCCTTGAGCAGCAGCAGGAAGATCGAGGAAACCACCGCGACGCCGGGGGCGGTCTTGATGATCTGGAAGGACGGGACGATCGTGTGGGCAGTCGTGTGCGCGGCGCCGGAGACCATGCCGTCCGCGTCGCCCATGTGGACCATCATCGTGCCGAAGTAGGAGACGTCACGGATCTTCTCACGGGCTTGCTCGACGGTCACGCCCTTCTTGGCGCGCAGACGGGCGAACTCGGTCGCGTACTTCTCGACGAGCTTGGGCTCGTCCAGGGACACCACGCGAGCCTGCGACAGATCGAGGCCGAGCTCTGTGGCGCGACCACGCACGACGTCGTCCTCGCCGAGAAGGGTGATGTCGGCGATGCCGCGGGCCAGCACCTCGGCGGCAGCGGCGAGCACCCGGTCGTCCTCGGGCTCGGGCAGAACGATGCGTTTGCGGTCCGAGCGCGCGCGGTCAATCAGGTCGGCCTGGAAAGAGAGGGGAGTGACGGCGTTGGGCGTCGGAGAGGCGAGCAGATCCTCGACTCCGGCGGGGGAGACGGGCAGGGGAAGAACCGCGATGTTGAGCAGATCGACCTGAGCGGCCAGCGGTGCAGGCAGGGCGATGGCAGCGATTGACGCCTGATGGGCGGTCGCTCGGGCTCGGGCGATCTCGATCTCCTGCTCGAGCAGGTCGGCAGGCGCGCCCTCTGCGTCGAGGACGAGGACGATCCCTGCGTTCGTTGCGGCTGCAACCTCGAGGTTCCAGTCGAACGCATCAAAGGTCGTCAGCGGACCGGAGTCTGCGCCCTCGATGAGGACGAGGTCGGTGGCGGCGGCGCGCACTGCTTCGACGACGCCGGCGAGGGCGGCCGAGGAGGAGGCGGCCGCATCGATGTCGATGCCTTCCACAGCGCTCAGGCGGGTGAGGGATCCACGGGCGGTCAAGGCGTCGGCCAACTCGTCCGTCACCTCCGTCGCGATGCTGGCCGGACTCGGCTGGATGACGATGAAGCGGGCAGTCACTGTTTCTCCTCAACGAGTGGGCGAAAGGGGGTGCCGATCGGGCACCGCGCTCATGCTATCCCCGGCCGGAGGCCTCGAACCGGCTCGATCCCGCCGATCTGTGTGCAGGTGGACACGTCGCTGTCGGCTCCGAGACAGTGGCGAGGTGCTGACGCATGGCATCGGACGAGTGTCTCTGTGGACTGCAGCGCCGCCGGGAAGCGACTGCGGACGGTAATGTGGTGTCGGTGAGCAAGGGAGGAGACACGTGCGTCGGCCGCTTCTGGGCGGTCGCTGAGACGCTGAGTGTCGTGGGCGTGGCTGCATCGCTGATTGCGATGGTGATGCTCGCCGTGCTGGACCATCCGCATCGCAGCGTCATTCTGTTGGTCGTCATTCTCTTTGCCCTGGCCGCGGCGCGCATCGTGTGGCCCGGGCGCCCCTGGTTCGCCTCGCGACACCGGTGGTTCGATGTGATCTTCTATGGTGGGTTCGGGGCAGCGGTGTGGTTGCTCTCACCCTTCACGGCGACGATGCCGCCGAGGTGAGAAGGTCTCTTCCGCGACCGCGACTGCTGGCTACCGGCTCGCGGATCGAAAGTCTCTGCCTGCTTCTCTCGACGTCAAGTAATCTGGCGACAACGCCTCGCCCACGAGGTCGTGCAGGAGGGCATTGGCCCGGACAGTGAGGAGCACCATGTCGACCATCAAGGTCCAGGGACCAGTCGTCGAACTCGACGGCGATGAGATGACCCGCATCATGTGGAAGTCCATCAAGGATCGGCTGATCCGTCCGTACCTGGACGTTGACTTGCGCTATTACGACCTGTCCATCGAGAACCGCGACGCGACCGACGATCAAGTCACCGTCGACGCAGCGAACGCCATCAAGGAGCACGGGGTCGGTATCAAGTGCGCGACGATCACTCCCGACGAGGCTCGTGTCAAGGAATTCGGTCTCAAGAAAATGTGGAAGTCCCCCAACGGGACGATCCGGAACATTCTCGGTGGAGTGATCTTCCGCGAGCCAATCATCATCTCGAACATTCCGCGGTTGGTTCCGGGATGGACGAAACCGATCGTCGTGGGACGCCACGCCTTCGGAGACCAGTACAAGGCGACGGACTTCAAGGTCCCCGGTGCTGGAACGGTGACGATCACTTTCACTCCCGAGGACGGCTCCGAACCGATCATCCACGAGGTCGCCCGCATTCCCGAGGGCGGGGGCGTGGCGATGGGGATGTACAACTTCCTCGACTCGATCCGCGACTTCGCCCGGGCCTCGTTCTCCTATGGGCTCAAGCGTCACTATCCGGTCTATCTCTCGACGAAGAACACGATCCTCAAGGCCTATGACGGGGCGTTCAAAGACCTCTTCCAAGAGGTCTTCGATGCCGAGTACCGGGAGCGTTTCGAGGCCGAGGGACTGACCTACGAACATCGCCTCATCGACGACATGGTCGCCAGCTCGCTCAAATGGGAAGGCGGTTATGTCTGGGCCTGCAAGAATTACGATGGCGACGTCCAGTCCGACACGATCGCGCAGGGGTTCGGGTCACTCGGCCTGATGACCTCGGTGTTGATGACACCGGACGGGCGCACTGTCGAGGCCGAGGCCGCCCATGGCACTGTCACACGTCACTATCGTCAGCATCAGGCAGGCAAACCGACATCGACGAACCCGATTGCCTCCATCTACGCATGGACCCGGGGCCTGGCCCATCGTGGCGAGCTGGATTCAACGCCC
>JAATFD010000003.1 GCA_015655375.1 Actinomycetales bacterium
AATGGCCAGAACGACGCGGACAGCACCACTGGCTCACTGAAGGTGACGGGCTTGGCGTGGGGCAGCTACACGCTCCAGGAAGCCACGGCCCCCACCGGGTACCAGCTGGACTCCACCACCCACGACATCACCATCGACGCCGAGCACACCTCCGTCGCCCTGGGTGAGGTCGAGAATACCCAGGCGATTCCGGGACTGGTCATCAAGAAGACCGCCGACCCGGCTTCGGGAACGCAAGTGACGAGCGGTCAGACGATCACCTACACCGTGACTGTCGAGAACACCGGCAACGTCGACCTGACGCCGGCCAGCATCGATGACAACCTCAGCGATGTGCTCGACAACGCCACGTACATCGAGGGCTCCGCCTCGGCGACCATTGGCGGGCAGGGCGTCACGGATCCCACGGTGGACGTCGATGGAGCGGCGTTGCATTGGGAGAACGAGCTCGGAGCCGGTCAGACTGCGGCCCTCACCTACTCGGTGAAAGTCGACGATGACGTGACGGACCAGGACGTCATCGCCAACGTCGTCACCGGCGAGGGCGACGTGCCGCCGGGGGTCACTCCCCCGGCTCCGAACTGCGTCCCCGAGACAGCCTCGGAGAACCCCGACTGCACCACGCACCACACGCCCGAGGTCCAGACGAATCCGGACACTCCGACCCCAACCCCAACCAACTCGGCAAACCCATCACTGCCCGTCACGGGCTCCGATGCGGCCGTGATTGCGATCGTTGCCGGGTTGCTCCTGATCGCGGGATCCGGAATCGTGGTAGTCGCTCGCCGTCGCCGCAGCTGACAAGCATCCAGGACACCAACCGCCCTG
Source organism: Actinomycetales bacterium (assembly GCA_015655375.1). GTDB lineage: Bacteria > Actinomycetota > Actinomycetes > Actinomycetales > Actinomycetaceae > Pauljensenia. The sequence continues at coordinate 829 of JAATFD010000003.1, forward strand.
TGCGTGCCAGACTGGGCTGAGCGCCACGACCGCTCAGTGCCGAAGCGGGGCCAGTGCTCTTTCGTCGAGATATCAAGATGACGAGTACCGGCCCCGCTTCCCTGCATCCAAGGATCGGCCGCCCCGCCTGCCTTCTCCCACGCGGGGGAGGAACAATCGTGGACAATGGGCATATGACCTCGTCCCATGCCCAGCCGCGTCGACGGTGGTGGTGGCCTTGGCACAGGCGCCGCTCGGAGACCTCCCCCACCGACGTATCACCGGAGACCACGACGGGACCGGTGATCTCCGTCCACGGGCTGACGAAGGTCTACGGCCACGGCGACTCGCAGATCGTCGCGCTCGATCACGTCGACCTCGAGGTCGCCCGCGCGACTTTCACCGCGGTCATGGGACCGTCGGGGTCCGGTAAATCGACGCTCATGCATGCGCTTGCTGGCCTCGACTCCGCGACCTCCGGATCCGTGGCACTGGAGGGACGCGAGCTGACCTCCCTGGACGACCGCTCGCTCACCGAGGTGCGCCGCGATCGAGTCGGGTTCGTCTTCCAGAGCTTCAACCTGGTGCCGACCCTGACGGCCCGACAAAACATTCTGCTGCCGTCCTCGATCGCTGGACGTCGGGTTCCGCAGGAACGGCTCGACCGGGTCATCAACGCCGTCGGGCTGCGTGACCGGCTCGATCACCGCCCCTCGGAGCTCTCCGGCGGGCAACAACAACGCGTCGCCCTCGCGCGCGCCCTCGTCACCGAACCCGCTGTGATCTTCGCGGACGAACCGACGGGAAACCTCGACTCGACCTCGACCGCGGAGGTCCTGACGCTCCTGCGCCAGGCCGTCGACGATCTCGGCCAGACGGTCGTCATGGTGACCCACGAGCCCGATGCGGCGGCGTGGGCGGACCGTGCGCTCTTCCTTGTCGACGGCCGCATCGTCGCCGACCTCGGCGCTCCCACACGCGAGACGATCCTCACCGCGTTGGCGGCGAGGCCTCGCGGCAGTGCCCCGGCCACCTCCGATTCCGTCTCCTCCCTACTCGCCACCACAGGGGCGGCTCCGGAACCCGCCGCAAAAACTCGCGTTCTGCTTCCCTCGCGCCGCGGCCTACACGACAGCGACGGCAATCCCCTCACTCAGGAGATCGCCTTGCTCGCCGTCGAACGCGTGCGAGCGATCAACGAGGCCGCCGCCCGTTCGGCCGCCGCCCCGGACGCCCTGCGTGACGAACTCGGCACCCGGACGCTTGCCACCGGCACGGGTCCGACCACCCCCGCCGACCTCCCCTCCGATTCAGCAGAGGTCGTCATCCGCGCCCGACGGATCCTCGGCGATCTTCCCGGATCGATCGTTCCCGACGAGGACGACTGAGCGCTGTCGACAAGTCGATGCTCTGCAGCTCAGCGACGTGCGCGTCGAAGGCCGATCAGCGTCGCTCCCGCGACGAGCAAGGCGAGTGCGCCAGCGAGTTCGACCGAGCTCGGCGACCCCGTCTTCGCCAGCTCGTCGGCAGTCCTTCCACCCGCCTCGTCGTCGTTCGGAGCGGGGACGACGGCCCGGGCCACCGCACCGAGCGTGACCGAACGGGCAGCGATCACCCCATCGAGGTCACAGACCGCGATCTGTTCGCCCCCCGCTCGCGTCCGTGGGGACTGTGAAGGTGACGGCAGCCGTGCCCAGCCGTGCCCAGCCGGTCCTCGGAGGCCACGAAGGTCCCCTCAAGTTCGGGTGAGTTGTCGATGCCGACCGCCCCGTCGCGCAGATCGAGCGGATCAGCCGCGGTGTCCAACCCTGTCAGGTAGGCCCTGAACGCATCGAGGTCGATGAAACCCGTGTCGATGGCCCCGGCGTCCGTGAAGGCATCGAACCCATAGGTGACGTTGTCGGAGAGCCCGAGCTTGAGCATCGGACGCGACGAGCCCTCGGGCTGCCATTGCTCCTCGAGCGCCCGCTTAACCTGGGCCCCGCTCAGGGTCACGTAGGCCATCGAATTGCCGAAAGGCTGCGCCGTGAAGAGGTCGCCCTCGCTCAGCCAGCCGTCGGCGCTCGGAACGAGATCGGAGCGAATCCCGCCCGCGTTGATGATGCCGATGTCAGCCTTCTGGGCCAGGTACTTCGTCGAGGACTCGCGGGCCGCGTTCGCAATGAGGTTGCCGGCCGAGGACTCCATTCCCCTCGCCTCGGCCGCCTCGGTGCCGTCGGTCAAAACGCCTGAGCCGCGGAAGAAGGGACCCGCGATCTGGACGACCGGATCGCTGCCGAGTTCATCCGCCTTCGTCACTGCGGCGTCCGCAAGCTCCTGGACCGTCGGATCAACCTGGTCTCTGCACGCGCTAATCGTCTCCGCGTTGAAGATGTTCGTCGAAGCTCGTCGCGGTCGCCTCCATGTCCTTGTGGATCAGCCCGACGACCAGGTCGGCCTGTCCATTCGCCTCGAGTCGTGCTCCGGTGTCGTTGATCGCCACAACCGGATCCGCGATCATCAGACCCACGATCCCCTCGGGAGAGACGAGCGAGGCCGATAGACGCAAGGTCGTGTCGTACCCCGAACTCGCGATGTTGAACTCGCAGGACAGAGCGGCGGCTCCCGGATCGTCATCGGTCGCTGCGATGTGACCGTGGAAGTCGGTGATGGCCAACAGATTGACCGTGAGCTCGTCCGAATCGGTCCCCGTGCTCAGCAGATTCGCGCCCGCCTCCGCTGTGGACGAGGACGTGGCGTCTTCGGATGAGGACTCACCCGATTGGGACTGCCCCGACTAGGAACCCCCACTCTGGGATTGCTCGGTCGGGGAGCCGGACTGGGCGCCCTCGCTCTGGTCGTTCGGATCGGCAAGCGCAGTGGCGGGAATCAGTGCCAGCGCCGCGCCCGTGGCTAACACGCGCAGGGTCCGGCGGCGGGGCTTCAGTGTTCTCACAATGTCCTTCGGACTCGACAGCCGGCGATGGGAGATGGGAGGACGAGCGGGAACCAGATCGGACGCCGGGACTCCTCCTCTCCCGGGCGCCTCGATGTGCCCCTCTCACCGCACACTGTCCCATATCCACTGCCATCAGGTGAAGGCCCGACCAGATCGGCGAATCCGGACCACATCTCGAGTCCGGCGTCAGCCTGGCGCGTCTGACAGCCTCCCGACGTGCGAGACTGTTCCAAGAAAGCGACGATCCGGCCTTCGAGCCGGAGCGGACCACGGAGGAGGATCCAGGTCATGTCGACACACCAGACGTCCACTGCGCCCGGGGCGGCGCCACAGGACGAAGCGGGGGATCAGAACCGGCGATCACCATCGACCGGTGAGCTCTTCGCATCCCTGTCCACCCAAGTCACGACCTTGGTCCGCGGTGAGATCGAACTGACGAAGACGAAGGCGCTGGCCTTCGGCAAGCGCGTCGGTTCCGGCGGTGCACTCCTGGCGGTGGCGGGCGTCCTCGGCCTGTACCTCCTGGCGTGGATCTTCCACACGATCGAGGTCGCCTTGGCCCACGCCGTACCCGATTGGGCGGCGGCACTGATCGTCGTGGGGCTGCTCGTCCTCGTCATCGCGGTCCTCGCCCTCGTGGGCATGCGCCTGCTCAAGGCTGGCAGCGAACACACGCCAGACCCGGGAACGGGCCTGCGCAAGGACGTCGACGCTTTCAAGAAGGGACTGGGCAAGTGAGCGAGACAACCGATCAGACCACCACCGCTGCCGCCGCCGCTCGGACGCCGGAACAGATCCAGGCGGAACTCGAGGCCGTCCGTGCCGAGATGAGCGTGACCGTTGACCAGTTGGTCCAGTCGCTGAGCCCAGCCACCCAGGTGCGTCGGGTGACGGACAACGTCCGTGGCCGCGCCCAGCAATTCGCCGAGCGGGCCCGGATAATCGTGTCCGAGGCGCGAGACGGTGACCGGGATGCCATTGAGCAGGTCGGTCTGGCCGTCCTCGGCATCACGGCCGTCGTCGGGCTGATCGCCTGGCGCACGGCCCGCCGCCACCGCGGCTGACACGTGCGAGCAAGGCGCTGATCGGAGCCCGCTCGCACGTCCGGGAATCGCCACAGTTGGACCCAGTCCGGGTCATTCGCATCTCACTACGTGATCAGTTCCTCGCCTGTCTCGGCTGGGAGGTCAAGGGGCCGTCACGCTATGATGAGCCCACGGCAGATTTTGATGAGATCAGGGAACCGCTTCGGCGGACCCGCACGAGGTGGAGGGGGTCGACGCCATGGGGCGCGGCCGTCAGAAGGCCAAGCAGACGAAAGTCGCACGCAAGCTGAAGTACTTCAGCCCTGATACCGATTTGGATGCCCTCCAACGAGAGCTCGCGTCCAGGCCCGGGGCATCGGAGACCGATGCATACGCGAAGTACGCCGAAGAATCCAAGGATGACCCCACCGATGGCGAGGACCTGTGGACCTCCGCCGAGCGACATTGACGGAGCTCCCGATCTTCCCTCAGGCGATTCGGTAGGTTCCCTCCAGTCGGACCTCCCCGCCGGCAACACCCTTCGAGCCCGACACGACGCGCGTCGTCGATCCCGGCCGCGGGGCGTCGCCTGCTCGGACTTCTCCGAGGACCCAGGAGTCGATACCGGCCTGCCGCACCCGTGAGGTGAGTTCGTCGGCGCCCTCGGCTCCGACGACGGCGATCATTCCGACGCCCAGGTTGAGGGAATCCTCCAGAGCCTCCCAGAGGATTGAGCCTCCGCGGCGCACCCAGTCGAAGATCGGGGGGACCGTCCAGGATCTCCGATCGACCTCGGCCACGAGGCCGATGGGGATCACACGTGAGAGGTTCGCGCCCACACCTCCGCCCGTGACATGGGCGAGGGCGTGCAAGCCGGTGGTCTCAGCGACCCCGTACGTGTCGAGTAGATCCAGACACACCCGCGTATACAACCGCGTCGGTTCGAGGAGTTCCTCGCCCAGCGTGCGACCGAACTGGGCGATGGTCGCCTCCAGGGGCGTCTTGACCCGGTCGACGACACTGCGCACGAGTGAGTAGCCGTTGGAATGCAGCCCGGAGGACGCCATCGCCACGAGGACGTCCCCGGGCCTGACGCGCTGGGGACCGAGCACGTCCGCGGCCTCGACGACCCCGGTCGCTGCCCCCGCGATGTCATAGTCGTCGGACGCCATCAGTCCGGGGTGTTCGGCGGTCTCACCGCCCACCAGTGGGCAGCCGATCTCCGCGCACGCCCGCGCAATGCCCGTCACGATCGCGGCGATCCGCTCGGGGACGACGTGACCGCAGGCGATGTAGTCGGTCATCAGCACCGGACGCGCACCGACCACGACGATGTCATCGACGACCATGCCGACCAGGTCCTGGCCGATTGTGTCGTGGATGTCGAGTGCCTGGGCGATCGCGATCTTCGTGCCGACCCCGTCCGTCGAGGTTGCCAGCAGAGGGCGATTCATTCCGACCAGCGCCGAGGCGTCGACGAGGCCGGCGAACCCGCCCGTTGCTCCCAGCACGGTCGAGTCGTGGGTTCGCGAGACCGCGTCCTTCATCAGCTCGACGGCACGGTCGCCCGCCGCGGTGTCCACGCCGGCAGCGGCATAGTCGAGAGAGGTCGGCTCACTCATCAGGTCTCCTGACAGTCGTTCGATGAACGGTGGGACGTCACGCCGTCGCTCCCGGCGTTCCGGGGATCGGGGTGCCCTTGGCAATGGGCTCGGGATAGTCGCCGGTGAAGCAGCCCAGGCACAGGCTCGTGCCCTGCCCGGTCGCCTCCACCATGCCGCGCAGAGAAAGGTAGGCCAGTGAATCCGCCCCGATCGAGGCCCGCACATGCTCAATGTCCATCGACGAGGCGATGAGCTCGGCACGCGTGGGGAAGTCGATACCAAAGAAGCAGGGCCAGTTCACCGGCGGCGACGAGATCCGCACATGGACCTCCGCGGCCCCAGCCTCGCGCAGCATCTTGACGAGGGCGCGCTGCGTGTTGCCTCGCACGATCGAATCGTCGATGACGATCAACCGTTTACCCTCGATGACTTCGCGCAGCGGATTGAGCTTGAGCCGAATTCCGAGCTGGCGCAACGACTGAGTCGGCTGGATGAAGGTACGTCCGACGTAGGAGTTCTTGACCAGGCCCTGGGCGAAGGGGATCCCAGACTCCTGCGCATAGCCGATCGCCGCGGGGGTGCCCGATTCAGGAGTTGGGATGACAAGATCTGCATCAATCGGACTCTCCTGGGCGAGGATCGCGCCCATGCGACGCCGGGTCGCCACGATCTGGCGCCCCCCGATCACCGTGTCGGGACGGGCCAGGTAGACATACTCGAAAACGCAGGTGCTCGCCCTCGTCACCGCGAAGTGGCGGGACCGGACCCCGCTCGCGTCGATGGAGATCAGCTCGCCCGGCTCGATCTCCCGCACGAAGATCGCGCCGACGAGGTCGAGGGCGGCCGTCTCCGAGGCAAGCACCCAGCCCGAATGCAGCCGACCGAGGACCAGCGGGCGATAGCCGTGGGGATCACGGGCGCCGTAGAGCGTGCCCTCGTCCATGAAGACCAGGGAGAACGCGCCCCGCAGCCGCGGAAGGACCTTGAGGGCGGCGGGAACGAGCGGTGCGGCATCCTCGTCAGCGGTGGGCGCCGACATGTCGGCGCCCACCGGCCGGGCACGCGCGACGAACGGAGCCGGACCGGGGATCCGATCGGCCAGGCCCAGAAGAGCGGTGACAATCGAGGTATCGGTGGTCGCCCCGTGCTGCGGGTCGTCCTCGTCGGCCAGCGAGCGGGCGAGGTTGCGCAGCTCGGAGGTGTTCGTCAGGTTGCCGTTGTGGCCCAGAGCGATCGTGCCACTTGGCGTCGGTCCGAGGGTCGGCTGGGCATTGAGCCAGTTGTCGGCCCCGGTCGTCGCATAGCGGCAGTGGCCGAGGGCGATGTGACCGTGGAGTCCCTGGAGGATCTCGTCGGTGAAGACCTGGCTGACGAGCCCCTGGTCCTTATAGACCCGGATTCGCTCCCCATCGGAGGTCGCGATGCCCGCGGATTGCTGACCCCGGTGCTGCAGGGCGTAGAGACCGAAGTAGGTCAGGCGGGAGACGTCCTCACCGGGCGCCCACACCCCGAAGACGCCGCACTGATCGTGCGGACGGTCGTCCTCGAAGGGATCGAGGATACCGAGTGGCGCCGACGGATCCGCAGCGGTGGACGCAGCAGAACCAGGGTGCGATGTGGTGCCATCCCCGAGGGGGACGGTCGGTGCGATGCCGGAAGCGAAGTCCGGACCCCAGGAGCCTGAGAGCACGGGCCCACTGTCTCACACCCATGGGTCAACGTGCCACGCACGTCCGCCCGGATAAGCGTGGGCCCCATCACCCTCCCTGCGAAGCACACCGTGTATGCAGGTCGGCGCGCTTCGCGGTCAGGGGGCCGGATCGGGCTCACCCGGCGCACCGGAGGCACCAAGACGAACGGCTGCGGCGAACGCTGCCTCGTCGGCCGGCCAGACGAACTCAATACGGCGCTTTTCGACATCAGCGCGCGCCAGACGGACCTCGACGACATCGCCCAGCGGCAGCGCCAGCGTCGGGTCCTCCGGCATGACGCGGGCCATCACCGCTGGGTCGGCGATCATGACCGTGCCCCGCTGGCCCGGACGTAGGTTCCCCGTGCCTCCCTCGGTGGTCCCTCGCCCGTTCCTGCCGTTGTCGGGGCGCCGCTCGACGTCGACGACAGCACCGGTGAAGGACTTCCCCACCTGGTCGTCGAGCAGCAGCGCCTCGATCGCCGCCAACGACTCCCGCTCCGCAGCGGAAACCCGTTGCATCGCACGCCCCATCAGACTCGGGACCTCCCCCACCGAATCGATGACCCAGTCGGGCGTCTCCGTCCCGGCGCACGCTGCCAGACAGATCTCCGAGGACCACCGATCCACCAGACGACGCAAAGGCGCAGTCGCGTGGGCATACTCGGCAGCAATCGCCTCGTGCCGGGTCTCGGTGGCACCGATCGGGGGAAAAGCGGGATGCCCCTCGACCCCGAAAACGGAATATCCTGCACCACGGAACAAACTGGTCGCCTCCAACAGGAACGCCGCATTGTGGGCCGTTCCCGGATCCAGTCTCCGCACGAGGTCGGGGTAGGGCTCGCCCGGTGGCCACTCGACGTCGAGGACGCAAGCGACCCTGCGCAACCGGGCGATCGACGACGGCGTGGCTGCGGGAACCGTTCGCAGGATTCCCCGGCCGGACTCACGCATGATCGAGGCCGCGCACATCCCGGTCAGCAACGAGATCTGGGCGTTCCACTCCTCGCACGGCAGGTTCGAGCGGTAGACAAGTCGGAAGTGGAGGCGCTCGCCGGGCTCGTCGATGCGTTCGACCTCTTGTTCGGGGATCCTCCCGGAGACTCCGCCACGAGCGGCCTCGCGCACCAGGCGCAGCTCCCCGATCTCCCGCAGGAGGATCGGCAGATCGATGGGAACGCTCAAGGGAAGGTCGACGGCCTCATCCTCGTCCAGGGCCTCGAGTGCGTCCTGGATCTGCTCATAGGTCAGTTGGGCCCGAGAAATGACGATCGCGCGACGCACCCGCCACGAGATCCGCCGTCCGTCCGCACCGAGCCGGATGTGCCACACGCAGGCCGGACTCTTCTGCCCCGGAAGCAGGGACGCCGCACCCTCAGAGAGGACTCGCGGGTGCAGGGGCGTCGCCGCGTCCGGCAGGTAGGTCGTCAGCCCACGAGCGCGCACCTCGGCGTCCAGGGGCGAGCCGGTCGGGACGAAGGTAGCCAGCGAAGCAATCGCATAGGTGACGAGGTAGGCCGCCCCGTCGGGCTCCCCGGGCGGCAGACGCAACAGGTGCATCGCCTGGTCGAGGTCGCTCGAACCGGGCGGGTCGATCGTCACGAAGGGAATGTGTGTCCCGTCCAGACCCGGCAGCGCCGAGGCGTCGAGGGCGTCCCACTCGGGCGAGGTCGGGATTCGGAAAGGGTAGAGCGTCTGGATGTCGTCAGCGTCCTGGTCGACGTCGAGGGAGGCAACCGGATCCGGGATCCGCGTCGCACGCACGAAGGCCAGCCATTGATCAACAGCACGGCAGGCCTCGGCCTCGACCTCATCGGGAAAACGCTCGGGAACGGACAACTCCCCCCGGATGCGGTCCAGGACCGGAACGAGGACGTCGTCGGCCACGGTGGAGCGCGGCAGGAATCGCTGCACCATGGCACCTCCCGGCGTCGCGCCCGGTTGAGCGGGCGACCTCGGCAATCAACCGGAAGGACATCCCGGCCAGAATCAGCCTACGGCGTGACGGGGGACGATGTCGTCAGTGCTGCGGTGCTCAGGCAACGTCGAAGCGACGCCCCTCCGCCCTGGACGGCAACAGCGTCAGGATGAGGACGACCAGGCCGCCGATCGACGGAATGAAGCTCAGCAGCCAGAACGCGCCGGAGAAGTTTCCGTCGTGCAGCCGACGCCACGTGATGGCCAGCTGGGGAATGACCAGCGCGAAGAAGACGACGACGCACAGGATCATGCCGATCACGAAGAGCGGGGAGCTCGAGACATCCGGCGTCGACGAGTAGTAGCTGGTTCCGACCGAACTGGAGGTGCCGGACGTGGTCGTCGGGCTCTGGGCCAGCGACTGGATCACTCCGATCAACACGAGCAACCCAGGAATCAGGCCGATCAGGACGCCCATCAGCTGCGCCCACCAGAACTCCGAGCGCGAAGCCCGCCCCGAGAAGGTCGCGTATTTCTTGAAGAAGCGTTTCGCTGCGATCGGGAAGGTCGCACCGTAGAACGGCCGTGTCAGGTCGGAGGGATCCGTCGCGCCGGCCAGATCTGCCTGCGCATAGCTGGATTCCCCCGGGTAGTGAGAAGCTCCCGGATAGGCGGTTCCCGTCGGTGGAGTGCCTCCCTGGGGTGGAATGTTTCCCTCGGGTGGGGTGCTTCCTTCATATGGAGCGGTCATGGCGTTTCCTCACTGCACGGGCGGTCGACCGGCCGCGCTGCTCAGGGCGGAATCCCGCACGTGTGACAGGACGGCACTGAATGTACCCGCAAACCACCGGCGCAACAAGGACTTCAGGAGCCGTCGCCCAACGAGGACGTGTCGAGGTCCCCGCTCAGCTCGTCGACGACCATCGGTGGATCGACGTCACGGCCGGTGCGGTAGATCGCCCGTCCGACCAGGTGTGAGCCGACCGGAGCGGTGACAACCTGAAGGCCGAGGATGACCATCGACAGGACCACCCAGTGCCAGTCCCACATCTCCACGCAGATCCCCGCGCACACCAGGGTCAGGCCGAGCAGCTGGGGCTTCGTGGCCGCGTGGGTCCGCGAATAGAGGTCAGGCAGGCGCACCAGCCCGATGGCCGCGATGAGCGTGAAGGACACGCCGAGGAGCAGAAGGATTGCACCCGTCCACTGGGCGATCGCGTCGGTCATGATTCCTCCTCCTGCTCCTGTGCCGGCCCTGGATCTCCCCCGGGCGCGGCGCGCTCACGCTCACGCACCTGGCGCGCGGCGTCCTCGGCCTCGACGCGTTCGGCCTCGACGGCCTCGCGCTCACGCACGACCCGCTGACGTTCCGCCTCCTCGGCGGACAGGATGCGACGGCTCCGAGCATCCTCCCGCACGGCGAAACGAGCAACGACGACGGCCGTGAGGAATCCGGTCAACGCGAGCACGATGAGGAGCACCCCCAGGTCCGCCCGCGACCACCACACGATCATCACGGCGACGAGGTCGATCGCGACGGCCGCGAACACGTCGTTGGCGACCGTGCGATCCAACAGTGTCGGCCCGCGGGCGATCCGGAACAGCGCGAGCACCCCGGCGATCACGGCGAGGATCACAGTCACCAGATGGAGAACATCGAGACCACTCATCGATGATCACCTCCCCGGGAAACGCGTGGGCGGAGCAGGTGCACACGGGCGAGGCGACGCCGGAATCCGCGCCCCTGTCCGGACAACGCGAGGTCTTCGAGCTCTTGGTCGGACGCGATCGCCAGGAGGATGCGCTCCTCCTGGCCGAGCGCGGCAGCGCGCACTCCCTCGGGACCGCCCTGACGATCGAGGTCGAGAACGTGCAGGTAGAGGCTGCCTGCCAGACGGTCGACCTTGACGACGATCGTGCCGGGGACCAGGGATGTCATCGCTGAGACGATCGTCAGATGCACCGGATCCGCACTGCGCAGATCGACGCGGATGATTGCGGTGTGAGGCCGCTCCCCCGTCAGCACGATGCGCGACACCTGCAGCCCGGCAACGACCAGGTCGATCGAGAAACGGACCATGAGAACGACCACTGGGACGACCCGCACGTGCCAGTGGCGGGAGACATGAGGCAAGGGGAAGAACCACTGGACCGCCAGCGAGACGAGTATTCCGCCGAGAACGGTCAGCCATGTGGGCGTCCCAAAGAGAAGGACCCACAGCAGGGCGAGCCAAATCGTCAGCCCCACGGAGATCCGGTCCCGCCCCGGGGTCACGGAGTTCCCGGTCCACCCCGAGGCGGCCGCGCGGCCCAGTCGGCGCCACATCAGCGCTCGCCTCCCCCGGTGGAGGTGGACGAGGAGGACGACCCGCCGGGCGCTGTTCCGCCCAGCGTCGGAGTGACCGTCGTGCTCGGCGCCAACGAGCCACTGACCAGCGGAGATGCGCTCGGATTCGGCGATGGTGCCACCGGCGCGGTCCCACTCTCGTCCGAGATCCCGGACCCGCGACCATTGGAGCCGAGGACGGCCTCGATGTAGGGGGTGCGCTCCATCAGATCGTCGGCGGCGGCGCTCACGTAGGTCCAGATCGGCCCGGACAGCCCGGCCATGACGACCTGGGCGACGACCAGCGCGCCGACAGTCGCCGTCATCAACACCGAGGTCCGCCCCCCTCCCCTCTCGGCCTCGGTGCGCGAGGCACGGGCTGCCCGCTCGGAACGCAGGGCCGTGGTCGCCAGATTCCGTTCGACCCGGGCAGTGCGACGCACGACCCAGGAGGCACCGTCTTCGACGGGGGCGACGGCCGCGAAGTCCTTCAGAGCCTCGGGGCTGTCCGTGGCAGTCTGCCAGAACGCCATGTTCCACCACTTGACGATCACGTAGAGCGTGAGGAACGAGGTGACGATCCCACCGCCCAGGAGGATCCAGGCGGAGACGGTGCCCACCTGGGCGGAGGCCTCGGCCAGACCGAGTTTGCCAACGAACCCGGTCAGGGGTGGTATGCCGACCAGGTTGAGCCCGGCGACCAGGAACATGACACTGATCGCGGGCGCCGTCCGCGCCAGTCCCGACAGTCGAGACAACGAGGTCGTCCCCGTGCGCCGCTCGATGAGACCAGCGATGAGGAAGAGCGAGGTCTGGACCAGGATGTGGTGCGCCGCGTAGTAGATCACCGCCGCGAGCCCCGCCCTCGAGACCAGCGCGAGTCCCCAGACCATGAAGCCGATGTGAGAGACGAGCGTGAAGGATAGGAGGCGTTTGATGTCGTCCTGGGCGACGGCCCCGAGGATCCCCAAAACCATCGTCGCCAGACCGACGACCGTGAGGACCCCGGTCAGCGCGCCACCGGGGAAGAGCAGGACCTCCAGGCGGATCAGCGCGTACACACCGACCTTCGTCATCAGTCCGGCGAACACTGCGGTCACTGGGGCGGGCGCTGTCGGATAGGAGTCCGGTAACCAGGCCTGCAGCGGGATGATCGCGGCCTTGATACCGAAGGCCACGAAGAGAATCACGTGGATCATCAGGGCGACGCCCGGGTCGATCGTCGGCAGTCGCTCGGACAGCTGCGCCATGTTGACAGTGCCGGTCGCCGCATACGTCAGGGCGATGCCCGCCAAGAAGATCGTCGAAGACAGCAGGGAGACGACGACGTAGACAGATCCCGCGCGGACCCGGCCTCGTGTGGCACCGAGCGTGATGAGGACGAACGAGGCCGCCAACAGGATCTCGACACCGACGTAGAGGTTGAAGAGGTCCCCGGTCAGAAAGGCGTTGGAGACCCCGGCCGAGAGGATGAGGAAGGTCGGGAAGTAGACGGCGATCGGTGCGCCAGGCTCGTCATCGGCCAGATTCTGCGCCAGTGAGTAGACGAGAACGCCCAGGGTGACGACCTGGCTGATCGCGAGCAGGAATCCTGAAAGCCGGTCGACGACGAGCGTGATGCCGATCGGTGCCGCCCATGATCCGACATCGAGGACGATCGGGCCGGAGTTCGCCGCGAGCGCGAGCACGATCGAGACGACGGTGGTCGTCGACAGAGCGAACAGGGCGATCAGCTGCTGAGTCTTGGAACGTCGGCCGAGAACCAGCGCCAGACCGGCGCTGAGCAGGGGCAACAGCACCGGGACGGGGAGCATCCACGCGAGCGAGTTCATCGGTGCTCCCCCTTCTCGGGTGCGGAGTCCGCCGACCGACCGTCCTCGGTGAAGAGCAGGCCGTCCGCGACCCGGTCCATGCCCACGCCCTCGGTGTCGTCGGGATCGGTGTCGTAGTTGATGCCGGCGTCCTCATCACCGGTGGTCGCCTCGTCGTCCATGGACGGTTGGGCTGCCGCGCCTCGGGCAGCGATCGCGCGGTCCTCGATCGCGTCGACGACCTCGTCGTGACCGCTCAGGCGCCAGGAACGATAGGACAGCGCAAGCCCGAAGGCCGTCGTGCCCAAAGACAGGACGATCGAGGTCAGCATCATTGCCTGGGGCAGTGGGTCCGCCATCGAGGCCGCGTCCTCGCTCCCGAGAAGGGGCGGGCGCCCGGCCGCGCCTCCGGAGGCGAGGATCAGGACGTTGACACCGTTGGTCAGCAGGCCCAGCCCGATGAAGATGCGTGACAGCGTGCGCTCGAGCACCAGGTAGACACCCGTGGCGACCAGGACGCCCGCGATGATCAGCAGAGTCAGGGAGGGAACAGTCATCGGGCATCGCCTCCTGAGTGAGCCGCGCTCTGACGATCGATCTCTGCTCCCGTCGCGGAGACAAGGTCGAGGACGAGGCCGATGACCAGGACGTACACTCCGACGTCAAGGATCATTGCGGTCGTGAAGTGCAATTGTCCGAGCACGCCCAGTCCGATGTCGACCGGAGTGGACTGCAGGACGGCCCTGCCGAAGAACAGCGGCAGCATCGCCCCTGCACCCGCGATGAACAGGCCGAGGCCCATGACGCGTCCGGCGGGGACCGGCATTGCCTCGCCGAGCTCACGTCGTCCGCCCGCCAGGTAGCGCACGACGAAGGCGAGCCCCGCGATGACGCCGCCGGCGAAGCCACCGCCGGGATTGTTGTGGCCGATGAACAGCAGCCACAGGGACAGGACGAGCATCGTCGGGAACAGCAGTCTCGTCGTCACCTCGAGGACCGTCGAGCGGTCGCGAGGACGCAGGGAGGACGCGGCGGGGAGGAAGGTCCGCTCGGCCGATTTCTCGGGGGCCCTGTCGATTCGGCCGTCCTTGCGTCCACCGAAGATCAAGGACGCGACGCCCGTTGCAATGACGAGCAGGACGGAAAGCTCTCCGACCGTGTCCCAGGCTCGAATGTCCACGAGGATGACGTTGACGATGTTGAGTCCGTTGCCGAAGCTGAGCGCCTCACTGGGCATCAGTTCGGAGACGGCGGGATGGATCCTCGCGGAGGCGGCGTAGAGCCCGGCCACCACTGTGCCGACGCCGACGAGGACGGACAGGAGGAACCGCCACCACCGTGAGGACGCGAGCGGCCGGTCGGAGAAGTAGCGGGGCAGGCGCCGGAGGACCAGCGCGAAGACGACGATGCTGACGGCCTCGACGACGATCTGGGTCAATGCCAGGTCGGGAGCTCCCTGAGAGGCATAGAGCAGGGCGACGCCCAACCCGACAGCGCCGAGGGCGAAGGCCGCGCGCATGCGTCGTCGCGACCGCGCCGTGATGAGGGCGGCCAGCACGATCACCACCGCGATGCCGACCTGAAGAGGTGAGTCCGCGATTCGGATGATCAGGTTCTCCGGCGGTTTGATCAGCAGAGCCGCGCTGACCCCGATGACCAGGACGACCATGATCGTCGAGAGGTCCCAGGGCAGGGATCCGGACTGGGTGACGCGAGTGACGCGAGCGGCGAGGATCTCGAGCTCACGCAGGGTCCAGGAATAGAGGTCGACGACGGACACGCGCCAGTCGAGGCGCGACTGCAGCGCCTCGACCCGCGGTGCCAGCGCGATCACGAGGACACCGAACGCGAGGATCAGCGCAGTCAGTGCAGCAGGCTGCCACCCGGACCACCACGCCAGGTGGGCCTCGCCGGGCAGGACGGTCAGCGGGGAGTCGGGTGCGCGCGACGAGGCAAGCCCGACCTCGCCCGTCAACACGGACTGGAGAGCGTGGGGAGCCCATCCGATCAGCGCCCCGAGCGAGAGCACGCAGATCGGGACGAGCATCCAGCGAGACGTGCGCCGGGGCGACGCGAAGGACTCACCCTCGGGCAGAAGCGACCTTTCGCGCGTCCCGAAGGCTCCCCACCAGGCCCGCCACGAGTAGGCGACGGTCAGCACGCTGCCCGCGGCGACGACCAGCGCGAGGACGAGGTCGAGGGCGTTCGTCGTCCACGCCGCGTGCGAGCCGGACAGGAGGGTGGAGATCAGGGCCTCCTTGCCGAGAAAACCGGTCGTCAGGGGCACGCCCGCCATCGACAATGCGGCAAGACCGGCCGCGATGGCGAGGATCGGCTTGCGCCGCGCCAGCCCCGAGAGCCGCCGGAAGTCACGCGTCCCCGTCGCGGACTCGACGGCCCCGACGGTCAGGAAGAGCGTGGACTTGAAGAACGCGTGGGCGATCAGCATCGTCAGGCCCGCCGCCATCGCGCCCGCGCTGCCCTGGCCCAGTGCCGCGGCGATCAGACCGAGTTGGGAGACCGTCCCGTAGGCCAGCACCAGCTTGAGGTCATGCTGGCGCAGCGCGCGCCATCCACCGACGATCATGGTCGTCAGACCAACGGCCAGGATCAAGGGCGACCAGACGGATACGGCCGTGAATCCCGGGGTCAGCCGCGCGATCAGATAGACGCCGGCCTTGACCATCGCTGCGGCGTGCAGGTAGGCGGAGACGGGGGTCGGGGCGGCCATCGCGCCGGGCAGCCAGAAGTGGAACGGCACCAGAGCGGACTTGGAGAACGCTCCGATCAGGACGAGGACGGACGCGCAGACGACCTCGGGCGAGGCCACGTCGAGCGATCCGTCAGCGGCCGCGGTGACGAGGCCGGAGAGACGGAAAGACCCGCCGGCAACCGTGCCGAGCATGACGAATCCGGCGAACATCGCCAAGGATCCGGACGAGGTCACGAGGAATGCCTGGCGGGCGGCGGCACGGGCCGGACGGCGCTCGTTGTGGTGTCCGATCAGCAGGTAGGACAGAACCGAGGTGCCTTCCCAGAAAGCGTAGAGACCCATCGAGTGGTCGACCATGACCAGGCCCGCCATCGTCGCACCGAAGGCGACGAAGACCCCAGCGAAGCGACGCAGACCGGCCGAGGAGTCGGAGAAGTACCCAGCCGCGTAGACGAGGACCAGGGCACCCACGCCGCCGACGATCAGACTCATCACCCAGGAGAGGCCATCCATGCGGAACCAGATGTCCAGACCCAGGCCCGGGATCCAGGAGATGTGCTCGGTCGGAGGGGCACCGGAGAACGCCGAACGGGTATGGACGAGCGCCCAGATCGCAGTCGAGGCCGGGGACAGAGCAAGCAGTGCCAGGGCGCGTCGACCGAGGACGCCGACCATCCAGGGCGCTGCCAATGCCGCGCACAGCTGCGCGGCGAGCAGCACGGTCATGGAGGGACTCCTGGCGTCAATCGGTCGTGCAAAAGGGAGGGGGTCCGAGAGCCACGAGGCAGACGATGCGCGAGCGATCGAAGCGGATGAGACAGTTCAACGCCGATCACCGCCGACCCGACCTCAGGAAAGGAATCAAACCCTTGCGCCAAGGGTAATGCACAGGCCAAGAACTCGCAGATCATATAGACTCCCCGTCCACCCCGGTCTTTTCCTCCCCGCAGGTCATGAAGGCGATCGCGAATGCGATGCACAGTGCCGGGCACAGTCCAGATTTCATTTGCCACAGCCTCGAATTGGTCGCCGACATCGGCGCGCACAGCAGCGGAGGCATGTTTCTGCCTCTAGATTTACCAGCCGGATGATTTCGTCAACCGAAACCTGGATCGACGCCCGGTCCTCACCCAGGGGCCCGGGCCCCACCGCCCATCCGGGGCGATAATGGAATGACGTCAGCCCCCTGCTCCGGGCGATCCGATCGAGGAGTCCGTATGCCCTCTCCCCTGCTCTCGACTCTGTCGTGGGTGGTCGCGATCTTCGCGACCCTTTTTGGCGTGATCTCGTTAATCAGGGGCGTCGTCCATTTATGTCGCCAGGTCGGCGGCGGCCAGCCGGATCCGGGCCGCACGCGCCCGGTCCTCCGGCGCCTGTGGGGTGTGTTCTCGACCGCTCTGTCACACCGCGAGTTCAAGGGCCGCACGGCAGTCAAGCTCGCCCACTGGTTCGTCATGGTGTCGTTCCCGCTGCTGTTCCTCACTCTGGTCAGCGGCTACGCCCAACTGCGCACGCCCCTGTGGTCGCTGCCGTTGATCGGCCATTTCATCCCGTGGGAGTGGGCGGTCGAGCTCTTCGCCTGGGGCGGGTTCCTCGGCATCGTCGCGCTGATGATCATCCGCACCCGGGCTGGCTCCGGTGCCCTCGGCGAGGCCGAACTCTCCGGTGACGAGGACGGCGAGACCCACCCACCGCTCGACACTGACGGTCATTTCCCTCGTGATGGCTCGCCACGCGGCATCGCCTCGCGCTTCCTCGGATCGACCAGATGGCAGGCTCTCTTCGTCGAATGGGTGATTCTGATTGTCTGCGGCTGCGTCATCGCCCTGCGCGGCCTCGAATACGGCCTCGCCGCGCAGACTCCGGCGGACGCAGCACTGGCCTCGGCCTGGCACTTCCCACTGACCGCATGGATCGGCACTCTGCTCGCCAGCGTGGGCGCGAGCACGACCGCACTCGCCACTGCGATCGTCGCCGCGAGCGCGCTGAAGATCGCGACCTCGATGATCTGGATGATGGTCATCGGCGTCCAGACGACAATGGGCGTCGCGTGGCACCGCTTCCTGGCCGTCGTCAACCTGTACGCCCGTCGCGACCCGAGGGGTGGCAAGGCACTGGGTCCGGCCAAGCCGATGCTGGTGGACGGCGAGCCGATCACCGACTTCGACGAGGTCCCCGACGATGCGGAACTCGGGGTCGGCACGGCCGAGGACCTCACGTGGAAGGACCGCCTCGACTTCTACGCCTGCACCGAGTGCGGACGCTGTCAGGAGCTGTGCCCCGCGTGGAACACCGAGAAGCCGCTGTCGCCAAAACTGCTGGTCCTGGCCCTGCGCGATCATCTGGAGTCGATCTCCAACCTGGAAGTCACCGAGGTCGAGGTCGGCGAGGGTCAGCTGCCCGATGAGGATCGCGTGCTGTTGGAGAAGGGCGCGGCGCCCTCGCCCCACAGCACTGACGTGCTCAACGCGCTGTCGGTCTCGGGGGCCTCTGGGCCGCTGGGCGTGGCCGACGTGGCCGCGAAGCTGGTCCCCGATGTCATTGCCGAGGACGTCCTGTGGGACTGCACGATGTGCGGCGCCTGCGTCGACCAGTGCCCCGTCGACATCGAGCACGTCGACCACATCCTCGACCTGCGTCGCCATCAGGTGCTGATGGAGTCCGCGTTCCCCCACGAGCTCGGCCGCGCATTCCGGGGCATGGAGTCGAAGGGGAACCCATTCAACCTGCCCGCCCGCACACGCATGGACTGGGCGAAGAACCTCGACTTCGACGTGCCCGTCATCGGCGAGGACGTCGAATCTGCCGAGGACGTCGACTACCTGTTCTGGGTCGGATGCGCGGGAGCATCCGAGGACCGCGCCAAGCAGACGACGGCCGCAGTGGCGGAACTGCTCCACACCGCTGGGGTCTCCTTCGCGGTGCTCGGATCCGGCGAGTCCTGCACTGGGGATCCTGCCCGGCGCGCGGGCAACGAGGCGTTGTTCCAGATGCTCGCCAGTGCCGCGATCGACACCTTGCACGACGCGAAAGCACAGAAGATCGTCGTGTCCTGCGCGCACTGCTTCAACACGATTGCCAGCGAATTCCCACAACTCGGCGGCCGTTTTGACGTCATCCACCACACACAGTTGCTCAACCGGCTGGTCCGCGACGGGCTACTCGAGCCGATCGCACCCGACTCCCCCGCCGAAACGATCACTTACCACGACCCCTGTTTCCTCGGCCGGCACAACCAGGTCTACGAGCCCCCGCGCGAGCTGATCGGAGCGCTGCCGGGCCTCGACCTCGTCGAGATGCCGCGCTCACGCGACCGCGCGATGTGCTGCGGCGCGGGCGGCGCGAGGGCGTGGATGGAGGAGACGAAGGGTATTCGCATCGCCGACGCCCGCATGGCCGAGGCTGCCTCGACCGGAGCCGGGATCGTCGCGACAGCGTGCCCATTCTGCTCCCAGATGCTCGGATCCGCGACGGGGTCAAGCCTTCCGGGGGCGAAGGCGGGCGGAGCGACAGGCGCCGGAGCAACGAACTCTCAGCTGTTGCCGATGCCCGAGGTTCGCGACGTCGCGGTGCTCCTGCTCGAGGGTGTGCGCCGCGGGCAGGCTCACGGCCAGTCTCGCGACGAGGGCGGAGCCGCCGACTGATCGCCTGCTCGGTGATGCGCCGGAGCGCTCAAACACCCATCAGGCGTTGAGCACGATCGCGCGCGTCCATGACGGGCGCCCACCAGCGGTTCCACATGAAGACGCCGATGAGCACGCCGAGGATTCCGACCACGACCGAGCCAAGTGCTCCGATGATCGTCGTCGCACCGACATAGACCAGGCTTGCCGCCGCAGCCACGGCTGCGACACCGACCAGGGCCCCCACCGGCCAACGGACCGGGGACGGCAGGGCGACGCCGAGGGCGACTGCCAGCGCCGCAAGAAAAGCGATGCCATTGACGAGGAACGGGACGCGTCCGATCGTCGCCGTCCCGACCAGCCCCGTCGCCATCCAGGCGGTCCCCATCGTCACGAGGAAGGCGGGGATCGGCGACGGCCGCGTCCTCCTCGAGGAGATCAATGCGCACACGAGGGCGACGACCGTCAGTGCCCCGAACGTGCCGAGCCCCGCAGCGAATCGGGCGATTGCGATCGGGAGCGCGGCCTCGCCCAACGCGACAGCGGTCGTGACCCCGGCGATTCCCAGTCCGGGAATCAAATTGACAGCGACAACGCCGATCACAGCCGTGATGCCCAGGGCAACTCCGAGGACGCCGACGGGGATCGGCGACTCGGGAAGGCTGCGGCCGTCACGCCAGCGGTTGGGGGCGGAGGAACGCCCTCGTGTGTCGCTATTGAGAGACCCATCCGATGAGAAAGGGCCACGACCGGTGGGCGCGTCCTCGAAGACCAATGTGACCTCGGGGATGTCGGACTCGGTGCCCGAGGCGTCCTGTCTGTTCGTCATGAGACCCGAGTGAATCCGATCCGCCTGAAAGCGGGCTGGATACCAGGTGCACAAACCCGTGTCGACCTGTGCATTCCGCCGAGGGCGGACACTGCTCAGACGGTTTCTGCGTCGAGGCCGACGAGGAAGCCATCCTCGTCGATCACCGAGCCTCCGACAACGCCGACGACCAAGCTGGTGGCACGCTCCACATCGCGGGTAGACCGTGCCCGCTCAAGCCGTGCCGTCCGGGTCAATGGGTCGGACCCGATCCCGAAGTCTCCTCCCGGCATCCAGTGAACGCCGTACTCGACGACTGGGCCCTTGGTCCACGACTCCCATCGCAGAACCTGCGGCGGACGCGGAACCCGATGGACTTCGATCATGAACTCCGAGCGATTCCCCGCCGACCCGACCACCGCGTATCCGTCGACGACCGGCCGCTCGAATTCGGCACGTCGGCGAGACTCGGCCAGACTCGCAGCAATCTCCGGTGGGAGAGCCTTCACCGACCTCGAGATCGCTGCAATGCGTTCGACGTCACGAGGAGCCGGCCTCCGAGGCTCAGCCCGCGGGACGTCGCGAGAGTCGATGACGGTCGGGAAGTCGGGCCGCAGGGCCGTCAGCAGATCCTCCGGTGCAATCCATCGAGGGGCATAGACGGTGAGATCGACCGCGGAATCCGGGTCCGGGGTCATCACCTCACCCGACCCCGCGACGCGCAATGAACCGGCCAACCGCCTCGCCATCCGCCGCAGGGCCAACAGCGTGCGCAATTCGAGGGCGACGGGCATCCCGTCGGGGAATGCGTGCGCCCAGATGTCGCGACCTCGCAGGTCCTCGTCGGGAGCCTCAGCCCGCATCGGCGTGCAGATCAACGACCACGCCGTCGGGCGATCTGCGGGCGTCCCGAGCAGGCTCCGGATCTCAGTGTCGATGCGCCACGGCCCCTGCAACGCGGCCTGCCCACCCAAGCGGAGCATCCCAGGACCCGCCCACCCGGCCTCGTCCCACACCGAGATCGCCAGAGCCTCCAGCTCGTCGAGCTCGACCTCCTCGCCGACCAGGAGGAGGTGGTGGGACAGTGCCCACTCGAGGTCGATCGGATTCGCCTCGTCGAGACGCATCAGCGGAGCGGCGATCGGCGCAGCCTGTTCCTCCGCAACGACCTCGCCCGCATCGCTGACCCGGAAGGCCGTGCTCAGCATGTCGAGGCCGCCCACAGCCGTCATCGTCGTCTCGGTCAATGCACTCAACCCGGGAGTCGAAGGCTGGGCAAGACGCTCGCGCACCGACCGGCGGTGGGGCGGGGTCGGCGGTGGGGGTGGCAGTTCGTCACTCATCCGGACCCCGACCGATCCGGGTACGCAGGAAGTGCAGGTGGGAGCGCGAGGGCGTCGGGCCACGCTGTCCCTGGTAGTGAGAGCCGAGGCCGCTCGATCCGTAGGGGTGGGCTGCCGGGGAGGACAGACCGAAGAAGCACAGCTGCCCGACCTTCATGCCGGGGTAGAGCAGAATCGGCATCGTCGCCGTGTTCGAGAGCTCCAGCGTGACGTGACCGGAAAATCCGGGATCGATGAATCCCGCCGTGGAATGGGTGAGCAGACCGAGACGTCCCAGGGAGGACTTTCCCTCCAGCCGGGCGGCAATGTCGTCGCCGAGGCTCACCAGCTCAAAGGTCGCCCCGAGGACGAACTCACCCGGGTGGAGGACGAAGGGATCGTCGGGTCCGACATCGACCAGGTGGGTGAGATCGGACTGATCCGCGGCCGGGTCGATGACCGAATAACGGTGGTTGTCGAAGAGGCGGAAGAGACGATCCAACCGCACGTCGATGCTCGCGGGTTGGACGAGACCGCGTTCGAGGGGATCCAATCGGATCCGTCCAGAATCGAGGCCCGCCAGGATGTCACGATCACTGAGCAGCATGGTCGCAATTGTGGCACGGCCCGGCGAGACGCGCGGCCCGGCTGGGCACCACACTCATTGCAATGGCACACCCTGGGCGTCCGTCGTGTACTGGCCGGAACGACAGGCGATCTGGATGAGGTCGACGATCATCCATACCCACACCCCGAAGATCGCCAGGAAGCCAACGAGAAGGACCGCCGTGGCATAGCCGACGAGCGTCAGCACCAGTTGGATGATGCCCTTCTGCGTGTAGCCGAGATAGAAGTTGTGGATCCCCAGCGTCCCGAGGAAGAACGCCAGGAGGATCGCCACAACCATGCTCTTGGGCGGTGTCGCATAGACGGGACGCCCGTACTGGTCATAGACGGGCTGCTGGGCAGCGTAGTACGGCTGGCCATAGTCAGGTCGGCCGTAACCGGCCTCGCCGTACCCCTGACCGGAGGCGCCCTGTCCGTAGTCGGGTTGAGCGCTGTAGGGAGGCTGACCGTAGCCCTGGTCGTACTGGGTCTGGCCGCCGCCGGTCTGGTCGGAGGCGTCCTGCTCGTTCGCCGACTGGCTGTACTGCGGCGGCGTGTACGACTGGGACCCCGACGCCCCGTATGAGCGCTGTGCCTGCTCAGCGACCGAAGGCGCCGCGGGCGACTCCTGACTCCAGGCCTGCTGCGGCTGCTCGGGCTGCTGGTCTCCGGAGGAAGGTCCGTCCGGGGTGTATGGATCGTTGGTGGTCACAATTGCCTCTCAGGATCGCGTCCTCCGTCGCCCGCCATTCTCCCACGACCCGCCCTCACCGAGCGAGGCCCCCTGTCCGGTTCGCGCTAGCCTGAGGCCCGTGTTCGACTCCCTTCTCCCCTGGTATGCCGCCCACCGACGCGACCTCCCGATGCGCGCGGAGGGCGTCTCGCCGTGGAGCACCTTGGTTTTCGAGGTCATGAGCCAACAGACTCCGATCCCACGGGTCCAGCCGATCTGGGAGTCCTGGATGGACCGCTGGCCGACCCCTGCGGACCTGGCCGACGCCCCGACCGGCGACGTCCTCGTCGCCTGGGACCACCTCGGCTATCCCTCGCGTGCCCTCCGCCTCCAGCAGTGCGCCCGAACGATCACCGAGCGCCCCGGCGGCCGCGTCCCCGCCGACATCGACGAGCTGCTCTCCCTTCCGGGGATCGGACCGTACACGGCTTCGGCCGTCTCGTCCTTCTCGTACCATCGCCGCGTCTCCGTCCTCGACACGAACGTCCGCCGCGTCCTCGCACGGACCCTGGACGGAGTCGAGTTCGCGAAGTCGTCGGCTCCCTCACGCACCGAACGTGCCCGCGCCGACGCTCTGCTTCCCGAGGACGGGGCCGAGGCCGCGACCTGGAACGTTGCCCTCATGGAGCTCGGCGCGCTGACCTGCACCCAGCACGCCCCCAAGTGCGATGAGTGCCCGCTCTCCGAGGAATGCGCGTGGCTCGCCGCCGGTCGCCCCGCCGCCCAGGCCCGCCCGAAGGGTCAGGCCTGGGCGGGCACGGACCGTCAGGCACGAGGCCGGGTCATGGCTCTGCTCCGCCAGGGCCACGCACGTGCAGAGGCCGTGACGCGGGCCGGGGCGCTGGCGGCGGCCACGCTGCCGAATGCCGATCCCGCCCAGTCCGAGCGGGTCGTCACCGGCCTCGTCGCCGACGGGCTGGCCGTCGCGGATCCCGCCACCGGCGCTCTCCGTCTGCCCGGCGCCGTGCGCTGAGAGCAAACCCGCCTCACCCAGCGCTCCGCTCCGTCCATCGACGGATTCACGCGCCCGAATGCGACAGGCTCCCCTCTCCGTCGGTCGTCTCCGCCCGTACCAGGCGACGGAACTCACGCCCGTCCTCGAGGGCGGCGCGTCCCGCGGGGATCGAGAAGGCAATCGCCACGACGACCACGGTCGCGGCCCCCGCCAGGATGAACAAAACCTCGACGGACATCCGATCCGCGAGCGGTCCGAAGCCGAGCATCCCGATCGGGGTCGCGAGCGCGAAGACGATCGAGACAAAACCGAAGACCCGACTCATATATTCCGGCTCGACCTTCTCCTGGAGCAACGTCATCGAAGGCGTCGAGAAGAAGGGAACGGCCGCACCGACCGCGAAGGACACGATGTAGAAGACGACGAGGTTCCCCGACAGGCCCAATCCGATGGACAGCGCGCCAAAGAGCAAACAGGCAACCAGGACCAAGTGCTCGCGCGACCGGCGGGTGAACCAGGAGGCGACGGCCGCCCCACCTGCGGCCATGCCCAGGGAGAAGACGATCTCCATCACGGTCAGCATCCAGACCTCGTCGCCGAAGCTGCGCGCGATCATCAAGGGCATGAGGAAGGACGGCGCGATCGCCAGCACTGAGATGACCGCATAGACAGCGAGCAACCATCGCACCAGACGGTTCCTCGAGACATAGCGAATGCCGCCGACCAGGTCCGACCAGTACGAGGTCGCATCCTCCCCCTCCGCGCGGCGCACCCACGGAATCGGGATCACCGTCATGATCGCGATGCCGATGACAGCGGTGACGACGTCGACGTAGAAGGTGGGGACGATCCCGCCGATCCCGTAGACGATGCCGGCCGCCGCCGGGGCCAACAGCGACATGGCGGACTGAATCGTCGCGTTGATCCCGTTGACCCGCATCAGGTGGGCCCGGGGAGTGAGCTGCGGCAGAACGGCGGAGACGGCCGGCGTTTGGAACCCGGCACCGATGGAACGCACGGTGACCGCGGCGAAGATCAGCCACATCTCGGTGTGCCCCGCACTCATCGCGAGGGCGAGGCCGAGAGTCGTCACCGCGATCGTCGCGTCGGAGACGATGATCAGCATCTTGCGATTGACCCGATCGGCGAGCGTGCCACCGAAGATCGAGACGACGGCCTGCGGGAGAAACCCGAAGACGGCGTAGAGCATCATGATCGTGCCCGACTTCGTGCCAAGCGTCAGGTACCACATGACGGCGTACTGGACGACGCTGGACCCGAACAGGGAGATCGTCTGGCCGGCGAGGAACAGAGCGACGCGGTGCTTCCACGCGGGGTCGTCCTCGGTGGGACGGAAGCCCTCGGCGTCTGACGACGGCTCCGGGACGTGGGAACCCACGCCTGCGGGAACGTCATTCGTCGGATCGCCGCCCTGTGGGCCGGACTCGGCCGGTGTGCCGGTCGGAATGCTCATTGGCGTGACGGTAGCAAGCCCGGGAGCACGGAGGAAGACCCGGTTCACCGATCCCCCCGGCTCGCCGGACATCGGTCTCATGGATCCGTTGACGCTTCGTCATGGTCGCGGCGTGAGTCCCATCGGTCGCCCCGCTACCGGCGGCGAGCCCTTGACCCGACCGGTGCACCTATGACACGGCGAGTGTGGTGAGGGGCCAGAAATGGCGGTATCATGCGGAAAGCCCCCGCTTGCGCGAGGGCTTCGACTGGAGCGGGCGACGGGAATCGAACCCGCCTCTGAAGCTTGGGAAGCTTCCATTCTACCGATGAACTACGCCCGCACTGTCCGTTCTCCGGGGAGGAAGACTCGTCGATGATACCTGTTCGCCGACGGCACACGCAAAGCGTCCCATGCCGCCGGTCCTCCCCCTGGCGCACCCACACCGACACTGGAGGCGGTCCTTATCATGGCGAGATGACTCCTCGTCCGGTCGTCGCTGCAGCGATCCTTGATTCGCTCGCGCATCCCACCTACCTTCTGTGCGCGGCGCGCGCCTATCCGGACGATCTGCGGGGTCGCTTCGAGCTGCCCGGCGGAAAAGTCGAGGCCGGGGAGGACCCCCGCGGCGCCCTCGTCCGGGAGATCCACGAAGAACTCGCCACCCGCCTCGACCTCGGCGACAAGGTCCCCGGTCCGGACGGCGGGTGGTGGCCAATTCTCCAGGGCCGTCGGATGAGCGTCTGGCTCGCGCAGATCTCCCCCGATGCGCCTGCTCCCACCCTTGGCGCCTCGCACCTCGAATTGCGATGGGTCCCGCTCATGGAGGCCGCGGGACTCGACTGGATCGGGCACGATCGTGTCATCGTTGAGGCCACCGTCAGCCGGACCCAGCCACCGCCTGGTGAGTGACTCGACACGGACAACCTTGACGACGGACGCCCAAAGTCTGTCAGAATAAGCCCATGCCCAAGATCATCGGCGCCACCCTTGCAGACCATCGGGAGCTGACCCGTCAGCGCCTGTTCGATGCTCTCTCCGATCTCCTGGCGGACAAGCCCTTCGACACGATCACGATGTCGGAGATCGCCGAACGTGCCGGAGTGGGACGGACCGCCGTCTACAACCACTTTGCCGACAAGGAATCGCTGCTCCTGGCATTCATGCGCCAGACGACGACCGAGTTCGCCCGGGTCCTCCAGACGGCTCTCGGCGGGCAGGACGACCCGATCGAACAACTCCGGATCTACATCCGGGCCTACCTCGAACTCAAGGAACACTTCCATCTGGCCAGCAGCGTTGGACACAGTTTCAAGCTCTCCGCCGCCACCGCCGAGCACCTCCACGACCACGCCGGCATCGTCGAGCATGTCCTCTTCCACATCCTCGAGAGCGCCATGATCCACGGCCGCATCCCCCAGCAGAACTCACTCGCGCTGGTCGCCTTGATCCACTCGACACTGGCCGGCCAGTTCCTGCCCGACGAAACCGACGAGCGCGAGGAGTCGATCCAGTTGGTCCAGGCCTTCATCTTGCGCGGGATCGGAGCGGCCGCCACCGAGGCACCGTTGCCTCCCTCGCCCGTCGTTACACCCGGCCACGAGGGCGAGCCGGTCGTCCCACGCCGCGACGCCCAGGCTTTTCTCCGGTGCCCCGTCGTGGGACGGCTCTGATCGCGCAGATCACCTGCGGTGCACGCCCTCATGGGCGGCAGTCTGCTTCGCTGGACGACACTCCGGTCGTGGAATAGTCCTGGATGAGGCATCGTTGACACATGCAGAGGTCGGGGAGACACCGACCACCCCGACACGGAACATGGAGGGCCCAGTACATGAGCACCGTTGCATTGACCAATGACTCCTTCGAGAAGACCGTCACCGACAACGGCATCGTCCTCGTTGACTTCTGGGCGACCTGGTGCGGCCCCTGCCGCCAGTTCGGCCCGATCTTCGACGCTGCCTCGGAGAAGAATCCCGACATCGTCTTTGGCAAGGTCGATACCGATGCTGAGATGCAGATCGCCCAGGCCGCGCAGATCAGCTCGATCCCGACGCTGATGGCGTTCCGTGACGGCGTCGCGATCTTCCGCCAGTCCGGCGCACTGCCGTCGGCCGCCCTCAACGATCTGATCGAGCAGGTCCGCACTGTCGACATGGACAAGGTCCGCTCCGAGATCCCCGCCCAGCAGGACAAGGCCGGAGCCTCCGAGGGCGTCCAGTCCTGACGTCTGGGGCTTTTCTCCCCACAACCAATCACACGAGGGGCCGCTGCGCTGCAGCGGCCCCTCGTGTCGTCTGTTCTCGAACTATGTCAGTGTCTGGGTGGTCAACCCGCGAGTTCCGCGGCCACCAGCTCGGCAATCTGAATCGCGTTGAGGGCCGCGCCCTTGCGCAGATTGTCCCCCGCCGCGACGAGGACGAGCCCATGCCCGTCGTCGACCGCCTGGTCCTGACGAATCCGGCCGACCAGGACCTGGTCGATCCCCGCACATGCCAGCGGCGTCGGCACGTCGACCACGGAGACGCCCGGGGCGACGCCGAGCAGCTCGCGCGCCCGGTCCGGCGTGATCGAGGACGGGAACTCCGCGTGGATCGTCAGCGCATGGCCCGTGAAGACCGGGACACGCACGCAGGTGCCCGACACCTTGAGTGAGGGGATGTGGAGGATTCGGCGTGACTCGTTGCGCAGCTTCTGTTCCTCGTCGGTCTCCTCCGACCCGTCGTTGACGATCGAGCCGGCCAAGGGCACGACGTCGAAGGCAATCGGGGCGACGTAGACCTTCGGCTCGGGCAACCGCACTGCGGACCCGTCCAGGGTCAGCGCCGCCAGATCCTGGGTCGCGCCCGCCTGGATCTGGTCGACCAGCTCACGCACGCCCTTGATCCCTGAACCCGACACTGCTTGGTAGGAGGACACGAAGAGGCGGTCCAGCCCTCCGGCCTCCTCGACCAGCGGCTTGAGGACTGGCATCGCCGCCATCGTCGTGCAGTTCGGGTTCGCGATGATGCCCTTGGGACGGTCGCGGATGTCCTCGCCGTTGACCTCGGAGACGACCAGGGGGACCTCGGGATCCCTGCGCCAGGCCGACGAGTTATCGACGACGACCGCTCCGGCTGCCGCGAATTTCGGTGCATACTCGCGCGAAGCCGTTGCACCGGCGGAGAAGATCGCAATGTCGATATCGCCGAGATCCGCCGTGGCAACGTCCTCGACAACGACCTCCGTCCCCAACCAGGTCAGGGTGGTCCCCGCGGAGCGGGCGGAGGCGAAGAACCGAACCGAGGCGACCGGGAAGTCGCGCTCGGCCAAGAGCGTTCGCATGACCCGCCCGACCTGACCGGTCGCACCGACCACCGCAACCGACAGACCTCCCGCCGGGTTCTGCTCGCTCATCGTCCGCTCCCTCCGTAGACAACTGCTTCGGACTCAGTCGAATCGAGCCCGAATGCCGTGTGGACCGCCTGGACCGCACGGTCCAGGTCTTCCAGCTTCGTGACCACCGAGATCCGGATCTCGGAGGTTGAGATGAGATCGATGTTGATCCCCGCCTGGGACAGCGCCCCGAACAGGCGCGCCGAGACTCCTGGGTTCGTCCGCATTCCCGCACCGACCAAGGACAACTTGCCGATGTCCGGGTTGTAGCGCAGCTCCTGGTACCGCAACTCGTCGCGATGAGCCTCCAAGGCGTCGAGCGCCCGGCGCGCATCGCCCTCGGGCAGAGTGAACGTGATGTTCGCGCGCTCCGGATTAGCGACCGGGATGTTCTGGACGATCATGTCGATGTTCGCGCCGACCTCGGCGACGACCTCGAAGATCCGGGCGGCCTTGCCCGGCGAGTTCGGGATACCGGCCACCGTGATCTTGTCCTGCGACCGGTCATGGGCGATGCCGGAGATGATGGGCTGTTCCATCTGCTCCTCCTGGTTCTGGGCGAGGGCGGCCTCGGGCACGAGACCCGCGAGCTGAGGGTTGGCGGGACCGTTCGCGATCCAGGTCCCTTCCTTCTCGGAGAAGGAGGACCTCACGTGGAGGGGCACGTTGTGACGCCGAGCGTACTCGACGGCGCGCAGGTGTAGGATCTTCGCACCGTGGGCTGCCAACTCCAGCGTCTCCTCCTGGCTGATCGTGCGCAACCGGTGAGCTTTCGGGACGATGCGGGGATCGGCGGAGAACAGGCCGTCGACATCGGTGTAGATCTCACAGACATCGGCGTGGAGCGCTGCCGCGAGCGCCACTGCGGTCGTATCGGAGCCGCCCCGGCCGAGCGTGGTGACGTCCTCGTCCTTGGAGACCCCTTGGAAGCCGGCAACGATCGCGACGAGTCCGTCGTGGACGGCGCGAGCCACGCGCTCGGGGACCATCCCGACGATCTGGGCGCGCCCAAAGTTCGAATCGGTGCGGATCCCGGCCTGGGCGCCCGTGTAGGAATGGGCGGGAGCACCGAGTTCGGTGACCGCCATAGCGAGCAGGGCCATCGAAATCCGTTCCCCCGCGGTCAGGAGGATGTCCATCTCACGCTCGGGGGCGTGATCCGTGATCTCGGCGGCGCTCTCGAGGAGATCGTCGGTCGTATCCCCCATGGCGGAGACGACGACCACCACCTGGTGCCCAGCGTTGCGGGTGTCGACGATGCGTCGAGCCACCCGCTTGATGGCGGCGGTGTCCGCCACCGAGGACCCACCGTACTTCTGGACGATCAGTGCCACTGTCTCCCCATCCCTGCGCTCCGCGCGAACCGCCGCCAATCCTAGGGAATCGAGGATGCTCGGGCCGTTCTGCCCGCCATGCGAGCACGCGTGACCGCCCAGCCGCCTACTTCGACCCGCGCGGGACCACATCGGACCGTGCCGCCAGTCGGCGCCTCGATCAGCTCTCGGTCGTCGCGCCCGTCCCGATGGTCGTCGACGTCGAGGTCGTGGTGGAGCCATCGGTCGTGGACGTGCCGGTGGAGGTATCGGTGGTCGGCTGGGTGAGGTCGTAGACCGTCGAGTCCCCGACCGTGACGGACTCGAAGTTCTCCTCGACCCAGGAGGCGATCTCCGAGGACGCGTCCGATCCTCCATTCTGACCGGAGAAGCCACTCCCGCCGATCCAGTAGTGGATCCGTCCCTCAGCTACCAGTTCCTGGAACTGCGCCAACGAGGGCGAGGGATCGGATCCGTTGAACCCGCCCACTGGCATCACGGAGAATCCGACCGCCAGCTGGAGACCGGCCGCCGAATTGGAGCCGACGGTCGCAGCGACCCAGGTGTAATCGGCCGCGTCGGTCTGCAGCAATGAGATCAGCTCTGCCGAGGGCTGGGAGGCGTCGAGCAGCTGGCTCATGGAGGAGCCACCGCCCGGACCACCGGCCATCCCGCCCGAGGGCGAGCCGCCCGTCCCACGGCCGGAGTCACTGCCGGACCCATCAGTCGAACCGAACCCTTTCGAACCGCCCTCCTGACCGCCGCCTCCCGGGCCGGTGCCGCCTCTGGTGCCGCCACCGAGTCCGCCCGTGCTTCCGCTGGTCGTGGGTCCTGCGGAGACCAGGGACCCCGTGTGTGCCGTCGAGGCGGTCTCCAGCGCCCAGGCGCTGGGACCGGCGAGCATGGCGACCATGGCGGCGCTGAATGCGACCGCTTGCCCACCACGAGAGGCCAGGAGCCCTACCGAGATCCCGCGCGCAGCCATCAGCAGGGCGACCACCGCAACGAGGCCCGTGATCGCGACGACCCAGACAAGCCAAGGAGCGAACGCGCTGCTCCGGCGCATCAGGACGACGGCCCAGACAACCGTGACGGCAACGGTCCCGGCCTCGACGATATGACGCACGGGTGCCGCGACCTCACCCTGGCGCAGACCCGCCCACCCCAGCGCGGCGGTCATCGCAATCGGGGCGGCCAGCGCCACCGTGTAGTAGGCGTGGAAGATCCCGGACATGTACGAGAAGACGACAGCCGTGACCAGGAACCAGACCAGCGAGGAGACGAGCGCTCCCCTCAACATGTCGGTGCGAGGCCGCCGCCTCAGGGCCCACAGTCCTGCGACCGCCAGAATCAACGAGGCGGGAATCAGCCAGGAGGCCTGGCCGCCCAGCTCGGACCCGAACAGTCTGAGGATGCCGACCGTGCCCGAGGCCGGACCCATCTGGCCGCCGCCTCCCCCGCCTCCGACGGAGCCGATCTGATCGCCGGTGATGCGTCCGAGGCCGTTGTAGGAGAAGGTCAGTTCGAGGAAGGAATCCGTCTGGGATCCGCCGATCCACGGCCGCGAGCCCGAGGGGATGAGGACAGTCAGCGCCACCCACCACCCTCCCGCGACGACCATTGCGGCCATCGCGATCACACCGTGCCACAGGCGACGCAGGGCGGTCCTCGGCCCGAAGGCCAGGTAGGTCACGGCGATCGCCGGCAGGACCAGGAACGCCTGGAGCTGCTTGGTCAGGAAGCCGAATCCGACCAGGACGCCTGCCAGGACAAGCCAGCGCAAGCGCCCCTTCTCGGTGGCGCGCAGACCCGCGGCCACGGCCCCGGTCAGCAGCAGGAGCAACAGGGCATCCGGATTGTTGAACCGGAACATCAGGACCGCCACGGGAGTCGTCGCCATCGCCACGCCCGCCCAGAACCCTGGCCAGCGCCCGGCGTAACGAGACACGGTGCGCCACACGATCCACACGGTCGCGACACCCATCAGCGCCTCGGGGACCAGGATCGACCACGAGCTCAGTCCGAACAGCCGCACTGAGAGCGCCATCACCCAGATCGACATCGGGGGCTTGTCGACCGTGATCGAGGCCGCCATGTCGGAGGCACCCCACAGGAACGCCCACCACGACTGCGATCCGGCCTGGACGGCCGCCGAGTAGAACGAGTTCGCCCACTCCGAGGAATTCAGTCCCACGAGGTAGAGGACGGCGGTGACGATGAGGAGGGCGATTCCCTCCGGCCGGGAGACCAGGGACCTGGTCCTGGCGACGGCCCAGGCCGTTGCCCCCGCGCGCGCCGGCGTCCTACGCCCCGGGGCCGCAGCGGCAGGCCCAGTCGGCCCGGAGGGGCCCACGGGTCCCGTGACGGCGTCGGCGCTCATGCCCGTCCTCTCCGTCCGCGCGCCCTGCTCGTGCGCGAATCACTGCGAGGCCCCGCCGGGTCGGCGGCGGTCATCGACCCATCCGTCTGGCCCGCCGGCATCACGCGCGCGGACCCGAACAGGCTCCGTATCCTCGTCCTCGTCGCCCTTCCCGGGAACCCGAGATAACGGCAGTCGTCGCTGTCCAGTGCCCCTCCCACATGCACCAGCATCAGGTCCGACCCACTTGTCCGGTCCTCCTCCTCCGTCATGGCTGCACCTCCTCGTTGAACATCCACACCCGCATGGCGATGAAACGGATCACGCCCCCGACCATCCCGCAGGCGATGACAACGACGGCCTCGATCATCCGTGACGTCACCCCGCTGGCGGCCAACGTTGCGAGCGCACCGGTCTGGAGCGCCCAGGTCACGACCAGCAGCACGAGTCCCTGGACCTGGGAGCGCAACGCTCCGGAGCGTCCTCTCACCCCGAAGGTGAAGCCCCGGTTCGCCGCCGTGTTCGCGAAGGTCGCGAGGACCAGAGACACGACTGCGGCGGCCGAGGCGCCCATGAAAGGGCGTACCACCAGGTAGAGCACTCCCTGCAGCGCACTCGAGGCAAGACCGACGATCCCGAAACGGATCACCTGGTCGATGAGGTGCGCGGCGCGCGGCCCGCTTCGGCCGGGCGATGGATAGACGTCGCGGCCCGCCACGGGATCGGTCGCTGAGTCTGCCCCGGATCCGTCCGGCGCGTTCGCCGCCGAGACCTCCGGCAACGGTGTGACGAGGGCGTCGTGGATCCGGCGGAGCGGATAGCGCCCTCGCACGAGATTCCACCCCACGCGCGCGACACCCCTGAGATCGTCCGTGGCGGTACGGGTGATGGCGACGCGCGAATCCGGGTCATCGATCCAATCGACGGGGACCTCGGCAATGCGCAACCCAGCCTGCTCGGCCAGGATTAGCAGCTCGGTGTCGAAGAACCAGCGATCATCACGCACCCAGGGGAGCAACTGGTGCGCCGCGTCCCAACGGATCGCCTTGAATCCGCACTGGGCGTCTGAGAAATGGGTGCCGAGCGTCACGTGGAGGATCGCGTTGTAGGACCGCGAGATGACCTCTCTCTTGCTCCCACGGCGAACCCGCGAATCGCGCGAGAGACGACTCCCGATGGCGACCTGAGAATGGCCGCTGAGCAGCGGCGCGACGAGAGCAGGCAGGGCGTCCAACCCGGTCGAGAGGTCGACGTCCATGTAGACGAGGACGTCGGCGTCTGAGGTGCTCCAGACTTGGCGCAGTGCTCGTCCGCGGCCCTGGAGCCCGAGGTGGACGGCCCTGATCCTGGCGTGGGTGTGAGCGAACTCGACGGCACGGGGCCACGTGTCGTCCGTCGATGCATTGTCGACGATGCTGATGCGAGAGCTGGGGCCGCCCTCGTGTGCCCAGTCATCAAGCCACTCGTCGAGACGAGCGATCGAGGCCGCGAGGATGCGCTCCTCATTGTGGACCGGAACCAGGATGTCCAGTCGAGGATGCCGGGGCGTCTCCCCGACCAGAACGGGAGCGGGTTCTACCACCGATGTGGATGCCGGGCCGGCCGGGTCGAATACGCGCGGCACCGCAATGCCCACGGTCTCCCCCGTGTCATGGCGCGGGAACTTGTCGTCCCGCTCAATGGTGCTCTGACGTGCCATGACCTAACTGTCCGGGGTCCGCTCCGGACACCGCTGTGGCACTGCTGTGAATGAACTGTGGGGGTCGACGAGGGCGGTCCCACGTCCGGACGAAGGCGGAAGTGAGGGGTCCGGCTCTCACGGGCCCCGTCCTCGAGGTCTCTCCCCGCTGCCGTCTCCCGACATCTGGTGAAAGGAACACAATCCGGACGCTTGTCGAGCCCTCCGCACCACTAATTCACTCACTCGGTCGCCCATGGAGCCGAGGACCATTTTCTTCGACACGACCATCTAGCCCGTGCGGCTCTGCCCGACACCGCCACGTCCTAGTCCACGTCATCGTCCGCGCTGGTGTGCCCGCCCGAATCCGCCTCGGTCACTCGGGCAAGCACGACGACGAAGGTCGTCCCCTCGTCGGATGTCTCCAGCTCGACATGGCCACCGAGCGACTCGACGATCGAGGAGACGATGGCTAGACCCAAGCCCGATGATCCGGCGCCCGACCCCGACCTCGACCGTGATGTGTCCCCGCGCACGAAGCGGTCGAAGACCCGCACCCGCATGTCCTCGGGAATGCCCGGGCCATCGTCGGAGACCCTGATGACCACGGCATCCCCGCCGACAGACTCCGCGCGTTCACCCGATGCGCACGCATGCACTCCAACCACCACATGCGTCCCGGCCGGCGTGTGGACGCGAGCGTTGTTGACGAGGTTCGCGAACACTTGACGCAACCCCGCTTCATCCCCGCGGATCACGCAGGAGACCGCGTCCTCACCGATGTCGAGCGACCACACGTGGTCGGGGCCCGCGGCGTGTGCGTCGGAGACCGCGTCAACGGCCAGCGGGACGACGTCGACGAGGACGGCCGCAAGCTCTCGACCGGCATCGAGGCGTGCCAGCAGCAGCATGTCCTCCACGAGGCCGGACATGCGGTGCGACTCCGAGGAGATCCGCGTCAACGCGAGCTCCAAATCGACGGACTGACGTTGGAGCAACTGCGTATATCCCTGGATTGAGGCGAGCGGCGTGCGCAGCTCATGGGAGGCATCGGCTACGAACTGACGGAGCCGATCCTCGGAGCGCATTCGCTCACGCAAGGCCGACTCGACGTTGTCGATCATCGTGTTGAGGGCTTGTCCGACGTCGCCGACCTCAGTCCCCGGCTCGGTGTCCTCAGGATCGACCCGCTCCAGAGGGCGCAGGCTCGCGCCGTGCAGATCGAGGTCGCCGATCCGCCGGGCGGTGGACGCGACCCGCGCCAGGGGCCGAAGCTCACGGGACAGCCAGGACAGTGCGCCGAATGCGACGGCGGCCGCGATGAGAACCGAGAGCACGCCCTCGACCCAGATCAGTGTCGCGATGACCCCATTCGTGCTGTTCAGGGACTGCCCTATGACAATCCGGCGACCGCCGGTGTCGATCGCTGCGACTCGGAAACTGCCGAGGTCACCCAAGCCGACCGTGTGTCCGGCTCCCGTCGCCGGAACACCGAGGAGCTTCGCTTCCACATCCGAATCCAGGGAGACGATCTCATGGTCCTGGACGACACCGGACTCGATGTCCCCACCGGAACTCGTCAGGCGCAACGTGCCATCCCCCGCCCCCGGTCCGTTCAGTCCCTCGGGCGCCGACGAATCGCTCTGCGTCTGGTCCTGGGACGCGTCGGGACTACCCTCGGGCAGGTCTCCGTCGTGGGGACCTCGCTCCAGACTGTTCGCCAGGTCCTCGTCGATCTGGGAGACCATCCATTGGCGCATCGCAATGCCGGACGCAGCGGAAATGACAACCAATGCGACACAGACGGCGAGGGCGACCAGAGCGCTGACCCTCCACCGCAGGGATCTGCGCCGGCGGCCCGAGTGTTCCAACTCTCCGGGATCGTGTCGGGCATCGCGACCCGGAACCGCGGAATCGATCACCGAGTGTCCTCGCCGGGACGCAGCATGTAGCCCGCGCCGCGCACAGTGTGGATCATCGTCGGGCGGTCGGCCTCGATCTTGCGCCGCAGGTAGGAGATGTAGAGCTCAACGATGTTGGCCTGACCGCCAAAATCGTAGGACCAGACCCGGTCGAGGATCTGGCCTTTCGACAGAACGACGTTCGGATTCTCCATCAGATAGCGCAGCACCTCGAACTCGGTGTTCGTCAGCTGGATCGCCTCGCCTCCGCGGGTCACGTCGTGGGAGTCCTCATCCAGTTCGAGGTCGCCCACGCTCAATACGTGCCGGACATTGAGGGCGCTCATTCCCGCACGGCGCAACAGCGCGTCCAGCCTCGCGATGACCTCGTCGAGGTCGAAGGGCTTGGTCACGTAGTCGTCGGCACCGGCACGCAGTCCCAGAACGCGATCGGACACCGAGT
Source organism: Actinomycetales bacterium (assembly GCA_015655375.1). GTDB lineage: Bacteria > Actinomycetota > Actinomycetes > Actinomycetales > Actinomycetaceae > Pauljensenia. The sequence continues at coordinate 37,418 of JAATFD010000003.1, forward strand.
CGCGCGCCGTCAGGAAGAGGACGGGCAGGCGCGGGTCCATCTTGCGCAGACGGTCGAGGGTCTCCATGCCGTCCAGGCCCGGCATCTGAATGTCGAGGACGACGACGTCCGGGTCGAATTCCCGCGCGACGTCGAGTCCCTCCCATCCGGTGGAGGCGGTATGCACGTCCCAGCCATGGTGGCGCAAGGCCGCTCCGAGCAATTCCGCAAGGACGACCTCGTCATCGACAACGAGGACGCGAGTGGCCGACCCGTCGGGTCGGACGAAGACCGGATCGTCATGGTTCACATGTGTGATTGTGGCATCGACTCTGTCAGGAGTGCAGAGCAGAACCTGTATGCATCCTGTGAATCCGCAGCCCGATTGAGGGGCGACCGCGGACCGTGAGGCACGCCCTCTGCCGGACGTGAAGCACATCGCCTGTCCTCGAGACCGACCTGGTTGTGCACTCGACGCCCCATCCATCCAGCGCCCTTACGACACGGAAGCCTCCGACCGCGACCAGGACGCTGCCCACAGTGCCCCGGAAACCAGCACCGCGATCAGCGCCAACACGCTGATCCCGGCGAAGCCGCCCGTTGCCAGTATCAGCGGACCACCGATGATCCCCGCGATCGTGCTACCCGCATACATCAAGACATTCGTCAACGCCGACACGGTGCCCCGGGCGGTCGTCGTCAATGATTGGAGCAGCATCTGGAAGACTGGGAAGATCACCCCGCCCACTGCGAAAGTCAGAGTCAGTCCGGCCACGGCCTGACGGATCCCGGGCGAGACGGGCAGAGCGACGTAGACGCAGGCGTACACGACCGTGGCCACGACCAGCGTCCGACCCGCATCAAGTCGCCGCACCATGCGCGGACCGACCAACGCACCCACCGTGTTCCCGGCCCCCAGCACGATCATCGCGACGCCGATCCTCGCAGTCGTCAGCCCGAAGTCGTCAGCGAACCACGTGGGCGCAAAGGACAGCACCGCGAAGTTCCCGGTCTGGAAGATCAGGTAAGCCGCGAAGCGCCCCAGGGCATGAGGCGTGTGGGCCAACTCGACATACTGCCCGAGAAGGCTCCCCGAGGATCCGCGGGATGGCACGCTCGGGAACCACACGATCACGGCAATGGTCACCAAGACGCCGAGTGCTCCGACAACGATGAACGGCACCGAGGTCGACCGCGCCGCGAGGAAGCTGCCCACCGGCACCCCGGCAAGCTGGGCGATCGTCAACCCGGCGGTCGGGGCGGCCATCACGGATAACACCTTGTCGGCCGGCACGAGTTGAGGGATCGCCGCCCAGATCTGGGGACTTCCCACCGCTGCCGCCACACCGGTGAGGAATCGCAATGCGAGCATCGACTCGAAAGTCCAGGCCAGACCGCACGCCGCCGTCGCAACCGAGAACACAGCCATCCCAAGGACCAGGACTCGCTTGCGATCGAATCGGTCGGACAAGGGGCCAGAAAAGACCGCGGTCAGGCAGTAGCCGATCGCATAGGCCGAGACCATCCATCCGGCCTGCTCCGCCGAGTTGCCGAAGCGCCGGGTGAGGTCGGGCAACAGGGGCGCGACCAGGAAGGTGTCGGTGGCGACCACGGCCATCACCACGAGGGAAAGGAGTGGAATTCGTTTCATGACTCGCACGCTAAACTTTGACATTAGTGTCACAGTCAAGCCACAGATTCCGGGAGGCCATCCATGCGCATCGGTCGTTTCGCCGCCCTCGCCGGGCTCAGCCCGCGCCAGGTCCGCTACTACACCGACGAGAACCTGCTCCCGACCGTCCGCCTGTCCAATGGCTATCGCGACTATGACGAGGACGAGGTCGAGCGGGCCCGCCGCCTGCGTTCCCTCTTCGCTGTCGGGCTGACGGTCGACGAGGTCAGAGTCCTTTCCCCCTGCCTGAGCGACAGCTCGACGGCGATGTGCGCGGCGACGACGAAGGCCCTCACCATGCGCCTCGCCGACCTCGATGCGCAGATCGACGGTCTGCGAGAGGCTCGAGCGCTGATTCAGCGCCGCCTCGACGCTGCGGCCTGACCGTGGCCGGCCCCGTTCACACCCACAACGCCACCGCGCAGTAGGCGAGCGCGATGCTCGCGGCGAGCCCCAGCAGAAGTTGGACGCAGCGCCGAAACCCGAGGCGACGGCTGTATTCGAAGGAGACAAGGTTGTTGGGCCCGGGCGTGAAGGCCATGACGATCAGGGAGATGAAGAACCCGCTCCAGATCACCGGGAACTCCTCACGTCATCGAGCGACGGCCCTCCATAGCGCGACCCAGCGTCACGGAGTCAGCGTATTCGAGGTCGCCGCCGACCGGCAGGCCCATGGCGAGCCGAGACGTCGCGATGCCGATCGTGCTCAGGGTTCGCGCCAGGTAGGATGCCGTGGCCTCACCCTCGATATTCGGGTTGGTTGCGATGATGATCTCGGTGACCTGACCATCCTGAAGACGGGTCAGCAATTGCCGGATGCGCAGCTGGTCGGGGCCGATGCCGTGGATCGGGTCGATCGCGCCCCCCAGCACGTGGTAGCGACCGCGGAACACGCGGGCGTTCTCCACCGATTGGATGTCCTTGGCATCCTCGACGACGCAGATCACGGTCGGATCGCGCGTGACGTCACGGCAAATCGAGCAGGTGTCGGCCTCTGTGATGTTGCCGCAGATCGAGCAGTAGTGAACCCGCTCACGCACCGCCTGGATCGAATCGACCAGACGCGCGACGTCGTCGGGCTCGGCTGCCAGCAGGTACAGGGCCATGCGTTGAGCGGACTTCGGCCCGACCCCCGGCAGCCTGCCGAGTTCGTCGATCAGATTCTGGATAGCTCCCTCGAACACGATTCAGCGATCCCCTTCCTCGTCGGCGAGCTCCTCGATGACCTTGCCCCCGAGAATCTCGAGCACGGCGGGCAGGCCGACATTCGTGGAGACCTCCACGTCGTCATCGTCGATGCTGGCGGACTCATCCATCGCGGCGGCAACGCTCGCGCGGACCGGTTCCGGACCGGACGCGGGGTCTGTCCCCTGTTCGGGGGCATCGCCGAACGAGAGCACCCCGCCCGAGCGCGCATCCGAGGCGTCGGACGTCGATGCGGACTCAGTCGGTTCGCCCGGTTCCCATCGATGGTGAACGGATGCGGCGGGAACGGCGTCCTCGGACGCACCCTCGAAGAAGGGCTCGTTGAGACCGCCGGGGATGACTGCCACCGGCTCCGACCATCCCGATGGCATGTTTTCCAGTTCGGGTTCTGGTCCAGGCTCAGGCTCGAGAGCAGGCCAGTCCCCGTCCTCGGGTTCAGGCATCTCATCCTCGAAAACCGGGGCGATCGGAACGGGGTCATCCGGAGTCGGCGGCTCGTGCGCGTCGGGCTGCGGGGTCAACGAGGGCTCCGGGATCGACACCGGCATCGCAGCAACCGTGGTGGAAGCCTCTGGACTGGTCGACGACGCCACTTCGGCCAGGTCGACCGGCTTCTCGGGCTCGGTCGAGACCTCGGGCCCGGTCCCGGTCTCCTCCATCTCAGGAGCAGCGGAGCCGGGAACTGCCACAGGACCCCACCCGTCACCGGCACCGGTGCCCACTTCGGCTGTGGAGGTGGGCACCTGTGGAGCGCCGCTCCGCATCGGCGCGGGACCAACGGACGAGGTGGTGACGGAAGCGGAGACAGCAGGAGCAGGCGCCGAAGCAGCGCGGTCGGTCACGGCCGGGGTACTCGCCCCTGATCGAAAGGAGGCACTTGAATCGCGCCCACCCCCCTGAGCCGACGACGTCGGACTCGGGGCCTGCGTGGAACGCGCCTCCTGCTCCGCACGGTCGACCCGAACTTCGGACCGAGCGGCCTCCGATCCGGGGGTCGTCACGCTCGTGCCGCCACCGGCCTGGCCAACCTGGGCCTGGACGCTCAGCGTCAGACCCGTCACCTCATGGATGGCCAATTCGACATCAGGTTCTCGATGTCCGCCGACAAAGGCCGAGACCAAACCGGCATGGGGGAACAACACGACAGCCACGTGCCCGGCGACTCCACCGAGCTGACCGTTCTGATCGACCAGAGTCCAGGAGACACGGCTGATTTGGGACAACCGTTCGACGACCTCAGGCCACCTCTCGCGCAGCATGTCCGCATCGCGACCGGCATTCGAGCCCGAAGTCGGAGGCGTGTCCGGCACATCGGCGGACCGCACGTCGTCGACCGCCGGAGCCTTGGGACCGGAGACCGCCTCGGCCGGAGCCTGCGGGCTCTCCTTCTGGACAGCTTTCGATTCCGCATTCCGCGCAGCGGGCGTCGGCTCGGGCTGCGGGGCCTGCGTCGGCCCGCCGATCGGCGCAACCGTTTCCGTCCATCCCGACGAGGCCGCTGCTGGCGCCGGTGCGGAACGCGCGGGAGCGGGAACCGACGACTCAGTGCGGGAAGCAACAGACGACCGCGAGGCCTCGGACGCGGAGAGAGGTGTCGTCAGTGTCGGAACCGCCGAAGCCTGCGTTCCCCCGGCCTCGCCTCCTTGCCCGTTCTGGTGCCGTCGTTGGAAGGCCGCTTTGGCCTGGGCGGCTCCAAAACGCTCGCCCCCGCTGGGTGCACCGGATGCCACCGGGGCTGCCTCACGAGGCGCACCCCCGCCAGCCATTCCAACCGTTCCGGGAACCGGGGCCGCACCGAGGGCCAGCTGCGCGACGCCCGTCGCAGGTTCGGAGGGAACCAGGATCCGCCCGAGCAGCAGTTCCAACTGCAGCCGGGGCGAGGTCGCCCCCGTCATGTCCCGCAACGCGAGGTCAGTCAGGTCCGCCGCGCGCGACAGTGGTCTCGGCCCCCAGTTGCGGGCCTGGACTTGCATGCGTTCCAGTTGGTCGGCGGGCGTCCCAGCCAACACATCGATCGCCCCGTCACCGGCCACCGCGATGATCAACAGATCGCGCAGCCGCTGGAGGAGATCCTCGACGAATCGGCGTGGATCGTGTCCGGATTCCACCATCCGCTCGACGACGCGGAACACCGCCGCCCCGTCGCCGCCGGCGAGCGCATCGACCGTCTGATCGAGCAGGGTCGAGTCGGTGTAGCCGAGCAGGGCGATCGTCTGGGTGTAGTCGAGCATCCCGTTGATGGACCCGGCCATCAGCTGATCGAGAACGGAGAGCGTGTCGCGCACCGATCCCCCACCGGCACGTACGACCAGGGGCAGAACCCCCGCACCCACCGAGATGCGCTCCTCATCGCACAGGGTCTGCAGATAGGGCTCCAGGATGTCGGGCGGCACCAGACGGAAGGGATAGTGGTGCGTGCGCGACCGGATCGTGCCGATGACCCGGTCGGGCTCCGTCGTCGCGAAGACGAACTTCACATGGGGAGGCGGTTCCTCGACGAGCTTGAGCATCGCGTTGAAGCCCTGGGTCGTCACCATGTGGGCCTCATCGATGATGAAGATCTTGTAGCGGTCCCTCACCGGGGCGAAGGTCGCTCGCTCGCGCAGGTCACGGGCATCATCCACGCCACCGTGGGACGCCGCATCGATCTCGACGACGTCAAGGGACCCCGGGCCGCCCGTGGCAAGTTCGCGGCACGAATCGCAATGCCCGCAGGGTGTGTCGGTCGGGCCCTCCGCACAGTTCAGGCAACGCGCAAGGATCCGGGCCGAGGTCGTCTTGCCACATCCGCGCGGCCCGGAGAAGAGATAGGCGTGGGTGACCTTGTTCGCCCTCAGCGCCGCGCGCAGGGGCACGGTCACGTGGTCCTGCCCGATCACCTGGTCGAAGGTGTCGGGTCGGTACCTGCGATAAAGAGCTGTCGTCACACTCGAACCTTACGGGTACGCGCCCTCACTTGGCGACGTGCGCGAGGCACCATCCACGGGCGATCTCTCTGGGCGAACTGACAGGGTCCCTGGCACAAGCCACCCGACACCGAAGATGCAAAGGGATCCCCCGCGCACCCGGCAGCGCGCCCTTATCCTTGCTGCCTTCCGGCCCTGGGGAGGTTCAGACGATACCGTCACGCGGAGGATCGGCACTCAGTCTACACAAACAGAGCCTCCCTGACGGCGTCCCTTGCCCTCCTCGGTGAGAAGCCTCACGACCTTCCCTCCACGCGGCTTCCGTCCACCACGCGAGGCTCACCGTCAGCCATACCGCCTGACGGCCTCGCTCACGAGGCCCTCACCCCGAAGCGCGCACGATCAGCCGAGTCCGCAGCAGAACAGGCTGGTCCGTGTCCGCTCCGTCGAGCCGGTCTCGCAGCATCTTCGTCGCCACGACCGCCAACTGATCGGCCGGGTTCGTCACCGAGGTCAACGACGGCGTGGTTCGCGCGGCTATGTCGAGGTCGTCAAAAGAAATCACCCGCACGTCCTCGGGAACACGTACGCCCTCCGCCCTCCATACATCCATCGCCGACAGCGCCATGAGGTCGGAACTGGCGAAGACTCCGTCCACCCTGCCGGATCGGATCATCGGAAGCAGCTCGAGGCCCGCCACGGCCCCCGACTCGGAGGTGAATGCCCCCTTGACGATCACCGGTTCGAGGTCGTGTGCTGACAGCTCCGATCGGAATCCCTCCAATCGGTCCTGGGCCGCGACCATGTCGAGCGTCCCGGTGATGATCGCCGGACGCGTCACCCCTGACTCAATCATTCGTCGGGCCGCCAGGCGCCCGCCCTCGCGATTGTCGACGTCGACCCACGCCAGCGACGAGGTCGACTGGGCCGGTCGCCCGATGAAGACGATCGGGATCGGGGCACGCATGAAGGTCTCGATCTGGCCGGGAATCTGGTGATGCGACACGACGATCGCCCCGTCGACGTGCCCGTCGTGGAGGAAAGGGCGCAGTCGCTGCTGGCTGCCCGCATGGTCGGCGAAGGCCATGACCAACTGGATGTCGCTGTCCTCGAGCGAGCTAGAGATCGCCTGGACGGTCTGGGCAAAGAACGGATCGGAGAAGATCCGTTGATCCGGCTCGGGGACGATCAGAGCGATCGTGTCCGTACGCCGGGTGACCAGTGAGCGCGCCGCGCGATTCGGAATGTAGTGGAGCTGGTCCACGGCGGCCTGGACGACCGCCGCCTTCTTCTGCGAGACACCGGGCTCACCACGCACGACCCGGGAGACCGTTGCCCGTGACACACCCGCGGCCCGCGCGACATCTTCGAGGGTGGCCGCCCCCGTGGACTCGACCATCACGCTCACCTCCCTGAGTCACCGGCGATCATCCCATGAGGGCGGCGCTGAATCTGCTTTCCCCGGGTCGATCATCCACCCGTCAGCCACCCGACCTCAGTCGATCTCGAGGACGCCTTTGGCCATCACCCGCGCGAACCACCGTGCCGAGGCCTTCGGTACCCTCTCCTGCGTGTCGAAATCGACCCGCACGATTCCGAAACGTTCGGTGTAGCCGAACGCCCACTCGAAGTTGTCCATCAGAGACCACACGAGATAGCCCCGCACATCCGCGCCCTCGTCGATCGCCCGATGGACCGCGAGCAAGTGGCTCCGAATGTAGTCCAGACGTCCACTCGAGTCGTCGACGAAGCCAGACGCATCGGGAACGTCGTCGTAGGCGGCACCGTTCTCGGTGATGACCAATGGAATGCCTGCGGGCCCCGTGTACTCGCGGTCGAGCCGGGTCAACAGCAGCACCAGATCATTCGCGTCGACCTCCCACCCCATTCCCGTGTGAGGGAGGTCGCGCGGAAGGACGCGAACGCGTTCGGATCCGACATTGGCCGAACGGCGCAACCGACCCCGATCATTGCGCGTGACCAAAGGGGAGCCGTCATCGGGATGCGGCGCGGCGACCCTCTGCCCGTTATAAAAGTTCACCCCGAGGACGTCGATCGGCTGTGAGATGAGCTCGAGGTCGCCCTCGTGGACCCATTGCAGGAGGTCGGCCTCCGAACGCATGTCCTCAACGACGTCCGCCGGGTATCGGCCTCTGAAGATCGGGTCGAGGAACAGCCGGTTGGACAGCCCGTCGATGCGTCGGGCCGCGTCGAGGTCGCCCGGGTCCTCCGAGTCGGCCGGGTGGGCGACCGTGAAGTTGAGAGTCAGACCGAACTCCCGGTCCTGTCCCACCGCGCGCGCCCGCTCCCGTAACGCCGTCAGCGCCAGCCCGTGGGCGAGGAGCAGATGATGGACGGCCGCGACGGCCTCGCCTGGGTCGGTGTGACCCGGAGCGTGCTCACCAGCGGCATAGGACAGGAAGGAGGAGCACCATGGTTCGTTGAGTGTCGTCCACGTCCGGACCTTCGCGCCCAACCGGTCATAGACCGCCACGGCGTAGTCCCGGAAGAGTTCCGCGGTCTCCCGCGAGGCCCATCCGCCCCGGTCTTGGAGGACCTGGGGCAGGTCCCAGTGGTAAAGAGTCAGCCAGGGCTCGATGCCTGCGGCCAGCAGATGGTCGACGAGATCCTCGTAGAAGTCGAGGCCTTCTTCATTGACCAGGTGCCCGTCGGGCATCACCCGCGCCCAAGAGACCGAGAAGCGATAGGTCCTGACACCCAGGCTCGCCATGAGGACGACATCCTCGGGCATGCGATGGTAGTGGTCGCAAGCCATGTCGATCGTCGAGGCGTCGAGGATCGCACCGGGTTCGGTGCACAACGCGTCCCAGATCGACTCGGCCTTGCCACCCTCACGGGAGGCGCCCTCGATCTGCGCGGCCGCAGTGGCGACGCCCCATCTGAATCCCTCGGGAAAAGACAGTGTGGTCATCCCTTGACAGCTCCTTGCATGATGCCCGAGACCAGTTGTTTCCCGGCGATGATGAAAAGAACGAGCAATGGAATGATTGACAGCACCAGGCCCGCGCTGACCAACGCGTAGTCCTTGAAATAGGAGGCCTGGAGCAACTGGACGGCAATCGGGAGCGTGGGATTCGACGAATTCAGGATGATAAACGGCCAGAAGAAGTTCGTCCACGAGCCGATGAAGGTGAAGAGCGCCAACATGGCCGCTGCAGGCCGCGCAGCGGGCAGGGCGACTGACCAGAACGTCCGGATCATCGAACACCCGTCGACGCGCGCCGCCTCGATGAGCTCATACGGGAGCGCCGAATCCAGGTACTGCGTCATCCAGAACACTCCGAATGCCGTTACCAGACCCGGGACGATGACCGCGATCAGCTTGCCGGACCACCCCAGATTCGACATGAGGATGAACAACGGGATGACACCCAGCTGCGTGGGTACGGCCATCGTGGCGATGACGAAGACCAACAGTCCACGACGCCCTTTGAACCGAAGCTTCGAAAAAGAGTATCCGGCCAATGTCGAGAGCAACACCACCGAGATCGATGTGACCATGGCGACGATCAACGAATTGACGACCGATTTCCAGAAATGAATGTCGGACGCAAGCACCTTCGACACATTGAGCCAGAACTTCCCCTGAGGGATCAGACTCGGGATCGGATTCTGGGCGATATATGAGGAATCGGCCGAAGCCAACAAGAACGTGTAATAGATCGGATAGGCACTGACGACGAGAACAGTCGCCAGGATCGCGTACGTGACCCATCCCGGTCGGCGGCTGATTCCGTACCCAGTCGACCGAGGCCGATCCAGATTCCTCTGACGAGCCGCCGCGCGAGCCGCACTCCGACCCGCCATCTGTTCGATCGTCGTGACGGAAGTCATGACTGGCTCCTCTCAGAAGCTGGCAAATTCTCGCGGTTCCGCGAGGCACTCTCGGAACGTTGCGCGCGCTGCTCCTGCTTCACCCGACGTTGCTGGGAGCGAATCTCCGCCTTCTGCACGCGGGTGAGCTTGGGACCTCCGGAACTCGATATTCGCTGCGTGAGCAAGAAGTTCAGCAATGCGAAGACGACAATGATCAGGAACAACAGCCACGCCACGGCAGACGCCTTACCGAAGGCCTTCTGGTTACCCCAGCCAAGCTCGTACAAATACATCGTGATCGTCATCCATTGCCGCGAAGCGCCTCCGAGGCCCTGTTGGTCGAACATTCGCGGCTCGTCAAAGATCTGCAGACCGCCGATCGTCGAGGTGATCACCACGAACACGATCGTGGGCCTCAGTTGAGGAATCGTGATCGACCAGAACTGCCGCCACCGACCCGCGCCGTCAACGATGGCAGCCTCATAAAGGTCTGACGGGATCGCCTGCATCGCCGCCAAGAGAATCAGTGTGTTGTATCCGGTCCATCGAAAATTCACCATGGACGCAATCGCGAAATGGCTGGCAAACACGTCCTTGTGCCATCCGATTGGGTCCATGCCGACCAACGAGAGGACTCCATTGATCAGCCCGGAATCATCGGCGAAGATCTTCCCGAAGATCAGGCCGACGGCAACTGGCGCCACGACATATGGCAGCAGAACTCCCATGCGCCAGAAAGTTCGGGCTCGGATGTTCGCATTGAGGACGGCGGCCAAGGCCACGGCCATTATCACTTGCGGGACCGAAGACAGGAGAAATATTGAGAACGTATTTCTCAAGGCAATGTAAAACCGTTTCTCTCCGAGAATATCGACGAAATTCTGAAGTCCGACGAAATCTCCTTGGCCACCGATCGTGTTCCACTCGTGAACGGAGACGAACGCGGTGTAGATAATGGGAAACAAACCAATGACCGCAAACAGGATGAAGAACGGAGCGATATAGAGATAGGGAGAGACTGCGACGTCAAGTCGGCCAAGCCGGGAGCTGTGTCGCACCTTCTTCTCATCCCGAAGTCGCGTGGCATCGGTCTGCGCCGACGCCGGAGTCGTGCTCACGAGAAGCCCTCATTTCAAGGCGAATTTCGATGACGTCCAGGCAGAAGAACAGCCCGGGCGATGGGGTGGGCGGCCGGACCCGGCCACCCACCCCGGGGAACGTGGCTGTCGATCAGCCCAGGCCGAGCGTCTCGAAGTCGCTCAACGCGCCCTGCCACGCAGTGTCCGCGTCATCGCTCTTGTCGACGTCGACTCGCGTGATCGCGTCCTGAACCGCCTGATGGATGGAGAAGTAATTCGGCCCCTTGTAGGGCGTCACCGTGATCGCTGCAGCTCGGTCCTTAAAGATCTCGCCGACCTTTGCCCCATTGAAGAAGGAGTTCGTCACGGCAAGGACGTCGGCACTCTCCTGCGCCTCAGTCTCGGCCGGATAGTTTCCAACGGTTGTGAAGACCTCCGCGGTCTGCTCGGGCGCAGTCAGCCATGCGGCCAAGGCCTTGGCCTCCTCCGTGTGCGCTCCCTGCGTCGGCACCGTGAGATAGGAACCGCCCCAGTTTCCACCACCGCCGGGGAACACGTTGGCAATGTTCCAGCCGGTCACTCCGGCAGCATTGCCCTCCACATTTGTGGTCATCCAGGCCGGGCAAATCATCGTGGCGAACGTATCCGACTGGAAGGCCGCGACCCAATCTTCGCTCCATTGGGAGAGGTGCGCCGAGAGGTTGTCCGTGGTCGAGGCCTGAACCGTCTTTTCATACAGAGCCTTGACGTCGCTGTTGTCAGCCAGCGACTTCACCGTTCCGTCAGATTCTTCATATGCATTTGACAGCTGATTCACCATCGCCTGATAAAGCGGGCCAGCGCTGTCGTACCAAGCCTTTCCGGTCGCCGCAACATACTGTTTGCCGGCGTTGATGTAGTCATCCCACGTCGCGTCACTGCCACCAATCCATTTCGCGACGGCGTCGGGATCGCTGGGGAGCCCTGCCGCAGACAGCAGATCCTGGCGATAGCAGATGGCCTCAGGACCGGTGTCACTGCCGTACCCGATCAACGTTCCATCCGAGGCCGTTGCGCTGTCCGTGATGTAGGACGGCCAGCGATCGGCCAATGAGGAATCCGTCAGATCCACGAATTGGTCGGGATACTGGAGAAGCTCCGGCAGCCAATCGATCTCAATGGCCTCAATATCGGACAGCCCTGATCCAGCAGCGAGCTTCGTTGTCATGTTCTGACGAGCCTCGTCAGAGGTCGCCGCCTTCTTCTCGACGATTGTGATGCCCGGGTGCGTGTCCATGTACTCCTGGTACAAATTTGCGTATCCGAACTCGTTAAATGTGGCGACGGTCAGAGTGATCTCACCATCGTCGCCGGATGTCGCTCCAGATTCCGCCGTCTCTCCGCCGCCGGACGAGCAGGCACCGAGGGCAAGTGCGCTGACGGCAACCACGCCCGCCGCCGCAAGGGTCTTCCTGGTAGTCACAACTACTCCTTCGTGTGTGAGAACACTGCTGCCGTGTCGACCTGCCCGAACGCAAACGCCGAGCAAAGGGGACGCTGCAACCCGACGATCCGGGAGCGCTCTCAGGCAGCATTGCCAGTTCAGAGAGCGCTCTCAATCGGGATGTTTTTGATGGTGCCACATTCCTCAGTGGAGCGCACATCCCGAGTGGACACAGTTCGGTAACACTCGCTCGCAGCGAGACCGTCACCCGCCGTCACGCGGTGTCGCAGTCCGGGCGAACGTGACCATTGCGGACGCGGACGAATACCGTGAGAGAGGCGCATTGGCGAAGCATCACGCCCACACCCCACCGGAGGAGATTCACCCATGGCCACATCCGACGACGCGATTCCGGGCAGCGGATCACTCGCGACAGTTCCCGCGCTGGAGAACACGGACTTGCTGGCGGCGCCCGTCGCGGCCGCTCTGACTGCTCTGGCGGCCACCCACCCGGAACTGGCCGCTCAGGCCCGCGCCGTCGCGATCGATCCCGACCTCGCAGACACCGAGGTGATGACCGAGCACTTCGAGATGGACCTCGACCTGTCCTCGAACTGCATCCTCGTGGCCGGCAAGCGCGCCGGCGAGGAGAGGATCGCGGCCTGCGTCGTGCGCGCGACGACCAATGCGGACGTCAATCACGTCATCAAGAAGGCCCTCGACGTCCGCAAGGCCTCCTTCTGGCCGCAGGATCGCGCGGTCGAGGCATCCGGGATGGAATACGGCGGGATCACGCCCGTCGGTGTGCCCGATGAGTGGCGCCTGCTCATCGACTCCCGATGCGCCACCGGATGGTCCTGCATCGGGTCCGGATTACGTCGGTCGAAGCTGTTCGTCCCCGGCGAGCTGCTGATCGCTCTCCCCCGCGCCGAGGTCGTCGAGGGGTTGGCCGTCCCGGCCTGATTCCTGGCCACATGCGATGGATCGACGCAGGGCGGCATTCACCACAGGTGGCCCTTCGCAGAAGGGCGCTCCATTTTGGTACCACGAGTGTGGCCGGTCGGCTCGTGCGCCCCAGTGGCGAAGCACATCCCCAACTCACCGTGAGACACGTCCTCCTTCGACCTCGAGACCCGTCCTCGGCCGCGATGAAGCCCCCCCCCCACCGAAGCGGGCCTCGCGCAGTCGTGGAGAGTGCCCCTTGCCGTTGATTCATGACGACACTCGCTGACGAACGCCACGGGACCGGACACCCGTTGCTTGCCCTCCACGGCTTCCCTGTCGATCACCGAAGGACATCAATTCGAGCGAGGACGTTCTTGGGGCGGTCGATGCCTACGTCGCTGCGACGGTCGGGGACGAGCCTTTCGCCGTGATCGAAGAACCCTTCGGGGGTTACATCGCTCGCGCATTGGCCGATCGGCATCGTGGTCACGTGATCGGCCTCGCGCTGATCTGCCCTGTGGGAACACATGTCCTTCACGAAGGTCGGCATCTGGCCGCCCACGAAGTCCGACGGGAGGACTCCACCTTCTGGAAGCGTTGATCCGCCGATGATCCCGACGCCGCAGCAGAGTTCGCGGAGCTCGCCGTGGTGCGCGACGGTCCGACCCACGACCGATTCCTCCATGAGGTCGCGCAGGGATTGTCACTCGGGGATGCGGACGCCCAGACGCGAATCGAGGCCGCCTCCGAGCTGTCCTTCCTTCCCGAGGAAGGAGCACCCTTGGATGTGCCGACGCTCGTCGTCACCGGCCGTCAGGATTCCTCAGTCGGGTTCGAGGATCAATACGCTCTGCTGAAGCACTATCCGCACGCGACGTTCGCTGTCCTGGACACCACGCACAGATCGAACGCCCCGAACTGGTGGGCGCCCTCGTCAATGACTGGCTGGAGGAGGTTCACCACGACACCAGATGGTGAGACAGCCGGCGGAGACTTCTGTCCGACACGGAACAAATACCTCATGACCACGGTTATTCCTCATGGAGGGGGACACCCGCCGCGGCGTGCCCCATCGTGGAAATCGCACACACGATGAACCAGCAAGGAGAAGTCATGTCACGACGAGTCGTCTTCGACCAGTTCGGTGGAATCGATCAGTTCCACATCATCGACGAACCCGAGCCGCAGGTCGGTCCGGGTCAGGTCCGCGTCCGGGTCCTCTTCGCGGGTCTCAACCCCGTGGACTGGAAGATTCTGGCCGGTGGACACGGAAGCGGACTGTCGCTTCCCTCGGGCAACGGAAACGATTTCTCAGGCGTCATCGACCAGGTGAGCGGAGGCGTCGACGGTTGGGCCATCGGCGACCTCGTCTTCGGTGGCAACCGGTTCTTCGCCCAGGCTGACCATCTGGTCGTCGATCCCTCAAAGCTGCACCATCTGCCCGACGGCCTCGGACTGGACGTTGCCGCCGGCCTCGACATCACGGCGAAGACGGCGATCGCCGGGGTTCGCGCGATCCGTCCCGGGCCCTCCGACACCGTCTTCATCTCCGGCGCTGCCGGGGGCGTCGGAATCCTCGCAGTCCAGATCGCGCGCGCCACCGGAGCACGGGTGATCGGGTCAGCCAGCCGGGCGAACCATCAGGCCCTGCGCGCCCTCGACATCGAGCCTGTGGCGTACGGGGACGGGCTGGCCGACGCGCTGAGGGAGCTCGCTCCCGAGGGGATCACCGCCGCCTACTCGACCCGCGACGAGGCCGAGGTCGAGATGCTTCTGGAGCTGGGTGTGCCCGGCGACCGCATCGACACGATCACGCTGGGACCACAGGCACGCGAGTTGGGCGTGCTTTCCGACGGGATGTCCAAGGCGCACGAGGGCGACCTCGATGCGCTGGCCGGCGCGATCGCGCGGGGCGTGCTCATTGCCCCGATCGATTCCGTCTACAGCCTCGATGACGTCGTGGAGGCCTACAGACATCTGTCCGCAGGACATCTGCGCGGCAAGGTCCTGCTGCGGACCGCGGACGGTGCGGATCTGGCGGCAGTTCTCGAGGGGTGAGAGGGCTCCACGGATTCCACTCTGATTCAGATGACGAATCCTGCTCCGGGCCTCAACGCGTGGACGTCGAGGCCCGGAGCGTGAGGACGGGTGCCACCAAGGACAGATCGGGATCCTCTTCTGCAATGATCTTCAGCGTCGCGGCGAGGACCCGGTGGCCCAGCTCCGTGAAATCCTGGCGGATCGTCGTGAGTGGCGGGTTGTAGCAATCGGCCCCCGGCACGTCATCGAAACCAATGATCGAGATCTGCTCCGGGCATTGAATTCCGTTGCTCGCACACGCGGCGAGCACGCCGAGCGCCATGTGATCGTTCCCAACAATGACAGCGCTGGGCATTGGCGACAGAGAAAGAAGACCCAAACCGATCTTCTTCCCACCAGACGAACTCCAGTCGCCCTCGACGACCGTCGGCTCCACCCCGGCCGCGCGCAGAACCTCCAGACTTCCCGCCACTCGCGCCTGCGCGTCCACCCAGTCATGCGGCCCCGAGACGATCGCCACGTCCCGATGCCCGAGGTCAAGGACGTGCCGAGCGGCCATCCGACCTCCCTCGAACTGATCGACGCTGATAGCGGGCACCGGAGCCACGTCCCCGGGACGCGGACCGACGAGGAGGACGGGCACGTCCCATGAGGTCGTCGCATAGTGCCGCACCAACGATTCACGCGAGGCGATGATGACGACGGCCTCCACGCCCCTATTGATGCAGTCATTGACCGCGACATCGACCTTTTCCGGGTCATCAGCGTGGAGCGTCGCGAGCAGGACCATGTACCCCTTGTATCGGGAGGCTTGCTCCACGGCAGCGAGTGTGCTCGTCGGCCCGTAGAGGAACGAACCGACGGCAACGACCCCGATCAGACCCGAATGCTGCGTGACCAGCACACGAGCCGCATTGTTGGGCCGATATCCCAATTCTTCGATGGCAGCCAAGACCTTCGCACGGGTCGCAGGCCGGACTCCGGGGAAGCCATTGACGACACGAGAGACGGTCTGATGTGAAACTCCCGCTCGTTTCGCCACTGCCACGAGCCCCGGGCGACGACGCAACCGGGAACGCTCACTGGCCGCCTCAGCCACGCTCATCCCTTCCACCCGCCAGCGCCACGTCCGACGCGCGACATCGCTTGCAGTCTAGGCGTAAGAGCGGTTCCGACGTGCCCGGGCGACACCCCGCGGCGCTTCGCCATAGTTCTCGCCATGTCGTTCAGCCCTCGCGTTCAGCTCGCCGGCCATCCCGACGGAGCCTTGTTCTCTGCACTTGTGGAATTCAAAATGAGAACGCTAACATTGTCTCCGTTGCGCAGTCGCAACATCGACATGACCAAAGAAGGCGCCGATGATTCCCCCCACCACTGCCGCTGCAGAGCTCGCCGCGGATCCCGCTCCAGATCGGCCCACCGTCGACCTCGACCCCGCGCTCAGGCCAGATACCCATACACCACTCACCCCCGCCACTCGCGGGCGTTTCGCCACTGGATTCTTCCTTTTCACGCTGTTGTGGATGGTCGGACTCTTCATTGTCTCCTCGGTTCTCCTCCCCCAGCGGCTGACGGATGTCGCTCCCGAGTCCAAAGTGGCGGCCTCGGGCGTCCTCAATGCGGTGACGGCCATCGCCTCCCTCCTGAGCAACGTCATCGTCGGCAATCTCTCCGACAGGACGCGCGCGGCTCTGGGACGCCGCACCCCATGGATCGCCGCCGGAGGAGTCCTGGGCGGCGTCAGCTTGCTCGCCATGGGACTCCTGCCGTCCGTCTGGCTCATCGGAATCAGCTACTGCCTGTCGATGATCGGTCTCAACATGATGATCGCCCCCGTGGTGGCCGTACTGGCCGATCGAATCCCGAAGTCCGCACGGGGCACGATGTCCGCCTTCATCTCGGCCGGCAGCCTCGTCGGGCAGGGAGTCGGAACCCTTATCGGCGCCCACTTCATCACCCAACAGACCACCGGATTCATCGTGGCCGGCATCGCAATGGCCGCTTCCGGCCTCATCACCGTCGCAGTCTGGCCGCGTGAGGCGTCCGCCAAGGAACTTCCGCCCCTTGATGCAGATCTAGGCGCCCTGTTGAGGTCCTTCACACCGCCGAGGCATGCACGCGACTTCTACCTGGCATTCGCCGGGCGCTCGTTGCTGATCCTCAGCTACTACATGATCCTCAACTACCAGCTCTACATCCTCCAGGACTTCATGGGGCAGTCCACCGAGCAGTCCGCCGCAACGATCTCCACGATGTCGATCGGCCTCCTCGTCGTGTCCTTCCTTTCCTCCCTGACGGCAGGTCCGATCTCCGACCGCATCGGACGCAGGAAAATCCCGGTCGTCGTCGCCAGCTTCCTTCTTGCTGTCGGATATGCCCTGCCCTGGATCATGAAGACGCCACTGAGCATGGTGCTGTTCGCCGTCGTCGGCGGCGGACTCGGGTACGCGATCTACGGTGCCGTCGACCAAGCGCTCAACGTCGATGTTCTGCCCGAGGGCGAGGACGCCGGCAAGAACCTGGGCATCCTTAACATCGCGACGACCCTCGGACAGATGGTCGGGCCCCTCCTGACGTCCGTCATCGTCGCAACCACTCATTCCTACGAGCTGGTCTTCCCCACGGCCATCGTCCTGGTGTTCCTGGCCTGCTTCTTCATCATGCGTATCAAGAGCGTGCGCTGACCTGGTGCGCCTCCGTCCGCGCCTGCGGGCGGAGGCGCCTCGTGCCCACCACCAAACGGAGATGACGAACGACCATGACCACTTTCTCGATCGACCCGCAGGACACGATCGCCACGATCCGTCCCGAACTGCACGGACAGTTCATCGAGTTCCTCGGATCCTGCATCTCTGACGGACTCTGGGTGGGCCCCGATTCTCCGATTCCGAACATCGAGGGGATTCGGACCGGAGTCGTCGAAGCACTCGCCGAGTTGCAGCCACCGGTCGTGCGGTGGCCCGGCGGATGTTATGCGGATACGTACCACTGGCGCGACGGCATCGGACCACGGAACACCCGACCCGTGACCTTCAACGAGAATTTCGGCACCTTCGAAACCGATGACCATGCCTTCGGGACCGAAGAGTTCATGCGACTGTGCCACCTCATCGGCGCCGAACCCTGGCTCAACATCAATCTCCTCAGCGGCACCGTCGCCGAGATGCGCGACTGGATGGAGTATTGCAACCGGGATCGTGGCACCGCGCTGGCGCAGGAACGAGCACACAACGACTCACCCGAGCCGTACGACGTCCGGTACTGGGGTGTGGGCAACGAAGCGTGGGCCGGCGGCGGCTTCATGACACCGTCGGCCTACGCCGACGAGTACCGGCGTTTCGCCAGCGCCATGCCCTCGTTCAAATCCGGACTCACCGACTCCGACCGCCTCTACCGGATCGCCTGCGGTCCCGACGGAAACAAGCCCATGGAACGCAGACGCTGGACCCAGGATTTGCTGGAGGCGCTCTCCAACTTCCGTCAGCCATCCATTGACGCCCTCGACCTGCACTTCTACAACTGGAACATCGAGGATCCCCAAGACACCCCTACCTCCTTCAGCCGTGAAGGATGGGATCGCGTGATCCATGGCGCCCTCGAGATCGAGGACGTCATCCACGAACAACGCGACCTCATCGATGAGGGGCTCACCCGCATGCCGGAACCAGAGTCCCCCATGGACACCCGTCTGAAGGCCCTCGATCTGGTCGTCGGCGAATGGGGCAACTGGCACCGGAGCGCGTTCACGGAGCGGCCTGCCCTTTTCCAGCAGGTGACGATGCGCGACGCGATCACCACGGCATTGACCTTGGACGTCTTCCACCGCAATGCGGACGTCGTGAAGATGGCCTGCGTCGCCCAGACTGTGAACGTGCTCAACTCGTTGATCCTCACCGACGGACCGGCAACGATCCTCACGCCGAACTACGACGTCTTCATGATGTACAAGGCCCATCGCGGGGCCACCGCGCTCCGGGTCGAGGCCAGCGAGCCGGATCCGGACATCCACGTCTTCGCCTCCGCGACCGGCTCGCGCATCACGGTGAACCTCGTCAACGCCTCGATGACTGAGCCGAACACGGTCGAGCTCACGCTGCCCACCGGAGCGCGGGCAACATCCCACGAGGTCCTTGAGACGACTCATCCTCAGAACTGCAACACGGCGGAGGACCCGGACCGGGTGCGCCGGACCGATGCTCCACTGCCGATCGTGACTGAGGGGGCAGCCCGTATCGAGGTGTCGCCCGCCTCGATACGGGTGCTGAGCTTCACGCGCTGAAGAACGACCACGAGGCAGCTCTCGACGATCGACGAAGGAGACGACATGACCTGGACCTGGATCGAGACCACCGAGCAGGATCGCTGGCACGAACGCGACGCACCGGGCAGCGGAGCGACCAGCCCGGACGGCGTTCGCCTGACCGGCGAACGTCAGCAGACGCTCCGCGGCTTCGGCGGGTGCTTCAACGAACTCGGCTACCTTCCCTTGGCCGCTCTCCCCCAGAAGGCACAGGACGAGGCGCTGCGGGATCTGTTCGACCCGGCGACGTGCAACTTCGGCTTCAACAGGACCCCCGTGGGAGCCAATGACTTTGCGGCCACCTGGTACTCCTACGATGAGACCCCCGGCGACTACGACCTGGAGCACTTCTCGGTCGAGCACGATGAGCAGACTCTGCTGCCCTTCATCCGTGGAGCCCAGCGCTTCCAACCGGACATGGAGTTGTTCGCCAGCCCGTGGAGCCCTCCCACCTGGATGAAGAGCCCGGCCGTCTACAATCATGGCCGGCTGATCCAGACCCCCCAGAATCTCGAGGCCTACGCCCACTACCTGGTCGCCTACATCAAGGCCTACGCCGAACGCGGGGTGCACATCGACCAGCTCCACGTCCAGAATGAGGTCTTCGCCGACCAGAAGTTCCCCTCCTGTCGGTGGAGCGCCGAAGAGCTGCGCGTCTTCATCCGCGACCATCTTGGTCCGTTGGTCACGCGCGAGGGCTTGGACACCCAGGTGTTCCTGGGGACCCTGAACGGTCCCGAGGATTCCTCCTTCGGACCGGGACCTACGATGTTGATCGACAACTACAACCGTTTCGTCGACTACATCCTGCTCGATCCGAGGGCGCGGTCCTACATCGCCGGGATCGGCTACCAGTGGGCGGGACAGGGCGCCATCGCACGTACCCACGAGTCGTGGCCGGAGATCGAGATCGTCCAGACTGAATCCGAGTGCGGGGACGGCGCGAACACCTGGGAGTACGCCGAGTACGTCTTCCACCTGGTCCAGCACTACCTACGCCATGGAGCCACCGCCTACACCTACTGGAACCTCATCCTGGACCCGACCCGGACGAGCACCTGGGGCTGGCCGCAGAACTCGATGCTGACCATTGACCCGGAGGCCGGAACGGTCGTGCGCAACCCCGAGTACTACGTCATGCGCCACTATTCCCAGGCCGTGCGCAGGGCAGCGGTGCGCCTCGGCGTGACCGGGCACCTGAGCTCAACGACCACGGTTGCGCAGAATCCGGATGGAACGCTGGCCGTGGTGGTCCAGAACCCCCTGGATCGGCCCGTCAGCTTCTCCTTCGAGGATCCGCAGGACACGAGCCGATCGTTCACTGCCGAGTTGGACCCGCGGTCCTTCCACACCTTCGTGGGGTGAGACCCCGGGAGTCCGAGTTTGGGGAGTCGGACTCCAGCGACTCCCCAAACTGCTGTCAGGACTCAACGATCGTCAGGTCCCACGGACCCACGACGATCTCCTGACCGACCTCGATCCTCGTCCCACCCAGCACATCCGCACCCGCCACCGGGCTGCCCAGCGTGACCGCTTCCGGATGGTAATTCAGCAGGTAGGTGACATCGTGACCCGCCCTGTTGACTCCCCGACGCACGCTCAGACGGCCCGCCAGGCCGGTCGGCCACTCGATGATCCCCGCGTCCTCTGCGGCCAGGCGCAGGACCGCCCTGATGACCTCGGGCGAGGTGAAGGTCCCCACATGGACAGCCGTTCCCCTGCCGAAACGATGGCGGGTGACCGCTGCGTAGTCGCGCCATGCGGGGTGGTCGTAGGTGGCCAGGACCTCGGCGCCCTCCGGACGCAGCAGTTCGAGGAAGGCACGCGGCCTGCGCATCTCGGCATCCAGAGCGCCTGCGGCCTCAGCAAGGACTCCCCTCAAAGCAAGCGTTCCTCCGCCCTCGGGACGGGTGAATTGGCTGTATCCCATTCCCATGACGTCCCTCAGGGAATGGGGCGCTCGATCCGCCCACACGGTGACGTCCTCGTCAGCGACGAAGGACCGGAACGTGGAGACCAGGCACCCGCCCTGTGCCACGTAATCGCGCAGCGAATCGAGCGTTGATTGGGACGCCACGTACAGGGCCGGCGTCACAAGCAGGTCATAACGGGACAACAGCTCGACGCTCGCATCGGGAGGAACGATGTCACACCCGATGTTGAGGTCGAACAAAGCGTCATGGATCCATCGGAAGACGTCGTTGTACCCGATGGACGATCCGTAGGCTCCCTCGACGAATCCGTGCTCGATCGTGAACCAACGCAGGGCCGTCAAGGATTCGTTGGAGATCATGATCGCCGCACGGTTGCGGATACGCAGGTGCGCCACGCGGTCCCCGTGCTCAGCGATCTCACGTCCGAAGACGCCGGCTTCCTCGTAGGTGGGGTTCGGTTCGAGGTCCTGGCTGAGCAGGCCCTTCCAGTAGGTCTCGAACGAGTTGTGGATGGAATGCCAGTGCCAATACATCACGCCGTCGGCGCCGCTGGCCACATGGCTGTAGGCCTGCAGACGGAGCTGGCCGGGGTAAGGAAGCCATCCCATCTGCCCCTGTGCCTGGGTTTCGAGCACGAGGTAGTTCGCGCCGTCCTTCACCGACCGCATGATGTCTCCACCGAAGGCGATCTCCTTGCCCGTCAGGCTCGACTCGGTGGGGTGATAGATGTCGACGCCCGCGACATCGACGACGCGAGCTGCCTTGAAATGGTCGACGGACGGTTGGACTCCGTAGGACCACCCGGGTGCCCAATCGAAGTCGAAGTTCTGCGTGATGAACTGATCGGGACGGGCATACTGACGCACGATCCCCACCTGCCACGAGAGGAACTCCGTGACCAGATCACGGCGGAAGGAGTCGAAGGCCGCTGCCAACGACCCATTGACCGTGCCGGTCACGTCGGGAAAATCCTCCCAGGCGTTGATCCTGTTCGACCAGTAATCCAGGCCGAATGCCGCATTGAGGGCCCCCAGGTCATCATCGAAGCGGTCACGCAGATGCTTGACGAAGGCTCGTTGGACATCCGCAGAAACGGAGTCGTAATACTTCGTCTCGTTGTCCACCTGGAAGCCGATGACGCCGGGGTGCTCGGCCGTACGGGAGATCAGCGCCCGGATCACGCGCTCGGCGTGGAAGCGATAGGCGGGATTGATGATGTCCATGATCTGGCGGGCACCGTAGCGCCCGGGTCCCGCAGGCGTCTGCGCCAACACCTCGGGATGGGAGGCGACCAACCACGTCGGGACCGCGTACGTCGGGGTCCCGACGATCACCCGGATCCCGGCAGCTGTCATCGCCTCGATGACACGATCCACGTGGGAGAAATCGAAGACACCAGGCTGAGGTTCGAGAGTGCTCCAGGTCGACTCGGCGATCCGAACGGTCGTGACTCCGATCGCCTTCATCATCTCGATGTCCGTCCCAAGCCGATCAGGGGTCGGCATGTACTCGTCGTAGTACGCCGCCCCGAACAAGAAACCGTCCATTGGCCCTGACCGCCCTTCACTGCGCATGTCACGTCGGAGAACGAGGCACGACCTGACGCCGGATGACGGTGTCGTGCCTCGCGTTTTCCTCCACGGTCGACCTCGACCCGTGCGGGGCGACCGCGAACGTTAGCGTTAACATTGTATCTGATGGATGAGCTCCACGACTTGGTGCCCATCCACATGGCATGGCAGCCCTGACCCAGGATGGAGCACTCACGATGGCGGAGCATGGCGGCACCGACAACGCGCAGCACGAGGACAACCCCGAGAACCCGGAGAGCGGGACATCCGACGCACGGTCCGATCGGACAACCCTCGGCATCGAGTTCGGATCCACCCGGATCAAGGCATGCCTGCTCGACGCCGACGGAACGACGCTGGCCACCGGGACCCACGAGTGGGAGAACACCCTGGTCGACGATCGATGGACCTACTCCCTTGAGGCGATCCACACCGGCTTGCAATCCTGCTGTTCCTCACTGCTCGAGAACGCGCGGCAGCGCTTGGGCGCACGCCCATCGAGCGTCGGAGCGATCGGGATTTCAGCGATGATGCACGGCTACCTGGCCCTCGACGAGGATGACCACCCGCTTGTTCCCTTCCGCACCTGGCGCACCACCACGACTGGACAGGCGGCCGCCGAGCTGACCGAGGTGTTGGGCCAGAACATTCCCCAGCGGTGGTCCGCCGCCCATCTCTACCAGGCCATTCTCGACGAAGAGGACCATGTCGCCCGTGTGCGGACCCTGACGACCCTGGCCGGGTACGTCCACTGGTGCCTGACCGGCCGACACGTCCTCGGAGTGGGCGACGCCTCCGGGATGTTCCCCCTGGACACCACGACCCATGACTATGACGAAGAGCTCCTGGAGCGTTTCGACCGACTCACCGACGAGCACGGATTCACGTCGCCCCTGCGTTCACTGTTGCCCCGCCCTCTCCTCGCCGGTGAGGACGCCGGCACGCTGACCCCCCAGGGCGCTCTCCTGCTGGACCCCACCGGGACGCTCCGTCCCGGCATTCCTCTGTGTCCCCCGGAGGGAGATGCCGGTACCGGTATGGTCGCCACCGGTGCGGTCTGCCCGCGCAGCGGAACCATCAGCGCGGGGACCTCGATCTTCGCGATGGTCGTCCTCGAGCACCCGCTGGCGACGGTCCACCCCGAACTCGACCTCGTCACGACCCCTGCCGGGGATCCGGTGGCGATGGTCCATTGCAACAACGGCGCCAGCGAATTGGGCGAGTGGGCCCAGGTCTTCGGACAATTCGCCAACGCGCTGGGCCACGACAGCGACCCCGACACCGTCTTCGACGTGCTGCTGAATGCCGCCCTCGACGCCGAGCCCGATGCGGGTGGACTTCTCGCCTACGACTTCGTGGCGGGAGAGCCCATCCTCGACCTCGACGCGGGCCGACCGCTGCTGGCGCGAGCTCCCAACGGTCGTCTCACCCTCGCAAACCTCGTGCGCTCCTTGGTCCTTGGGTCCTTCGCCACCCTGGCCATCGGGATGCGGATTCTCTCCGAGGAAGGCACCGCGATCGACACCATGCACGCTCACGGCGGGATCTTCAAGACACCTGGCGTCGCTCAACGCCTGCTCGCAGCCGCCATCGGTTCCCCCGTTGCCGTGTCCGAGACTGCGGCCGAGGGCGGGGCATGGGGCATTGCGCTCCTCGCTCGCTATCGCTTGGCAGCCATCGAGGGCGAGGCGCCGTCATTGGGCGATTTCGCGCGCACCCATGTCCTCGGCGGAAAGCCCACCGACGCGCTGCCACCGGACCCACGGGACGAGGCCGGTTTCGCGACCTATCTCGAGCGCTTCCGGACAGGACTGCCCCTCGAACGGGCAGCTTCCTCCGCGATCTGAATCCCGCTCCACCAGACTTCCTCAGGAGGATCTCCATGACATCGCCGCTTGACCACCTCCCCCTCTCCGTGCGTGAGAAGGTGCGCCGCGCCCGCACCCAGGTCGCCGAGCTCCACGCGGAACTCCCGAAATGGGGACTCGTCGTGTGGGCCGCGGGCAACGTCTCCCAACGGGTCGTCGTCAACGCGGAGTCCGGTCCCGGCCTCGGCGATCTTCTCGTCATCAAGCCCTCCGGCGTCACCTATGACGAGCTGACACCGGAATCCATGGTCGTGTGCGACCTTCAGGGCTCTCTGATCGACGGGGACCGCTCGCCGTCCTCCGACACGGCTGCCCACGCCTACGTCTACCGCCACATGCCCGAAGTCGGAGGCGTCGTCCACACACACTCGACCTACGCGACGGCCTGGGCGGCCCGGGGAGAGGCAATCCCCTGCGTGCTGACGATGATGGCCGATGAATTCGGCGGCCCGGTGCCCGTCGGCCCGTTCGCGATCATCGGCGACGACTCGATCGGACGCGGCATCGTCGAGACGCTGCGCGAGTCCCGCTCGCCCGCTGTCCTCATGCAGAACCACGGACCATTCACCATTGGCCGTACTGCCGAAGCGGCCGTCAAGGCCGCCGTCATGGTCGAGGAAGTGGCACGCACCGTCCACGTCTCCCGCCAGCTCGGCGAGCCGATCCCGATCGCGCAGACACACATCGACCACCTCTACGACCGCTACCAGAACGTCTACGGGCAGCACTGACTCTCGCCCGAGAAGGAGACCCACAGATGCCCGCCACCACGTACATCGATCACGAGATCTGGTTCCTCACCGGAAGCCAGGAACTCTACGGGGAGGAGACCCTCCGCCAGGTCGCTGATCAATCGCGCGAAGTCGTTGAGATGCTCAACGCCTCCAGCGACGTCCCCGCCCGCATCGTCTGGAAGCCGGTCCTGACCAGCTCCGACGCGATCCGCCGAGCAATGCTCGAGGCGAACTCCGACGACTCGGTCCTCGGGGTGATCGCCTGGATGCACACGTTCAGCCCCGCCAAGATGTGGATCACAGGCCTCGACGTCCTGTCCAAGCCGCTCCTCCACTTCCACACCCAGGCCAATGTCGAACTGCCGTGGGCCACGATCGACATGGACTACATGAACCTCAACCAGGCCGCCCACGGAGACCGCGAGTTCGGCTACATCGCCACGCGCTTGGGCGTGCCACGCACCACGGTCGTCGGCCATGCCTCGCAACCCGTGGTCACCCGACGGATCGGAACATGGATCCGGGCCGCAGCGGGACGCGCGGCCACCCGGGATCTGCGGCTGGTCCGCTTCGGCGACAACATGCGCAACGTCGCCGTCACCGAGGGGGACAAGACCGAAGCTGAACTCCGCTTCGGCGTCTCCGTCAACACCTGGGCCGTCAACGACCTCGTCGAGGCCGTCGATGCGGTCTCCGAGGCGCAGGTCGACACCGCTGTCGCCGAATACGAAGACGTCTACGAGGTCGCACCTGAGTTACGTCGCGATGGGAAGCGCCACGACTCGTTGCGCTACGCCGCTCGCCAGGAGGTCGCCATGCAGGCCTTCCTCGATTCCTTGGGAGCGAAGGCCTTCACGACCAACTTCGAGGACCTGGGAGCCCTACGTCAGCTCCCGGGGATCGCGGTCCAGCGCCTGATGGCCAAGGGCTACGGCTTCGGCGCCGAAGGCGACTGGAAGACCGCGATCCTCGTGCGCGCCGCCAAGGTCATGGGTCAGGGGCTTCCGGGTGGAGCAAGCCTGATGGAGGACTACACCTACAATCTCGTCCCCGGACAGGAGTGCATCCTCGGAGCTCACATGCTCGAGGTCTGTCCATCTCTGACACAGTCGGTCCCCCGCGTGGAGATCCACCCTCTGGGAATCGGGAATCGCGAGGATCCGGTACGCCTGGTCTTCGACACCGATCCGGGACCCGGGGTCGTCGTCTCGCTCGCTGACCTGCGTGACCGCTTCCGTCTGACGGCCAACGTCGTCGACGTCGTCTCACCCGCCCAACCTCTGCCGAACCTCCCCGTCGCACGGGCCGTCTGGCGGCCACGACCCGATCTGACGACCGCCGCGGAAGCCTGGCTCACCGCCGGAGGAGCTCATCACACGGTGCTGACCACGGCACTGGGGATCGAGGCCTGGGAGATGTTCTCCGAGATGTCACGCACGGAACTCCTGGTCATCGACGAGTCCACGACGCGGCGGGCCTTCATCGATCAGATCCGATGGAATGAGGCCTATTACCGCTTGGCCCGCGGCCTGTGACCGGGGGAAGCCCACGGCAACTGTTCACCTCCACCCAACCGGACGATCGGCCGCCCCCATCCACCTGACAGGATCAGGACGCACATACTCACCCTCGACCCGACCCAGCTCCGCATCGCCCCGTCCCGGAACCCAGCTCAGTCCTCACCGCGGATGCCCTGATCTGAGCCGTCGATCCCGGGATGGAGGGCGGGCACGGATCGCCGACTGATACTCGGCCTCATCGAGCCGATCGAAAGTCGGAAGCGGGGCCTTCGTCGAGCATGCGCGTGGTCAACGGGTTGACGCACCATTCGAGGCCAGACCGGGCTGTTGCGCCCGCGATCGCCGAGGCACATACACTCCATCCGCCCGACGACGATGCGATCCAAGACTGTCATGCTGAAGCGGCCCAAGGCCTCGTGGGACAGTTCATCGCGATCGACGAAGCGACAAGTCATCGACCCCAGCGACACGTCCGCTCGCATTCTCGGGGCTCGCAGCAGTGACAGAGATCATGCCCGAAATACATATCGATCGATATAGCCTTTCGTCGTGACCATGCCCACTCTCGACGCCGGAGACCCTACCGGCACTGACCCTCGCCGCGGCGTCGGCACCCCCTCCGCCATCGTTCTGATCCTGGCGTTCGCCTCCGGCATCGGACCTCTCGCGACCGACATGTACCTGGCGACGTTCCCCTCCATGGCGACCGAGCTGAGAACCACAGCGGCCTCGGTCCAGATCACCCTCACTGCCTACATGATCGGTTTCGGACTGGGCCAGTACGTCATCGGAGCGGTGTCGGATCGGTGGGGACGCCGTCGACTTCTGATCGGCGGAACGGCGCTCGCCCTCGTGGCCAGCGCGGCCGCCGCCCTTGCGCCCTCGATCGCCCTGCTGTGGGCCGCGCGAGCGCTCCAGGGAATCGGCGCCGCAGCGGGCGTCGTCCTCGCACGGGCGATCATCGCCGACCTCGCCCACGGACTGCGCCTGGCCCAGCAGCTCTCCCTGATGATGGTGATCCAGGGGGTCGCCCCGATCGCCGCCCCCCTGCTCGGATCGATCCTCAGCTCCAGCATCGGGTGGCGCGGCATCATGTGGATCATCGCCGCCTGCGTCGCCCTTCTGCTCGGGCCGATCATTCTCCGGATCCCGGAGACCCTTCCTCGCGAGCGCCGGACGACGACGCCGATCGCGGGCGTTCTGGCACGCCCCCTGTTGGCTCTTCGGTCGTTGCCTTTCGCCGGACTGACCCTGGCAATCACCGCAGCTTTCGGTGTGCTCTTCGCATACATCTCCGGATCGTCCTTCGTCCTGGAGAACGTCTTCGGCCTCGACGCTCTCCACTACGGACTCGTCTTCGCCATCAATGCCGTGGTCATGAGCGTGATGAGCGCGCTCAACGCCCGGCTCGTCACACGATGGTCTCCGACGCGCATTGCACGCATCGGGCTGGGACTGGTCGGGCTCGGCACACTGGGGGCGACGGCCGACGCCGCGTTCTCTCCGAGCCTCGTCATGTTCGTCGGATGTGTGACCCTGACCTCGATGGGGCTTGCTCTCGCGCTGCCGAATCTGACGACCCTGGCGCTCGACACGCTACCGGCGGTCGCACAGGGCAGTGGATCAGCGATCATTGGAACCGGCCAGGCGTTGAGCGCCGCCATTGTCTCGCCCCTGGTCGGGCTGGGAGGAGAGACGTCAGCGCTGCCGACCGCGGTGGTCATGCTGGCGTGCGCCTCGATCGCCGTCCTGGCGGCGTGGGGCGCGCGGCAGGTTTCGGAGCGCTGAGCCCTCACCGCCCAGTCGCCCGGACGGATGTCCCAGCACCGCAGGTGCTCCTGGCGTGGCTCTCGAGCCAATAATCGACGCGAATCCGGCCGGAAACACCGTCGAGAGCCCCGCTGGAGACACGCAGCCTCCCTCCCATGTTCGCGCCCCAGCACCCTGGGTTATCCGAACACTCTCTCTGCCGCCGCGAGTGCGGCCGACGGGTCCTGATCGAGCGCGCCCGCCAGTTGGGTGAGCGCCTCCTCCACGGCCTCCGGCGAGGCCGCCAGACCATAGTGGTTGACGCGCACCAAGGAGCCCTTCAGCACACCGACCCCCTGCGTGATCAGCCCGGCATCGAGACTCCGGAGCCGCTCGCCTGCCCCGCCTTCCGGAATCCGCAATGCCGTCGCGATCGGCGCGGGGCGTGCCGCGTCGTCCCCCACCTGCCACAGGTCCAGTCCGAGTTCGCGCGCACCCGCGCGAGTGGCAGCAGCGGCAGCGGCGTGACGCGCATTCACCGCCTCCAAGTCCTCGGCCTGCACGCGTTCGAGCGCGGCGATCAGCGCCCGACCCTCCAGCCAGTTCGGCAGACCCGGAATGATCGCGTGATCACTGCGCAGCCAACCGTCCCGCCAGTCCGTCAGCGAGAGGATCGAGGCGTGGGGTGCGACCGGGTTCGCATCGATCAAGGCCCACGCCCGCTCCGATACCGACACGGCACTGACTCCGGCTGGGCCCGCGAGTGCCTTCTGACCGCCGAGGACGACGAGGTCGACGTCCCACTTCGTTGTCTCCACAGGTTCCGCCCCGATCGAGGCCACCGCGTCGAGCACCGTGACAGCACCGACCGCCCGGGCCGCCGCGATGATCGGCGCCACGTCGGTCGTCCCGCCGGTCGCGGCCTCGGCGTGGACAAGTGAGACCACGTCGGGGCCGACCTCGTCAATCGCGGCGATGACGGTCTCGGGATCCGCGACCTCGTCGAAGGGGAACACGACATCGGTCACGGTGGCTCCCGCCTGCCGCATCCACTCCCCGAATCCCTTGCCATAGGGCCCCGTCACGACATTGATCGCCGCGATCCCGGGCCCGGCCACACTGCGGGCGACGGCCTCGAGGGCGAGGATCGCCTCGGACTGGACCAGGACGATGTCACCCTCGGAGTGCAGCACCTCCGCACACAAGTCGGCGAGACGACCGAGCTCGGCCGGGCTCAGGGGCGGCTGGTCGAGCAGGTCCGCGCCGCGCCGGGCCGGGTGCACCTGACGTACCGAGACGGACGAAATTCCACGGGTCATCGAGGGATCCTTCACTTTCTGGTTCCGGGCAGTCGGGGCACCGCCGCCAACAGTTCGCGGCTGTAGGGCTGGGTGGGGCCTGCGAAGAAGTCGGCCGCCGACGAGGCCTCGACGACCTCGCCGGCGCGCATCACCACGACCGACTCACACAGAGCATTGACCACGCCGAGGTCGTGCGAGACGAACAGGAGCGTCAACCCCAGGTCCCGTTGCAGCTGGACCAGCAATTCGATGACACTGGCCTGGACCGAGGCGTCCAGGGCGCTCGTCGGTTCGTCGGCGACCAGCACCGAGGGCTCGACCGCGAGCGCTCTCGCCAGTGCGATGCGCTGACGCTGGCCACCGGAGAACTGGCTCGGGTAGGCGTCGAGCGAGGACTCGGAGAGCCTGACCATCTCCATCAGCTCAGCACACCGGACGCGGACCTGCGACTTCGGGACGATCCGGTGGAAGCGCAGCAACTCGGACAGGATCTGACGCACCGTCATCCGAGGATTCAACGAGGTGTACGGGTCCTGGTAGACCATCTGGATCGCCCGGCGCTGGGCCCGCGCGCGCCGCGAGGGCAGCACCCGACCGTCCATGAGGATCTCACCCGAATCCGCCGGATGCAGTCCCGCAACGGCGCGCGCCACCGTCGTCTTGCCGGACCCCGACTCTCCGACAAGGCCGATGGAACCGCCCGAAGGGACGTCGAAGGACACCTCGCGCACAGCCTGGAACGCGCCGAAACTGACGCTGATGTGGGACACGGTCAGGGAACTCATGCGGCCCCCCCTTCAGGCGTATGCCCGGGCAGGCCCAACACGGAATCGACGAGCAACCGCGTATAGGGACTTTGCGGATCGGTGACGACATCGAGCGTCTTTCCGGACTCGACGATCCGACCCGATCGCATGACGACGATGCGCTGGCACAGCGAGGAGACGACGGCCAGGTTGTGACTGACGAACAGGATCGTGATTCCCCGCTCGCGCCGCAGGTCGTCCAGCAACGAGATGATCTGTCGCTGGACGGTGACGTCCAACGCGGTCGTCGGCTCGTCGCACAGCAGAACGTCGGGGTCGGTCGCCAAGGCGATCGCGATGACGACGCGCTGACGCTGACCGCCGGAGAGCTGGTGGGGATACCAGTGGTACCGCTGCTCGGGGTCGTTCAGATGGACGGCACGCATGAGCTCGAGGGCGCGCTGCCGCGCACCAGCGTATGGACTGCGCGGGTGGGCCGGGCGACGGCGACCGCTCTTCGAGGGTGCCCCCGTCGTCCCGCGGTTGGCCGTCACGGCCTCGGCGATCTGGGCGCCGACCGATTCCAAGGGGTCGAGCGCGGTCAATGGATCCTGGAAAACCATACCGACGCGCCCCCCGACCTCGACCTCGCCCCCGCTGCGACGCACGCCCTCAGGCAGGAGGCCGAGGACCGAGCGCAGGGTCAGGCTCTTCCCGGACCCCGATTCACCGACGATCCCCAGCGCTTCGCCGGGCGCGACCTCGAGCGTCACCCTGTCGACGAGGGTCACCGGCCGCCTGCCGGTCGTCTGTACCCGCAGGTCGCTCACCCGCACCGTGCCGATCGCTGTGTCGCTCATGACACCCTCCAGGCGTCGCCGAGGCCATCGGCGACCAACGACAGGGAGACCCCGACGTAGACGACGGCCAGGCCCGGAATCGCCGAGATCCACCACTTGGTCGTGATGAAGGATTGCCCGTCGGAGATCATCGTTCCCCAGTCGGGCGTCGGCGGCTGGACGCCCAGACCCAGGTAGCTCAGCGTGACGACCGCGACCATGATCAGCAGGATCTCCGTCATCAGCAGGACGACGGCCTGCGGCAGGACATTCGGCAGCAGATGCCGACCGAGGATCCGCCACGTCGGCAGGCCCTCGCCGCGCGCCGCCTCAACCCAGCCCGAGGACCGCAACGACCGTGTGGCCGCGCGCATGACTCGGGCGTATCCCACCCAACCGACCAGCGCGAAGGCCGCGTAGATCCCGGACTCGCCGACACCGACCGCGAAGACCAGCACGATGACGATGACATAGAACGGGAAGGCGATGACCGTGTCGATGATCCGGCTGACGACCGCGTCGAACCACCCACCGATGGATCCCGTGACGACCCCGAGTCCCACGCCGATGACGAAAGGCAGCACGGCCGCGGTGATCGCGATGCGCAGATCGGTCCTGGCCGCATAGAGCATCCGGGAGGCGATGTCACGTCCCAGCTGGTCCGTCCCCAACAGGTTCGCTGACGAGGGCGCCTTCAGCCCATTCGTCAGGTTCTGGGCAGCCGGGTCCTGGGGCGCGATGACGGGCGCCAGGATCGCGAGGACGACGAGCAGAGCGAACATGGTGAGACCGATGAGGAACGCCGGAGAGGACAGCGCACGACGCCAGAAGGGTACAAACTCCGCACGCGGGGAGTCCGTCTCCGTGGAGACGTCCGCCGCCTCCGCCGCGGCCCTCGCGAGAGCGGGGCGAGCCGGGAGTCCGGTCTCGCTCATGCGCGCGCCTCCCCTCGCAGGCGCGGGTCGAGGACGGTGCTCAGCAGGTCGACGACGATCGTGATGACGACGACGAAGAACGCGCAGTACAGGGCCACCCCCTGGACGGCCGGAAAGTCGCGGCTGGTGATCGAGTTGAACAGCAACATCCCGACGCCGTTGATGGCGAACACCTTCTCGACGACCAGCGTCCCCCCAATCATGTAGGCGACGTTGACGCCGAAGAGGTTGAGGGTGGGAACTGCGGCGTTGCGCAGCACGTGACGGAACTGAATACGCCGTTCCGGAACGTGTGCGGCACGCAGCGTGGTGACGAAGTCCGCCGAGACGACGTCCAGCAGTTGTGCTCGCAGCGACCGGATCAGCGGCGGGACCGCTCCGATTGCGACCGCGACGCCGGGCAGCACCAGGCTCCGCCACGGCTCGAACGCTCCCGTCCCGACGCCGCCGACCGGCAGCCACTTGAGCGTCACCGCGAAGACGACGATCAGCAGCATCCCGATCCAAAAGGTCGGCATTCCCATCCCAACGGCCGGGATCACGCGGATCAAATGGTCGATCGGCCCGTTCCTGTGGGTGGCGGCCACCACCGCCAGCGGGACCGCCGCCATCAGCGTCACGACGACCGCAATCGCCACGATGCCCAGGCTCAGCGGCGCCCGACCGAGGATCAGCGTGCGGGTCGATTCCCCGTAGACCAGTGACTGGCCCGTGTCGAAGTGCGTCACCAGTTGTCCGACGAAGTCCCAGAACTGGGTCCACAGGGGCTTGTCCAGTCCGAGCTGGTTGTGCAACGCCATGACCGAGGCGTCGGTTGCCTGATCGCCCAGGATGACGCGGGCCGGATCACCCGGCACCAGGCGCAGCAGGAAGAAGACGGTCACAACGACGCCGACGGCGACGGGAAGCACCCGCGTGAGCAGGCGCTTGCCCGCGCGTCGCGCGACCGACAGAATCGTCGAGGACGGTGTCATCGAGGCCGGGTGCTCCCCACGAGCGACCGGCTGACGGGGCTCGCGATCACTTCGACAACCACACATCCTGGAGCCGCATGCTGCCATTGGGCAGCACCGTCAGCCCATTGACGGTCGAGGTCGTCGCCTTGATGACGCTCGTGTAGTAGAGCGGGATGTAGGGGACTTCCTCAGCCATCGTCTTCTGAATGTCGAGGTAGATCTGCTTGCGCTCGTCACCGTCCGCGGTCGCACGGCCCTTCGTCAGCAGGGCCGTGACGTCGTCGTTCGTGTAAAAGGTCCAGTACGAGTGGCTGAAGCCGTCGGGATCCGCCTGGAAGGAGACGAGGCCGTCGGGATCCGGGCTGTCGGACTGGCCGGAGTTGATCATGAAGTCGTAGTTGTAGTCCGTATAGACCTTCGAGGAGAAGGTCGCCGAGTCGAGCGTCTCGATCTCGACGGTGATCCCCAGCTGCGACAGCGACTGCTGGACGATCTGGGCCTCCTGTGCGAGGGCGGAGTTCCCGGACTTGATCGACAGCGTCACGGCGAAGCCATCGGGGTAGGCCGACTCCGCAAGCTCCTGCTTGGCGGCGTCGAGGTCGTATCCGAGGGCGTAGCCCTCATCGCTGGCCGAGTATTCGATGGTCGGGGGGATCAGGGAGTTCGCGACGGTCGCGGTCCCGAAGGTCACCGCATTGACGATGCCGTCGCGGTCGATCGCCTGGGCGATCGCGCGCCGAACGTGCTCGTCGGAGAAGTACTGGTTCGTGGTGTTGAAGAAGATCTGCTCGATCGCCCACGATTTGTTCGTGTCCACCGACACCGACGAGTTCGCTTTGAGGGTGTCCACGTTGGCGTAGGGCACATCGTCGATGACGTCGAGCTGGCCGGCCTGGAGCTGCTGCTGCAGCTGCGTGTCGTCAGTGACCAGCTTGTAGACGAGGGAGTCCACGTAGGGCTTGCCGTCCTGCCAGTAGTTCGCGTTCTTCGTGAAGGAGATGTCACCGTTTGGATCCCACTGATCGAGGGTGAAGGGGCCCGTGCCAACCGGCTTCTCGAAGAACTCCTCCTCGCCGACCCCTCCGAAGTTCGCCGGATAGATGCCGTTCGAGAAGTTCGCAAGCTCCGAGAGCAGCGGGGTGTACGCGCTCGTCAATGTGATCGTCACCGTGTGCGGGTCCGTCGCCGTGATCGCGTCGATCGGGCCGGACAGTGGCAGTGGCGAGTCATCGCCCAACTGGAGGTGCCGGTTCAGCGAGAACACCACGTCATCGGCGGTGACTTCGGTGCCGGTGGAAAACTTCAGGCCGTCTCGGATCGTGAACGTGTAGGACAATCCGTCATCGCTGATCGTGTAGGCGGAGGCGAGCCACGGGATGATCGTTCCGTTCTCGTCGAAGGAGACGAGGGACTCGAAGATCTTGTCGATCGCGAAGGCGTTGTTCGCGGTGATCTGGGTCGCCGGGTCCAAGGCCGTGACGGCGGCGGTCCGACCGACGGTCAGCGTGCCTCCTGACACAGGTGCGCTGGAGCTTGCGGCCGCCGAGTCATTGGACTGCGAACCCGACGAGGACGTCGACGAGCATCCTGCGAGCGCGAGTGCCGACACCAGGACGGCGGCACCGATCCGGAGAATCCTGCGAGTGGGTCGAGGTCGGTTCATGAGGGGTGATGCTCCCTTGGGGTCGTGGGAATGGAATGGGCGTCGGGGGATGATGCGGGATCGGGTCCGGTGCGGACCAGTTGGCCCGCCCGGATGACCGAGAAGATCGCGCTCGGGTCCGCCACAGCGGCGGCCTCGAGAGGATCGCGGTCGAAGACAACGATATCGGCCGGTGCACCCGGCTCAATCGTGCCACGAGGGGGGTCCGAGCCAGGTGCGCCGAGGAGCGCGGAGCCGACGGCCGTTGCCGCCCGAAGGACTTCCGTCGGGCTGAGTCCGGCATCGAGCAGCGCGCGCACTTCCACGAGATTGGTGCCGTGCTGATCGACGGTCCCAAAATCGGTCCCGACAGCGATATCGAGGCCGGCATCGCGTGCGATCCGGACCGCGTCGCGGTGGACGTCCACCGCGTGGGCGACGCGCGGGCGCAGGGAGGCCGGGAGCCGCCCCTCCTCGGTCATGGCGAGGACGAGCCGATAGATCGACAGGGTCGGGACGAAAGTGATGGCGCGCGCCGCTGCCGCCCGGGCTTGGTCCCTCGTCAGGAAGATCCCGTGCTCGATGGAATGCACGCCGGCATCGATCGCCCAGCTGATCGCGTCCCCACCCCAGGCGTGGACCATGACCCGAGCACCGGCGTCGGTGGCCATACCGACGGCCAAGCGGAACTCCTCAAGGGAGAAATGAGATTCGAGGGGCACACCTTCGAGGCTGGTCACGCCCTCGGTTGCGACGAGCTTGACCCACTGGGCGCCCCGGTCGAGGACGCCCTCGACGGCGGGGCCGACTCCTCCCACGGCGTCGACGAATCCGCGGGTGAGCAACTCACGGGAGCCAGAGACCTGTGGACCAACGAGCGCTCCGGAGTTCGTCCGGTCGATCCAGGATTTCCCGAGTCCTCCGGCGTCGCGAGCACCGGTGAATCCGGCAGCCACCGTGACCGCGAGATTCTGCTCGATCAGCGAGTCCCTCTCCTGGGGACTGCGTCCGGCGCGGTCGCTCTCGGAGAAGTCCGTCCAGGCCAGGTGGACGTGTGCGTCGACGAATCCAGGGACGACCCACAGGCCGCGCCCATCGATCCGGGTGGGCGCGTGGGCCGAAGCACCCCTGGCGACCGACGTCGGCGCACCGGGATCAGAGGAATGTGGGGACGAGGTGTTCACCGTGCTGAAGGTTCCGTCGGCCCAGTCGAGTGCGGCGGCCTCGTGGAAGTGGAAATCCGTCCCGAGGACGCGGGCGCCGGCGATGCCTGTTGGAGAGCCGAATGCGCCCGAGGAGAATCCGACACCGCTCATTCGGCACCTCCTCGGAACGTTCGTCCATGTCCGGTGGCACCTCGGGCCGATGGCAGTGTGCCATGGCGGGCACCCCTGCACCTCCGTCCGTCGCACCGTCCCCCAGTGAACCGGCGTTGCCGCAGGTGAGGGGGAATCGCGCGACGACCCTAAACCGGATCTCAACCTAGGCGGGGCGCCACGATCCCGCAGCGCCAGGTCCACGTTCTGGACTTCTGTAATACGGCCATCAGGCGAGCGAGGCCACACGACTGTCCATCAGTGCTGTCGTCGTCTGCTCAGGAGTGGCCCCGGTACCGGCGCAGACTGTCCTCCATGAACGGGCCGAAGGCAAAGCAAAGTCCCCGCCGGTGGATCGCACCGACAGGGACCGCTGTGCGCCCGAAGGGACTCGAACCCCCAACCTTCTGATCCGTAGTCAGATGCTCTATCCATTGAGCTACGGGCGCATCGCCGTTTGGCTGAAAACAACTGTACGCGGTGGGGACCCGCGAGGACAAACCGACCCTCTGGGCGATGAGTCACATCGCTCGTCAGACGCTTCAGGACGAGCGCGTCATGGCCTCCACCGCGTCCCGCGTCGCACCCTCCACCTGCTCGACCAGCACCCGTTCGACCTCATCACGCGAGGGTGTGGTCGCCGTCCCCGAGCGCGTCACCGAGATCGCAGCCGCAACGTTGGCCCGAGCCACCGCCTCCTCCAAATTCGCGCCCCTGGCCAACTCCGCACAGACCACTCCCGTGTGCGCGTCCCCAGCACCGTTGGTGTCGACCGCCTCAACCTCGATCGACGGGATCCTGTCGACCAGGCCCTCGCGCGCCAGCCACGCGCCGCTCGCTCCTCCACGCACGATCACGGACGACCTCAGCCGGTCCGTCAGAGCGAGGGCGAGGACGGCCCCTTCGCGGTGCTCCATCGTGTGGTCCTCCGGCTCGACTCCCAGGAGTGCGCAGACGATCCCGGCCTCGCGGATGTTCATTGTCCAGACCGGACGCAGGCGCGCGACGGACTCCAGGGTCTCCACTGGAATGCTCCCGACCACCGTGGAGGGATCGACGACGACCGCCGGGCGTCCGGGAGCATCACCGGACCTGGAGCGTCGATCGGCGACCAGACGGTCGACCAAACGCAGCAACGCCACCCTCGGTCGATCGTCGAGCATCGAATGGCCGGCGATGTAGAGAACATCGGCGACGCCCAGCTCAATCCCGTCAAAGGCCTCCTCGGGCGTGGCAAGCTCGGCCCCACGGGTCGACAGAAAGGTCCGTTCGGCGTCTGCAACGGTGATTGCGACGCGGAACCCCGTGTCGAGCGAGGCGTCCTCGTATCCGGAGACGACGATCCCGTCGGTCTCGAGCGCAACACGGGCGATGTCCGCCAGGGGGCCCTCCCCGATTCCTCCGGCGTATTCGGCGATCACGCCCGCTCGGCGCGCGGCCCTCAGGACGTTGAACCCTCCTCCGACTTCCAGGGAGAACGAGTCCGCGAACACCTCGTCCCCGGCTGCGGGCAGCCGCCCGATCGCCATCGTCAGGTCGATGAGGACCTGACCGGTGTGCACCACGCGCCCGGGCTGCTCAGCCTCATCCTGTTCGACGGTCATCGCGCCTCCTGTGGAACGACTCTCTGGCCCAACCGTATCCAACGAGGGGGCGTCCGCCGAGGAGTTGGCGAATCTGCCGTCGGTCCGCCGCTCAGGGCATCATGTCCGCCGCCAGATCCGTCCGGCGATGACCGTCGCGATCGGGCGTTCGTCTCGCAGTCGTGCAGCAGTAGCATCGATCCGCTCGTCCGTCGTCCCACTCGTCGCCATCACCGTCGGGTCGCGGTCCAACAGGACGAGGTCGCCCCGACTTCCCACACCGAGCGGCCCTTGACCATCGACCGAGGCCGCGAGCGCTTCCTCCGGGCTGAGCCGTTCGAGCGGTGACCACACCTCACCGCTCGGCACACGCCGCGACACTGCCGTCGCCATGGAGAGCCAGGGATCCAGCTGAGCGACGGGCGCGTCCGATCCCAGCTGCAGGAGTCCACCCGCCCCGACCATTTCCGCGAAGGCGAAGCAGCGACTGCGCCGCCCCGGCCACAACTCGTCCACGGTCGCATCGTCGTCGAGCATGTGGGCGGGCTGGACGGAGAACTCAATCCCGTGGGCGATCAACTCCTCGAGGACCCGGACATCGCGGTCCCCCTCCCGTGAGGGCAGCAGCTGCGCGTGCTCGACGCGACCGTGAGCGCCCGAGACCGTGAGGGCGTGGGCCGCGTCCTCCAGGGCGGCATCCCCGATCGCGTGCACGGCCGCGTCCAGTCCCGCGCACCGGGCGCGACGCAGCAGGTCGACGAGGTCGTCGCGGGCGACTGACTCCACGCCGTGGGTGCCGTGTCCGTCATCGGGCACAGCGGGGCCGACCGCGGACATCGGGTAGGCCTCGTTGGTCCACGCGGACTTCGCGCCGAGTGAGCCGTCGACGATGATCTTCAGCGACCCCTGGGTGAGCAGTGAGGACGCGGGATCGCCCTCGCCGGCCAACGGATCACCGGTGCGCAGACCGGCACGCTCCCAGGCGTCGAGTTCCGCCATGTAGACGCTCGCCCGAATCCGGGGAATCACCGGCAGCGCCAACCGCCTGCACCGGGCCGGCCACTCACCGGGATCATGTGGCTCCGTCATGTCGACGATGCCGGTGATCCCGCGCGCGAGCGCGTCCTCGAACGCACCTCGGAAACCGGACTCGCGCAGGTCGGTCGTCCCCGGAACCTCGTCCAGGCGCGTGAGGACGGAGAACCACGGCTCCTCCATGAGTGGACCGCGGGGATCGGGCAGGCCGAGGATCCGAAGCACCGCGGAGTTCACCCACCCGGAGTGGACGTCGCCCGAGATCAGTGCCGTGGGGATGTCGCCGGTGACCGCGTCGAGCTCGTCGGTCGTCGGCAGACGCGACCACTGCGAGAGTCGGTGCCCGAAGCCCTGGATCGTGATCGCCGACGACGAGGACCTCCCCGCAGCAGCCAACCGGCCGAGCTCCCGCGCAACGATGACGAGGGCGTCCTCCGGTGAGCGCGTGTCGGACAGGTCGATCCGTGCGGCCTGGGCAGCAACGAGGTCGAGGTGGACATGGGCATCCCACAGGCCCGGAACGGCCGACGCGCCCTGTGCGTCGAGGACGGGCTCTCCCCGGCTCACGAGCGCGGATCCGACCTCGACGATGATCCCACCGGAGATCCGCAGGTCGACTGGGGGTGTACGGCTGGGACGCCGTGACCGCGCCTGCGCCCATCGACGTCGCGCTGCATCCGCGAGGACGGGTTGAAGGTCAGAAGGTGCCGATCCTGATGACCCGATCGACTTGCCGCTCCGCTGCACGCGGAAGCGCTCCGCCAACTCGCGTCGCGATCGGAAGCCGACGATCCGGACGTTGCGGACCAACAGATTGCCAGTGCCCGGAATGGACTCAACGCTCACGGGTTCCTCTTTCTGTCCCGACCGCCCGAGACCCCTCGGGCCCAGGCGTCCGTCTTGCGCAATCCCCACAGATGGACGAGGGCGGCGATCGCGCACGATGGAATGAGGAGGGTCGCGCTCGCGGCGATCCCGGCCCCTCCGGGCAGCACGACCAGCAGCGCCGCCGCCACGAGCGCGGGCAGCAGGCCTCGTCCCAGCCAAGCAATGAGCAACGACGAGCCGAACTCACCGGTGGCACCACCCGAGGCGTCGAGAACGAGGACCGGCGCGGTCGACGCGCCCATGAGCGCAATGGCTGTGCACGGAGCGGCGACCAGGACCAGCACCATCGCGACACCGACCCCGCCATCGATTGCCGCCCCGATCCCTGCCCCCGTCCCGAGCGCCAGTGTGGTCGCGACCCAGGGCACCGCGCAGTGGGCCAGCACCGTGACCGCGAAACCCGAGGGATCCAGCCGTCCAGCCCCTAGCGAATCGAGAACACCGCTGAGTCCCTGGGCTAGGACGGAAAAGGCAACGGACACCACGACCAGGCCCACCGGCACGACGAGGACGGGCGCCCATCCCCGGGCCAGTGCGATCCCAGTGACGATGAGGATCGCGAGCGCCGCCGCCGTGCGCTCGGGACGCCGAAGGGCGGAGATCGCGTCCACGCTCATCGAGCGCCGCCACACTCCCCCGCCGATCCGTATGGCGTGCCCGCGGAAACGTCGGACGGGCACACCCTCGTGCAGACCGAGCACACGAGAATCGCCTGCAACGAGCCCCGAGCGGATCATCTTGCGCAGGCGGGCATCGTGTTCGAGGGTCCGGTCCGCGACGCCGCCGAGCAGGAGGGGAACTACGGCGAGCCCCACCACGCCCGCGGACACCAGGACACCGGTACCCCAGAGATCGGCACCGCCCAGCAGCGGCCATCCGTCGCGACGGGCAAGGATGGAGACCACGACGATCCCGCATCCGCTCAGCAACGCTGCCATCCTCGTCGGCGCCGCCCACCGGGTCTGGGTCCCGAGCAGGGACACCCCCACTAGGACCGTTGCACCGAGAAACCATCCGATCCCGGACAGACCCGGCCCCCAGCCAATCCCCATCCCTGCCTCGAGAGTGCCCGCGATCGCTCCGACGAGGACGACCGTGCTCCCGAGGATCGTCCACGTCCGCCCCAACACGACCGGACGCACGCCGAACGGGCCCTCGATCAGGTAATACAGCTCGGTCTCCGAGGCGAGGACCGGACCCAGGTGTGAGGGCGCGACCGCGGTCAGCGCGAGTACGACGCCCACGACCACTCGCGCGGACCACAGGAGCGGCGCGGCCCCGTTTTCGGCGACGATGCCGCGAGCCACGGAGGCCAGTCCCTGGATCAAGGGAACGCCAAAAACCAGCGCGAGGATCACCGCGACGTAGGCGCGGTAGAGCACCTCTCGCGGCGAGGACGCGCTCTCACGCACGACCCGACGGGCGCGCACCAGAGCTCGCCGGGTCGGAGGAGGGATCCGGACGGAAAGGGCGGGCGGGTCGGAGGAGACCGGAGACGACGAAGAAATCATGACGACCGCGTCACTCCGGGGCATTCAGGCTGAGGACGTGATCGGCCACTGCCTCGCGCAGGTCGGAGGCATGCGTGGCAAGGACGATTCCGACGCCCTGGTCAGCCCGCGAGGTGAGGATCTCCGCGAGTTTCGCGCGGCGCCCCTCATCGAGGCGCTGTTCGGGCTCGTCGAGGACCAGCAGCCTCGCCGGGCGCGCGAGGCCGAGGCACAGGGCGACGAGCTGACGCTCACCGGAGGACAGCTCGTCGGGGAAATGGCGGGCGAGGCGACCAACCTCGAAGGCATCGAGGAGTTCGTAGGGAATGTCCATGCCCGAGGGCAGCCCCCACGAGGAACGCACGAAGACCAGGTGTTCGAGGACGGTGAGGTTCTCGAAGAAGGGCGGCATCTGGATGACGGAGGCAATGTCGCGGCGCGTCAGGACCCGGTCGTTGAGCCGGACGCCGCCGGTAGTCGGCTCATCCAGTCCGAGCAGCACGCGCAGGAACGTCGTCTTGCCCGACCCGTTCTCCCCGATCAAAGCGGTGCACTCCCCCGCCCGGATGGTCAGAGACACCGGGGCGAGGATCCTCAACCCGGAGACCGTGCGTGTCACGGACTCAGCGCGGACGAGGACGTCGTCGGGCAGCTCATGGGAGGAGCGGTGTGACCGGGAAACACGTCCCGACCTCCGCCGACGCGAAGAATGCGCGACGCCGGTATCGACGCCGGTTGCTCCGGCTCTGCGCCGGGCCCCGTCCCCGTTCCGCACCATGGTCTCTCCCGTCGTTGCTCCCGCTCTTGGGCCATTGTGACAGGACGGGGCCCGCTCCAGGACGCCATCTCTGGTGATCCGTCATGCTGTGACAGATGTGAAGCATGTTGCGCACGATGACAGTCATGGACTATTTTAATGGCGAATGCGTGTCGGACTTGACTTGTGGGCAGATTTACTTCATACGCCCGTCTCGGCACTTCTCGCACTCGACGGATGCAGGTGAACCACATGGCTTTGAGCATTCACGGACGACCCGGAGGCCGGGCGCATCGAGGAATACGGCTGGTGGGTGCCACTGCGCTCCTGTCGGCTCTCGTGTTGAGCGCGCCGACCATTGCGGTGGCCGAGCCATCCCAAGACGACATTGACCAAGCCAAACAGGCTG
This sequence comes from Actinomycetales bacterium, assembly GCA_015655375.1. Classification (GTDB taxonomy): domain Bacteria; phylum Actinomycetota; class Actinomycetes; order Actinomycetales; family Actinomycetaceae; genus Pauljensenia. The sequence continues at coordinate 80,078 of JAATFD010000003.1, forward strand.
AGGACGCGGCCCAGATGTCCGTGTCCGACATCGAGGTCGAACTGGCCTCCGTGTCCGCGCAGGCACAGGACGCGACCCAGGCAGCCCTGGCGGCGGGCGAGGACTACAACGCCGCCCAGATCGCGCTGCAGGAGGCGACTGACACCGCCACGCAAGCGAAGGCCGACTCCGACCAGGCGCAGGCGGACTATGAGACGGCCCGCCAACAGCTCGCCTCGGTCGCGCAAACCGCCTATCGCGAGGGGTCGACATCGGTTGATCCTCTGGCCCCCTATGTCGAGTCAGACGGTCTGAGCACAGTCGAGCAGAAACAGTCGTTGTTGGAGACGGTCGGATCGTCTGCGGACGCGCGACTCCAAAAGGTCGCGGCTCTCAAGCAGGTCTCCGACACAGCCTCCGACGCCGCCGATCAGGCCCAATCCGCTCAAGCAGACGCCACCCAAGCGGCTCAGGACAAGCTCGATACCGCACAGGCAGCGGCGGATTCGGCCGCGGCTCTTCAGACTCAGACCCAGGCGCGTCACCAGGTCCTCGTCGAGGAGCTGGCTAAGCGGCAGAACACCACCGCCGACCTCATCGAAGAGAAGGCCGCGGCAGATGAGCAACAGCGCGAAGCCGCAGCCCAGAAACAGGCCGAGAAAGCCTCCGACGCCCAGGTTCTGGCCGACGCCGCGGCGGGCACCAGCGGCTCGACCTCATCGTCTGCCGATGCCGCCACTACCGACAGAGCCTCCGACGAGCCCAGCACATCCCCATCCGCTGACAGCACGCCGTCAACCGGCAATGACTCAACCTCGACGACGGGCCAGAACAACTCGACGCCGACGCCGTCAACCGACTCCGAGTCCGAATCCGAACCGGCGCAGTCGACTTCCGAGCCTGCTGCCGAGTCTGAACCGGCGCAGTCGACTTCCGCCACTGCCGATCCCGAGCCTGAGCCAGCGTCCTCATCGGGGAGCGCATCCGGCGCTGTCGCGTTCGCCGAGGCGCAGGTGGGCAAGCCCTACGTGTTTGGGGCCGCGGGCCCCAACAGTTACGACTGCTCGGGCTTGGTCACGGCAGCCTACGCCAGTCAGGGCATCCACCTGAGCCACCAGTCCAGTGCCCAGTACCAGTACAACAAGGGAACCAAAGTCTCGCTCAGTTCGATCCAGCCCGGTGACCTGCTCTTCTGGGACTGGGATGGCGACGGGATCGATCACGTGGCCATCTACATCGGCAATGGCCAAATGGTCGAGGCCCCGGCACCCGGATACTCCGTGCGCATCGTGTCCGTCTACGGATGGAGTTCGATGATGCCCTACGCCGTGCGCATCGTCTGACCAACCGCGAAGCTCGCCCTCTTCCCTTTCTTCCGCTCGCGAGGCACGTCGTCCCGCCCGAGGTCAGGGCCCCACGGCCGCCCGGCTGACCCTGTCGGCGCTCTGCTCAATGCAGCAGACCCCGGCTCCCCGTCAGTGAACGTACCCATCGCGTCGGACGGGCACGAAGCAACAGATCAGCCAGGGCACTCTGACCGGCCGCGAGGATGGGGACACCCTGCGTCGTCGCACTCGCGGCGATGGTGCACCCATCAGCGTCTTCGATCGGCATCCAGCCGAACCCCGGGACGCCTGCGTCGATCCCAATGGCGATCGTCGCAACAGTATTGGCCAACAAGCCGCGCGACAATCCGGCATCCACGACGATGACGATGCGGTTGGGCAGTTCGTCCATGATCGATGAGTCCTTTCAACGAGGGCAGTCCCATTCGGGGAACCCGGACGACGCCATCCGACCAGTTCACTCGGGCGAATCGGCCTTCGGCCTGACACGGTATCCACGCCACCGATGCTGGTGGCCACATCATGTCGAATTCGACAGATTCATCCCCATTGGCGCCGGATGCGACGCCTCGAATCGGAGGGGATCGCCACGGGATACGCACCACGACTCGATCGGCGCGCACTCGGGTGGGGTGTCCTCGCCTTCATCTCCGTCAGCATCGGGAAGCACTCCGACGCGGAGGCCCACACCTTCGAGCAGGCCGTCGACCGGATCCCAGAGATCATCGCCTGTTGGAGCGTCGCCGGGGATTCGGATTTCCTCCTCCAGGTCGTCGCCCACGACCTCGATCATTACGCCGACTTCACGATGACAACGGTGCGTCGGCTGCCCGGCATTCACTCGATGCGTTCCGTCCTGACTCTCAAAGAGGTCAAGGCCACGGGCAACTGGCCGGTCCTGCCTGCTCAGGCGTGATTCCGGCACTTGCTCAATGGATCGTTGTTTGCAGGCCGCGATTCATTGGACACCATATGGTCACGCTCAACGCCCTCACCCACCCGAGCCGTTCCGACGACCAGGAACGTGCCTCGCGATCGAACAAGGGCGTGCTTCGCGGCGGAATTACGGACGTGCGTCGCCGAGGATTACTGACTCCACTCGGTCCCCCAGGACCCGCGTCACCAGGCGTCCGTCGTGCACCGCGAGGACGAGGAACCCATCCCGCTCGCTGTCACCCAGGACCTCGAGCGTCCTCCGTGCGATCACCTCGTCCAGACCCGCCAGCGGTTCGTCGACCATCAGCGTCCCCGCCCCGACCAGCACGCCGCGCGCGATCCGCAACCGCGTCTGCTCCCCGCCCGACAACGCTCGCCCGCCCACACCGACCGGATCGCGAAGTGCCACGTCCGTCAGCCCGAGGGCGTCCAGGACCTTCCGCAGCTGCTCGTCGCTCGCCCTCGGCGCACCGAGTCGCAGATTCTCTGCCACAGTGCCGGTGAACAAATAATCGTCGACCGGCACTTCCAGGGACCGACCGACCCCGCCCTCGTGACGTTCCAGTTCGCGGGCCAACGCATCGAGCATCGTCGTCTTCCCGCTGCCCGACCGTCCGACGAGGGCAAGCGCTCCGCCCTGCCCCAGGCTCACCGAGATCAAGGCACCCGCCGAAGTCGCCGTCACGGGAACCTCATAGTCGCGGATGGTCAGCTCCGTTTCCGAGACCGTCAGGTCCAGCGGCACGTCCCGCCTGGAGGACGCCCCCAGCGATGCGGTCTGCAACCGCTCCCCCGCCTCGTTGACCGCACGCCGCTGCGCCATTGCGGCGGGCAGCGTCAGCGCGGGCGTCGACAGCCCGGCGACCATCAACAGGATCAGGATCGCGGTCGGTGCGCTGACGTGATCGACCGCCACCGACATGGCCGTCGCCCCGCACATCGCGAGGACTCCCAGGCATCCGATCACCAGTTCACCGAGCCCGAACAGGCCCCGACTGGACCGACGCGACCGCCCATACCCATCGAGGCGCCCGACCACATCCGAGCGAACCACTCCGGCCGCACCCAGCGAGGCCAACTCCGGCCAGGCATCAACCATCTCGACGAGTGCGCTACGCGCCTGGACGCGCCGCCGGGCGAGGTCCGCGGTGGTCGCACTGGTCCGCGCCCGCACGTCGATCCACCACGCGCTCAAGGGCGCCACGCCCGAGAACACAGCGATCGGGATCGCTGATGCCGGGCTGACCACCAGTGCCGTGACGATCGAGGCGACCGACACTCCCCCGAAGGACCACAGCGGCGCGGTCACACTGATCAGACGCATACCGACGGTGTCGGTGTCATGGACCGCGCGGTCCAGCAGCGCGCCGTCGCGCACCGTGTCGATCCCCGGGGCCGAGGCCGCCCTCGCAAAGAATTCCTCGCGGGCATCGCCGACGCGTGACAGGGCGCCCTTGTGCAGCAGCAATCGCTGGACGTACTGGAAGGCGATGCGTCCGATCGCGAAGGCACGGACCCACCCGGAGGGGAAGATATAGGAGAACGTGCTGCCCGCCGTCATCCCGGCGATTGCGCTGGCAGTGATGAACCACCCGGACGCCGCGAGCAGGCCCACCGAGCAGAGCTCGGAGACCAGAGCCCCGATGAGTCCCCACACGATCGTGGACGAGGGGTTGCGCCCGGAATCTCCACGCTCTGCGCCGCTCACCGTCGCACGAGGTCGGCTCATCGCACACCCCCGCTCGTCGTGGATGGTGACGACGCCGCCGCGCCGGCTGACGAGGTCGATCCCACCGATCCGGACACGACCTCGGCAGCCGGTATCGCTTCCGCGCTCCCTTGCCGGACCCGGACTCGCCCGTCCGAGACCTCCCAGACGATCGATGCCGACACCGCCACCGCAGCGGAGTGCGTGACGACGAGGACGGTGCACCCCTCGGTCGCCCGCCTGAGCGCCGCGACCACGCGTTCCTCCGAGTCTGCGTCCAGGTGAGCGGTCGGCTCGTCCAACATCCACAGCCGGGAGCCGCGCAGCAGGGATCGCGCGATCGCGATCCGACGGGCCTCGCCCGCGGAGAAGGCGTAGCCACCGGACCCGCACGGGGTGTCGAGGCCGCGAGGCAGTCCGGCCAGCAACGCCGCGAGTCCGACCTGTCCCAACGCGTCGACGAGCTGCGCCTCGTTCGCGTCGGGCGCTCCGATGCGCAGGTTGTCGGCAAGCGTGCCCTCGATCAGGACGGTTGATTGACCGATCCACGCGGCACCCCCGAGGACCGGTGCGGATCCGGAGGCCGGCGCGGCCCGGGGCCGCGCATCGGGTTCTCCGATGGTGGCAGATTCGAGCCCCGCCCACGTCACGCGGCCCGCATCGGGGATCCTCAGACCGGACAACGCCTCGAGCAGCGTCGTCTTCCCCGCACCGGACTCGCCGACGATGGCCGTCCACAGTCCGGCCGGTGCCCTCAGAGATCCGTCGACCCGGACGATCTCACGACCGGTGTCGGGCGCGTCAAGGCGCACGTTTTCAGCAACGACGGTGACGGGGCGATCGACGGGCCGGGAGACGGTTCGTGCGCCCGCCTCTGAGCGCACGTCCCCGTCCTCACCTGCCCACCGATGCCTCGTCCGGGCCGTGGTGCCAGCCACGTCCCCGTCACTCGGATTGCTGGCGCTCGGATCCCCGGCGAGGTCGGCGAGCACGCGCGCATTGGCTGCGGCCCGCTCGCGGTCATGAAATCCTGCAGCCGCCTGGCGCATTGGCGTGAAGTACATCGGGCACAGCAGCAGGACGAACAGCCCATGAGCGAGGTCGAGGTGCCCGGCTCCGGGCACCTGCACATAGCCGAGCAGCGTCATCCCGATGTAGGTCGCCGCCACGGCGATCGAGAGTGTGACGACGACATCCATCACCGCACCGGACACGAAAGCCCGGCGCAGCACCGCCATGTTCGCGCGCTGTAGGCGCCGGGAGGCCCGGCCGATCACCTGACGCCGGGTCTCCACGACGCCCAGGCGCTGAAGCGTCGCGATACCCCGGAAACTGTCGAGGACGATCGCGCTCAATCGCTCCAAGGAGTGGAGATACCGGTCGTTGCCGTCCTTCGCGAGCATCCCTGCCAGCCACATGTTCGCGGGGATCATCGCTGTCGCCAGCGCGAGAACGATCCCCGAGGGCCAGTGCGCGACGACGGTCGCGACCATGATCAGCGCCATCGAGATGCCCGCCGACCGTTGCAGCGGCGCGGATCCGGCCAGGTGATCGCTCACCTGGTCGACCAACTCGAGTCCACCCTCGGCAACGACGGCCGGGCTTTCCCCGCGTCGGGGCGCCCGATCCGGCAGAGCCCGCTCCACGATCCGGCGACGCAACGAGGTCGCCATCGCGGCCGAAGCGCGCCTCGACGCCGCCCCGGCACCCCACGTCAGGCCTGCGGCAACGCTCCCCGCCAGGCAGGCGACGGCCAGTGACGGGGCGAGCAGCCAATACCCGCCCCCGTCGATCAGATCCTCGGCGAGAACGGCGACGGCGCCCCACTGGAGGCACGATGCCACGGTGGCAGCCACACGCAGGCCGGTCGCCACCGTGACATCACGGGAACCGGGACGGGCAGCGCTGGCCAGCCAACGGGCTGCCTCGCCCTCGCCGATGCTGGACTCACTCATCGCCGCGAGGGGCATCCTCGCCGTGTTCCTGGTTGAGTCGACGCTCATCGACGATCCACACCACGAGGGCGACAATCGCCATGAGTCCGACGATGAGCCAACTCGCGCCCTTCCCGATGTATCTCGTGAGGATCAGGTCGGAGAACCAGTAGGCAAGAAATCCGACGATGAAGATCCCGATCCCGATGGCCCAGCGGTCGACGGGGTTCGAGTGCGTCCGGGAGTGCTTCTCGGCCTGCCTACGTGACCCGGCTGCCGCCCGGGATCCCATCGGGACAGCAGGAACAGTCGTGTTGGACTTCATGGACTGGTCGCTCATCTCAGGCCTCCCTGACACGCACGGTGGCGGCGACGCGTCGCTTGCCGAGCACTCGCTGCGCATACCACGTGTAGAAGAAGATCAGCGGGACATTGAGTCCGATGCCGACCAGCAGGAAGTCAAAAGCAGTCTCGGGCGATGCCGCCTCGCTCACCGTCAGACCGGCCGCGAGGCCGGGCGCGTGAGTGGCAAGGAACGCCGCGAAGACCGCGACCCCTGCAATGGCCATTCCCGCCAACGGCCAACCGGAGACCTCGTTGTCCGTTGACCGTGAGAGGAAGGAGAACAGCGCGAGCCCGAGCCCGGCGACGGCGAAGATCATCGCTCCGGCGAAGGACCACTGTCGCATCGGGGAGCTGAAGTCGATCCCCGCGGGCGTGAGGCCGACCAGGGCGATCGCCACAATGGCAAGGATGCCGGCTGCGACGACACCGATGGCCCCACGTGTGGCGACGACCTCGTGGTTGCCGACCCCATGCATGTGTAGATAGGCGTATCCGAACGTCACGTAGAGGACGACGACCCCGACTCCGAGCAGCAGGGAGTACCAGCTGAACGCGCTGAAGACTCCTGCGCTGACATAGTCGAGGCCATTGTGCTCGGCAGGCACGCTCAGCGAACCGAGGGCGCAGCCCTGCATGAAGGCCACCACCAAGGAACCTCCGCCGAAGAACCAGTACCACCGCTCGCCAACGTGGCCATCGCGCTGGGAGATCATCTCGATCGAGAACCCACGAAAGACCAGACCGAAGAGCATGAGGATCAACGGAATGTAGAGATGGGGCAGCAGCACCCCGAAGGCAAGTGGGAAACCCGCCCAGATCGAGACACCGGCCATGACCAGCCAAGTCTCGTTACCGTCCCAGACGTTGGCGACCTCGTCGAGTTGCTCGAACCGGGTCGCCTTGTTCTTCTCGAACAAGGAGATGATTCCGATGCCGAGGTCGTAACCGTCCAGCAGAACATAGGCGAGGATCGACGCGATGACGACGCCGTACCAGACGTATTCCATCAGTGGGCCCCCGCTTCCTCACGCTCGTCCTCGAGGAGCGTCTTCTCCTCACCCCAGGCCGGGGTCGGGGGAACGAGCCAGCCTTCTACTCCGTCGCTCTCCTCGACCTCGGCGTCGCGCTCCGGACCCCGCCTGACCGTCTTGACGATGAAGATGATGTAAGCGGTGAACAACGCCGCGTAGATCGCGACGAATCCGATCGCCGAGAGCAGCACTGTCCACGGGTTGAGGTCGGAGAAGGCATCTGTGGTCGCCAGCTCACCCCAGACCACCCAAGGCTGACGCCCGACCTCGGCGGTCAGCCACCCGCCGAGGATGGCGATGATGCCGACTGGCGTCGTCCACAGCAACCACTTGTGGAATCTCGTCGAGTCGTACAGCTGCCGTCGGATCCTCAGGACGACGCTGAGGAACCCGGAGATGAACAGGATGATCGACCCATAGAACATCAGGCGGAAGCCCCAGAACGTCCACGCCATGTTCGGCTGTTCTTCGGGGGTGAGCAGGTTCATGCCGGGAGTCGTCGAGGCGCCGCTGAGATCGTGGGCACCGATGGCGGAGCCCGCCCACGGAATCGAGACCTCGACGAGGTTGCGCTGCTCGGCCTGATCGGGGATCGCGAAGATCACATAGCCGTTGTTCGTCGACTCCCAGTTGCCCTCCCAGGCGATCAGCTTGGAGGGCAACTGCTTGTCGGCGGTGACCTGCTGGGTCGCGACGTAGTCCGCCGCCACCGAATCGCCCAGGGCGATCTGGACGGGGATGAAGACGGCCAATAGGCCCAGGCTGATCGACAACGATCGCTTGGCGAATTCCAATTCACGCTTGTGAATCAGATAGTAGGCAGCAATCCCGGCGATCACCATGGAGGCCGAGATCATGACGGCAACCAGCATGTGCGGCCACCGCCACATGAATGACGGGCTGAAGAGGATCGCCCACCAGTCGGTCGGGATGAATTGGCCATCGGCATCGACCTCATAGCCGGCTGGCAACTGCATCCACGAGTTCGCCATGAGGATCCACGTCGAGGACAGGACCGTTCCGATGGCGACCATGACTGTCGAAATGAACATTGTGCGCGGCTTTACTCGCCCGTCGCCGTAGAACATGACGCCGATGAATGCGGCCTCAACGAAGAAGGCCGTGACGACCTCCATACCGATGATGGGGCCGAGGATCGGGCCTGTGCGAGCGGCGAAACCGCCCCAGTTCAGACCCATCTCGAAGGTGATGACGATGCCTGCGACGACACCGAGAGCGAAGCCGACGGCGAAAATCCTCCGCCAGAAGCGGTACATCTGCAGATAGACGGGCTTGCGAGTACGCCAGTATTTCCAGAAGATCACGCATAGAAAGACCGAGATGCCCACCGTGATGGCGGGGAAGGTCATATGGAACATGACCGTGATCGCGAATTGGACTCGGGAGATGAGTTCGACGTCCATGATGACCTCAGTGCCTGCCCGAAGTTCCGACTTGGTCATCCAAGAATACCTCGAACCCATCCATCCAGCGCTGGAGGAACTGCCGGGCGTGCAGACTGAATTCCCCAGTGGCGTCAACGAAGTCGTCGGTCCACTGGATGTAGAGCTCGGGCTGCGAGTACAACAGCGACTGGAAGAATCCCAGAACTTGGCGCAGATGGGCCTGGGCGACGGCTGTGCCGACCTTTCCGCGCGACACTCCGGCAATTGCGGACGGACGCCCGAGAACGCCCTGGCCGAAGGGCCGCGAAGCCCAGTCAATGGCGTTCTTGAGCGCGCCCGGAATCGTTCGGTTGTATTCGGGAGTCACATACAGCAGAGCATCGGTGTCCGCGATCGCGTCCTTGAAGGCGCGGGCCGAAGCAGGATAGTCGCTCTCGAAATCCCGGTTGAAGAGGGGAAGACCCCCGATCGGAATCTCGACGAAATCGATGCTCGCGGGAGCCAATTTGACGAGTGACTCAGCGAACTTCCGATTGATCGACTCCGCGGAAAGACTACCGATGAGGTAGCCGACTGTGTAGGTCATGGGGTTCTCCGTCTCGATGAGCTGCAGCGGAAATCCTCCGTTGGCAGCTGAATCTCCGTCACAGTGCTATCAGGGAGATGACATGGCGTCAAGTAGATATGATGGATGAGAGAAATCGACTTTTTCGATGAATCGCCGACAGCCCTTCCCACGCGGTCAGTTCATGAGTCGAAAATGCTTTGTCACGATCTCGACGAATGCCCTGATCGGGACCCTCGACGCATTCTCTGTGCGCATCGCCAGGGACAACCGCCACCGGGGAAGCGAATCACTGAGTGGGACCACGGCACAGCCCTTGGCCTCGACCACGAGTGGGACGACCGACACACCCAGCCCCGCTGCGACGAAAAGGGGGATCGCGGGAACGGCGTTGACCTCCGCGATGATGTGGCGGGTCAGACCTCGTTCGCGCAGCGCCCGCTCGACCTCGAGTCGGTTGCCGTATCCCTCCATGACATCGACCCAATTGTCATCTGCCAACTGCGCCAGTGAGACGGACCGCGTGTGCGCCAGAGGATGGCTCGACGGCAGAAGTGCGACATAAGGAGCGCTCGACAGCTCAACGGTCTCAAAATCGTTCCCATTGTCGAGGGCGACGAAGGCCAGATCGATCCGCCCTCGCAGAAGGTCCTCGGACAGACCCGTCGACCCCGATCGGGAGGCGCCCAAGGTGACGTCGATGCCCGGATGGAGTGCGCGAAAATCGCTGAGCGCCTCGGGCAGACGGTTGAGTTGCTCCATCGCCGTGAAAATCCCGACGCGAAGCCGACCCCGCTCCCCGGCGGCGTTCTGACCCGCCCTCGTGCGTATCTCCTCAACGGCATCGAGGGCGACGCGCGCCTGTGGGAGCAGTTGCTCCCCGGCCTCGCTGATCCTCACCGAACGCGTGCTCCGGTCGAAGAGCGTGACCCCGAGTTCCCGCTCGAGGCTGCGCAGCCCGACCGAGACGGTCGACTGAGCAACGTCGAGGACATGGGCCGTCTCAGTGATGCTTTCCTCCGCCGCGACCGTCACGAAGTACTCGAGCAAACGTGTGTCCATGGCCTGACTTTATCGGGCAGACCGAATTCTCACCTGCCGATTCATGCTGATTCATCCTGTCAACCGACACGCGAGGGTGGTGCTGCCCTTCCATCGTGGAGCGGCGGCATACGACCGCGCTACGGTGAGAAAGCCGCACCATGATGAGATCGCCGCACCGCGATGACGACGCCCTCCCCAACGTCAGCGTCGTCCCTTGGAATCAGATCGATTCCCTCGAATTCGCCTACACGCTGACCGGATCGCGGATCATCCAGGACCTCTTCTAGGGGATGGACGAGCGCACGGTCATCGCCCACTTCGCCGAGGGCACTGTCGCGCCTGAGATCACGGAGCGCCTGGAGAAGCAGAACATCGAGGTCTTCAAGGAGGGGCTGGAGACATTCTTCGTCACCGGCCTTGTCCCGCCTACGATTGGTGCAGGACAACGACGAAGGAGCTCCACATGGGGTGCACGACGATTTTGGTGGGCAAGAACGCGAGCTATGACGGGTCACCGTTGGTGGCCCGCAACGAGGACTCGGCCAACGGCGAATACAACCCGAAGAGGGTCATCGTCGTCCACCCCGAGGACCAGCCGCGCGCCTATGCCAGCGTCATCGCACACCTGAAGATTGACCTGCCCGAGGAGCCGCTGCGCTACACCGCCGTCCCCAATGCGATCCTCGACCAGGGTATCTGGGGCGAGGCCGGCATCAATGCCGCAAACGTCGCCATGAGCGCCACCGAGACTCTGACGACGAACGAGCGCGTGCTCGGCGCGGATCCCTTCGTCGAGTACCAACCCAGCCAGGGGAAGCCGGACGAGCCTGGATTCACACCCGAGGTCCCTGGAGGCATCGGCGAGGAAGACTTCCTCACACTGGTCCTGCCCTACATCCGTTCCGCGCGCGAGGGCGTCGCTCGTCTGGGCGCTCTGCTTGAGCAATACGGCACCTATGAGATGAACGGCGTGGCCTTCAGTGACGTCGACGAGATCTGGTGGTTGGAGACGGTCGGCGGACACCATTGGATCGCCAAACGCGTCCCCGATGACGAGTACGTCACCATGCCCAACCAGCTCGGCATCGACCGTTTCGACCTCGACGATGCCCTCAGTGAGGGCCGCGACCACCTGGCCAGCTCGGATCTGCGCGAGTTCATCGCCGATAATTTCCTCGACCTGTCCCTGGACGGTTCGCTCAATCCGCGCGACGCGTTTGGATCGCATTCGGACGCCGATCACGTCTACAACACCCCGCGCGCCTGGTACATGCAGCGAACTCTCAATCCGACCAGCGAGGACTGGAACGGCCCAAGCCCGCTGCACACACCCTTCTCCGACGACTTGCCGTGGAGCCGTCGCCCGGAGCGCAAGCTGACGATCGAGGACGTGAAGTATGTGCTGAGCGCCCACTACCAGGGCACGCCGTACGATCCGTACTCCCGCCTCGGCAGCGATGCCGAGCGCCACCTGCTGCGTCCGATCGGGATCAACCGACACTCCCAGTTGTCGATCCTGCAGATCCGGCCGTACTGCCCCGAGTCGAGTCGATCGATCCAGTGGGCCGCGTTCGCCTCGAACCCTTTCAATACGCTGGTGCCGCTGTACACGAACGTTGACACGACTCCCGAGTATCTGTCGAGCACGACCGGGCGCGTCACGACGGACACCCTGTATTGGTCGAGCCGGATCATCGCTGCACTGGCCGATGCCCACTTCGCCGAGACGATCCCGCAGATCGAGCGCTACCAGGAGAAGACCCTGGCTGCCGGTCACGCGCTGATCCATGCCACCGACACCACACTGGCTGAGTCGGGAACCGCGCTCGGCGAGGCCGCTGTCCGGGAGGCGCTCGCCGCTGCCAACGATGCGATCGCCGAAACCGTGCGCACCGAGACAGACAAACTGCTGGACTCCGTGCTGTTCATCGCGAGCAACGGGATGCACAACCGTTTCTCCCGTTCGGACGGCTGATCGCGGGCAGCCCGCCGTTTGTGTTGCGGATGCTCAACGAATCACTGCCAGCTGAATGAACCGATGCGCCAATCTGGTCACGAATCGTGGCAGCGAGATCGCATCGAGGTAGCTCCTGCACATTGAGGGGGCTACGGGGCTGCCTCAATGTGCAGGCTCTTCCTCAATCCGCACTCACCAGCCGCCCCTCAAGCATAGAAAACCGCCTCTGACCCGGGATCATTTTCCCCGGTCAGAGGCGGTTCCCTCTTCACACGAGCGGAGACGGAGGGATTTGAACCCTCGAGGGGCGTGAACCCCTACCTCCTTAGCAGGGAGGCGCACTCGACCTGGCTATGCGACGTCTCCAGTGCCCACCCAGAATACCGGGAGGTGGCCGCTGACAAAAATCGACTCACGACCGACCCCGGTACCCTCGCAGGCACCCGGCACCCTGAACCGACGTCACCGACCCCTGCGGGAGGAACCAGCGGCGCCCAGACGGAGCACCCGCGGAGAGCAAGGGATTCGAACCCTTGGTGCCATTGCTGACACAACGGTTTTCAAGACCGTCACCTTCGGCCGCTCGGTCAGCTCTCCAGGCCATCCGATTCTAGCGGCTCTTCCGTGCGGTCCGTCGTGCTCAGCGCCACAATGGGAACATGCACACCCTGATCCCCTTGGCTGAGACGCGTCCGGACGACCCCGCGGTCATTCCCCTGGACTCTCACTTGGCGCTCTCCGACCGCCCGGACCCGCAACCCGGACCCGGCCAGGTCGTCATCCGCGTGTTCGCCGCCGGGGTCAATCGCGCCGACCTCGCCCAGTCGCGAGGCCACTACGCCCCACCCGCGGGCGCCCCCGTTCCCCTCGGCCTCGAATGCGCGGGCATCATCGCCGCCGTCGGTCTAGACGTCCACGACCTCCACGAGGGCGACGCCGTGTGCGCCCTCGTTCCCGGTGGGGCATGCGCCGAACTGTGCGTGGCGGATCGGGGGTGTGTCCTCCCACTGCCGCTGGACGCCGTCGACTCTACGTTCTCCGCCCCCGCGGGCTTCTCCGCTCTGTCCGATCCAGATGCCCACGCCCGCCTGATCCGCGAGCGCGCACCCTTCGCCCTCGCTGCCACCCTCGTCGAGGCCGCCACCACCGCGTGGCTCAACTTGGTCGAGGTCGGTGGAATCTCTCCGGACCCCGCTGTCAACATCGCAGCGAATCGCGCCGTCCTCATCCACGGTGGCACCGGCTCCATCGGAACCGTCGCCATCCAGATCGCGCGGACACTGGGATGCCGCGTTCTCGCCACAGCGGGTTCGCGCGGACACGCGGACGCCTGCATCGCCCTCGGCGCGCATGCAGCCCTCGATCGTCACGAGGACGTGCCCCGCTTCGTGGCCGAGCGGACCGACGGACGCGGCGTCGACGTCATCCTCGATGTGACCGGCGCCGATGCTTTGGGCGCCAACCTCCGGTCACTGGCCCGTGGGGGCGTCCTCGCTGTCATCGGGTTGCTCGGGGGAGACCACGCCGAACTCGACCTCGCCGCACTGCTCTCGCGCTGTCTGACGGTCCGCGGCACGACGCTGCGCTCCCAACCGCTCCCCGTCAAGACACGCCTGTGCCAGGAGGTCACCGCCCGCGTGTGGCCAATGGTCCGAGACGGCCACATCCGTCCCGTCCTCGGCGGCGTCTGGGCACTGGACGAGGCCGCCGCAGCTCACGACCAGGTGCTCCACCGCAACCGCATCGGTTCCCACGTCCTGCTGCCCTGACGAGGACGTCGCGGACGCTCGGCTCAAGCGATCGCGCCCACCTCGACGGCGGCAACCTCGCTGTTACTCGAGTCCCCTCGGCCATAACGCCGGGAACTCCGTCGACCCCAAGCCTCGGCGGCCTTCGAGATCGCGAGGTTGACGAGAATGTAGACAGCGGTCACCAACAGGTAGGTCTGGATCAGGTGGTTCGTCGAGGACACGAGGACCTTCGCCGAATACTGCAGTTCCGAGTACGACACCGCGTACCCCAGGGTCGTGTCCTTGAGCAGGACGACCACCTGGGCGAGCAACGCGGGCAGGACCAGGCGAATGGCCTGGGGCATGACGACCAAGCGCATCGTCTGCCACCGCGTCATCCCGACGGCCTCGGCCGCCTCGGTCTGCCCAGCGGGAAGGGCGAGGACGCCAGCGCGGAAGACCTCCGCGATCGTCGCCCCCGAGCACAGCCCGATCGGGATCACGAGCTTCCAGTAGAGGTCCGGATTGATGTCGTAGCGCGGCAGAGCGATGAAGAAGATGTAGATCAGCAGGAGCAGCGGCATCGACCGGAAGACCTCGATGATCGCGATCGAGATCCACCGGATGACGCGGATCCGCCCCATGCGTCCCATCGCCAGGATCAGGCCCAACGGCAGTGCGATCGCCCCGGCACCCAGGGCCCCGAGCATCGTGTGGCCGAGCCCCTTGAGCAGGTAGCGGATGACCGGCCACTGGGTGAACTCGATCCACTTTCCGGCCGCCAATTGGCCGTTCTCGGCGAAGAGATGGACGGCCCATGCGATCCCGGCCGCGATGAGGACCAGGGAGAGGACGGTCAACCAGCGGATCACCGCCTGCGTGCGAGGACCGGGCTCGTCGAAGATCGCGGAGGCACCGGAACCCGAGCTCGGACGATGCCGCACCCGGTCCACGCCCCGCGTCACTGTCTGTGGGTTCATCGCAGGACTCTCAGCTTCTTCTCCAAGCGCGCGCCCACGGCTCCGGCTCCGAGCGCGACGACCAGGTACATCGCCGCCGCGACGGCGAAGGTCTCCAGTCCCAGGGCTTCACGGTTGTTGATCCAGGAGACCGTTGCCGTCAGGTCCTGTACGCCGACCACCCCGGCTAACGAGGACGACAGGAGCACCGCGATGAAGACCGTGACGATCGGTTGGACCATCGATCGGAAGGCCTGTGGCAGGACGATCTGACCGAGGACCCCCGAGAAGGAAAACCCCAGGGAGCGGGCGGCCTCGATCTGCCCGGTGGGCACGGCGTTGATCCCACCGCGCACCGCCTCGCACAGGAATGCGCCACCCACACAGATCATCGCGACAATCACCGAGGTCATGTACGACATCGAGAGGCCGATCTCGGGCAAGGCGTAGACCACGACGATCATCAGGCTCATCAGTGGCACGTTGCGGAAGACCTCGACGAAGATCGCGCCGACGACCCGCAAGGGCGCTATCGGACTGATCCGAAAGATCGCGATGATCGTTCCGACGATGACCGCTCCAAGGAACGCGATCACCGTCAGCTCCAGAGTGATACCGAATCCGGAGAGGAATTCACCCCGGTAGTCCCACAGGGCCATGGTCAGTCACTGCCTCCTCGGTCCCGCGCCGTCCTGCCCGATACCACCCGTGTCAGTCAGTCTTGCCGATCTCGGGCGGAGTCGGCTCGGACTCCAGACCGGTCTTGTCCTGGATCGTCGTCTTCCACAGGTTCAACCAGGTGCCGTCGTCCTCGATCTTCTGCAGGAAGGCATTGACGAACTCGACGCCATCGGAGTCCTTCGGCAGGCCGATTCCGTAGAGGTCCTCGGTGCCGAGCGACGCGCCCGCGACGACTTCGAGATCGTCGTTCTGGGTGACGTTGTTCAGCAGCAACGTCTGGTCGATGACGTAGGCGTCGGCCCGCCCCTGCTGGACGGCCTGGACACATTGGGCATTGTCAGGAAGGGAGAGGACCGTCGCATCGGGTGCGTACGTGGCAAGTGTCGTCTCGCCGGTGGATCCGGACTGCGTGGCGACGGTCTTTCCGGCCAGATCGGCGACGCTGGTGATGGCAGTGTCCCCCTTCTTGACGAGGATGCCTGCCGACGAGGAGTAGTACGGACCCGCGAACGAAATCCGCTCCTGGCGTGCTGGCGTGATCGAGTAGGTCGCCGCGACGAGGTCGACCTGCTTGTTGACCAGGAGGTCCTCGCGGGTGTCAGAGGTGACCTGTGTGACCGCAGTCTTCGAGGCGTCCCCGAGAATGTAGCGGGCGAGCAGCTGGGTGAGCCCGGCGTCGAAGCCGACGTCGGTTCCCGTCGTCAGATCCTGCTTGGAGAAGAGCACCGAGGTCTCGACGCCGCCGACCTTGAGGGTCCCGGCATCGCGGACCGACTTCGCCCACTCGTTGGCCTCGACCGTGGCGTCATCAGCGACCGGACCACTATTGACGATCGTGTCATATGCGGAGTCCGAGGACGAGAAGGTCCCACCTCCGCTCGATGAGTCAGAACCGGAGGCAGGCGAGGAGTCGGATGACCCGCAGGCCGTCAGGGCGATCGCGGTGATCACGGCGACACCGGCCGCGGCGAGACGGGCCGTCGTTCGTGAGGAATACAGAATGGACATCAAGTGCTCTCTTTCGATTGTGCGCCACCAGGGCGCGGACACATCTTGGTCTAGGCGGCAACGTCCAGGGGAATCCGGGCTCGCAGATGGTCGAGCAGGGCAACCACGCCCGCGGGGTCGGCTGCAGGGTCCTCAGGGTGCCATTGGACGGCGACGACCGGGGCGCTTTCGTGCTCGATCGCTTCAATGACTCCCCCAGGCCCGGAGGCGACCTCGACCAGTCCCTCACCCAGACTATCCACTGCCTGGTGGTGGGCGGAATGGACGGACGTCGAACGGATCGCCGAGGCGAACTCTCGACCGGCATCCACCGTGAGGTCGTGACGGGCGAAGACATGATCATCAAGCAAGGTCTCCGAGCGGTGACCGGGCTCGGACAGGTCCCGAATCAGGGCTCCTCCCTGGGCAACGTTGACGATCTGGATCCCGCGGCAGATCCCCAACAGCGGCGTTCCCTCCTTCACGGCCTCGTGCACGAGGGCGATCTGGGCGAGGTCGGCCCGCCGGTAATGCGGGGATTCATGGGGATAGGGGCCCGAAACGCCGTAGAGATCCGGGGACACGTCCTCGCCGCCGAGGATGACGACGGCGGCAGCGGAGTGGCCTCGCACAAGAGTCGTCTCCACACCGTCGTTCTCGGCGAAAGCGCACTCGACCTCCCAGTCACGGGCAGCGATCCCGGTCAGGCGTTCAGACAGCATTGACACCAGTCGCTGGAAGCGCGGAGCATCTGGGCGATCGCTGACGACGTTCGAGACGAGGAGCCTCGGCCTGTCTGACTGCGTGGAGGACATGCCCTCACCGTGCCACCGCACGCCCCGGGCAACAACAGACGTCTCACTCTCCGGGAGTCGATGACACAGTCTTGCGAGGCACCGGCTTTTCACCTGCGATGGAAGAACGTCCACGACCGTCGATCCGCCGCGGGCTGTTCGGGGTGATCGAGCAACCCGCGTGAGATCGCCGAGGCGAACGGCGGCCACAACGGCACGCGCGGCATCAGCATGGCCTGGATCGCGTGGTAGATGTCGGAACGGATCGGCGCAGCCGGCCTGATCGGGTGATTCTGCGCGTCGAGGACGCGGTACCACCGGCCCGGACGTTCGATGAAGTCGTCGTTGATGTGGTCGATCCACGAGCGGTAGCAGTGTTCGAAATGCTCAACCTCGCCCACCTCGACGCCATCGTCGAGGAGCCCCCGACGCAACGAGGTGGCCGTACACACACCCTCACACACGACCCACTGGCGCCGCTCGGCGACGAGGACCTCTCCCCCGTCGTCAACAGTCAGCGCGAATCCGGGGATCCCGTCGGAGCGCCGCCACCCATCGACGCGCGCACGCTCAAACAGCTCGCGAGCCATCTCCATCAGGTAGTCCGGCTGGGGACGTCCCATCGATCGCAGCGCCGCCCGGATGTGGAGGGCCAGACGCGACCACTGTAGGGAATGCCCGATGACGTGTCCCGCGTAGACGCACCGTCCGTCGATGAAGGGCTCCGACTCCCCCGAGGTCGGCCGCCACTGGGAGTCGTAATACTCCGGCAGACGCCACTCGTCGGCACGGGCCCTCTCCCAGACGAAGCGGGAGATCACCTCGGCGCGCTCGACCCACACGGGATCGGTCGTCGCCTCGGCCGCAGACAGGTAAGCCTCAGCGGTGTGGACCAACGAATCCATTGTGTGACGATCGGCCGCCACTGCGAGGTCGGGGGAACGCAGATCCGTGACCAGGCCGCACTCCTCGAGCCAGTGACGTTCCTGATCGTGCAGGGCCGCGGCGAGCAACTCGTGGGCATCCGGACGGTCGGCGACAGTGGCGGCCGAGGCCGCGAGGATGAGGAAAGAGATGTGGAACTGGGACTTGCACTGTCCGTCCTCGTCCCACGGGATCCCATGGCCGTCCTTGCCTGGCACCGGGCGGATCGCGGTGAACCACCCCCCGTTATCCGGGTCCCCGAAACAGCGGATCAGACTGCGCACGCCATGGTCAGCGACCCCCCGGCACCCCGGAATCCCCATCAGTGCCCCGAGCGAGAACACATAGGTCATGCGCGCCGTCACCGCCAGCTCGACGGGTCGATCGGGATCGGCGCCGCCATCGGAGGTCACGTGGGCGAACCCGGTCGGCACGATCGCCGCCCGGGCCTCGTCCAACAGGGCCCTCATCTGCGCGGACAGCCACCTGTTGTGTTCGACTGAATCGAACCATCCCATGCGGGCCTCCCTGTGGATCTCGTCGCGAACCTCGTCGTCCTCGCGCTCACGTACCTCGTCGATCAGTGGCGGACGCTCCCGGGCCCCACTGCCCGCGCGTCGATACTCCCTCACTGTAGCGACACCCACCGCCGGCCGTGCTGCGCACCGCACACCCGACCCGGGTCCCGCCGTCCGGGAAACATCGTGCGCGATCACACCGGGGTGACAGACTGGGAACATGCACCCTCGCGCCGGTTCCCTTGCCCGTCCCGAAGACCTCATCGACGTCCAAGAAGTGGTCTCCGCTTACTACGACCTGGAACCCGACGTCTCCGACCCGAACCAACGGGTCGTCTTCGGGACCTCCGGCCACCGCGGGTCCTCACTCGACGCGGCCTTCAATGAGGCCCACATCGTCGCGATCACTCAGGCAATCATCGAGTACCGCGCGTCCCAAGGCATCGACGGGCCTCTCTACATTGGCCGCGACACCCACGCGTTGTCGGCACCGGCCTGGCGCACGGCCCTTGAGGTCCTCACCGCCGCAGAGGTCGACGTCATGGTCGATTCTCGCGAGTCCTACACGCCGACGCCCGCGGTCTCCCTGGCGATTCTCAACGCGAACGGTGCTCCCGCTGCGCTGCGCACGACCGGGCCCGGTCTGGCCGACGGGATTGTCGTGACTCCCTCGCACAACCCGCCGCGCGACGGTGGTTTCAAATACAACCCGCCCCACGGCGGCCCCGCCGATTCGGATGCGACCAGTTGGATCGCCGCCCGTGCCAACGAAATCCTTGAGTCCGGCTGGCGTTCGGTGAAACGGAGCCTCGGATCGGACCTGATGGAGCACCACTGCGTCCATCGCTTCGGCTATCAGACCAACTACGTCGACCAGCTCGCCTCGATCATCGACATCGACGCGATCCGCGACGCCAAGATCCGCATCGGCGCCGATCCCCTCGGCGGGGCCTCGGTCGACTATTGGGCCGCGATCGCCGAGCGCTACGACCTCGACCTGACCGTCGTCAATCCGAATGTGGACCCCACGTGGAGCTTCATGACGTTGGACTGGGACGGCAAGATCCGGATGGACTGCTCCTCTCCCTCGGCCATGGCCTCCCTGCGGACGGCAATGACGCCGGACGCGTCGGGCGAGACCCCCTATGACATCGCCACCGGCAATGACGCCGATTCTGACCGTCACGGCATCGTCACGCCGGACGGGCTGATGAATCCCAATCACTACTTGGCCGTCGCCATCGGCTACCTCCTCACCCACCGTCCTGGATGGTCCGACGAGGTCGCGATCGGAAAGACGCTCGTCTCGTCGTCCCTAATCGACCAGATCGTCGCCGCGCAGGAGCGCCGATTGATCGAGGTTCCCGTCGGGTTCAAGTACTTCGTCTCCGGTCTGCTCTCCGGTGAGGTCGGTTTCGGTGGTGAGGAGTCGGCCGGAGCCTCGTTCCTTCGCAAGGACGGCACAGTGTGGACCACCGACAAGGACGGGATCATCCTGGCCCTATTGGCCAGCGAGATCCTTGCCGTCACCGGTCGGACGCCTTCGCAGCTCCACGAGGAGCAGGTCGCCCGCTTCGGCGCTTCCGCCTACGCGCGTATCGACGCACCTGCAACGAAGGAGCAGAAAGCCCGGTTGGCTGCCCTTTCCCCCGAGGACGTGACCGCCACCGAGCTGGCCGGCGAGCCGATCACCGGAAAGCTCGTGCGGGCTCCCGGCAATGACGCCCCGATCGGCGGACTCAAGGTCGTCACCGATGATGCCTGGTTCGCGGCGCGCCCGTCGGGCACCGAGGACGTCTACAAGATCTACGCCGAATCCTTTAGGGGCGAGGAGCATTTGGCCGAAGTCCAGGAGGCCGCGCGCGAAGTCGTCGCCGACGCTCTGGGGTGAGTCTGCGCGCGTGACGAAGACCTCCGCTGGCCGCTCTGTCCGTGCCGAGCGGACGGTCGGTAAACTCCTCAATCATGCTCTCGAACTACGCAGTCGTCCTGCGGATCCCCGGGGCATGGACCTTCTCCATGGCCGGATTCATCCTGCGCATGCCGATGTCGCTCGTCGCAATCTCGACAATCCTGCTGATCAAGGGCATGTACGGCAACTACACATTGGCCGGAGCCGTCAGCGCGGTCTCCGTCATCGGCCTGTGCATCGGCGGACCTATCCTGGCCCGGCTCGTCGACGCCCACGGGCAGCGGCGGGTCATGGGGCCGGCGTTCGCCATCTCGGCATTCGCGATGACGGGACTGGTCATCGCGGCGATCAATCACGCGCCCTCGGCCATCCTCTTCGCGACGGCCGCCCTCTCGGGAGCCTCGTGGGGCTCACCGGGCGCTCTCGTTCGGTCGCGATGGGCCCTGGTCGTGTCCTCGCCCAGGCAGCTGAACACCGCCTACGCCCTTGAGGCCGCCCTCGACGAGTTCGTCTTCATCGTCGGCCCAATCCTGGCCACCGTTCTGGGCACCGCCATTCACCCGGCGGCCGGTCTCGTCGTCTCGGTCGTCTGCTTGGCGATCGGCGGGGTCGCCTTCCTCGGGCAGACGACGACAGAACCACCCGCTATCGCTCGCGTTCAGGGCGAGAGGCGCCCGACCGTGCTGCGAAATCCGGTTGTCATCGTCCTCGCGCTCACCTACATCGGGGCAGGCGCAATGTTCGGGGCGAACGACGTCTCGGTCATCGCCTTCACCGCGGAGCATGGGGCGCCCCAGCTTGCCGGCCTGCTCCTGGCGTTCTATGCCCTCGGGTCCTTCACCGCGGCGCTGATCTATGGCGCACGGACGTGGCGCCAGCCCCTGTGGAAACTCTTCGCGATCGGCGTCGTCCTGCTGGCCCTCGGGTCCTCGACATTCCTGCTGGCGCGCTCACTGATGATGCTTGGTGTCATCATGTGGATCACGGGATTGTCGATCTCTCCGACGATGACCAACGTCAACACGATCGTCTCGAAGGTCGTGCCGCCCACACAGCTGACCGAGGGCCTGACCTGGATGTCGACCGCGATGAACCTCGGGACCTCCGCGGGGTCAATCCTCGGCGGGCGCTCAATCGATGCCGCAGGCGCCCATGGAGGGTTCCTGGTTGTGGTGGTGTTCGCGTGGGTGATGGTCCTGCTGATGGTCCTCGGCCTGCCGCGGTTGCGTCGCGAGACAACGCGCGCCAGAGCGACGCCACACCTGCCAGCCTGACCAATCCACCGCGTTCGGCGATTCCTCACGCGAAGAGCATCCCCAGGCACTCACCGCTTGAGCAACCGCAAGTCTCAGCGGCAAAGATCGGTCCCGGTCAGTCCTCGGATCCGCTGGCGTCGTCCTCGCCGTCCGCCGGGGTCGCATCGACCACCATGGCCTCGGTGCCCGTCACGTCCGTGCGCTCGATGTCCAGGCTGACCCGCGTGACCAGCGCCGCGATCGCACCGATCGCCGCCAGAGTCGGGGCCGCCAGCACGGCGATCCCACCAACGGCGATCCCTGCGTTCATCGGCAGTGAGAAGAGCTCCCTGCCCTGCTCGTTGCGAATCGTCACGCGTCGGACACTGCTGTCGTGGAGCAATGAGGTGACCGTCGAAACCAGCTGATCACCGGCCGTTTCGATCTTCTCGGTGAATGTCTGCCCGGCAACGGGTTTGTCCTGGCTCATGAGCGTCCTCCTCGATCCGGTTGACACCAGTATCCGCCAAGGGGCGTGCCCGCGCCGGCCTTCATGCCGCGAGGGCGCAGGTGGTCACGGAACAGCACGTTGCTCAATGGACCGCTGCCAGCAGACACCGATCCATTGAGCAACCGCACCCCTATCGACGAGGCGTGTCTCGCGGACAGAAAGCGGCGTGCCTCGGATCAGTACAAATCGGTCTCGATTCCGAAGGCCTCGATGACCCGGTGGATCTGCTCATCGGACAGACCCTCGCCGATCCCGCCGATCGCGCGGTTGCGATACTCGTACATCGCCCCGGCCTCGAGGTACTCGACCTTGTCGACGGCGCCCAGCGGCGAGACATCGGAACGCACCATGATTCCGTGCTTCGACCACAGGATGACCTGATGATCGCGCAACCCCGCGACGTTGGCGGCTCCGAGCTCCTCGCCACCGGGAACCATGAAGTCGAGGACCTTGATGCCCTGGGGCACCTGAACCAGCGTCTCCGGCTCCCACCGCAGGATCGCGTGGTTGAAGTCGCGGTCGTTGCGCAGCTCGGCGATGTGGGACAGGTTCACCAGGTACGGCGGCTGGGCATGGATGACAACATGGAAGTCCAACCCGCGCCGCTTGACCTGGTCCTCATGAACTCCCAGATGGGAGTTGAACTCCGAGGTCGGCCTGACATACGCCTTGCGCGGCGAGGTTCGCCACGTCCCAGTCTTTCCGTCCTCGCCCAGGATGACGACCGACACATTCGCCTCAGGATCGGCCGCGACGTCACGCAAGCGGCATCCGGACCCGGTGACGAAGAACGTCCATCCGGCCAAGCCGGGGACCGTCACTGGCAGCTCGATCGTCGAGGTCTCTGGGAAGAAATCGTCGAGGTCGGGCGGGGTGTCGCGCACCGACACGGAGATGTTGCCGGCCCCGGCCTCACAGGCGGCCATGTGATCCAGGCGCGACCCAGCCTGCCCCATCGAGGCGAGGATGTCGGCCGCCGTGCTCGGATGATTCATGATGTGCTCCTTTGGTGGGCTCTCGCCCGTTTCACGAGGTCGCTCCCACGAGCGCGGCCTCGGTGGTCCTGTGGAATTCGAGTGGTCAGTGGGACGGCGAGACCGCCGCGGGTTGCGGGTCCAGCGCCTCCTCGGGGTGTGCCTGGCCGCGGGTGAGCGTATGGTCGCTCATCCGGACAAGCCGTGCCTCGGCCTCGTCCCAGATCGCACTCACGCCGGCGCTCGGCTCGTACCGCGTTGTCGACACGGAGTCGGCAACGACCGTGCGCAGCTCGTCGAGGTCACCGTCCAGGGCCCCGATTGCCCGGAGCTGGACGACCATGTTGCCGATGGCCGTGCCTTCGACCGGTCCGGCAATGACCGGAAGCCCTGTCGCATCGGCGGTGAGCTGGCAGAGCAAGGTGTTCTTCGATCCGCCCCCGACGATGTGGATGGCTCCCAAGCGCGTTCCCGAGAGCTCGCACGCCTCACGCAACGCGCGCCTGTAGGCGACGACCAGAGATTCGGTGATGACCCGCAGGTACTCGCCCCGATCGCGCGGCACCGGTTCCCCGTGCGCCCTCGCCCAGGCGTCGATGCGGGCGGGCATGTCCCCGGGGGCCACGAACAGCAGGTCGTTGACGTCGATGAGGGTCCGCAGCGACTCTGCCGCCTCGGTGTCTGCATCAAGCGCCGCCCAGGACATGTCCCGCATGTCTTCGTCGCGCCACCGACGCAGGCACTCCTGCTGGATCCACATCCCCATGATGTTGCGCAGATAGCGCACTGTCGAATCCACACCGAGTTCATTGGTGAAGTTCGCGGCCCGCGAGGCCTCGCTCAGCACCGGGTGATCCAACTCGACCCCGACCAGCGACCACGTTCCCGAGGAGACGAACCCGAACGAGGTCGGCGCCTGCCGCTCACCGTCCCTCGTCTGGCCCTCGCCGGTTTGCCCCTCGCTCGACCGTCGTGAGGCGACCGCACCGGGAGCTGGAACCGCCACGACCGCCGACGCCGTGTCATGACTCCCCACGGCCACCAGCGGGGTCGGTGCCCCACCGACCGTGTGCAGATCGACCTCGGCCATCGTGACCGGGCCGATCACGGTTCCTGGTTCGACCAACTCGGCCAGCAGCTCCGGGACGGCGACCTCGAAACGTTCGCGCATCATCTTGAGCACTCGTGACGACCACCGACGCGTTCCCGGATCCACCAAACCCGTCGTGGACGCGTTCGTCACCTCGCACACCCGTCGCCCGGTCAGCCAGTACCCGAGCAGATCCGGCAGCAGCAGCATCGTGCGCGCCAACGGAGTGCGCACCCTGTCCCGATCGGCGATGAGTTGGAAGACCGTGTTGAACGGCTGATGCTGGATGCCGGTGGCGGCGTAGAGGTCGCCGGGCGCCAGCTCGCGGTGAAGAGCCTGCACCGCATTCGTCGTCCGATCCGACCGGTACGAGGCCGGATTGCCGAGCAGTCGGCCGTCCTCGTCGAGCAGCCCGTAGTCGACGCCCCACGTGTCGATCCCGATCGCGTCGACCGGCCCCCGCCGGGCGGCCTCGACCAACCCTTTGCGGATCCCCTCCCACAGGAAGAGGACATCCCATTCCAGATCGTCATTCCCGTTTGCGGGGACGTGGACGGGGCTGTTGGGGAAGCGCGAGCACTCCTCGACCGTGAGCACCCCGTCCTCCAAAGTTCCTTCCAGCACCCGGCCGCTGGAGGCCCCGAGGTCGATCGCGACGACCGTGTGACGCATGATCAGTCCTTTCCGGGTCAAAGTGACTTCAGGATCGCGAAAGCCGGGGCGCTCCGAATGGGGCCTCGTGTGGCAGATAGTGCCTCACGACGACGCTCCCTCGAGGCGCCCCGACGCTCGATCAGGCGCCCCAGCTCGCCTGCTGACCGCCGACGCGTTCCTCGGCGACCTTCTGCATGTAGCCCGAGCGGAGGAATGCTCCCGACGGGTCGGGGTCGAGGCCCTGCTCCTCCCGCAGTTCGGCAAGCAGCGGACGGACGTCCGTGTTGTAGGCGTCCATGAGGACCCCGTTCGCCCCAAGGACGTCATGATTCTCCTGCGCGGTTGCCAATGCCGCGCGGTCGACGATCAACGCCTTGGCCGTCGACTCCTGGACATTGAGGGCCGAGCGGATCTCGCCGGGGATCTTCTCCTCCAGCTGGTGGCACTGGTCGAGCATGAAGTTGACCCCGGAGTCCGGCGCCAGGGCTCCGAAGTCGACAATCTCGTTGAGGATCCGGAACAACTGGAACGGATCGGCCGCGCCAACCATCAGGTCGTCATCAGCATAGAAACGGGAGTTGAAGTCGAAGGCTCCCAGGCGCCCGGCCCGCAGGAGCTGGACGACGATGAACTCGACGTTCGTGCCCGGCGCGTGGTGACCGGTGTCGAGGCAGACGACCGCCCGCTCGCCTAGCCTGAGCACCTGGGTCAGCGCCGTGCCCCAGTCCGGCACGTCGGTGTGGTAGAAGGCCGGCTCGAAGAACTTGTACTCGAGCAGCAGCTTCTGGTCCTCACCCAATGCCGCGTAGATCTCTTCCAGGGACTCGTGGAGGCGGTCCTGACGAGCATTGATGGAATCCTGGCCCGGGTAGTTCGTGCCATCACCCAACCAGATCTTCAGGGTGTCGGACCCGGTCTGGTCCATGATCTCGATGCAGTGCTTGTGGGCGTCGATGGCCTTGCGCCGGATGGCGGGGTCGGAGTTGGTCAGGGACCCGAACTTATAATCGTCGTCCTGGAAGACGTTGGAGTTGATGTTGCCCAGCGTCACGCCGAGGTCCTCGGCATAGGCACGCAGCTTGGAATAGTCCTCGGTCTCGTCCCACGGGATATGGAGAGAGACGCGCGGGGTTATGCCCGTATAACGCTGGACCTGGGCGGCATCCGCGATCTTCTCATAGGGATCGCGGGGCGTGCCCGGAGTTGAGAAGACCTTGAAGCGGGTCCCAGCATTGCCGAAGGCCCAGCTGGCCAACTCGATGGTCTGCTCGTTCAGCAGCCGGTGCTGCTCGGGCGTGAGGTCGGAGAGTGCGACCATGATGAATGCTCCTTCAGTGGTGTGTGCAGTCAGTAATCAAGAATTGGTGGCGGTGGTCGAAGTCGTTCCCGAGGTCGAGGCGATTCCTGCGGGGCCCGCGGAGACGACCTCTCCATAACGTTCGATCTCGATCTCTTCGAGCGACTTTCCTTGGGTCTTCGGGGCCCAGATAGTGCCGATCAGTGTCGAGGCGACAAGGAAGCCGATGAGGATCAACCCGTCCTTGAGCAGGCCGTTCTCGGTCGCGAGGATCACCGGGAAGACGAGTGAGATCAGGCCCGACGCGCACCGCACGATGAAGAAGACGATGCCCTGAGCACCGGCGCGGTACGGCGTCGCGAAGAGCTCAGGCGACCACACCGAGTAGAAGGCCTGTGCCGACGGACCCGAGCTGAGGCCCCATAGCAGGGCGTAGGTGAAGGCCGTTCCCGCAGCTGTCGAAGGTCCAAAGGCCAGGACCACCCACGAGGCGACCGCCAGAACACCACCGACAAGGAAGAACCAGCGGTAGGGGACCTTGTCGACCAGCAGCATGAAAACGATGGTGGAGACCGTGACCACGGCCCATGTCAGCATTGAGAAGAGGTCCGACTGAACGGTTCCCCATCCCATTGATCCGAGGATCGTCGGCAGGAAGATACCGTTCTGGCTGGCTGCCTGGTTCCAGAACGTGTAAATGCACGCCAAGAAGATCAGAGCAGTGACGTTGGCCCGACGGCTGAACAGCCCACGGAACGAGGCCCACATCGACGGAGGCTTGGCGCCCTGACCGCCCTTTGCCTTCTGCCATTCCTCCGACTCGTCCAAGCCCTGTCGGATGTACCACGTGACAAGGGCGATGACGACGAGGTGGGCGAAGATGATCCGGGATCCGAGCAAACCCAATGGCTCCAGGAGCGCAGCAAGTCCGAAGCCGAGGAGCGGACCGACTGACCATGCCAATTGCGTGGCGCCGATGTGGCGTCCACGTTGGCCGGTGGGGGCGAACTCCGCGATGTAGGTCCATCCGGCCGGGACCGAGGCACCCACAGCCAGGCCGACAATCACGAAGCCGAGGAACAGCATGAACAGATTCCCGGCAAAGACGACGAGGAGTCCACCGAGGGCGTACACGAGCAGGTCATAGGTGTAGATGAACTTGCGACCGTATTTGTCGCAGAGCGGTCCACCGATGAGTGCGCCGATGGCCGCACCGAAGGCGTTGGAGCTGAAGGCGGCGAGCAATCCCGCAACCGTGCCGTCGTCGGAGGGGAAATAGGCGGCCCCCCAGAATCCGAGTGATGTGGCGATGGCGATGATCGAGCCGGAATCGATGTAGTTCGACATCGAGACTGCGGCCGTCGCCTTCCATCCGGTCAAACGCTTGTGATGGACATGAACGTTCACAGGAGACTCCTTCGTCAGATGCGGTGGACAGAAGAATGCAGAAGCAGCACTGCTACGGCTCAGGCCAAATAGAAGTACTGGGGAAGGACCTCGTTCGTGCCGCCGTCGGGTTGGACGAAGTACTGGGCCATCTCTGACTGCCAGCGCTCGTTGACCTCCGTGCGAGCCATGGCGCTCTGCGCTGCTTCAACGTCATCGGCCTCGAAGTACCCGACAACGAGGCCGGTGTCGGGTCGAAGGAACAACGAGTAATTGCGCCACCCTGACTGGGTCAGCGCCTCACGCATCGACTCCCACACGTGCTGGTGAACATCGACGTATTCGGAGAGCCTCTCGGGCCGCACATGAAGGAGAAAGCAACAGCGCGAAGGTGAACTCTGAGTGGTCGACGCAAGCTGCTCGGCGAGCGATGGCAAGTGGACGTCCTTGTCCATGGCGATCTCGATTCGATGTGGAGCACAAGGTCGTGAACCGTTTCACGACTGACACCGAGGCTAGAGTGAACCGATTCACCTGTCAAGTGTCTCGCCCTTCTCATCGAGCCGTGCCCACTACGGACCACACTCTCAATCTGCCCGCCGGGCCGAGGTCTGCGAGGACCCCGTCTCCAATGCCCTCATCGGCCGCTCACACGTGCGCCCGGACATCCTCGAAACGAGGCCCCCTCGAGCCTTCGTCCCGGCCAGGGAGCTGAACGCCCCGACGACTTGGCGTCACTCCAGCCGGGCGCCAAATCGATGAGAACCACCGACAACGGAGTACTTCGCTCCATTGGGCATGACCACATCAGCTGGCACGCCGCCAGGAAGATCGAGCGCCAAGGAGAACTCACCTTCTCGAGACTTCCAGAAAGTCTCGATGTGTCCCACGGCCGACTCATAGGACGTATGAGCCCATTCGATTCCCTCGCCAGGCTCTGGCTTGATGAGAACTCTCGCGTATCCAGGCTCCGCGGGTCTGATCCCGCCCACGACCTGGTAGATCCAGTCCGCCACCGCGCCCAATGCGTAGTGGTTGAAGGAAGTCATCTCTCCAGGATTGATCGAGCCATCGGGAAGCATGGAATCCCACCGTTCCCAAACGGTCGTCGCCCCCATCGTGACGGGATACATCCACGATGGACAGTCCGTCTCGGTCAGCAGCCGATAGGCGTCCTCGACGTGACCGTTCTCCGACAGTGCCCACGTGACATACGGAGTGCCGGCAAATCCCGTACTCACCCGATAGCCGGCATTCCGAACCAGCTCCGCTAGCCGGTTGACTGCCTTCGCGCGGTCGGGCTCGTCGAGGAGACCGAAACACACTGCCAAGGAATACACGGTCGCGCAATCAGAACGGACCCGGCCGTCTTCAACGAACGCATCGTTGAAAGCCTTTCGTGTCCGCTCGGCGAGTGCACGCCAGTGACCCGCGTCCTCGGTCTTCCCGATCACGCGGGCCGCCTCTGCCGCAAACGAGGCGCTGCGATAGAGGCACGCAGTTGCGACAACCGACGTATCGGCCTTGGCCGCACCTGGATGCTCCGGAGGAGCCTCGGGATCGAGCCAGTCCCCGAACTGGAAGCCCTGCGTCCACAGGCCATCCGCGTCCAACCGTCGTTCCACCGAACGCAGGTGCAGAACCATGGCTGGATACTGCTCCGCGAGACGTTCTTCGTCGCCGTACGCATTCCACAGCGCTTGGGGCACCCAAACCGCGGCATCTCCCCAGATGGCCGTGGGCGAGACATCGACGTCGGAGAACTCCTTGGTTCGTAGTCCCTCCTTGAGAAGATCCGGAACGATGATCGGGACAGTGCCGTTCACACTGTGCTCAGTCTCGGCGCGCAGGTCGAGCAGCCACTTGTGGAGGAAGTCAGAAACGTTGAACTGAAAACTCGCCGTGGGCGAGAACACTGCAATGTCGCCGGTCCATCCCAAGCGTTCGTCCCGCTGAGGACAGTCGGTCGGAATGTCCAAGAAGTTGCCCCGCTGACTCCACACGACGTTCTCGATCAATTGGTTGACCATGGGGTTGGAGCACTCGAACTCTCCCGTTCGCCGCAGATCGGAATGCACGACGACGGCCTCGATGTCGTCGAGGGTCAACTGACCCGGCCAGCCGTTGACCTCGATGTAGCGGAATCCATGGAAGGTGAAGTTCGGCTCAAAGCTGTCGTCATTTCCGGAAAGGATGAACGTGTCAGTCGCCCTAGCCGCCCTCAAAGGTCGCGTTCCGAGCTCCCCATCTTCGAGGACCTCAGCGTGACGCACGACGATCTCGACCCCAGGCGCTCCCTGCACAGAGAACGTGACCCAACCGACCAGATTCTGGCCGAAGTCCACCAACGTCTTCCCGGATGGAGACTTCAGAATCTCGACCGCGTGCACGCGCCCCTGCCGTCTGACCAGGGGGCCGATCTGGGGAGTCAACGAAGACCGGTCGAACGAGATCACCCTGATGGGCAGCTCTTCGGCATGTGTCCTCAGCCGCGCATCGATCGTTTCTCCGTGGTAGATCGAGTTCTCCGTGACATCCGAACGCCGACCGGACCAGCTTTCATCAGTGGGAACTGTCTGCTTGTACCCATCTGCGAAGACGATTTCAAGAGCAGCGACGAACCCGATCTCCTCGGCATAGTCGATCTCGCCATGTTCGAACCCGATCTTCCCCCGGAACCACCCATTGCCAAGCCGAGCACTCAGCTCAAGGTCCGGCTCACCGGACGCAACCATGTCCGTGACGTCGAACTCCTGCACCTGCAGGCGCCACCGATAGGAGGTCCACCCGGGGTTGAACAGCGAGTCCGCGACAGACTCCCCATTGATGAAGGCTTCGTACGCACCATGCGCAGTTGCCGCGAGCCTGGCGCTCCGAATCCCTCCGTGATCCTGACTGACAACCACACTTTTGCTCAGAATGGGCACTGTGCCCCAGTCCGCGCCCGCAGAAATCATCTGCGCGTCGGACACCAGGTCACCTGCAGAATTACTCATCTTCCCCATCTCCTCAATCCTCCAGTCAATTGACGGCGTCAACTGGCTCACCGGCAGGACCAGCGGCTTCTTCGACGCCCTCCGTGTCGAACTCATTCCTTCTGTTCTTTGCGAACCCCCAGACAGCGAACACGTATCCAACGAACACCAGGACCGCAAGCCCCAAGTAAGCCCCTCTCGGACTGAAGGCAATGAGGCTCGCGGTGAAGCTTCCGACAATCGCCGCGACAAACCGCGCAGCGAAGACAATCACTCCTTGAGCAGTTGTCCGCAACAATGTCGGGAATGATTCCTGCGCCCACACCTTCATGATACCTTCGAACGCAAATGCTCCACCGAAGTTGTTGATGATGCTGAAGGCTATGAAGGTCACGATCGAGAATCCGAACACGACGTAGATCAAATATGCGCCAAAGAAGCACACTGCTCCGATATAGAAGAACATCATTCGTTTCTTCGTGTCGACCACTCTCATGAACAGGAAGTAGAATATCAGGTTGATCGGATACATGATCAATGTGATCCGAGATGAGGTCGCAACAGACATATGGATGATGTTGACGTTGACCCACGTGCCGAACTGACCGCCCGTGTTAGCACCCACATTGACTAACGCATAAAAAACGATCAGCGCGATGAAGGGCTTGACGTACGGCACCCTCAGAAGATCACGGAAGCTCGAACGCTCGGCACGAACAGTCTCAATACCCTTCTTCCGCTCAGCACGCGCGGTCACCCAGAGGTCCGATTCGGGTATCGACAGCCTCAACAAGAACACGACCAGCGCGACGACCCCGACGAACCCGAACAGGATCTGCCCGCCTTGGCGGCCCCAGTCCCCAACGATTGAAGCGACTGCCGCCGCCGCGATGATCCCGACCTGCCACAAAACATTGGACAGACCAATGATCTTGCCGCGATTCGAATCATTTGCACTCTCGGAGATCGTTGCGAGAGACACCGGCAGATCGGCTCCCGTTCCGATCCCAACGAGGGCCATTCCACAGAGCAACGACCAAAAACTGGATGACAACACGAGCAGGATCGAACCGAGCACGATGATCCCCATCGTGACCGAGAAGACATGCTTCCGACCGAATCGGTCGCCAAGCCTCCCACCAAATAGCGCTCCAATCGCAATCGTGAATGTCAGTGACGCGCTGAGAACTCCGAACTGCGAGTTTGTCAGGCCAAGGCTCTTCTGGTAAATGACCAGCGCCGTTCCGGACGAGACAATTGCACACGAGTCAATGAATGAAGCCATTCCACAGACAATTCCGACCCACCATGGACTCGGCGCCTTGTGTGCCACATTCTGAATCGTCTTGAGATTCCCGGCCATGATTCTCCTTTGAATTAGGCGGATTCAACAGTGCGACAACCCGCATGGCGGATCTGTCGCGGGGCACCTCTCCACAACCTCCAATCGACTCATTCACGCCGCACACCTTCAACGGGAAGTGCGAAAGTATTCAAGCGCTGTGTGGGTTTCGTCGCCCACCCACATCGTGATGCTCAGCCGGCTCTCTGACGAGGAGAGCCCATGAATCTTTCCTGCAATTCACAGGACGTGGCAGCGCCCGTCCTTCCCTATTGGAGATAGAAGTGCTGGGTCAGGACGTCGTGCGGCCCACCGTCGGGCCGCACGAAGTATTGGGCCATCTCCGACTGTCAACGCGGGGCGCGCTCTGCGTGGTCGCCGCACGCTGCTGAGTGAGCGCTGGCAATCGGGCATCCTTGTCCATGACGATTTCGGTTCGGTGTGAAGTGAGGGATCGTGAACCGTTTCATGATCGATGTTGAGGCTATGGTGAACCGTTTCAGAGTGTCAAGTACTTTTGATACCTCTTTTAGTACTGTTTCGATCTCCAGCACGTCTGTCGCGATCCTGCTCATCGCAGATGACTCTCATCGGGCACAATGAGAACAAGGTGACACGTACTAGCAACTGGCAACCCATCACAGCCGACCATCGGGAGGAATTGTGTCCATCGCCTGCTCCCCGTCGCCCAAGGCTCCCAGCGTCAAGGATGTCGCCCGCCTGGCCGAGGTTTCCGTGGGCACCGTCTCCAATGTCCTCAACGGCCGCTCAAGCGTGCGCCCGGACATCCGTGAGCGCGTCGAGATGGCCATTGCCGACCTGTCCTACGTCCCCAATCCCACTGCTCAGGCCCTGCGCACCGGCATCTCTCCCCTGGTGGGCGTCGCTGTCCTCGACCTCGCGAATCCGTTCTTCATGGAGGCCGCCACGGGCATGGAACGGCGCCTCTACCAGGACGGATGCATCATGGCTCTGTCCTCGACGCACTCCGACGTCGAGGAGGAGGCGCGGCTCCTGCGCGCTCTCGCGGGCCAGGGCGTGCGCGGGATCCTGCTGACCCCCACCGATTCCTCCCTCGAGGTCGCCCTCGAGGTCGTCTCCCGCGGAGTGCCGGTCGTCCTCTTCGATTCCCCGGCGACGCCGAAGGAGATGTCCTCGATCTGCGTCGACGACCGGGCCGGAGCAGCGTTGGCCGCCCAGCACCTCCTCAGCCTCGGGCATCGCCACATCGCCCTGCTGAACGGACCGCGCCGCGTGCGCCAAGCGCGCGACCGGTTGGCCGGCGTCGAGAAGGCCATGGAGGAAGTGGGACGCCGGAAAGACCTGACGGTGTACGAATTCGATGCCTTCACCGCCGAGGCCGGGCGATCGGGCGTGCGCGCGATGCTCGCGGGAGCCGGCGTCCTCGTCCCCGGTGGGGCAGCTGATCCTCCCGCAGCACATGCACTGATACCGCCAACGCTTCCCCCGGCCTTCCCGACCGCCTTCCTGTGCACGAACGATCTCATCGCTTTCGGCGCAATGACCGCTCTGCGCGATGCCGGGGTGCGTGTCCCAGAGGACGTCTCCCTCATCGGTTTCGACGACGTCCCCGTCGCGTCGCAGATGTCGGTCCCGCTGACAACCATTCGCCAACCGATGGCAGAACTCGGATGGGCGTCCGCCGACATCCTGCTGCGTAACCCCGACAACGTCCAACATCAACGATTCTACCCCGAGCTGGTCACACGTTCCTCAACGGCTGGACCCCGGTCCTGAGACTGCGCCAGCGTGGAGGCGGCTGCACGGGAAGCCAAACTGGGGCAAGATGGGTTGGCCATGCCGTCCCCGTCGGGAGCACCTGATGACCACCACGACGATCGTCGGCTCTCTGCCGGAGCCGCGACCATGACGGAGCGCGTCACCGATCTCTTCACCGGCCTCGCCCAGACATGGGCCGAGGAGCCCCTCATTGACGATGAGTCGCCCTCGCGTCTCCTCTGCGCCGTCAACTCGGTCAGCGAGGTCGTCAGCACGACGATCGCTCGTCAATTGGGCTCCCTCGGCTTTCACCCACACATACTCGCCTACGGCGGATATGCGTCGGCCACACGAGCTCGGGTCCTCGGGCGTGCGCTGATGACCCGCACAGACGACCAACGGGCGTGGCTCGGAAGCCACCGCGGGTGGAGACAGTTCTTCGACGCCCAGATCCCCCGCCAGCCCGTCCTCGTCAGTTGTGGGCAGGCCCGCGCTCTCACGTTTGCCAGCGCCGACGGCTACATCGATCTCACGCTGGAGGGGCACGGTCTGGAACCTGGATGGCATGCAGCCTCAATGCAGGTGCTCCACGCCGCTGACGTCGCCGCTCTCGGCATCGACGAGGACACTCCTGTGTCACGCGATCGCCCCGTGGAAGCGAGCGGGCACCGGATTCGTGCCGGCCGCGCCGTTTCAGTCCCGTTGCGCGTCATCGGCGCGGACGACCACATCGGCATCGTCTCAGACATCGATGACACGGTGATGGTCTCGACGATCCCCCGTGTCTTTGTCGCCATCCGCCGCGCCTTGATCGATCGCGCGTCTTCACGCGAGGCTGTTCCGGGGATGGCGCTTCTGCTCACCTCTCTGGCGCGCGGGGATGCAACGGACAGCCGAGGAGCCCCGACGAGCGCGTTCCACGCCCCCGTCATCTATCTGTCGACCGGGGCGTGGAACGTGGTCCCGACGGTGCGGGACTTTCTCGCACGGCTCCACTATCCGCGTGGCGCCTTCCTCATGACCGACTTCGGCCCCTCCAACACCGGCTGGCTCCGATCCGGTCCGGAGCACAAGCGGCGCGAGCTGCGCCGACTCGCCCAGGATTTCCCCCAGATCCGCTGGATCCTGGTGGGTGACGACGGACAGCGCGACCCCCTGATCTACTCCGAGTTCGCTCGCGAGCACCCCAACCATGTCGCCGGCATTGCCATCCGCTCACTGTCCGGACTGGAGCAAGTGATGGCCCACGGGACGACCGCTCCCTTGCTGTCCGACTCTCTGCACGCCGTGCCTGACGGGATCCCCGTCTGGTACGCCCCCGACGGTTTCCATTTACTTGAACGGATTCGCGAGGACGGGACGGCGCCCGGGCCGCAATGGCGCGTGCCGCGTGACGGTGGAGACGAAGAATGGGCGTCCTCCGCACAGGAGAACGCCCATCCGTGAGACCCCGAGGCGGCGGGTTCCCACTGCGGCGAGGCTAGTCGAGGACTGCCCACTTCCGCCCCCCTCCAACACGCTCCTTCAGCGACACGCTGGTCATTCTCAGCGCTCACCAGGCCCGACATTCACGCGATGACACCTCACTGAGAGGTTGACACATGGACACAAAAGCCCTTGATGTGAGTTCTCTCACCCCTCTTGACGAGTCGACGAAAACGGAACTATCCGAGAGCACGAACGCCCACCGCAGTAACTGCAGCCGGATCGCGACATTCACGCCATAAGACGCGTTCGTTACCCGAATGTAACGGTCATCTGGCGATCTGCAGAAGCCTGAGCACCACCTGGCGACTAGAGTCCCATTCACGTCCGAGAACCACATCCCACCACATGTGGATCCATTCCGTGTCCCAGGAGGCACCATGAATCACAACAGGTCCTGGCTGGCCCTTCCGGCCATCCTCGCCCTTGGATTGACGGCCTGCTCAAGCGGAGGAAGCGGCGACGCCAGCTCCTCCAGCAGCAGCTCATCCGACGCCAGCGCAACTGCTGCGAGCACCGGTATCGTCACCGCCAACAGCACTGAGCCACAGAATCCATTGATCCCCGCCAACACCAATGAGGTTGGTGGTGGGCGAGTTCTCGACCTCATCTTCGCGGGCCTTGTGTACTACGACGCCGACGGAGCTACTCACAACGATATGGCCGAGTCGATCACCACCGACGACTCAATCACGTGGACGGTCAAGATCAAGTCCGGTCAGAAGTTCACCGACGGCACCGACGTCAAGTCCGAGAACTTCGTCAACGCATGGAAGCAAGGCGCCAGCCAGGCGCTCCTCAACGCCTCGTTCTACGCTCCCATCGAGGGCGCGGACGACGAGGGCAGCGGTGACCTGACGGGCCTCACCATCGTCGACGACACAACCTTCACGATCAAGCTCAAGCAAGCCGAGTCCGATTTCTCAGCACGTTTGGGCCATGCCTCGTTCTACCCACTTCCGGACTCGACGCTGGCTGACAACACGACTGGCGGAGAGAACCCCGTGGGCAACGGCCCCTACAAGTTCGCCTCCGACAGCGCGTGGGAGCACAACGTCAAACTCTCCCTGGTCCCAAACACGGACTACCAGGGTGATCGCCAGGCTCAGAACGGCGGCGTTGACTTCGTCTTCTACACGAG
The DNA here is from genome assembly GCA_015655375.1 of Actinomycetales bacterium. GTDB lineage: Bacteria > Actinomycetota > Actinomycetes > Actinomycetales > Actinomycetaceae > Pauljensenia. The sequence continues at coordinate 116,664 of JAATFD010000003.1, forward strand.
CTTCGAGTCCGCTTATCAGGACGTTCTCTCCGACAACCTGGATGTTCTCGACACCCTGCCCGACTCGGCCTTCTCGACGTATCAGACGGATCTTCCCGACCGCAACGTCAACCAGCCGGCCGCCATCTTCCAGGGAATCGCGATCCCCGAGACGATCGAGCACTTCTCCGGCGAAGAGGGCAAGCTGCGTCGCCAAGCGGTCTCCTACGCAATTGATCGTGATCAAATCACATCGACGATCTTCGAGGGCACACGCACCCCGGCCACGGACTTCACGTCCCCGGTCGTCGATGGATACAACGATTCGATCGAGGGCAATGAGGTTCTGACCTACGACGCCGACAAGGCCAAGGAGCTGTGGGCACAGGCCGACGCGATCTCCCCGTGGTCCGGCACCTTCACCATCGGATACAACTCCGACGGTAGCCACCAGGCCTGGGTCGACGCCGTGGCGAACTCGATCAAGAACACACTCGGAATCGATGCGCAGGGCAACCCCTACCCGGACTTCAAGTCGCTGCGCGATGACGTGACGAACCACAAGATCACGGGTGCTTTCCGTTCCGGGTGGCAGGCCGATTACCCAGGTCTGTACAACTTCCTCGCTCCGAACTTCCAGACCGGTTCCTCCGGCTCGGATGACATCCAGTACTCGAACTCGCAGTTCGACGACCTGATGGACCAGGCCGCCGCAGCGACCTCAACAGAGGACGCGAACAAGCTGATGGACCAGGCCCAGCAGATCCTCTTCCAGGATCTGCCGACCATCCCCCTGTGGTACCAGAACGCCGTGGGTGGGTGGTCGACCAAGGTTTCCGACGTGACCTTCGGATGGAACTCGGTGCCGCTGTACTACCAGATCACCAAGCAGGGCTGAGTACCTGATGCGACAACCGGATCACCGGCACTGAACACGGATGCGGCGGGTGGGGCTACTTCCCCACCCGCCGCATCCTCATTGCCACCATGTGTGCGCCACGACATATGGCACCGCATTTGCGTTCCGTTTACCCTAAACTCGCAAGGGACGCGCCCCCGGGCACGCCCCACATCCGCGGCGGACCGATGAGCCGGCCCGGATGCGACATGTGCATATGACCGAGGAGTCCACGTCGCACCCATGGCGATCCGCCGTGGTGACGGTGGCGGAAGTCCCCGGCCCCTTTCCAAAGGAAACCCCATGCCCCGATACATCGGACGCAGACTCCTGCAGACCATTCCGGTCTTCTTCGGAGCCACGTTCCTGATCTTCGCGATGGTGTACTTGATGCCCGGTGATCCTGTGGCCGCCCTCGGTGGCGACAAGGGACTCACTGCGGACGCCGAGGCTCGCATCCGCGCGGAGTACAACTTGGACAAGCCCCTGTGGCTCCAATACCTGCTTTATCTCAAGGGTGTGTTCACTCTCAATTTCGGCACGACTTTCTCCGGTCGACCAGTTGCAGAGTCCATGGCCCATGCCTTCCCGATCACGATCCGCCTGGCCCTCATGGCCATCGTCTTCGAAGCCGTCCTCGGGATCCTCGCAGGCGTCGTCGCGGGAGTCCGGCGCGGCGGGTGGTTCGACTCGACGGTGCTCGTGGCGTCATTGGTCGTCATCTCCGTGCCGACCTTTGTCATCGGCTTCGTCCTCCAGTTCCTGGTCGGCGTCAAGTGGGGCGTCCTCCCGACAACGGTCGGCTCAAATGTCACGTTCAAAGCGCTCCTGATGCCAGCTATTGTCCTGGGAGCGCAATCCCTGGCCTATGTTCTTCGACTGACGCGACAATCGGTGTCCGAGCATGTCTCCGCCGACTTTGTCCGGACAGCTCGCGCCAAGGGGCTGAGCAACAGCGCAGTGATGCAGCATCACATCTTGCGCAACTCCTTGATCCCGGTCGTCACCTTCCTCGGCGGCTACCTCGGCGCTCTGATGGGTGGCGCGATCATCACCGAGGGCATCTTCAACATCTCCGGTGTCGGCGGCACACTGTGGCAAGCGATTCTCAAGGGTGAGTCCTCGACAGTGGTCTCCTTCACGACTGTCCTCGTCCTTGTCTACATCGTCGCCAACCTGCTGGTGGACCTGCTGTACGCCGTGCTCGACCCGAGGATCCGCTATGAGTGATTCCATCCCCTCCGCTTCCATCTCCCGCACCCGGCGTGGTCAGACCCACTTCGTCTCCGACACCGACGAGACCGGCCTCGGCGCCGTCGACGCGGTCGCCGACGACTCCGCTCCCTCCTCCATGTGGGGCGAGGCCTGGAAGAACCTCCGGCGCCGGCCCCTCTTCTGGATCTCTGCGATCATCATCCTGCTCGCAGTGCTGATCTCCCTCTTCCCCTCCTGGTTCACCTCGGTGGACCCTGCCTACTCGGATCTGTCGAAATCCCTGAAGGGATCCGAGCCAGGTCACCCCTTGGGCTACACCCGTCAGGGCTATGACGTGTACGCCCGGATCATCTACGGGGCGCGCGCCTCCGTGTCCGTCGGCGTGCTCTCGACGATCGGCGCCGTCTTCATCGGCGGAGTCGTCGGGTCGCTGGCCGGATACCTCGGCGGATGGATTGACGCCGTGCTCTCCCGGATCACCGACATCTTCTTCGCCCTGCCGATGATGCTCGCTGCGATCGTCTTCATGCAGATGTTCAAGAACGGCCGCACCGTCATGATGGTCGTCATCATCCTCGCGGTCTTCGGATGGACGCAGATCGCGCGTATTACCCGCGGCGCGGTCATGAGCGCGAAGAACGAGGAATTCGTGACGGCGGCCAGTGCGACCGGCGCCTCCAAATGGCGCATTCTGACCAGTCACATCCTGCCGAACTCAATGGCTCCGATCATCGTTTACTCGACGGTCGCCCTGGGCACCTTCATCGTTGCCGAGGCTTCCTTGTCGTTCATGGGCATCGGGCTCCCGTCCTCGATCGTCAGCTGGGGCGGCGACATCTCCCAGGCGCAGGCTTCGCTGCGCACCCAGCCGATGGTGCTCTTCTGCCCGGCGCTGGCTTTGGCCGTGACCGTCCTCAGCTTCATCATGATGGGCGACGCCGTGCGCGACGCCCTCGATCCGAAGGCGCGTAACAAGTGAGTGACCCGATGAATCCAATCGACGATCCGCGCCGTTCGGCTGCCGATCCCTTCGGCTCCGTTCCCCCGATCGAGCCCATCCCCGAAGGCAATCCGCTCCCCGTCGGTGACGAGGTCACTCCCGGCGACGACCAGATCGAGGCCGCCGTCACTCGTGCCGTCCTCGGCGATAGCGCGGCGATCGACGCGCCCGCAAAGGCGTCCTCGACCTCGGATGACGAGGTCCACCCCGACGACTCAAACCCACTGCTGCAGATCACCAACCTCGAGGTCGACTTCACGTCCTCGACCGGGACTGTGCCCGCCGTGCGCGGCGCGAACCTGACCGTCTACCCCGGTCAGACCGTCGCGATCGTCGGCGAGTCCGGATCCGGGAAGTCGACGACCGCCTCCGCCATCATTGGGCTGCTGCCCGGCACGGGCCGCGTCACCGGCGGCACGATCGAATTCGACGGACGCGACATCACCCACCTGAGCACCAAGCAGTGGGTCGACCTGCGCGGCTCCGGAATCGGCCTCGTTCCTCAGGATCCGATGACGAACCTCAACCCGGTCCACCGCATCGGGACGCAGGTCAAGGAGGCGTTGACCGCGAACCATGTGGTTCCCCGCTCCGAGGTCGGAGCCCGTGTCGCGACCCTGCTGGAGGAGGCCGGACTGCCCGACGCGGAACGTCGCGCCAAGCAGTACCCGCATGAGTTCTCCGGCGGCATGCGCCAACGCGTCCTCATCGCCATCGGGCTGGCCGCCAAGCCAAAGCTCCTGATCGCCGACGAGCCGACCTCCGCCCTGGACGTGACGGTCCAGCGCCGGATCCTCGACCACCTCCAGGAGATGACGAGTGAACTCGGCACGGCCGTCCTCTTCATCACCCACGACCTCGGTCTGGCCGCCGAGCGTGCCGAGCAGCTGGTCGTCATGCACCGCGGACGCATCGTCGAATCGGGGCCGGCCCTCGAGATTCTCCAGCACCCGCAGCACCCCTACACGAAGAGGCTCGTCTCAGCGGCGCCTTCGTTGGCGTCTGCCCGGATCGAATCCGCTCACGCGCGTGGCATCGAGGTGACCTCCGAGGAACTGACCGGGGCCGGAATGGGCGCGGTCGCCAAGGAGGACATCGTCCGGGTCGAGCATCTGACGAAGGAGTTCGACGTCCGCGGTTCCTCGGGTGCGGCCTCGAAACTGCTGGCCGTCGACGACGTCAGCTTCGGGCTGCGCACCGGAACCACTCTGGCGGTCGTCGGGGAGTCGGGGTCGGGCAAGTCGACCGTGGCCAACATGATCCTCCACCTGCTCCAGCCGACCTCGGGGTCGGTGTTCTTCAAGGGGCAGGACACCGCACAGATGTCCTCCAAGGAGCTGTTCGCACTGCGCCGCAAGCTCCAGGTCGTCTTCCAGAACCCGTACGGATCGCTGGACCCGATGTACTCGATCTTCCGGATCATCGAGGAGCCGCTGCGCGTCCACGGCATCGGGTCGAAGAAGGAACGCGTCGCGCGGGTCCAAGAGCTGCTCGACCTCGTGGCGCTGCCACGGTCGGCGATGCGGCGCTACCCGAACGAGCTGTCCGGCGGGCAGAGGCAGCGCGTGGCAGTCGCCCGGGCGCTGGCGCTGAACCCGGAGGTCGTCGTCCTCGATGAGGCCGTCTCCGCGCTCGACGTGCTGGTGCAGAACCAGATCCTCCACCTGCTCAACGACCTGCAGTCCCAGCTGGAGTTGTCGTATCTGTTCATCACCCACGATCTGGCGGTCGTCCGTCAGATCGCCGACGACGTGGTGGTCATGGAGCACGGCCGGCTCGTCGAATCGGGCACGTCGGACGAGTTGTTCGACCACCCGGTCCAGGACTACACGCGCGAGCTGATCGACGCGGTGCCGGGACGGAACATCCAGCTGAACCTCTGACACGGCGGCTGGTTGTGGGCGTCGGTTGCCTGATACGCCGACCAGGCGCCGCCTGCGTGGACCGTCGAGGAGCGCGCACGAATGACGCGTGACAGCGTGGGGTACCGCACGACAACGTACAGTGGTGGAGTTGGCCCGTTCTTGACCCGGAGGACACACCCGTGACATCTCGGCACGACACCTCGACCTTCATCCCCCGTCATGTCGGTATCACCTCGAAACAGGATTTGAGCAGGGCCTTCTCTGTCTTCGCCTCGGACAACACCACCCCGCTCGCGGACCCGGCGTCCACGCCCACGACTCCGGTGTCCACCGCGCCGATCACCTCGCTCGAGACCCTCGTGGACGCCGCGCTGCCCACCTCGATTCGCGAGGGCGCCCCTACCGGCGCCACGGACCCCACGAGTGTCACAGACATCGCCACTCCACTGACCGCTGAGGACCTGCTCCCGGGGCTTCCCGCCTCTGCCGACGAAGCCGAGGTTCTCGCCGAATTGCGAGCCCTGGCCGACCGCAACGTGCCGATGCGCCAGATGATCGGCCAGGGCTTCTCCGACACGATCACTCCGGCCGTCCTGCGCCGCAATATCCTCGAGAATCCAGCGTGGTACACGGCCTACACCCCCTACCAGCCGGAGATCTCCCAGGGCCGGCTCGAGGCCCTCATGGTCTTCCAGACCGTCATCGCCGACCTGACCGGTCTGCCGATCGCCAACGCCTCGTTGCTCGACGAGTCCTCCGCCGCCGCCGAGGCCATGCTCCTCATGCGACGAGCCAACCGCGCGGCCACCCAGACGGGCTCCGCCGCTCCCGTCCTCGTCGACACCGACGTCTTCCCCCAGACCCTGGCCGTCCTGCGGGGTCGCGCCCGCGCCGCCGACATCGACCTCGTCGAGGCTGACCTCTCCCAGGGCCTGCCGACGGACCTGCCCGACGGCCCGATCACGGGAATCATCGTCCAGCAAGCCGGCGACTCGGGCGCCGTGCGCGACTGGACGCCGACGATCGCCGCAGCGAAGGCCCGCGACGGCCTCGTCACCGTCATCGCGGACCTGCTCTCCCTGACGCTGCTCACACCGCCCGGCGAGGTCGGCGCCGACATCTCGGTCGGGTCATCCCAACGCTTCGGAGTCCCCCTGTTCTTCGGCGGACCCCACGCTGCTTTCATGGCCGTCACCGAGTCGCTGACCCGCCAGCTGCCCGGCCGTCTGGTGGGAATCTCGCACGACGACGCTGGCGCGCCCGCGTACCGCCTCGCCCTCCAGACCCGCGAGCAGCACATCCGCCGCGAGCGCGCGACCTCGAACATCTGCACGGCCCAGGCGTTACTGGCCATCATCGCGGGCATGTATGCCGTCCACCATGGGCCCGATGGCCTGCGCGCGATCGCCGAACGCACCCACGCACACGCCGCGCGCCTGGCCGACACCCTGGCCGATGCAGGGATCGCCCCCGTCGCCGATCACTTCTTCGACACCGTGCGCGTGATCCTGGCTGACGAAGCCGCCGCCAACGAGGCCGTCACTGCGGCCGAACGCTCCGGCATCAACATCCGTCGCGTCGACGCCCGGACGGTCTCGGCCTCGACCGATGAGACGACGACCGGTGCCGACATCAATGCAGTTCTGGCGGCCTTCGGAATCATCGGCGCCTCGGCGGAGGATGATGCCTCCGCTGACACTGCCTCCGCCATCTCCACCGTCGACGAGGCCATCCCGGCCCCGGATCACGTCGCCACGGACCACCTCCCCGCCTCACTGCGTCGCACCTCCGGATACCTCACCCATCCCGTCTTCCACGGCCACCGCTCGGAGACCTCGCTGATGCGCTACCTCCGGCGCCTCTCCGATCGCGATCTGGCGCTGGACCGCACGATGATCCCGCTCGGTTCGTGCACGATGAAGCTCAACGCCGCCGTCGAGATGGAGGCGATCAGCTGGCCCGGATTCGCAGGCATCCACCCATTCGCCCCAGCCTCGCAGACGCAGGGCTGGCGAGCGCTGATCGCGGACCTCGAGCACTGGCTCGCCGAGATCTCCGGCTATGACGCCGTCACGCTCCAACCCAACGGCGGCTCCCAGGGCGAGTACACCGGCCTCCAAGCGATCCGCCTCCACCACCTTGCCGCCGGGCACCCCGAGCGCCGCATCTGCCTGATCCCCGCGAGCGCACATGGGACGAACGCCGCCTCCGCCGCTCTCGCCGGCCTCGAGGTCGTCAATGTCGCCACCGCCGAGGACGGCACAATCGACCTCAGTGACCTGCACGCGAAGCTTGATGAACACCGTGACGCCATCGCCGCGATCATGATCACCTACCCCTCGACGCACGGGGTTTTCGAGGCCCAGGTCGGCGAGGTCTGCGCCCTCGTCCACGACGCGGGTGGCCAGGTCTACATCGACGGCGCGAACCTCAATGCCCTGGTCGGTCTGGCCCGGCCCGGCCGCTTCGGCGGCGACGTCAGCCACCTCAACCTGCACAAGACCTTCTGCATCCCCCACGGCGGCGGTGGTCCGGGCGTCGGCCCCGTCGCGGTCGCCGCGCACCTGACGCGGTTCCTGCCCGGTGCGCAGTCCGTCGACGCGCTCCACACCGAGGACGCAGCCGAGGACCAGGACGGCGTGGCCCGCACCGGCTCGCCCGTCGCGGCCACGACCTTCGGCTCAGCCGGAGTCCTGCCGATCTCCTGGGCCTACATCCGGTTGATGGGAGCCTCCGGCCTGCGCCGAGCGACACAGGGCGCGGTCCTCAACGCGAACCACCTGGCCCGCCGACTGAGCGCCGATTTCCCGATCCTCTACACGGGTCCCGGCGGGCTGGTCGCCCACGAGTGCCTCCTCGATCTGCGCGAACTCACCCACGAATCCGGCGTCACCGCCGAGGACGTCGCCAAGCGCCTCATCGACTTCGGCTTCCACGCCCCGACGCTCGCATTCCCGGTCCCCGGCACCTTGATGGTCGAACCGACAGAATCGGAGGACCTGGCCGAGCTCGATCGTTTCGTCACGGCAATGCACACGATCCGCGGGGAGATCCAGGAGGTCATCGACGGGACCGTGGCGGCGGAGGACTCGCTCCTCCACCATGCCCCGCACACTGCCACGGCCCTCGTTTCGTCACAGTGGGACCGGGCCTACACGCGCGAACAGGCCGCCTATCCCGTCGCGGATCTTCGCGTCGACAAGTACTTCCCGCCGGTGGGACGCATCGACGGGGCCTGGGGCGACCGGCACTTGATCGCCACACTGCCCGAGGAGGACCAAGACAGATGAGGACATCCGAACCCGCATCGCAGGAGCTCCACTCCCCGTTGGAGGAGCGTCACGCCGCACTGGGAGCAACCTTCACCGACTTCGCCGGATGGCAGATGCCCCTGCAGTATTCCTCCGCACTGGCCGAGCACCGTGCGGTGCGCGAGGCCGCGGGGATCTTCGACCTCTCTCACATGGGCGAGGTCCGCCTCGAGGGCACCGAAGCCGTCGAACTGCTCAACTCCACATTCGTCGGCGACTTCTCACGAATGCGCGTCGGCAAGGCGAAATACACGCTCCTGTGCAACGACCAGGGCGGCATCGTCGACGACCTGATCGTCTACCGCATCTGTGAGACCGAGTTCCTCGTCGTGCCCAACGCGGCCAACGTCGGCACCGTCGTCTCCATCCTCGTCGCCGGAGCCGAGGGGCTTGAGGTCGAGATCGAGGACCGCACGACGAACACCGCACTGATCGCCGTCCAGGGACCGCGCGCACAGGAGATCCTCCTCGAGGCCCTCCGACGGGGAACCCTCGACGAGGAGATCCCCGCCACCGAGGAAGCCGACGCCGTGCGCGAGCTGCGCTACTACGCGGAAGTCCCGTTGGAGATCGGCGGGGTTCCCGCCACCGTCGCCCGCACGGGCTACACCGGCGAGGACGGCTTCGAGCTGTTCGTGGCCTGGGGCGATGCGACCCGCCTGTGGAACCTGCTCATACGGGTCGGCACGCCGCTCGGACTGGTGCCCGCCGGTCTCGGCGCCCGCGATTCACTGCGTCTGGAGGCCGCAATGCCCTTGTGCGGCCACGAACTGAGCCCGGAGACGACGCCCTTCGAGGTCGGCTCCGGCCGGGTCGTGGCACTGGACAAGTCCCAGGACTTCCCGGGGCGAACGGCGCTTGAACGCGCGGCGTTGGCCCACCCGGGAGTCGTCCTCGTCGGCCTGTCTGCCGACACGCGTCGGGCGATGCGCGCCGAGTGTGAGGTCCTCTCCGCTCCTGCGCTGTCAGGCGGGGAAGCTCGCCACGTCGGCGTCGTCACCTCCGGGTTGTTCAGCCCCACACTCGGCCACGCAATCGCCTTGGCGCGCGTCGAGATCGGGGTCGCCGGCGTCGACACGAGCGTGGCTGTGGACGTGCGCGGAAAGCTCGTGCCCGCCACGGTCGTCCCCCTGCCCTTCTACCGTCGGGAACGCTGATCCGACGCGGACCACGCCGGGCGTCCCCTCCACGCCCGGCCCACTGATTTCCTGGACCACCTGTGAAAGGACCCTCATGAGCACCTTCCCCCCTGAACTGCGCTACACCCCCGAGCACGAGTGGGTCGATGCCGACTCCCCCGCCCGCATCGGTATCACCCAGGCCGCCGTCGACGAACTCAAGGACATCGTCTTCGTCGATCTCCCCCAGGCCGGGGCCACCGTCACCGCCGGATCGGAGTGCGGTGAGATCGAGTCCGTGAAATCCGTGGCCGAGCTCTTCTCCCCCGTCACGGGTGTCGTGGCCGAGGTCAACCAGGCTGTCATCGACTCCCCCGAGTTGATCAATGACGACCCGTATGCCGCGTGGCTCTTCTCCGTCGAGGTCGAGGGCGGGACTCTGCCCGAGACCCTGCTCGACGCGGAGTCCTACGCCGGCCAGGTCGGCAGCGCCGAGGGCTGAGCGAACCGAGGACAGGCCGCCCTCGGTCAGCGGTGTCCGACCACGTCCTGTCGTGGAAGTCCGAGGAGGTCTCGGTGGACCTCGGTCAGCGGGAGCGGCTCTTTGTTCAGGGGGCCTCCGGCGATCGGGTCACGCGCATCGACGACAAGCGCGCCGGTCACGAGCCCCGACAGGGAGCGATGGGTGCGCGTACCCGGAACCATGACGATCGCCACGAGGACGATCAGAACGCCGGTCATCACGATCGCCCCCGGCAGCGAGAACAGATCCACGACCTCGTCGGATCCCCCGCGCACCCACTGGGCGATCCACCCCGTCGTCGACCAGGTACCGACGACGACCACGGAGCGGACAACCCGCCTCCACCCGGAGCCGTCGGTCAGCACCGTGCCGTCACGCGAAAGCCATTTCGGGGTCAGCCACACGATCGTCTGACCGATCGAGGCGCCGCGACCGCGCCATGCCGGCAGAACGAAGACGACCAGGATCCCGACCAGTGTCGTGCAGACGTCCTCGACGAGCGTGGTCCGCGACTGCAGACGGCCGGTCACCAGCAGGGTCCCGACCCGGATGCACAGATCCGCGCCGGTCGTGACGAGGGCGAACAGGAGGGCATCGAGCGCCATCCCCATCCACCGTCGCCGCGAGGTGACTGGGCGTGGTTCCAGACGTGTGGACGCCAAGGCACGGGCCGTTGGCATCCACCACAGGAAGACCGGTGCGAGCACGGCGCCGAGGAAGGCTCCAGCGGTGTTCATCATGATGTCGTCGACATCGCCGACCCGGTAGGCACAGGGATAGAGACCGAACAGCCCCGTGTACTGAGAGACTTCGATGAACGTCGACAGCGCGAACCCCAACAGGGTCGAGGCGATGATCCCGCGCCCGAAGTAGCGCCGCATGACGATGCCCAACGGCATGAAGAGGACGACGTTGAAGACCGCCTGGAGGACGAAGCGACTGCGCGCGGCCTGGAAGAGCGTCATGTCCGCGGTCCTGCGACGGATGTCGTCGATGAAGGCGAAGGGCTCGAGGTTCGAACTCGCGGTGTGGGCCGCGCACCAGGCCTTCCCGTCATCCGGAAGCGGGAGCAACGTGTAGACGAACAGGGCGGTGACGTAGAGGCAGACCATCGCCCACCCGATCATGCGCGCGATGTTGACCACGCCATGGCGACGGTACTGCCACACGAGGCCGGGGACGAGGAAGAGCACGAAGACCACCACGCCAAGGCCGAGCGACGTCCGAGCGTCGCCCACCCACACATCCACCACGTCCGGCTCCCCACTGTTGTCCGATGGACGGTTCTCCGGCGAGTGATACCCCGGACCGATGTTCCGATGATCAGTGCCGTCCACGCGTGCCACCGGGCGCTGGCTCGCAGCGGCATTCTCCATCATGGCATTTGGCTCAGGCCCGACCCATCCGGTGACTCCCCGATTGATCCCCGAATCATCTCGTATGCACGGTGTCTGCGGAACAACGCTGTTGTGCGTCCAGAGTCGCCGGCGCGGGCGGCAGCGGAGTGCGTCGGGAATGTCGACTGCTTCCAGTTCGGTGCATCTCCTCCTCGACGAGGTCGCAGCTACGCTGCGCCGACCCCGTCAGCGGGCCGGCAAAGCCGCGTACAACGCCTCGACCAACTCGTCCGCGCGCCGAGCGACCTCGTGACCGGGACCCGTCAGCTGGTAGAGAGAGGCTCCGTCCTCGTCAATCTGCTCGACCAGCCCATTGCGGGAGAGCACCTTGAGCGTCTGGGAGAGCATACGATCACTGATTCCCCCGACGGCGGTCGCCAGGTGGCCGAAGCGTTGAGGGCCCGGGCGCAGGGCAGACAGGACCAGAAGGCTCCAGCGCTTCGCAACGTCGGAGAAGAGCGCTCGCGAGGGGCACGCCGGATCGAAGACATCGTAAGCGGAGCGGGTTGCCGAGGTGCTCATCTCGTCAGTATACTCACTTTTCGTAAGCTGCTTGCTTGTCGCCATCCCCGTGACGAGACCTCGGACGATTGGAGTGACTCATGACCATCGCTGTCACTGGCGCCACCGGGCACCTGGGTGCATTGATCGTCAAACACCTGCTGGAGGCAGTTCCAGCCACCCAGGTCGTCGCCATCGTTCGTTCCCCTGACCGCGCAGCCGGCCTCGCCGAACGCGGTGTCGACGTCCGTCAGAGCGACTACGACGATCGGGAGAGCCTCGAAAAGGCGCTGGCCGGGGTCGACCGACTCGTCCTCGTGTCCTCCTCCGAGATCGGCAAGCGCGACGTCCAACACGCCAACGTCATCGAGGCCGCGAAGACAGCGGGCGTCGGCTGGATCGCGTACACAAGCGTCCTGCGTGTGGACAAGCCCGGAATTATCCTCCCGATCGCGCCCGACCACATCGTCACCGAGGGGTTGCTGGCCAAGTCCGGGATCCCCCACGTCCTGCTGCGCAATGGGTGGTACACCGAGAATTTCCTCGACACCGCCCGCCAGGCCGCTGCCATCGGGATCCTGCCGACCGCCGCCAGCGCCGGCCTCGTCGCGTCCGCTCCACGCGACGACTACGCGCATGCTGCCGCGGCTGTCGCAGCGTCCAATTCCGTGGAGACCGCTATCTATGAGCTCTCCGGGGACACCGGGTGGTCACAGGCCGAGTTCGCCGCGACGATCACCGATATCACCGGCGCGCCCGTCGCGGTCCGCCCGCTGACCACCGACGAACTGGCGGAGCGTCTGAAGGCCGCCGGGCTGCCCGAGATCGCGATCCAGTTCGCCGTTGGAATCGATGTGGCGATCGCCGCGGGCGAGCTGGACGTGGACCCGAGTCACGATTTGTCCCGACTGATCGGGCAACCGACCACGCCGCTGGCCGACGTGCTCAAATCCGAGCTGGGCGGTCCGCTTGGAGAAGCGACAGGACGCACCGGAGGGCACGCCATCGCCAGCTGAGGCGGGGAGACCTCCTTCATCCATGACATCTGTCATGGGTCTCCCTGGTCCATCCCCCACTACCGGTCCACGGGCGCTCCGACCAGGATCGATGTATGGACATCACGACGCCCACGGCCCACAGCCACGTGGCTCACTCCGAGGCGACCCGAACATCTCCGGCGACCTCGACCGGCTCATCCCTCTTGGCGATCCGGGTCGCCGACGTGCACAAGAGATTCGGCGCAACCCACGCCGTCGACGGTATCTCCCTCGACGTTCCGCAGGGTCAGATCCTTGCCCTCCTCGGCCAGAACGGTGCCGGCAAGACCACGCTGATCGACCTCGTCCTCGGACTGCAGCACCCGGACTCGGGCACGACCGAGATCTTCGGCATGCCCCCTCGCGACGCGATCCGGCGCTCGCTGGTCGGCGTCGTCCACCAGAGCGGTGCGCTCCTGCCCGACTACACGGTCGCCCAGACGCTCACGCTCTTCGGCGGCACCCACGCCCACCATCTGCCGATCGACCGGGTGCTGGCCCAGACCGACCTGAGCGATCTGGCCCGGCGCAAGGTCGGCAAGCTCTCCGGCGGCGAGCAGCAGCGCGTCCGCCTGGCACTGGCACTGCTGCCCGATCCCCTGCTGCTGATCCTCGACGAGCCGACCGCCGGCATGGACACCCTCGCGCGCCGTCACTTCTGGGAACTCATGCGCGCCCAGGCGGAGGCCGGCCGCTCGATCGTCTTCGCCACCCACTATCTGGCCGAAGCCCAGGATTTCGCCGAGCGCACCGTCATCGTCAAGGCGGGCCGCGTCATCACCGACGGAACGACCGACGCCGTTCGCCGCATCGACCTCACGCGCACTCTGACCATCGCGCTCGACGGCACCCGATCGACGAACGAGGGCCAGGCCGCGCGCGTCACTCTCGAGACCGCCCTGAGCGCGCTGCCGGGATCCGAGGAGTGGCTCATCGAGTGGCCTCCTGGACAGGTCACCATCCAGGGCCCCGACCTCGACGAAGCCGCCCGCCTCGTCCTCGCCTACCCCGGCGCCCACGGACTGGAGATCACGACCTCCAGCCTCGAGGACGTCTTCACCGCCCTGACCGCCTGAGGAGACTCCACATGACTGCCGCAGCTGTCACGCCCATCCGTGTCGACCCGGCCTCGCGCCCGCTGACCCCGCCGTCGACGGGCGCCGGGCGTCTGGCGCTCTACTCGTTCTGGAAGACGCTGACGAATCCGTATTCCCTGGGGTTCGCCATCGCGATGCCGATCCTCATGTACTCGATTTTCGGGACCGGGCAGTCCTATTCCGACATCTGGGTCGGCCATGCCAATGTCGCTGGAACCGTTCTGGCGAGCATGGCGCTCTACGGAGCGATGATGACGACCTCGTCCATGGGGGCGAATGTCGCCCTGGAGCGCACCTCCGGGGTGACGCGGCTGTTCGCGCTGACACCGTTGAGTCCCCTCGTCCAGATCCTCGCCCGCATCACCGCGGCCATGGGGATCTCGGCCGTGGTCATCTCGGTGACCTATGCCTACGGAGCCGTCAACGGAACGGACATGGAGGCCGGCGCCTGGCTCGGATCGGCGCTGCTGGTCATCGTTTTGTCCGTCCTTCCCGCGGCCCTGGGCCTGGCTGCCGGATTCGCGATGCGCTCCGACTCCGCCTTCGCCGTGACCTCGCTCCTCACGGTCCTCGGATCGTTCATGTCCGGGATGTTCATCCCGTTGGACTCCATGGGACGCTTCTTCCAGCACCTCGCGCCGTGGACCCCGTTCTACGGGACGGTCAAGCTCATTCAGCTGCCGCTGACCGGCGACTCCCTGGACTGGGTGTGGATCCTCAATGTCGTCGTGTGGACCGCCGTCTTCGCCGGGGTCGCTGCCTGGGGTCAGTCCCGCGACACGGGACGATAGGGTGCGAGCGTGAACCCGCATCGTCGACCGCGTCGCATCTTCGGGATGGACGAGGACTCGAACGCGGTCTCCCTGCTGTGGGCGGCGCCGTTCCTGATCTTCATGGTCTTTCCGATCACCACGGCGTTCGCCTACGGCGCGACACGCCCTCTGGGGATCGCGCTGCTCGCGGCGACTACCACGTTCATCGCGGTCTATGTCGCCTCCTGGATCGTCAATCCGACTCCTGCCACAACGACGTCGCTGACGTGGACGCTGCTTGCGACGAGCCTCGCGATGCTCGCCTGCGAAATCATCATGGCTGTTCTCTGCGTCCTCATGGGGACCACTGGTGGCGCCTTCATGGCCTCGTACCTTGCGGCGGCCTGGACCCTCCAGGCCACCTCGCGGGCGCTGTACCCCGGCTTCGGCCTGATCCTGTTCATCACCCTCGCCGAAATCGTTCTCACTCCCGGGGAGACCTCCTTCGCTCTCGTGCCACCGGTCATGACCGCGCTCGTGTGCCTCATGTCGCGCCTGAGCATCCTCTCCGACCGCCGCGAGCGAGTCGAGCACCAGCGGGCGCTGGCCCTGTCCGAGGAGCGTGAACGCACCCGGATCAGCGCCGACCTCCACGACATCTTGGGACAGACGCTGACCGCGCTGACCGTCAAGGCGGACCTCGCTGGACGGCTTCTCGACGCAGGCAGGCCCGAAGCCGCGCGCATCCAGATCGACGAGCTCACCGAGCTGTCGCGATCTGCCCTGGGTGACGTCCGCGCCGTCGTCGCGGCGAACAAGACGCTGCTCCCGTCCTCGGAGATCGACGCGGCCCGCGCCCTGCTGGAGGCCGACGACGCCCAGCTGGTCGTCCTCCACGAGGGCGATCCCGCGCCGGGTGCGCCCTCCACCCTGGTCGCGCACGTGATCCGCGAGGCGACGACGAATGCCCTGGCGCACGCGGCGCCACACACCGTGTGGATCGAGCTGCGCGCGGACGGGGTGAGCGTCACCAACGACGGTTATTCTCCGGCGCGATCACGGGCCACGGTCGGTGGCGGCTCGGGGCTGACCGGTCTGCGCACGCGCGTCAGCCAGGCCGGGACGATCACGTGGGGGCCTGCTGAGGGACAGTCGAGCCACGGGCGGCTGGACGGTGACAGACCAGGAGGCTCCCGGTCGGGCCACGAGCGGTCGGCTCCGGGCCGATGGATCGTCGACCTACACTTGGCGCCGTGACCACCGCGAGTGCGAAGACCAGCGAAAAAGACGAGGCCCGTCAGGGCTGTGTCCCCGCTCTGCGCGTCCTCGTCGTTGACGACCAGGCGATGGTGCGTGGAGCGCTGGCGGCGTTGCTCGACCTCGAGGACGATCTCGATGTCGTCGGGCAGGCCGGGAACGGGCGCGAGGCGATCGAGATTCTCGACCAGCAGGCGTCCGACGTCGTCCTGCTCGACGTCGAGATGCCGATCATGGATGGGATCACGACCTGCGAGGCGATCCGGTCGCGTTTCCCGGGAGTCCGGGTGCTCATGCTGACGACGTTCGGGCGGCCCGGCTATGTCCAGCGCGCTCTCGATGCGGGAGCAGCCGGATTCATCGTCAAGGATGCCCCCTCGGAGCAACTGGCCGAGGCCGTGCGCCGCATCGCCCGGGGAGAGCGCGTCATCGATCCTGTCCTCGCCGTCAAGACCCTGACGCGTGGGTCCTCGTCCCTGACCGATCGCGAACTCGAGGTCCTGCGCTGCGTGGCCGAGGGCGGGACCATCGCCGACATCGCTACGCACATCGGACTGGGATCCGGGACCGTGCGCAACCACATCTCGTCTGCGATGGCCAAGACCGGCGCCCGCACGCGCGCCGAGGCGGTCCGCATCGCGACCGAGTCCGGGTGGATGTGAGTCTCTTCCACGCTGGGCGATATCACCGCTTGCCGGGTGGGAGCTGTGCTCCTTTGCGCCATGTGAGCAAACGGCGATTGAGCCAGATGGAGGTGGGTACCGATGAAACCCACGTGTGCTCAATGGATTGCTGGTTATAACTGGTGGTTCAGTGAGGAAGCGTGAGCGTGAGGGGCGCGGTCATTGAGCAACTCGCAGTCCATTGAGCAACGGTGAGTCTGACGCACCCAGTGAACACCCCACGATCCACTGCGTACACGACGGTTTCATGAAGACCTGGCCAACGTCCATGAGAACAAACG
>JAATFD010000007.1 GCA_015655375.1 Actinomycetales bacterium
ACCCGGAAGCTAAGCCCCACAACGCCGATGGTACTGCCCCCGACAGGGAGTGGGAGAGTAGGACACCGCCGCAACCACACGAAACACGAGAGGCGCTCAAACCCACACACGCGGGCTTGAGCGCCTCCCCACACCACCACGCGACGTGTTGCCGGGCATCGTCTGTATCCGGCTCGCGTGCGTGGTGCCTGCCAGGGTGTGGCCGCCGGGGCGTTGTGGGACATGAACGCAATCATTAGGTGGATTTCTGATGATCATGGATTCCCTCGGGGAGCGAATGGACCTACTTGATGTTCGCCGTCGTCAACTTCGTCGCGACATCTTCTTCGTGACGCGCGTTCCCGAGACGGAGGACGAATCATTGGAGGAGCTCGAGATCTGATTCCGCAGGGAGTTCTCCTGAGCCCACCGTTGGTGGTGCCCGGTATTGGCCTGTCGGTGTGCGGTCTGCGGGACAGACTGAGGTGTTACAGTGACCCCACTGTTCTCGGAACACAGGAGGTGCACATGGCGTTTGAAGACGTGAAGAAGGCCGCGGAAGGACTCAAGGACAAGGCTGCAGGCCTTGCCGATTCGACCTTCAAGGACGAGACCAAGACCGATGGCGTACTCGATGCGGTTGCCAACGCTGCCAGGAAGGTCACCGGTGGCAGGTTCGACGACAAGATCGATACGGCTCGTGAGGCTGCGGACGGAAAGATCGGTTCGGAGTGACCTGACCGCAACACTGTTCCTGCTGAGAGCTGATGGCGAGACCCCTGGGGTCTCGCCATCAGCCGTTTCCTGGCCATATTCCGGGAGGTGCGTCGCCGCGCCTCAGATCCAGCTTTGCAGCCACATGCGATCGAGCCACTCCTGGTAGGGGATCCGGACCCCGGTCCACACGGTGTAGAAGTAGGCGGACGTCGCTAGGACGCAGACGATGCAGACCACGGAAAGAACCGCGAAGATCCGCCGGTCGGCGTCGTGAGCGCCGATCCACCGGTGATCGTCCTCCTCGAAATCTCGCGAACCGTAGCCACGGTCGGGGTCGACTCGCAGCCGAGCCTGATCGAGGCCGATGCCGACGGCCCATGCCAGGACGAGGGCGACGTAGGGCACGAAGGCCACGGTGTAGAAGGTGAAGATCGTGCGGTGCGGGTAGGCGAACCATGGGACGTACATCGCGAGGTATCCGCACACGACGATGCCGATGCGCCAATTGCGCCAGCGCACCATCGCCCAGATCGCCAGGACGAGGGCGGGGATCGCCATCCACCACATCAGCGGGTTGCCCAGGGCGACGACGTTCTGAACGCACTGCCCGCCACCGCAGCTGCCGTCGACCTTCTCGTAGTAGAACGAGGTCGGTCGCAGTTGCAGCAACCAACCGATCGGATACGACTGATACGAATGGGGTGTGCTCAGGCCGTTGTGGAAGGCCCACATCTCCAGGTGGTAGTTCCACAGGTCGCTGAGCACGGCGAGCGGTCCGGAAGATGGCCCTCCGGCAGTAGCAGTACGGCCGTGCGCCCACGCGGCAGGATGGATCATCCATGACCACCAGGACGCGATGTAGACGACGATCGCGGTGGGGACCATCGCTAGGAAGGCGACCGGAATGTCCAAGGCGAGGGCGCCGAGCAGGGGGTGCGGGTGCCCATGGCGACGCCGGGTCGTCCATTCGCGCAGTGCGACGAACAAACCGAGGACAGCGATCGCATAGATCCCTGACCACTTGACCGAACACGCCAGTCCCAACAGGATCCCGGCCACCAGCAGCCACCACCGTGATCCGGCATGGGGTCCGAGCCCGGTCGGGCCGTCCGGTCCGGCCGTCTCCTCCCACACCTTGAGTTTGCGGACCAGAATCGGGTGGGAGTGCTGTTGATCCTTGATGACAGCGAGCACGGCAGCGACGACGAACGTCGACAGGAAGACGTCGAGCAGCCCGGTGCGGGAGAGGACCAGATCGATCCCATCCGTGGCGAGGAAGATTCCAGCCACCAGGACGATGGTCGGCGAACGGAACAGGTTCCACGCGATGCGGCATAGGAGGAGGACGCCGATGATTCCGGCGACAGCTGCGGAGAAGCGCCAGCCGACAGGATTGTCCCAGCCGAAAAGCTTCATGCCGAGAGCGATCAGCCACTTGCCGGTCTGCGGATGGACGACATAGGAGCCCTTGGTGCCCAGTCCGGAGAAGTCTCCCGCGGCGAACAGAGAATCCCCGTCATCCGCCCACGTGCCCTCGTAGCCGAGATGCCAGAGGGAATAGGCGTCCTTGACGTAGTAGGTCTCGTCGAACATCAACGCATCGACTCGGTTGAGTCCGACGAGGCGCAGAACGGCCGCCAGAGCAGTTGCGATCATGGTGGCGATCCATCCGGCGCCGACCGACATCGGGAGCATCCGAGCCCATCGGGGGACGACGATCGCGCGACGCGCGGAATGGGACCCAGGGATGGGGCCGGGATCCACAGGTCCGGCAGATACGGGCCCATCGAGTGCTGCGGTGGCGACCTCGAGACGTGGCGCTCCTGAAGGATCTGCGTTCGCGGAGGGGGCCGAAACCGCAGACGGGGCGAGCGTCGGATCCCCAGTGGGGGGCTCGGCGTCCGAAGCGGGTTCGATGTCCGTGCCGGTGTTGGGTGGATCGATCACGGCCCGAGTCTATTGCCCGGCCCTGACGGCCCCCTGAAAGCGCGGTCGGGAGGGCGTTCCGGTTGGGCTGGTGGCCGCCGAGGTGCGTCGGCGTTCGACCGTGAGCACGTCACCTCCTTCGGCCGTTGTAGGGCTTCACTGGCTTTGTGGTGAGCGGGTTGCTGAGGGCAGGGCGCCGGGGACGGGTGTCCTCACCGTCTGTTGCACGGCGGTACAGCGGAAAGGCGGTGACGTGAGCAGACGGTGGTAGCGCCACGTGGATTCAGGTGTCAGCATCATGGGAGTCCGGGTTGGTCGATTGGTGGCCGTTCAACTAGTAGCGATTCGTCCAGCAACCCAGACACCAATGGGAAGGACACCCTCTGCGGGGCCCCACACGGCCGTGGGACGCCCGCCCGGAACCACGATGAAGACCACCCTGTCAATGCCGAAAGGAGAACGTTCCTCGAGGTCACAAAACCGACGTGCCTCACGCCCGAGGGAGAATGTGCTTCGCGCGGAGGGAGAGGCAATGGGAGGATGGGGCGTGATCTCCGATGAGCAGCCCGTCCAGCGTCCGGGGTCGATCCTTCTGGCGGCGACCCCGATCGGCGACGTCACCGACGCCTCCCCCAAGTTCCGCCGCGCCCTGTCCCAGGCCGAAATCGTCGCGGCGGAGGACACCCGTCGTCTCCTCGCCCTCGCCTCGCGTCTGGACGTGCGCGTCAACGGGAAACTGATGAGCCTGCACGACCACAATGAGCAGGACCGCGCCGATGCTGTCGTCGGTCTGGCCGAGGACGGGGCTCGAGTGTTGCTCGTCTCCGACGCGGGAATGCCCACGGTCTCGGATCCCGGGTTCCGGGTCGTGCGTCTGGCGGTCGAGCATCGGGTTCCGGTGTCCGCCCTTCCCGGGCCGTCCGCGCCGATCACCGCCCTGGCGGTGTCCGGCCTGCCCTCGGACCGCTTCGCCTTCGAGGGCTTTCTTCCGCGCAAGGACGGTGAGGCGAGCCGGTACCTGGAATCGCTGGCCACCGATCCGCACACCCTGATCTTCTTCGAGTCCGCCAAGCGACTCAACGCGACCCTCGTGCGGATGGCGGAGGCCTTCGGCGGCGCACGTCAGGCCGTCGTGTGCCGAGAGCTGACCAAGGTCCACGAGGAGATCCTGCGTGGCGACCTCAACGAGTTGATCGTGCGCACGGCCGGTGAGGTCCTCGGAGAGATCACCATCGTCGTGGCGGGAGCTCGGGAGAATGGTGACGCCGATGACCACGTGCTGGCCGTCCTCGCCCTTGCGGGTGAGGGGATGCGGCTGAAGGAAGCCGCGGCTCAGGTGGCCGAGGCGACGGGGCTGCGCAAGAACGACCTCTTCAAGGCGGCGCTCAGGCGGCGTGACGCGGAGCGCGCGTGACAGCACATCGGCTGCAGCCGTGGATCGGCCGATCCGATCGGCGCGCGGGCGCTGCGCTGGTGCTCAGGCGGGGAATGCCGTCCCCGAATTGACCAGGACGATCCCGGCCTCGCGCATCCGCGCTCGTGCGGTCGTGCCCTGGTCGGCGTTGACGGGCTCTGTCAGATCGGTGAACACGCGCGTCGTGAACCCGGCGTGTTCGGCATCGAGCGCGGTCTCCGCGACGCAGTGCGATTCCGCCAACCCGACGATGTCGACCTCGCTCACGCCCGCGTCGCGCAGGATCTCCTCGAGGCTCGCGTCGTCCTCGGTGACGCCCTCGAACCCGGAATAGGCGGCGGCGTACTGGCCCTTCTTCACCGAGACGTCGGCGTGGAGATCGCTCAGCGCCGCGTGCAGCTCGGCCTCGTCGGTGTCCGCGACCCCGTGGGGCGGCCACGTGTCGACGAAATCGGGGGTCTCGGAGAAATGCTCGCCGGGATCGATATGCCAATCCTGGGTGGTGGCCACGAGGTCGTAGGCGGCGCGATGATCCCGGGCGAAGTCGGCAATGCGGACGGCGACGGCATTGCCGCCGGCGACGGGCAGAGCACCGCCCTCGCAGAACGTGGGTTGGACGTCGACGACGATCAAGGCTCGGGACATGACGGCCTCCGGGTGGGGAGCAGGTCTTCGCTGCCAGCCTAGTGTCCGGGCTCCGGGCCTGCATTCACGGTGCTGACGCACTGGCGTCTACGCTTGGACCATGACTCGAATCCTCTCCGCGGTTGCGTGGCCCTACGCGAACGGCCCCCGCCATATCGGCCATGTCGCCGGCTTTGGTGTCCCCTCGGACGTGTTCTCCCGGTACATGCGAATGGCGGGCAATGAGGTCCTCATGGTGTCGGGCACCGACGAGCACGGAACGCCGATCCTCGTGGCGGCCGACGCCGAGGGCGTATCCCCACGCGAGCTGGCCGATCGCAACAACCGCCTGATCGTCGAGGATCTCCAGGCGCTCGGTCTGTCCTATGACCTCTTCACCCGGACGACGACGGGCAACCACTACCACGTCGTCCAGTCGATGTTCGAGGTCGTGCGCGACAACGGCTACATGCTCGTCCAGACCACGCGTGGTGCGATCAGCCCATCGACCGGGCGCACACTGCCCGACCGCTACATCGAGGGCACCTGTCCGATCTGCGGGTATGAGGGCGCGCGCGGCGACCAGTGCGACAACTGTGGGAATCAGCTGGACCCGACCGATCTGATCAATCCCCGCTCGAAGATCAACGGGGAGACCCCGGTCTTCGTCGAGACCGAGCATTACTTCCTGGACCTGCCGTCCCTGGCCGGCGCTTTGTCCGAGTGGCTCGACGAACGGGATCGCTCGGGCACGTGGCGACCCAACGTCATCAAGTTCTCCCAGAATTTCCTTGAGGAGATCAAGCCGCGCGCGATGACTCGCGACATCGACTGGGGCATCCCGGTTCCCGGCTGGGAGGACCAGCCGAACAAGCGACTCTATGTGTGGTTCGATGCGGTCGTCGGCTATCTGTCCGCTTCCATCGAGTGGGCGCGGCGAACAGGCGATCCCGACGCATGGCGCAAGTGGTGGAACGACCCGGAGGCTCTGTCCTATTACTTCATGGGCAAGGACAATATCGTCTTTCACTCCCAGATCTGGCCTGCCGAGCTGCTGGCCTACAACGGTCAGGGTGACAAGGGCGGCGAGCCCGGCGAGTACGGGGTCCTCAACCTGCCCACCGAGGTCGTCTCCAGCGAGTTCTTGACGATGGAGGGCAAGAAGTTCGCGAGCTCGCGCGGCATTGTCATCTACGTGCGCGACATGCTCAGCCGCTACCAGGCCGACGCGTTGCGGTATTTCATCTGCGCCGCCGGTCCGGAGACCTCCGATGCGGACTTCACGTGGGCGGAGTTCTTGCGTCGCACGAACTCGGAACTTGTGGCCGGGTGGGGGAACCTTGTCAATCGAACGGCCTCGATGATCCATAAGCGCTTCGGTGCGATCCCCACGCCCTCGGTCCTCGAACAGATCGATCGGGACCTGCTCGATGCCGTCGAGGCCGGCTTCGACGAGGTCGGGGGTCTGATCCGCACCCATCATCAGAAGGCAGCGCTTGCGGCGGTGATGCGGCTGGTCGGCGAGGCGAACAAATACGTGACGGAGACCGAGCCCTTCAAGCTCAAGGCTCCCGAGGAGCGTGGGCGCCTCGGCACGATCCTGTGGGCGCTGGCCCAAGTCGTCACCGATCTCAACACGATGCTCTCCCCGTTCCTGCCCCACTCGGCCAACCAGGTCGATTCGGTCCTGGGCGGCACCGGAGGAATCGTCCCGATGCCCCGCATCGAAGAGGTCGCGGACCTCGACGTCCGCAATGATGATGGATCGGACCGCCTGTATCCGATCCTCACGGGCGACTATGTCGGTTACCCGGGGTGGGAGCGGCACGACGTCCTCGTCGGACGCGAGGTTCCTCAGCCCCATCCGGTGTTCGCCAAGCTCGATGAGTCGATCGTCGACGAGGAACTCGAGCGCGCGAGGAAATGAGCGGCACGATCCCGTCGCCACGACTGTTCGGGTGGGTGGGCGTCCGGGTCAGGACCTCTTCCTGCTCGTGATTGCCGCGGCGACGA
The DNA here is from genome assembly GCA_015655375.1 of Actinomycetales bacterium. GTDB lineage: Bacteria > Actinomycetota > Actinomycetes > Actinomycetales > Actinomycetaceae > Pauljensenia. Next base: position 6,674 of record JAATFD010000007.1, read on the forward strand.
TCAGCCCAATGCCGAGCAGCGCGACCAGGGAGATCAGCAGGACCGGGACATTGACATGGTCGATGAAGGCCAGGGCCATGAGGAAGATCCCGACGACAATGACGACGCAGGACCAGATCAGCTGACCGACACGCACACCGCGGGCCGGGGGTTCGGCCGGTACCTGCACCTCGCCGGTCCGGGCTGGTGCGGTCCACACCGGTGGGGGTGTGGAGGACGTCTCACCCTGGGAGGGGTCTCCCTTCTGGGGGCCCGGGGGTGCGGTCAGGTCTGGAGTGGGGTCCGCGGACGTCTCGGAGCCCGTGAAGACCGGGGGGGTCTCGACCGTTCGCCAGTCTGCGACAGGCGCTGCTGGCTCCGGGGACGACGACTGAGCAGTGAGTGTTTCCTCGGCCGCGTCCTCGGAGGGAGCGACGTCTGCCGCTGCTCCGTCGGCTGGGGCCTCGACGTCGCATGAGGGAGCATCCGCGGGCGGGGTCGCCTCTGGGGGACGAGCCTTCGACATCTGGGCGAATTCGGCGGTTTCGGCTTCCGGAACAACCTCGACGGTCCTGGCGACCGCCTCGAGCTGTGCGGTGGGTGCATCCGGATCCGTAGGAGTGTCCGCGGCGGGCAGGACCTCAGTTCGCGGGGACTCCTCTGGGATCGGAGTGTCCGTCGGTGACGACATCGTGGTCTCCTCTCAGGAGCGGGTGCTCGAGGTGGTCGGGGTGGCGGATGCGGCCGGCGACGGCGAGGCCGGGTCGGGCGTCGGAGTCGTCGGCGCCGTCTCGGTGATCGTGATGGGCCCGGTTCCGCTGGAGATCTCGAGCGTGATGCCCGCGTCGGGGGTCCAGGAATCAGATCGGAAGAACAGAGAGTCGCCGATGTTGTTCACCTCGGGGACCCAGTCCTGGGAGAGCTGGCGGCCCGACGCGTCCATGTAGTAGCTCGCAGAGACGCTGCTGGACGAGCCATCGATGTTGACCGCCACGGACTGCCCCTGACGGACGGTGATGTCGAGGGGTCCCGGTGCGCCATCAATGGCGATGGTCTTGGACGTGTCCGTCGGGGCGCCTGCGAGGTCAAGGTTGACGGATTCGTAGGTCGAGTCGGTTCCATGGATCGCAGTCGCCGTCCAGTCAAAGGCTGACGAGGAGGTGATGCTCGGCGTGCTGCTGTAGCCCGGGGAGACCACATTGTCGAAGGTGTAGTCGGTCGAGAGGAGCGTGCCTGCGGCGAGGCTCACTGGAAGCGCGATGACGATCCCGACCAGTGACAACGCGGTCAGCAGCCCGGCGCTGCGATCTTTGGATGAGGCAATGGCCAACGCGATACCGATGATGAGGAGGGCCAGGCCTCCGCCGATCAGGCTCGCGCGGGCAGCGGATTCGGACGTGGCGTAACTGGTGCAGAACAACAGCGTTGCGGCGATGATCAGGATGACCAGTCCGAAGACCAGAAGATTCGCCGGGCTGGAGACCTTCCGGATCGGCGCCGAAACGGGAGGGGTCCACGCCCTCACTTGTGGGGTGGTCGGAGGGATCGGGCCAGTTTGACGGTGGCCCTGGAATGTCTGGCGGGGTGCCGGCCCCGACTCCCCGAAGGCTCCCGGAACGCCGGGGGCGGGCGACGCCGCCCACACGGGGGTCTGCGGGACCGGGCCGGGCGAAGCCGTCCACGGCTGCTGGGGGGAATGCGGCGTCGGGCTGGGCCGTGGGGTGGGCGATGGGTGTGCTCCTGTCCGGGCATGCGTCGACGCCTCGGTTGGGGGGGACGCGGCGCCGGACATGGGCGAGGTGGGCGGGGGCGTGCTCGGGGGAGTCTGCGGCCGCGGTGAACGCGGCATCTTCGGATCTGCTCCCCGGGAGATGGCGACGATGACGATGACCGCGATGATGACGATGATCGCGAAGCAGAACACCCAGTAAGCCCCGACCCTGTCGGACCCGAAGAGCCAAGGGAAGGGATTGCCGAGACCGCCCATGATCATCGCCGCGGCACCGAGCTGGGCGATGTCGAAATGCCCGAGGGTGAAGGCCTCGAGATGGATCCGGCCGTCGCGTTGCTCGGGAAGGAGAAGCCAGGCGATCCCATAGGCGATCCACACAGGCGGCAAGAACAGCCCGAGGATCACGGTGAGGGCGCGCACGAGGCCGAGATCCCAGCCCGTGTGGGCAGCGATCCCGGAGCAGACACCACCCAGGACCCGGTTGTTCGCTCGGTACCAGCCGGAGGCACGCAAGGAATCGAAGAAGGACCGGCCCGAGGCCGGGGGCGGGCCTTGTCCCTCGGTAGGGCCGGAAGCGCCCATCGGCTCGTTCGTGCTCATGACACCACTGTGCCGCACCGGGGCGCGTCTGCCCATTGGGGGATGCCCTGATCGGTCCCTGATTGCCGGGTCGATAGCTGGGGAAGAAACTCCAATGATGTGAAGATGGAGCCATGACAGCCGCCTCTCCTCCACCGGTCGCGTCCTCGACCGGTCCGACCGGGTACCCCGTGCCCGGACGGGGAGACCTCCCCCGCACCGGCGCGGCAGCGACGACGCCCTCGATGACGTGGAGTGGCGCCACGACTCCGGTCCGACAGCGTCCCCCGCTGGTCCGGGCGACCTCGCGATCGGCGGAGATGCCAACGCCGTGGATCGCTGGTGTGTGCTCCGGCCTGTCCGTCCATCTCCGAATTCCGGTCGGGGCCGTCCGCGCGTCGATGATGGTGCTGTCGTGCCTCTTCGGCGCGGGTCTGCTGCTGTACATGTGGCTTGCGATGAGCGTTCCCGTCGACGGGATGGCGCCCGCGGAACCGCGCACCGACCGCCTCGCCCGCACGATCCGCCGGGTCGGGACGGACCGCACCCGGACCACGGCTCGCAACCAACTGTTATTGGCCGGGATCGTCGCACTCGTCGTGGCGTTCCTGCTGATCCTCGTCACCACATCCCAGGTGATCGACTCGAACGACGTTCTCGGGATCTTCGCTCTGGTCATCGGTCTGAGCCTCGTGTGGAGCCAGGGCACGCGACTGGATCGGTCGCGGTCCGTCCTGGTCTTCGCGATCATCGCGGCCGGGGTCATCCTGCTGATGATCGGCTTGTTCGTCCTCGCCCAGGGAATTGTCGACGGGCTCCGGCGGCGGGGAGATCAACTGACCCCGGCCACGAGCGGAGTGGTCATTGGCGCGGTCCTGATGATCGGGATCTTGGTGGCCCTGGTGCCGCTGTGGTTGCGGATCTCCTCCGCGTTGAATGCCTCCCAGCGTGAGCAGGTCCGTGAGACCGAGCGCGCGGACATCGCCGCTCACCTCCATGACTCGGTTCTGCAGACACTGACCCTGATCCGTGGAGCGGCCGAGGACCCGGTCCGCGTTCGCGCTCTCGCTCTCAGCCAGGAGCGCGAACTGCGATCGTGGCTCTACACGGGTCACGAGGAGGCCTCGGATTCCCTCTCGGAGGCTTTGCGAGAAGCCGTCGGCCAGGTCGAATCCACATATGGTGTCGCCATCGACGTCGTCACCGTCGGTGACACGGTGCCCGGTCCCAGAGAGCGCGCCCTTGTGGCGGCCGCCGCGGAGGCGGCGACGAACGCGGTGCGTCACGCGGCACTCCCGATCTCGGTCTATGCCGAGGTCCTGCCCGAGAGCGTCGAAATCTTCGTCAAGGACGCCGGGAAGGGCTTCGACCTCGATGCGATTCCGGAGGACCGCCATGGGGTGCGCAACTCGATCATCGGCCGGGTTGAGCGCGTCGGCGGCACAGTTCAGATCCGCTCACGCGACCAGGGAACGGAGATCCATCTGCGGGGGCCTCGCACGCCGTGCGATCCCGCGCTCATTCCACATCAACAGGCCATGGAGGACTCATGAGCATCCGACTGGTCGTCATCGACGATCACCCACTGGTTCGTGCCGGGGTGCGCGCCGAACTCGAACAGGCCGGTGCGGGCCTCGAAGTCGTGGGGGAGGCTGCCGACGTCGAGGGCGCGATCCGGGCGTGCCATGAGCTGCGTCCGGATGTCGCGCTCCTCGACGTGCACTTGCCGGGCGGGCAGGGCGGAGGAGGAGCCGAGGTCGCGACCCAGTGCGCAGACGTCGAGGGACTGCGATTCCTTGCGTTGTCCGTCTCCGATGCCCCCGAGGATGTGGTTTCCGTCATTCGAGCGGGCGCTCGCGGCTACGTGACGAAGTCGATCTCCTCGGACGACCTCGTTGAGGCGATCCACCGGGTCGGTGCGGGGGACGCCGCCTTCAGCCCCCGCTTGGCGGGGTTCGTCCTCGATGCCTTCGGGACCAGCGAGGTCGCGGCTCAGGACGACGAACTCGACCTGCTCAGCGCCCGCGAGCAGGAGGTCATGCGTCTGATCGCTCGCGGCTACACCTACAAGGAGGTCGCCAGCGAACTGTTCATCTCGATCAAGACGGTGGAGACCCATGTGTCGGCCGTGCTCCGCAAGCTGCAGTTGTCCAACCGCAACGAGTTGACGCGCTGGGCCGCCCAGCGCCACATCATCTGAGGGGTGGTCATCGGGGCGATTGGGGCCCGGCGTTCGGGTGGAGTGGGTCCAAAGACGCCCTTGGCCTGACCTAGAGTGGTGGCACCATGGCTGCCGATTCCCGCTCGCGCCGTCCTCACACGGCGTCCACCGCTGCTCCTGCGCCCGTTCTTCCTGATCTCGGTTTCTCCGAGGCGACCTGGGAGGAACCCACCGACCAGAGGCAGTGGGACGTGGGACCTGGGGCTGGTGCTGCACGCGAGGAGATCCCCGTCCTCGACGTCGAGGACTTCGAGGAGGACCGTGAGCCGAGCTCCGCGAGCGCGCGCTCGTCGTGGCGCGACCCTGGGGCGGACGGTGTGTCGGCGGACAGGGCTGACGACCTGTTGACCGGGCTGAACGACCAGCAGCGCACAGCCGTCATCCACGAGGGCGGGCCGCTGCTGATCATGGCGGGTGCCGGCTCCGGCAAGACCCGCGTCCTCACTCACCGCATTGCGTATCTGCTGGCCACCGGCCGGGCGAGGGCCGGGGAGATCCTGGCGATCACCTTCACGAACAAGGCCGCTGCCGAGATGCGGGAGCGCGTCGCGGAACTGGTCGGTGGACAGGCGCGGCGCATGCTCGTCTCGACCTTTCACTCCGCCTGCGTGCGGATCCTGCGCAGCGAACACGAGGCCGCCGGGATGACCTCGACCTTCACGATCTATGACGCGCAGGACTCTCAGCGGTTGCTCCAGATGGTGTTGAAGTCCCTGGACGTCGACACCAAGCGGTTCAGTCCGAAGTTGGTCAGTTCCCGGATCTCTGACCTCAAGAATGAGCTGGTCACACCCTCGGAGTACGTGGACAGCGCGCCGAAGGACCCGGTGTCGCAGATCGTTGCTGCGGCCTATCCCGAGTACGACAAGCGGCTGCACCAGGCCAACGCGCTCGATTTCGACGATCTGATCATGCGCACCGTCCAGTTGTTCCACGACAAGCCGGCGATCGCCGAGCATTATCATCGGCGCTTTCGTCACATCCTCGTCGATGAGTATCAGGACACGAACCACGCCCAGTACGTCCTCGTGCGTGAGTTGGTCGGGGAGGGCACGGACGGCGTTGCTCCCGCGGAGTTGAGCGTCGTGGGTGATTCGGACCAGTCGATCTACGCCTTCCGCGGAGCGACGATCCGCAACATCGAGGAGTTCGAACGCGACTTCCCGGGTGCGACGACGATCCTGCTTGAGCAGAACTATCGCTCAACACAGAACATCTTGTCCGCAGCGAACGCGGTCATCGCCCGCAACGAGGGACGTCGGCCGAAGCGGTTGTGGACGGTGTCCGGGGATGGACCATTGATCACGGTCGATGCGGCGGATTCCGAGCACGATGAGGCCCGTTTCGTCGTCTCCGAGATCAACCGCCTGGCGGACGACGGTGACTCGGGCGTCGACTGGGGCGACATCGCGATCTTCTATCGGACGAACGCGCAGTCGCGGGCACTGGAGGAGTTGCTGGTGCGTTCCGGCATCCCGTATCGCGTCGTTGGGGGCACGCGCTTCTACGAGCGTCGCGAGATCAAGGATGCTTTGGCCTATCTGCAGGCGATCGCGAATCCCGACGACACCGTCGCCCTGCGCCGCGTCCTCAACGTGCCACGCCGGGGGATTGGGGCCAAGGCGGAGGAAGCGATCGTGGCGCATGCGGATCGCTACGGAGTGTCCTTCGGTCAGGCCTTGCGCCACGTGTGGATCGGCCAGAGGTGCCCGATCGGCGAGGGCGAGGGGATCGAGCCCGTTGTACGGTCGGTCGCAGTCGTTGAGGCGGAGCGCGAGTCAACTGATGCAGATGGTGCGCCGGCGGAGAACCCGGATCAATCAGTGACTTCTGAGGACACAGACACGTCGAAACCGTCGGAATCGTCCGGGTTCACGGTCGTGGTCGCGCCGATCGTGCCCGTCGACGAGGCCGCGCCCGCCGTCCGTGGTCTGAGTCCCAGGGCCGCGTCCTCGGTCGCTGGATTCTACGGGCTGACGGAGGTCCTCCGGCGGTTGGACGGCGCTGGGGAGTCCCCTGCCCGGATCCTTGAGGAGGTGCTCGATCACTCGGGCTACCTCAGCGAGCTGCGCCGGTCAGAGGACCCCCAAGATGCCTCCCGGGTCGAGAACCTCGCTGAGCTGCACTCTGTCGCCGACGACTTCCGGCGCCAGACGCCCGGCGGGACGCTCGTGGATTTCCTGGAGCGGGTCTCCTTGGTTGCGGACTCCGACCAGATCCCGGCCCAGGAACAGCGCTCGGGCTCGGTCACGCTGATGACTGTGCACACAGCGAAGGGGCTGGAGTTCCCGGTTGTCTTCGTCACGGGCATGGAGGACGGAACCTTCCCGCACCAACGGTCCCTCGGTGAGGAGTCCGAGCTGGCGGAGGAACGCCGTCTCGCCTACGTCGCGATCACGCGGGCACGCCAGCGTCTGTATCTGACGCGCGCCTCGGTGCGGTCCTCGTGGGGAGCGCCACAAGAGATGCCGCCCTCGCGTTTCCTCGATGACATTCCTCCCGAGTTACTCGACGTGCGTCGTTCGACCACGGCGATGGATCGAATCAGGTCCAGTGGCGGATGGGGCGGCGATCGGGGCACTTGGGGACCGCGGATGCGGTCGGGTGGACGCGATGATGGGGATGAGGGCGGCCTCGTCGTCGGGGCCGGGCGCGCCGGGACGGGTGGTGCGGCCAGGAACTCGCGGTTGGCGAAGGTCCAGCGCATGGGGGTCACACCTCCGGTCTCGTCGGCGGGGGCGGCCTCGGCGCAGGACAAGCCGGTCCTGCAGTTGAAGGTCGGCGATCACGTCCGTCATGACACATTGGGCGCGGGCACGGTCATCGGCCTCGAGGGCTCCGGCCCACGCACGGTTGCTCGCGTGAGCTTCGGCGGGCGGGAGAAGCGCCTGCTCGTCCGAATGGCTCCGATGGTCAAGGCCTGACGCATCGCCCCTCTCGTGAACCATGCCTTCCTCGGACCGTGAGGCACGTCGTGTGTGGGCGGTGAGGCTCGTCCGGTTCGCGTGTCCCTGGGGTGTTCGGCGACTGCGTCCGTCGACCAGGGCCATTGCGGGTCAGGAAGCGGTGACCACGCCAACGGGAACTGACCCTCAACGTCATTGGTGATGCGGTTGGCGCATCGGTGTCCGTTCAGCTGGCGGTGATTCGGTCAGCAAGTGCAACATCAGTGGAAGAGCTCTGCCCATTCCCAGCAAGAACAGCCCATCTCGACCCTGCCCGGACACAGCCTAGACACGCCGAACCGAACCCGGGCCCGCCCTCGTCAATGAACGTGGTTCACAATCAGAACAAGGCGCGCCTCGCCGGGAGAAGAGCACGACACGAGGACGAACCCCTAGGCTGGGGGCGGAATCTGCATCGGGAATCCGCCGTGGCAGGCAGGGGAATGGCGTCGGGGTACTCTGACCGGAGTTGTCTCGATGTCGAGCAAACCGTTCGGTTCTGCGGACGGTCTCCCAACGTGAGAAGGGACTGGGGAGTGGACCTCTACGAATACCAGGCGCGCGAGTTGTTCGGCGCCCATGGAGTGCCCGTTCTGGACGGGATCGTCGTGACGACGCCCGAGGAAGCGGAGGCCGCAGCAACTGAACTCCTGGAGGGCGGCGCAGACCTCGTGGTCGTCAAGGCTCAGGTGAAGACCGGGGGACGCGGGAAGGCCGGCGGCGTCAAGCTGGCCCGCAGCGCGACCGAAGCCCGCGACCGTGCCGCCGACATCCTCGGCCTGGACATCAAGGGCCACACGGTCCGCACTCTCCTGATCGCGGCTGGCGCCGACATCGCGGAGGAGTACTACTTCTCGATCCTCCTAGACCGCTCGAACCGACAGCAGCTCGCCCTGTGTTCGCGCGAGGGCGGGATGGAGATCGAGACACTCGCCGTCGAACGTCCGGACGCCTTGGTTCGCCTCCCCCTGGACCCCGATCGGGGGATCGACGAGGGCGTTGCCGCGGAGATCCTCGCACTCGCAGGATTTGATGACCTGCGCACCGACGCGATCGTCCCGGTTCTTGAGCGCCTGTGGGAGACCTACCGTGACGAGGACGCGACCCTGGTCGAGGTCAACCCGATGGTCGCGACCACCTCGGGTGAGATCCTGGCGTTGGATGGCAAGATCACGTTGGACGACAACGCCGCCTTCCGCCACCCCGACCATGCCGCTCTCGTTGACACGGCGTCCGAGGATCCGCGCGAGGCGCTGGCGAAGGCCGCCGGGCTGAACTACGTCCGCCTGGAGGGCCAAGTCGGCATCATCGGCAACGGGGCGGGACTGGTCATGTCGACCCTCGACGTCGTGGCTTTGGCCGGGGAGGATCTGGGGATCGCTCCCGCGAACTTCCTCGACATCGGTGGTGGCGCCTCGGCCGAGGTCATGGCCAAGGGGTTGGAGGTCGTCCTCGGCGATGATCAGGTCCGCTCCGTCCTCGTCAATGTCTTCGGCGGAATCACCGCGGGGGATCAGGTGGCCAAGGGCATCGTCGGTGCCCTCGAGCTGCTGGGCGACGCGGCCACGAAGCCGTTGGTCGTCCGCCTGGATGGAAACCGCATGGAAGAGGGCCGCCGGATTCTGGCCGAGGCCGACCACCCCTTGGTCCACATGGCCAACACGATGGATGGTGCCGCCCGACTGGCCGCAGATCTTGCCACTTCGGACGATCCTGCCACCACTTCCGCAGCCGCGCGCGCCTGAGTCGGCGTCGAGACAGGAGAACACACCATGTCGATCTTTCTGACCGCCAATTCCCGCGTCCTCGTCCAGGGCATGACGGGATCCGAAGGCGCCAAGCACACGGCCCGGATGCTCAGTGCTGGCACTGCGATCGTCGGCGGAGTCAATCCGCGCAAGGCAGGAACGACTGTCACCTTTGACATCCAGGGCTACGGGCCCAGAGCCGATGCTGTCGTCACCGGACCCGTGGACATCCCGGTCTTCGGGACCGTCGCCGAGGGACTAGAGGTCACCGGAGCCGATGTCTCCGTCGTCTTCGTTCCCCCGCGCTTCGCTAAGGACGCCGTCCTCGAGGCGATCGAGGCCGGGATCGGGACCGTCGTCGTCATCACCGAGGGCATTCCCGTGGCCGACTCCGTCGAATTCGTGACGAGGGCGCTCAAACGCGGAACCCGCCTGATCGGTCCGAACTGCCCGGGTATCATCACGCCGGGGGAGTCGAACGTCGGAATCACGCCCGCCGACATCACGGGGCCCGGACGCATCGGTCTGGTCTCCAAGTCCGGGACACTGACCTACCAGATGATGTTCGAGCTGCGCGACATCGGCTTCACGACGGCGATCGGTATCGGGGGGGACCCCGTGGTCGGCACGACGCACATTGATGCTTTGCGCGCCTTCGAAGAGGACCCCGACACTGACCTCGTCGTCATGATCGGCGAGATCGGCGGGGACGCCGAGGAACGCGCCGCGGAGTGGATCGCGGAGAACATGTCGACGCCCGTCGTCGCCTACGTCGCCGGCTTCACGGCACCCGAGGGCAAGACGATGGGGCACGCCGGGGCAATCGTGTCCGGCTCCTCGGGGACGGCCGTCGCGAAGGCCGAGGCGCTGGAACGCGTCGGCGTCAAGGTGGGTCGGACGCCCTCCGAGGCCGCCGAACTGGCCCGAGAGACCCTGCATTCCCTCTGAAGTGGGCCCCGAACCTGTGAGAATCCTGCGTCGGGTCGGTGACTGAGGCCGTCGGCCTGTGGCGGCCCGCCGCGATTTCGCGCGGCCTCGGCGCTGCGACTGCGACTCGGCGCGCTGGGGGACCACGATGGGAAAACGATGACCGACACACCCCGACACCCATCGCCCTCGAGCACCTCGACGACCGCTCGCGGCAACCGTCGCGAGCCCCGCGACGCAGGCTCGCGCACGACGCAGAGCCGACCCATGATCCGCATCGCTCCACCCGACGGCTGGGCCCGCGCGGGACTTGCGGGGATCGAGGCTGCTCTCATCGGGTGGGGCCTCGTCATGGTCCTCGCACTCGTCGGGTACTCCGGGGTGTCCTCGAACCCGTGGCTCGGCAAGGCGACCTGGTCGGATGCGATGGACATCGGCGGGGACGTGTGGGCTGCGGTGCTGGGGGCGTCCGTGAGCGCGGGCGGAGTCACCTATCGAGCGGTTCCCACCCTCGTCACGCTCCTGGTCGTCCTCATGCTGCGTGCCTTGATGATTCCGGGACGCCGGTTCCCGGGCAGCGCCCAGTGGACGGCCGTCCCGACCTTTGCGGCGACCTCTCTGGCCCTGATCGCAGGGACGTCGGCGCATGTCTCGGTGGTGGGGTCGCTCCCAGGTGCGATCATCGTCCCCGCCCTCGCGGCGGCCTGGGCGAGCGTCGGCGGATCGAGGGCCGCGACGGAGGCGGTCAAGACGAGTGGGGCGGAAAGGCCGCCGTCTGCGGGGAAATCGCCCTCCTCGGAGAGCTCACCATTGGCGCGCACCCTGTCCGGATGGAGTGCTCGGGTGTCGTGGCTGTGGGACGGTCTGCGTCAGGCTCGCGCCTGCCTGGTCGTGGTCGTGGTCGTATCCGCGGTCGCCATGGCGGGTGCCGTGGCGAGTTCCTGGGATGCGATCCGTGACGTCCAGGCCCTGCTGCTGGCGGGGGCGACCGACACCTGGGTGATCTCGATCGCCCAGGTGCTGTTCCTTCCCTCGGCGATGGCGTGGGCGCTCTCGTGGCTGGCCGGGCCGGGATTCCTGGTCGGCACGGACACGGTGCATTCTCCGACCGCCGCCCCGGTCGCTCCAATCCCCGCACTCCCGGCGTTGGGCGCGATTCCGACGAATGCTCCTGGCAACGTCGTCGTTTTGGTCCTCGTCGCCCTGGGCCTGGTGGTCGGTGCCTGGATCGCGTGGCGTCACCGAGCCACGTCCTTGCGCGTTCAAGCGTTGGCGGGGGTGGTCTGCCTGGTCGCGATCCTCGTGATCGTCGCGGCGTGGACATGGGTGTCGACGCTCAGCCTGGGGACCGGCCGGATGGCGGTACTCGGCCCGCGGCTGATCTGGACGCCGATCTTTGTCACGCTCGAGGTCGGGGTCGTTGCGGAGCTCGTCGCGCTCGTGACCCATCCGACGTCGCTCGCCCTGTTCCGCTCCGGGGTGGGTGCACTCGTGGCCAGCGGGCACGAGGCCGCAGGCCGGCTGCTCGAGGTGCGCGAAAACGCCCGCGCCCGCGCCGACGACAGCTCAGAACTGGAGAGCGAGGCGCCGACGGACATCCCCTCCGATTCGCTGGGGTCGACATCCTCGGGCAAAGCGGGGACCCTGCACGGTGGAACAGATGACCCCACCGAACAGATCGACGTGTCGGAGGCCGACACCGGGGCGGGTGCCGATCGCGAGGTGTCGTCCGACACCGACTCCGACGGCTCGACGGAGATCCCGTGAGCAGCGGGCCGCTGGCACCCGCCCGCATCGCCGTCCTGGTCTCCGGTGAGGGATCGACGATGCGCGCCCTCGTGGAGGCTGCCGAGGATCCTACCTGGGGCGGGCAGGTGGTCGTGGTCGTCGCCGACCGCGAATGCCCGGCGATCGACTGGGCCCGAGGGCGTGGCCTCACGGTCGCCGTCCATCCGTTGCTCCCGGGCGCCGACCGGGCCGAGTGGGACCGAGGGCTGACCGAACTGGTCGTCCGCGCCGATCCCGACCTCGTCGTGTGTGCGGGTTTCCTCAAGCTGGTGGGGGAGGTATTCCTCGACCGGTTCGGCGGACGGACGCTCAACACGCACAACTCTCTGCTGCCGTCCTTCCCCGGCACGCACGCCCCAGCGGACGCGCTCGCGGCGGGGATACGCGTCACGGGCGCGACGGTGTTTCTGGTCGACGCCGGGACGGACACCGGTGTGATCGTCGCGCAGACCGCAGTTCCTGTCGAGGACGAGGACGACGTGGCTCGGCTGATGGAGCGGATCAAGACTGCGGAACGCGCTCAACTGAGCGAGGCCGTCGGCCGGATGCTGCGCGAGGGCTGGACCGTGGGCGGGCGTCGGTTCCACTTCGGGAGCGCATGTCGCTAGGCTGAAGACGGTCGCAACTGGCGAGGGTGGGGAACCACCGGGGAGCGGCCGGGGACCAGCCCGTGAGGCGTCGCCCGCCTGGGCGCCGGGGAATCGATCACATCCGACTCCCGGAGGAACAATGCCAGTCCGTCTCGACAACCTTGACCCCATCGACGTCCGTCCGATCACACGCGCCCTTGTGTCCGTGTCCGACAAGACCGGCCTGATCGAGCTCGGCCGGGCGCTCGCCCGCAACAATGTCGAGATCGTCTCGACCGGTTCGACGGCGAAGACGCTCGCCGAGGCGGGCGTGCCCGTCACCTCGGTCGAGGACGTGACCGGCTTCCCGGAGGTGCTCGAGGGCCGGGTCAAGACACTGCATCCGGCGATCCATGCGGGAATCCTCGCCGATCAGCGCAAGGCGACGCATCGCCAGCAGCTCGCGGACCTGGACATCGCCGCCTTCGACCTCGTCGTGTGCACCCTGTACCCGTTCGAGGAGACGGTCGAGTCGGGCGCTGGTTTCGACGAGTGCGTCGAGCAGATCGACATCGGCGGACCGACCCTGGTGCGTGCCGCCGCGAAGAACCATCCGTCGGTCGCCGTGGTCACGAATCCGGGGGCGTACGGGGACGTCGAGCTGGCCCTGGCCGAGGGCGGATTCACGCTTGAGCAACGCCGGGAGCTTGCAGCCCAGGCTTTCACGGAGATCGCCTTGTACGACCTGGCGATCTCGCGCTGGTTCGCCGTTCAGCTGGACCGCGGTGATCTGTCCGACGAGCTCGACGAGTGGTTCTTCTCGACGCTCGGCGCGGTGTCCGCGAAGGACGAGGACGAGGACGAGGCGCCGGATGACGTCGATGACGTCGATGCCATGCCACAGGTCATCGGCGATGCCTTCGCCTTGGCCGAGCCGCTGCGCTACGGCGAGAACCCGCACCAGGCTGCGGGTGTCTACCGCGAGCTGGGCGAGGTCGACGACTTCGACGATCTGGACGAGGCTGACCTCGAGAGTGACGGTGTCGCGGCTGAGGCCGCGCCCTACGTTCCCGTGACCACGCCGGGTGAGGCCCTCGATCCGCTTCCCACCGGCGAGCTGCTGCCGGGGATCGCCCACGCCCGTCAGCTCCACGGCAAGGCGATGAGCTTCAACAACTACACGGACGGCGACGCCGCATTGCGGGCCGCCTACGACCACGACGAGCCCTGCGTGGCGATCATCAAGCATGCGAACCCCTGCGGCATCGCCATCGGCGCGACTGTGGCCGAGGCCCATCTCAAGGCCCACGCCTGCGACCCGGTGTCCGCCTTCGGCGGGGTCATCGCGGTGAACCGTCCGGTCAGCCTGGAGCTCGCTGAGCAGATCGCGCCGATCTTCACCGAGGTCGTCCTCGCTCCCGCCTTCGAGGAAGGCGCGTTGGAGAAGGTGTCACGCAAGAAGAACATCCGTGTGCTGCAGGTCGAGTCTCCCGTGCGGGGGGGACTGGACTTCAAGCAGATCTCCGGTGGACTGCTCGTGCAGAGCAGGGACATGATCGACGCGCCCGGAGACGATCCCGCCAACTGGGAACTCGTCTCCGGTGAACCCGCGGACGAGGCGACCCTGGCCGACCTGGCCTTCGCGTGGAGGACCGTGCGGGCCGTGCGCTCCAACGCGATCCTGCTGGTCAAGGACGGTGCCTCGGTGGGCGTCGGCATGGGCCAGGTCAACCGTGTGGATTCCTGCCGTCTGGCCGTCGAGCGGGCGAACACGCTGGGCGGACGGGAGACCGGGGACGCCGCGGTGGATGCCTCGATCGGTTCTTCGACGCAGAGCGTGGACAGCGCCGGCGGCGCCCGGGCCGGGGACGTGGTCGCCGATGCGCCCGAGCAAAGGGCTGTCGGATCGGTGGCGGCCTCGGACGCATTCTTCCCCTTCGCCGACGGGCTGCAGGTCTTGATCGACGCGGGCGTGAAGGCGGTCGTCCAGCCCGGAGGTTCGATCCGCGACGCTGAGTCGATCGAGTCGGCCAAGGCTGCGGGCGTGACGATGTACCTCACCCACACCCGTCACTTCATGCACTGACCGGTTCCTGCGGGGCGTTGAGAGCTGGGGCAGCGGGGCGCGGGCGTGGTGCCCGGGAGGAGTTGGTGAGCCCGCGTGTATCGGTGAGCCCGCAGGTGACAGTGGCGGACTCACCGATCACTGCGGACTCGGCCCCGACAGATCGCCGGGGTGCGGGGCACGACCCGGCGGGGGAAGGATTTGAATCTGTCGGGGGCTTCCTGATAGTGTTCCTCGGCATTGCGTGAGAATCGTGCTGATGAGGGGGTGCCGACATGTCTGATCTCTATCGTTCCATCGACGGAACGTCCATCGGGCTGCCTATCGTGCACCCCAGCCGGTGACCGCTTCCCCGTTCGCGGGTTGAGGCTCTCCTCCACATCACACGTCTTCAGCAAGCGATGAGGTTCCATGTTCTCCCTGTTCCACCGTCGTGCGACGAGCCCCGTCTCCGCCGATGTCCCCGATCCTGAGATCCGTGACTTCTTGCGCGAGCGCGCCGACGAGGTCGGACTCGATCTTCCTCCCCTCGGCCACACCCCTCGACGCTGGTGGACACCGTGGCGGGCTCCCGCAGGCACCACACCGGATCTTCCCGCCGACAACGGGGCATTCCTGACATTCTTCCTCCGCCGGAGGACGGGAATCCTGATCCTGGCGATCGTGCTGCGTACGATCAATTTCACGATCAATGCCCTGATCCCCTGGGCAATGGGTCGACTGATTGACATCGGCCTGCGCAGCGGTTTCGGGCCTCAGCTGGTCGCACCCTCGACGACTTTCCTTGCGCTGATCGTCGTGGCGGCGATCGCCAACGGCTCGACCCAGATGACCGACAACTCGTTGTGGATGTCGGCGTCGATGGGATCAGTGCGCGGAGTGGGCGGCAAGCTCTCACGCAGCGGCCGAGCCGTCAAGAAGAAGATGCCAGCCGGTGACGTCGTCACAGCGCTGATGACCGACGCCGACTACTTCGGTGGTGCGTTCGGGTGGACCCCCGAGATCTTCGGGTCGGTCATCTCGACGGCGGTTGTCGTGATCCTGATGTTCCGGGCTTCGTTGCCCCTGGGACTGATCATCATCATCGGCCTGCCCCTGGTCATTCTCGGCACGACGCTGTTGGTCAAACCACTCCAGGCCAAGCAGGCCGTGGCGCGGGAGGAACAGGGCGTCCTGACGACGATCTCGACGGACGCCGTCTCCGGTCTGCGGGTTCTGCGTGGCATCGGAGGCGAAGACGTCTACAACGCGACCTATCAGGCTCAGTCGGCGCGAGTGCGCGACGCCGGGATCCGCGTGGCCTCGACCTCGGCGATGCTCAACATGCTGCGCAACTCCATGCCGCTGGTCTTCACCGCGGTCATCGTCGGGATCGGCGCGGTCCTGGCCTTCGACGGGGCGATCACGGTCGGTCAACTCGTCGCCTTCTACGGCTACACCTCATTCCTGCGCACGCCCATCTCGGTCGCCGTGAACGTCATCCAGCAGTACACGAGGGCCTGGGTCGGCGTGAAGAAGATGACGAGGGTGCTCGCCATCGAACCGCTGACGGATGACTCGCACGTGACGTCCGATGCTGCTGATCGCTCCGTCCACGAGACCGAGGCCCCCGCTCCTGCCACCTCCTCGTGCCTTGACTGGACGCGTGCGACCCTGGAGGATCCGATCTCGGGCGTGATCGTGCGACCGGGCCGGGTCACGGCCCTGGTCAGCGCCGATCCCGACATCACGGCGGCGATTGCCCGTCGCCTGGGTCGGGTCGATGACCGTGACGAGATGTTCGTCGACGGACGGGACGCACGGACGATCCCTCTGGATGAGGTCCGCCGCAGCGTCGTCCTCTCCGAGGCCGAGTTCCAGATCTTCGCCGGAAGCCTGCGCGAGGAGGTCGAGGGTGCCGAGGCGCCGGTGCACCGGTCTCGTGGAGTGACGGAGCTGATCCAGCGCGAGCTGATCGAGGCGTCGACCCGACGCGAAGACATTCTCTTCCGTCCGGACCCGGATCGTGACGACACCCGGTGGGAGGACGCGCTGCATGTGGCCGATGCCCACGACGTCGTCTCCTCGCTCCCGGGTCGACTGGATGGAGCGATCGCGGAGAAGGGACGCAACCTCTCCGGCGGTCAGCGCCAGCGCGTGGCACTGGCTCGTGCGGTCGCGGCGGATTCCCCGATCCTCATTGCCGTCGAGCCGACCTCGGCCGTCGACTCCCACACGGAGGCTCGCATCGCCGAGCGTCTGGCATATGCGCGTCAGGGCCGCACGACGGTGCTGGTCACGGCCTCGCCGCTGGTCCTTGAGCGCTGCGACGAGGTCGTGGTGGTCTCCACCGATGGCCACGAGGTCGTTCGCGGCTCACATGAGGAGCTGCGGGCCGCTGCAGAGACCGGGGACACCGGGGCCGTGGAATATCGATCGATCGTCTCGAGGAAAGTGGGTGAGCCCGAATGAAGCTCCCCGTCGCCGATGGGCGCACGATTCTGCGCCGCAGTGGCGAATTGCTGGGTCATCACCGGGCCCACCTGACCGCCGTCGTCGCCCTCCAGCTGGGATCGGCCCTGGCAGGGATCGCACTGCCGTGGATCATGGGTCGCGTCGTCGACCGGATCCAGGGTGGGACCTCGCTGGGGTGGGTCGAGCACGTGATGATTGTCGCAGTCGTCCTCGTTGCGCTCAGCGCGGTCATGTCCTATTTCGCCGAGTACCAGGCGCGCGTCCTCGGTGAGCGGGTCTTCGCCCACCTGCGTGAGGACCTCGTCACGACGGTCACGCACCTGCCGCTGTCAACGGTCGAGAACGCGGGGACCGGTGACTTGCTCGGGCGCACGACCCATGATGTCGACCGGGTCCAGTTCATGGTCCGTCAGGGGATCTCCGCGGTCCTCGTCCTGGCGACGACGATCGTCGTCACACTGGTTGCGTCGGTGGCAATCTCGCCGATCCTCTCGCTGGCGATCATCGTCGAGTTCCCGATCGTTTGGCTATTGATGACGTGGTACCTGCCGCGCACGATTCCCTCCTACCGGGCCTCGGCCGCAGCGTGGGCGGACATGTCCGGCGCTGCCAATGAGACGATTGAGCAGGCGGAGACCGTGGACTCCGCTCGTCTGGCACGGTTGCGCACTGGCCGTCTGGACGCTGCGATCCGCGAGATCTGGGGCTTGGAGCGCTATGGCGCCTGGATGCGGGTGTTCCTGGTCGGTGGACTGGGGCTCATTGTCTTCGGCCCCGTCCTGGTCATTGTCCTGCTCGGAGCGCTCGGGGTTCCCGGAGGATGGCTGACCTACGGCCAGGTCACGACCGTGGCGCTCTACGCGTACCAGCTGAGCGGTCCGTTGTGGGACACGACGTTCTGGATCGATCAGATCCAGTATTCGCAAGCTTCACTGTCGCGGATCTTCGGCGTTGAGCTCGTCGAGCCGGACCGTGAGCCGACGGGTCGACGTCCGCAGGAAGGTGGGGTCCTCGCCCGTGACGTGCACTATGCCTACCGCGAGGGCGAGGACGTCCTGCACGGCGTCGATCTGGATCTGGTGCCGGGGGAGACCCTGGCGATGGTCGGCCCCTCGGGTGCGGGCAAGTCGACATTCGGACGGATGCTGGCGGGCATCCATCCACCGACCTCCGGATCGGTCAGCGTGGGCGGGGTCGACCTGGTCGATCTCGACGAGAAGGATCTTCACGGACAGGTCGCCCTCGTCACCCAGGAGCATCACGTGTTCGTCGGGACCATCGCGGACAACCTCCGTCTGGCGCTTCCGGCGGCAACAGAGGCCGACATGTGGCGCGCGCTCGAGGCCGTCGAGGCCGTCGAGTGGGTGGCTGGGCTCGATGATCAGCTGGGGACGAAGGTTGGGGCGGGCGGCATGGCGCTGTCACCGGCCCAGGCTCAGCAGCTCGCGCTGGCGCGGATCGTGTTGATGGATCCGCACACGCTGGTCCTCGACGAGGCGACCTCGTTGCTGGATCCGACGGCGGCGCGGTCGCTCGAGCGGTCGCTGGCTCGAGTGCTCGAGGGGCGCACGGTCATTGCGATCGCGCACCGCCTCTACACCGCGCACGACGCGGATCGCGTGGCGGTCATGCTCGACGGGAACATCGTCGAGCTGGGATCCCACGACGACCTGGTCGCGGCCGGTGGAGAGTACGCCTCCCTGTGGAGGTCTTGGCAGAAGGGCTGAGGTCGGCGACTGTGCGGGTCGGGATGGGATGGTGCTCGCCGGTGCCTGGAGCGTACCGAGAGTTCGATCTCGAGGTCATTTTCTGGTGAGGATCGAAGATCCTGAGTCTCATGTGTGCGAAAAGTGCGACTCCGGCGCTGGGCGTCTGGTCGCGGAGGACCCCGCCTCACGCTCAATTCGTGGAGGTACCCCGGTCCATGCTGATGAGGACGGCAGTCCCGGCGACGATCAGGTCGACGCCCTCCGAGAAATCGGTCGTGCCGGCGGCCGCGTCGCCAGCCTCGATCCCCGCGTCACGGGCGGCGATGCGTTGCTGCTCGTCGAAGGTCCGGCCGAGGATGAAGTGTTCGAGCGTTTCGGCGACCACGGCGACAACGTGGCCGGAGGCCCCCGCGGCGCCCAACGGGACCCGGAGCACATCCGCCAGGGGGAGCCGGACCAACCCCAACGCGAGCGAGGACGACACCAGCTCGGCTCCGTCGCGGTGGACGAGCAGGGCCTCGTGCAGTGTGCTCGCCACGCCGCGGATCGCGTCCTCCCAGCCGGTCGGCTCGGTGTCAGGGGCAGGGTCCGCGCTCGCGGGTCCGGTGGGACGGTCAATGACCAGGACGTCCACGGGTGAGAGAATCCGTTCCGACACGGCGGCGAGCAGGCTCTGTTTGTCCCTGAAATGCCAGTAGAGCGCAGAGGGCTGGACTCCGAGGGAATCGGCCAGATGGCGCATCGACAGTGATGGCAAGCCGCTCGCATCGAGCACGTTCATCGCGGCGTCGACGACATCGCCGCGAGAGCGCCGACGCGTGGACGGTGCCGGGGATTGGCCGGTGTTCCGGGACGAGGACGCTGAGAGCTCGTTCACCCGCTCGGTGGGCGGGCGCTGGACATCGGACACGCGTTCACTATAGTGAGCACTGTTCGCCTGAACACCGTTCAGGAAACCGTTGCGACCAGGAGATCTCCATGTCCGCTTCCGCCCTCGCCGACCACGCGTCCGTGCCCGGCGTTGTCCCCACCGTCGTCCGCGTCCCCGGTGACAGACTGGCCGGCACTCGCGTGCGCGAGGCCGCCCTCGTCCTCGCCGGAACCGCGATCCTCGTCCTTGCCGGTCGGGTGACGATCCCGCTGCCCTTCACCCCGGTCCCGGTCTCGCTGGCGACGCTGGCTGTGCTCCTGGAGGGCCCCGTGCTCGGGCCGCGTCGGGCGAGTGCCTCGACGGGCCTGTACTTGGTGCTGGGCCTGATCGGCATCCCGGTGTTCGCGGGTGGTGCGAGCGGATGGGCCTTTTCCTCGTTCGGCTACATCATCGGGTACCTCGTGGCGGCCCTTGTCGTCGGCGCACTGGCCGAGCGTGGCGCCGGACGATCGGTCGGGCGCATGGCGGGAGTCGCCGTTCTCGGCTCAGCGATCATCTACGCGGTCGGTCTGGCGTGGCTGGTCCCGTGGTTGGGAATCGGCGTCCGGGAAGGCCTTGCGCTCGGCGTCGTTCCCTTCCTCATCGGCGATGTCGTCAAGATCGTGCTGACCGCGGGACTCGTTCCGGCGGTCTGGACCAGCACGGTGAGGCGCTGACGGAGCCGATCCACTCTCAGGACAATCCGGCGTCAGGGTGATCGGGGATCCGCGGCACGACTCCGGGGATGTGGCTGTGGGCGGTCAACGGATTGGTCGGGATCTCGAAGGCGACGTCGAGGAAGGGCCGGATTCGCTCCGCCAACTCGGCGGGCTCTCCGTCCGAGACGAAGACGACGCGCGGGTGGAGTTTCTCGGACTCGACGAGGTCGAGGATCGGACGGGAATCCCCCCACTCGGACTCGACCCAGTAGACGGCCCAGTCCGGGCCGAGCGGGCCCCGGGCGCCGATGAACATCCGCCGGACCCGGCAGCCCGGGCGAAGCGCGGTCACGACGTCCTCGTCGAGGTCGATCATGACGCCGGGGCCGCCGACCCCGGTCAGCGCTTCGGCGGGCACATCGCGCGGGTCGGGTGCGTCGGCCCACTCGGGGAACGTTTCGATGGGAGCATCGACAGCCGGGCGGCCGAGCCGGTCGATCCAGTCGAACAGACGCCAGGAGGCAAGCTCGGGGCGGACGTCGAGGAGCTCCGGCGCGTTCCACCGGAAGTGACACACCGCGAGGAACCACTCGAGGTCATCGACTGGGTTGAGCAACAGTCCCTCGCGCAGGTAGAGCGCCCGCGACATGATCCGGTCGCGCATGGGGTCGTCTCGCAGCCGCCGGGCCTTGTCCAATCTCCTGTGGAATCGCTTCTGGGCCGAGGCGTAGTCGTCGCCCGAGTCCCACTGGTCGCCCGGCCAATTGTGGAGGCGGACGACCTCCTCTCGCAGCGAGAATCGTTCGCCGGTGTGCCCGCGCTTGTGGAGCAGGTCGTCCCAGTCCTGGACCATGCCGAGAGCCCGTTCGAACTCAGCGGGCACGTTCAGCCAGGGGATGACGCTGAGCTCCATGTCAGCGAGGCGATCCTGCCAGGCACGAAAGCCCTGGAGCGTGACAGGTGTGCCCGCGACATCGCGCCACCTCGGGTCGCGGCGTCGGTTGCGCATGGCCGTATACCAGTCATTGAGGGCGCGGGTGAGGCGCGGACGGGCAGCGGGCCGCTCGCGCCCGTCGAATTCGGATTCGATGCGCGTCACGACGCGGTGGAGGAGCTCGGGTTCGGGCAGTTTCGGCATGCGGTGGCGGGCCAAGGCGATCGGGTTGTGGAATTGTCCGATCACCCAGGCGACGTCGGGTGAGTGGGCAATGCTCGAGACGGTGCGCGCGGCCTCATTGATCCCCTCGTTGAGTGCGTCGATCGTCGGGAGGCTCGTGCGTTCCGCCTTCGTCAGCTTGCGACCGTCGGGCGCGCGCTTGTTCTTGCCGTGCAGAGCGAGGTCTGCAATCGAGGAACGCGGCCCAGGTCGGGATGCGCGTGCGGCCTCGGGTTCGTGACCCGACGTGCTCGCAGAGAGGACACGGTCATCCGGGCGGGTGGCCTCGTCGCGGGGATGACCCGTCGTGTCGACGCTCCCTGCGCCTCCTGCTCCCATGACCGTATTCTGCCGCACCAGGACCGAATCCGGCCCGCGAGCCGCGCTGCGATCGTTTGCTCCCCGCCGACGTGAGCAGCCGATCGAGAGAGTGGACGTGCTGTCCTTCTCACCGGTCGCTCCCCAGTGGTGACTGAAGTCTGTCGGGAGCGATGGAGGGCGATGACGGCGTCTGGCTTGTTGTGACCGGACCGTTGACGAGGCCGTAGGTGTTCATGAGACGGTCAGTTGCTCACTGCATCGCTGCCAACAGACACCGGTGCATGTGGGCAACTCACGGAGTCATCCCGGGTGTGTCTTGGGATGCGGCTCGAAGAGGATGAGACGTGTCGTGGCGCACACGGGCGACGTGCCTCACGGCTGACAGGCAGTACTGCTGCCCGCGGGTAGCATGAGCTCGTGACCACACCTGCCTCTCGCCCCGTCCTGGTCGTCGACTTCGGTGCTCAATACGCACAGCTCATCGCCCGCCGCGTCCGCGAGGCGAGCGTCTATTCCGAGATCGTCCCGCATTCCATGTCTGCCACTGAGATCCTGGCGAAGGACCCTGCGGCGATCATCCTCTCGGGTGGTCCGGCCTCCGTGTATGCCGAGGGCGCTCCCAGCTTCGACGCGGCGATCCTCCAGGCCGGGATCCCCGTTCTTGGAATCTGCTACGGCTTCCAGCTGATGGCTCAGGCGCTCGGCGGCACCGTCGGGCGCACCGGTACCCGGGAGTATGGCCACACCGAGGCTCATCTGGTCAATGACGGATCCTCGCGCCTGCTTGAGGGGACTCCGGCTGTCCAGACCGTGTGGATGAGCCACGGCGACGCGGTCGTCGCGGCCCCTCAAGGCTTCGCGGTCACGGCGTCGACGGAGCAGACTCCCGTCGCCGCGTTCGAGGACGCCGCCCGGTGTCTCTATGGTGTTCAGTGGCACCCCGAAGTCCACCACACGCAGTACGGCCAGCGCCTGATCGAGACCTTTCTTCATGAGTGCGCGGCCATCCCCCGTGACTGGACTCCCGGCTCGATCATCGACGACCAGGTCGCCCAGATCCGTGCGAGGGTCTCCGACGCGCGCGTGATCTGCGGTCTGTCCGGAGGGGTCGATTCCTCGGTCGCGGCCGCCCTCGTCCATCGCGCGATCGGCGACCAACTGACCTGCATCTTCGTCGACCACGGCCTGTTGCGCGCTGGCGAGCGCGAACAGGTCGAGCGCGACTATGCCGCCTCGATGGGCATCCGCGTGGTGACCATCGACGAGTCGGAGCGCTTCCTCTCCGCACTCGCGGGTGTCACCGACCCTGAGGTTAAGCGCAAGATCATCGGTCGGGAATTCATCCGTTCCTTCGAGGACGCCCAGCGTGACCTCGTGGCCGAGGCCGGGGCGCAGGGCGCGGAGATCCGTTTCCTCGTCCAGGGCACGCTCTATCCCGACGTCGTCGAGTCCGGCGGCGGGGACGGGGCGGCCAATATCAAGAGCCACCACAACGTCGGCGGCCTTCCCGAGGATCTCGACTTCGAGCTGATCGAGCCACTGCGCACTCTGTTCAAGGACGAGGTCCGGGCGATCGGCTTGGAGCTCGGGGTGCCGGAGAACATCGTCTGGCGTCAGCCCTTCCCGGGACCGGGCCTCGGTATCCGGATCATCGGCGAGGTGACGCGCGAACGCCTCGACGTCTTGCGCGCCGCCGACTTGATTGCCCGCGAGGAGCTGACGGCCGCTGGGTTGGACCGCGACATCTGGCAGTGCCCGGTCGTCCTGTTGGCCGATGTGCATTCCGTCGGGGTCCAGGGTGACGGTCGCAGCTACGGCTCGCCGGTGGTCCTGCGCCCCGTGTCATCCGAGGATGCGATGACGGCGGACTGGTCGCGCGTCCCCTTCGACGTCTTGGCCCGGATCTCGACGCGGATCACGAACTCCGTCCCCGAGGTCACCCGCGTCGTCCTCGACGTGACGTCGAAGCCGCCGGCCACGATCGAGTGGGAGTGAACGCGGGCGAGGACGTGCACCGAATCCATGAGTAAACACAAGCCGAAGGTCTGGCCTGCCACTGCCGCGCCGCTGGCCGGCCCCGTGATGGACAATCACACCCACCTCCCGCTGCGCGAGGAGGAGATCCCGCTGGCCGACGGGGTTCGCATGCCCCTGTCGGAGCAGCTGGACCGAGCGCGCGAGGTCGGGGTGACCCGGATCGTCTCCTCGGCGTGCGAACTCCCCGACTTCGACCCGATGCTCGAGTTGGCCCGGGTGACGCCGGGCATGCGCGTGGCCTTGGCGATCCACCCCAACGAGGCTGGCCTCCACGCCGGTTTCGTCGACCCGTCTCCGGATGGCCTCGTTCCCGAGCGTCGGGCGCACCACGTCGCCCTGATCGAGGCCCTGGAACAGGTTGCCTGTCGTCTCGATGACCCGATGGTCGTCGCTGTGGGGGAGAGCGGCCTCGACTACTTCCGCACGGCAGAACCCGGGCATGAGGCGCAGGCGGAATCCCTGCGGGCCCACATCGAAATGGCCAAGCAGCATGGCCTGCCCCTGCAGATCCACGATCGCGATGCGCACGAGGACTGCCTCCGGATTCTTTCCGGATCGGCGATGCGCGACCAGCGGGTCGTCTTCCATTGTTTTTCGGGGGATCGGGCCATGGCGAGAGTCCTCGCGAGCAATCAGTGGTACGCCTCATTCGCGGGCACAGTGACCTTCCCGTCCAACGAATCCCTGCGCCGAACGCTGGAGGAGATACCCCGCGAATTGGTCCTCGTCGAGACCGATGCTCCCTATCTCACACCGGTGCCGTGGCGAGGGAGCCCCAACGCCTCCTATTCCATCGCCCATACGGTCCGAGCGATCGCGAGTTTGTGGCAGACCACTGAGGAAAAGGCCTGCCGACAGTTGTTTGAGAACTCTCAACGGGTCTATGGAGACTGGTGAGGATCCGAATTTCGCCCGGATCCCGACGGTTGTTTCCCAACGACTCGACCTTAGGATCACATTTCGGTTACGGTGGCGCAATCAGTCCGGTGGAGACCGGTCTCTCGACGCAGCCAGTGTTCGGGGAGAGCCCGTTTCCGCGGAGCCGCGCGAAGCTAGGAACCACGTGATTTCCCTCCACCCGACCCGCCGCCAGATCTTCGCCACCGCTTCGACACTCTCCGTCGCGATGGTCGCCGTCGCCGGAACCTCGGTCGCCACATCACACCGTGAGGTCACTCTCGAGGTCGACGGCGTTTCCGTCCCGGTTTCCGGATTCACGCGCACGGTGTCGGATGTGTTGGACACGGCCGGCGTGTCGGTGTCGGCCCACGACCTCGTCGCCCCCGCATTGACGGAAGACGTCTCCACCGGCCAGACGATCGTCGTGCGAACGGCCAACCTCTACAACGTGACGGTTGACGGCTCCCCGGTCGAGGCCTGGTCAACGGGAACGTCGGTGTCGGATGTCCTCAACGAGGTCGGCTCGGGGTCGGCCGTTCTGGCGGCCGACCGGTCGGCAGTGCGTGAAGCCCTCCCGATCATCGGGCACTCCGGAGCGGTCACCGTCGTCGCGGACGGCAATCGGACCGGTGTCCAGGCGGGGCCCCAGGACACGGTCGACACGTTGCTTGCGAAGGCGAACGTCGAGGTGTCCCCGATCGATCGTGCGGCCTTCTCGACCGCCTCCGACGGGACGGTGGAGCTGCAGGTCACCCGGGTGACTCGTGGTCAGCGCACCGAGACGGCTTCGATTCCCTTCGAGACGGAACAACGCGACGACGATTCCTTGACCAAGGGCACGACCTCGGTCCTCCAGGAGGGCCAGGACGGCTCAGACTCGGCGACCTACTACGAGGAGACGGTGGACGGGACGCCCGTCGTCTCGGTCAAGGTCCGGGATTCACGTCAGGATCCGGTCTCGAAGATCATCGCCGTCGGGACCAAGGAAGCCGCCACAACGACGACCGCTTCGTCCAGTTCTTCTAGCTCGTCCTCGTCCGGGCAGGGCTCGGGAACCGGGTCGGCGCCAGCGGGCGTGTGGGCATCGCTGGCCCAATGTGAGTCCGGCGGCAACGCCGGGACGAACACGGGCAACGGCTACTACGGCCTCTACCAATTCTCGGCGGCCACATGGCACGCGTTGGGCGGATCCGGTCTGCCCTCCGATGCCTCAGCCGCCGAGCAGACACGAATCGCCCAGAAGCTTCAGGCCAGCTCGGGCTGGGGACAGTGGCCCGCCTGCGCCTCCAGCCTCGGTCTCTACTGATCGTGCGGTTTGCTCCTCATACTTTTGCTTTGGTCGTTCGATCCCGTGTCGATCACGATCCGATTACGGTGGATGGAGCATCCGCACAGGACCATGCCACCGTCAGGAGAGCCGCTTCAGTGAGCACCAGCCACGCCGGGACCCACGGCCAGCAGAATCCTGTCGGCAAACGGCTCGCACGTCAACGGATCTTCGGCGCAGCAGTCCTGGCCTCGCTGGTCGTCGTCGGGATTGCCGGGACGTCCGTGGCACGGGCACGACACGAGGTCATCCTTGAGATCGACGGCATCTCCCGTCCCGTCACGGTGTGGGGCGGCACAGTCGCCACCGCCTTGGACACAGTGGGGATCACCCCGACATCGAATGACCTGGTCTCTCCCGTGCTCAGCGAACGTACGGCAGCGGGCGAGACGATCGTCATGCGCACTGCTCACCCCTTCGACGTCAGCATCGACGGCGAGCAGCGGACGATCTGGACGACTTCGTCCTCGGCGGACACAATTCTGGCGGATGCAGGAGCAGGTGCGGACGGTGCGAGCGTGACGATGGCCGCAGATCGCTCCGGAACACGCGATACGGTGACCCCACTCGTCTCTCGGACCCGTCAGGTCGCGGTCACGGTCGGCGGGGTTCGTTCCGAGGTGCTGGTGAACCCCGGTCAGGACGTGCGCGCGGCGCTCGCGGACTCTGGGACCGATGTGGAGCCCAACGACCAGGTCTCGGTGACATCTCATGACGGCCAGCTCGAAGTCACGGTCGTTAAGGTGTCCCGAGGCCTCGCCACCGTCGAGGTCCCGATCCCCTTCACGACCACGGAGGAACCGACGGACACGCTCTTCGAGGGCGAGTCCCAGGTGGCGACGCCCGGCGTCGATGGCATCGACGAGCAGACCCAATGGGCGGAGAACCACGACGACCAGGTCGTCAGCGCGGTCCCTCTCAGCTCGACCGTCACGCGGGAACCGACGACCCAGGTCACCCGGACCGGAACCAAGGAGGCGACGCCCGAGGCGCTCGTCGCCGCGGGCATCGATCCGTTGGCGACCCTGGAAGAGCGCACGGAGTCGGACGGCACGGTGTCGATCCGGTATCGGGCGAAGGCCGGCTCGATCTCGTCGGCGTCCGAGATCGCTGCGATCCGGGAGAAGGCCGTTGCGGACGGTTCCACGTCGTCGTCGTCGGTCCTGGCAAACACGGGTGACGATCCGAAGGGGATCGCCCGGCTGATGGTTTCCGCGCGTGGATGGTCCGACTCGGATTACCAGTGCCTCGTCAGCCTGTGGAACCGAGAGTCGGGCTGGAACCCGTCCGCCTCGAACGCGAGCTCCGGCGCCTATGGGATCCCTCAGGCGCTGCCGGGATCGAAGATGGCCTCGGCAGGCTCCGACTGGCGGACGAACCC
>JAATFD010000042.1 GCA_015655375.1 Actinomycetales bacterium
ACGCGGGCCGAGGTCGAGGCGATCCTCGACCCGTTGCTGAGCGCGCTCAAGGCCCACTACGGGAGGACGCCGCTGATCTATGCCACGGCGGACTCCTATCGGCGGTACATCTCGGGAGCCCATGACGAGAATCCGATCTGGATTCGGTCCGTCTTCCTTCCGCCTTCTCTCAACGACGGGCGCACGTGGACGATCTGGCAGTACTCGAACCGCGATCGTCTGTCCGGCTACGACGGGAACGAGACCTTCATCGACATGAACGCCTTCAACGGGACGCGCTCAGAACTCGCTGCGCTGGTGTCGAGGAATTGACGGCACTGACCGCCACTAGCTGTTTCCGCGGTTTCGGTTGTACCCGTTTGTATATGCGCCATAATGCTGGATGAACGCCTTCTCGAGGGCGTCCAGGCTGGCGAAACCGCTGTTCGCCAGCGCAATGGCGCGAATCGTGAATCGATTTCCGTTCCTGTAATCTGCGTAGACGTCGCCGTTCCCGCGCCCCGAGAAATGCGCTGCAACACGGTCCAGGATCCTCGTCGCTTGACCGACATAGCACATGTTTTGTGTGTGATTGATCAGGACATATATACCTGTAAAATTGAACCTATTAGAGTAGTGCGGATTTCCACGTCCGCCGAAGCTTGCGTTTCGCATTGCGAGGAACGCCTCGGGCGTCATTTCCACGGAATTTGAGGCGAGTCCATTCATGTAGGCGCGGATCTGCTGCCGGTGTTCTCTCTCACGGGCGCGATCGCGTGCGTCGAGGACGAGAGCAATGAGTATCAGGACAACAATGAGTGCTCCTACTGCGATCAACAGCATTCGGATGTTCACGTTGTTGGACATGTGGTGCGAACCTGTCTCGTCTTAAGGTGCCAATGTTTCGTGGGGCATACGACCGACAAAGGAGAAAAGACCGTCGCGCTGGCTTCAGACTCCGCATGGAAGATCGCTCTTGGCTCCATTATCGCGCCAGACCATGAGTTCAGGTGAGTCTGCCAAGGGACGAGAGCTCTACAGACCGAAGTTCATTGGTCGTTCTCACCGCCTGAGCCTCTCCACCCACCGGTCGACCTCATCCTGGGACGTCGGTGGTGAAGCGCGTCCTCACTCGGAGACTCATGCCATCCGGGTGCGCGTCTTATTCTGCGGCCTCGATGGCCTGCGCAAGCACGTGGGCGTGGTTGCGGGCGACATCGCGGGTAGCGACGAGCAACGTCACGGTTCCGGTGCGGGCCTTCTCTGCCAACTCCGTCACGCCGGGATTTCCATCCAATTCCGCGGCGTGGTGGCATTCGGCGAATTCGTCGTCGGGGATCTCGTGGTGGTGCCAGGCAGTGCGCAGCTCCCCCTCGGCCACAGTCGATCGACGAGGACGCGGAAGCCGTCCTCCGGTGAGACCTCGTCATGGACACGCGCAATGCGGAGAGTCAATGCGCCATCACGCCGATCATCTCACCACCGAGCCCGAGCATCGCCCGCACGTTGTGTGCGATCCGCTCCTCCGCGCCGACAGGACGACCACCCGCGGCGTGGGGAGTGATGATCAGGTTCGGGGTGTCCCACAGGGGTGAATCGGCCGGAAGTGGTTCGGCCGCTGCGACATCGATCGCTGCTGCCGACAGACGCCTGGCAGTCAGGGCTGCGATCAGGGCGTCCTCGTCGATGGTGGATCCGCGTCCGACGTTGACGACCTGCGCCTTCGCGGGCAGCAGCGCCAAGGTGTCCGCATCGAGGATGTTTGTCGTGTCGGGGCGTGTCGGCAGCACCATGACCAGCACATCGGTGGCTCGCAGGGTGTCGGCGAGTCCCTCGGGTCCGACGACGGGGAATCCGGCGCGTTCGCCAGCGCTGTGGGCAATGCCCGTGACGTGGGCGCCGAGGACGGCGAAGCGGCGGGCGATCTCCTGCCCGATCGCGCCGAAGCCCCAGATGGCGACGGCGGACTCCCACAGGGTCGTGACCCGACCCGCAGGGTGCAGCGGCTGCATTCCGCCGAGCTCGGCGGTGGCCCATTCGTGTTCCGTCTGGAGTTCCAGGGACCGCGGGATCCGGCGGACATTCGCCAGCGCGAGGGCGAGGGCGTGCTCCGCCACGGTCGCGTCGTGGAAGTGTCGACCGTTCGTGATGATGACGTCGCTCGGCGGGTTCGCCGCGATGATTCTGTCGGGCCCCGCCATCAGGGTCTGGATCCACCGCAGCTTCGGCAGCTCGGCGAGGAACCCCGCCAGATCCGGATTCGTGCCCCACAAGACAAGTGCTTCGGCATCGCGGTGCTCGGGTGGGACGGGCGCGTTCTCGTCAATGAGGACCGACTCGACCCCCTCGGGAAAGTCGATCGGGCCGAATTCAGTGGCATCCGTCAGAAGGATCTTCATCGTTTCCACCCTTTTCCGTTCAGGACAACAGGACCAGTGTGCCGCAGATCGGGGGCGTGTGTGTCACTGCTCCAGCAGTTCCCGCAGCCACGCGACCTGGCGCAGCCACTGGTAGCTTTCCCCGCCCTCATGCGTGTTGAAGGGGTAGACGACGATGTCGGCGGGCCCTCCCCACCAGTTCTTCGCTGCGAAAACGGTCGAGGGCGGGCACGTCGGATCCATCTCCGCGGTGGAGAAGAACGCAGGTGCGATCGCTCGGCGACCCAGCAATGCGCCGTCGAAGTAGGACAACGTGCGGAAGACCTGATCGGTGCGATCGCGGAAGATGGAGAGGTAGCGGGCCACCTCGTCGTACGGATCGCGTCCGGTCAGCCCGACGGCGCGGCGGAAGTGGCAGAGGAAGGGGACGTCCGGCATCGCGACGATGACACGGTGGTTCAACGCTGCGGCAGCGATCGCGGTCCCGCCACCCTGCGAGGTCCCCACGACCGCGATCCGCGCGGGATCGACCTCGGGAAGAGTGGCGACGGCCTCGACCGCATGGTGGGCGTCGACGAAGACGCGGCGGTAGTAATAGTCCTGTGGGGACTCGATGCCGCGCGTGAGGAAGCCTGGGACCGCGGGTCCGGATCCGTGCGGATCGGCCGTCGCCCCACCGGAACTCCAGGTCGCACCCTGCCCGCGCGTGTCGACGACGAGGTGTGCGAAGCCGGCGCTCGCCCAGATCAGGTGGTCGATGGCGAGGCCGCGCCCGCCGTTGTATCCGAGGAACTCGACGACAGCGGGCAGAGGCGCCGGAAGCCGGGAAGGCGCGTCGCCCTCGGTCGCCTGGACGATGGCGGTTGTGCCGCGCGGCACGGTCAGCCATGCGTGGATCGGGTCCCCGGCGAATCCGGGGAAGGTGATGTCGTGGACGTCGACCGTGGTCAGCGGCGTCTCGGCGCGCTTGCGGGTCAGTGCCGCAGGATCGAAGGGATTGGCCGCCACAGTCGTCGTCCAGAACTCGTCGAAGTCGTCCGGCTCGGGGATGTCGGGGCGGTAGACCTCCAGCTCGGGGAGGCTGAGATCGAAACGTTGCATGGGCTGATTCTCGTGCATGGGGACGGGGTCATGTCATGGACGACCGGGGGAGCGTCTCAGACGGCGCGCGTCCGGCGGCTTCTGTCCCACGCGCTGGTCCCCGCGCTGATCGCACCGAAGAGGACGGCGCCGACCGGCCAGAGTATCCATGCGCGGTCCCATCCGTTCCACCCGAATCCCCACAGGAGGAACGCCGCAGTGAGCAGCGGCCAATAGATCGAGGCGACGACGCTCGCGAGTCCGAGGGCTCGATCGCTCCCGTCGGCCCGATCGCGTCCGGAGGAGTGGCGGTGGTGAACGCGCCCGGACAGGACGGCAGCCGTGCGATTCGCCCATGAACCCCGAAGATGGATGTACACCCCAATGGCTGCGATGACGAGCGTCAGGGCCACGCCGAACTGGGCGGACCACGCGGGCCATGGGCCGTCCTCGTCCGAGAGGATCCCGGCGGTGATCGTGGGGACGACGGCGAGGACCCACAGGGCGACGGAGGCCGCGAGGGTGCGCGTGCGTAGGGGCTCATGGGACTCGCGCAGGGTTTCGGCCCAGGCGTCGACCTCGGGCGTCGGCGTGAACGTGCCGGCGGTGAGGCGACGGGAGGGCGCCAGCGTCCGATTGCGGGCCACGAGGGCGGCGCAGGCGAATGCGGCGACGACCAGCAACACGAGCAGGCCGACGAGTGTCAGGATCGGACTGGTTCCCCAGGGGCCGGGATCTGTGGCGTCGGATGCCAGTGCGACGAGGCAGCAAGGCGAGGCGACGAGCGCGGCGCAGGCCGCGGCCAGAGTCGGTTGCGTGCGTCGTCGAGCCTCGGCGTAGGACTCGGCCTCGTCCAGGCTGACGGGTGGGAGCGCGGGCGTGCGCACCTGCTCGTGCTCCCACTCGGACGCGTTCGTGGTGGACCAGGCGGCGGCCTCGTCCGGACTGGCGGCTGCGCTGGCAGCGCTGGCCCCGTCATCGCCCCGGATCTCGGTGGAGATCCCGAGGACCGGCGCCAGCTCGTCGAGGTTTCCGAACTGAGCGATGACCTCGCCGATGGCCTCGTTGCGAGATTTCCCGGCGTCAAGCGCCGCGGTGAACGCGTCCTCCATCATCGCCCGCAACTCGGCCTTGGCTTCGGTCAGGCGAGGCGTGGTCGGGTAGGAGGAGAACATCGTGTCGAGATAGGCATCGAGGATGTCCATCAGCGAATTCCTTTCGCAAAGCGATCGACGACGGATTTCGTCGTCTCCCATTCCTCGAGCTTGAGGCCGAGGTGGTCGGTGCCGAGGGAGGTGATGCGGTAGTAGGTGCGGGGTTTGCCGGAGTTCGACGTCCCCGGATAGGACTCGACGAGGCCAGCGCCTTCGAGGCGTTTGAGGGCGGAGTACAGCGTCGTCTGCTTGATGACGTAGGTGTCCTCGGTGATGTTGGCGATCGTCTGGGACAGGTGATAGGCGTAGGAGGGATGGTCGCGCAGGATCGCCAGGACCATGAGGTCCACGTACCCGCGGATCGCGTCGGCACTGATCATGGACGCTCCTTTCTACGATAACGACAAACGTACTACGTCAGACGTAGTACGTCTACCGGATTGTCTGCGTGGGCCGCGCACCGGACGCGAGGGTCGGACCCGCTACCCTTGCCCCCATGGGCAAAGCCAGTCGTCGCAAGAAGGTCGTCACTCGCGCGGGTCGTCCCGCTCCACGGCCCCCGATTCCCTTCCGGGACCGTCCCTTCGAGGGCCTGTCCCACGAGGCAGACCTCGTCGCGATGCGAGAGATCATCCCGTGCGCGAGCCTGACGGCGCATACGAGCGTGGAGCTCGGCGGCGTGGAGTTCGATGTCGTCACCCTGTTGCCCGATGGGCATCCCGCGATGGTGCGCCCCGATGGCCACATCATGATCGGTCTGCAGACCCGCTTCCACTCCGGCGACCTCTCGCACGACGCGGGTGGAGCGCTGCTGGCGGCGATCGCCCGCCGAGCCGAGGGCAGCACCGGCCTCGTTCCCTTCGATGTGCGCGATCCTGCGCCGCGCCTTCAGGACCTCCTCGACGACTCCCTGACGGAGGACATGGAAATCCGCCCGGACTTCGGCTACTGGCTCGACCCGAACGGCGAGGTCACCCCGGAGATCGCTCGCGCCCTCGAACAGAATCGCGAGGACGTCGTCCCCACCGAGCAGGTTCCTGGAATGCCCGGAATGTTCTGGTGCGAGATGAACCGGAATTTCGTCCGTTACGTCACCGACGTCGAGGAGTCGACGCTGTTCACGGCGCTCGCCCGCCTCCAGGCTGCCGGGCAGGCCCAGATGGGCGAGGGGTCGCGGTTCGTTGGCGCATTCCGCGCCTGCGGCCTCGCGATCCCCGTCTTCGAGCTGGCGGACGGCGCGAGCGCCCTCGACGTCGCCGGGGACGCGGCCGTCCTCGTCCGCAATCTCGATGCCGCATTGGACGTCACGGATTCCTTGACCCCGGACGAACGACGGGCCCGTGAGGGGCTCGTGTCACGTCAGGTCACCATCCGCTAGTCGTCTCTGCTCAGGCTGGGTCTCGGCCTAGACTGGAGATGTGAATCCACCCGCTGCCGGGGGAGAAGTCCCACGCCACCCAGCTCCCCAGCGGGTGGCCGCCATCATCTGCGCGCATGACGCCGAGGCGGACATCGCCCTGACCGTGCGATCCTGTCGCGCGATCCCCGGCGTCGACTTGTTGGTCGTCGTCGATGACGGGTCCGATGACGACACGGGTCGCAATGCCCGGCTGGCCGGGGCCGTGGTCGTCCGGCATTCGGTGGCCCGCGGGCGTGCCTCCGCGATGGAGACCGGGGTCAAGGTCGCCGCCATGCGTGATCGGGCCGATTGGCCAGCGCGGCTGTTGCTCTTCCTGTCCTCCGATCTCGGAGAGTCCGCGGTCGAGGCCTCCGCATTGGTCGAGGCCGTCAAGGCCGAGGGCGTGGACTGCGCCTGCGCCGCGCCACCCGCATCCGATGCCTCCGTGGGGCGGTCGTTGGCCGAGAACATCGCCCGGTCGGGGATCCGCCACGCCACCGGGTGGGATCCTCAAGCCCCCCTGTCGGAGGAACGGTGTCTGACGCGGGAGGCGCTCAACGTGGTGATGCCGTTCTCCGTGGGCTTCGGCGTCGAGGTCGGTATGACGATCGACTTGCTCGTCGCCGGTTTCACGATGATGGAAGTTCCCTGTACCTTCACCCATCTGGGGTCCGATCACACGATCGGCGAGCTCAATCATGTGTCGCGGTCGCGTGATGCGTGGTTCGCGGTCCAGCATCGCAAGTTGCGTCACGTCCGTCTCGATGCGACCATCCGACGGGCCGGTGCCAAGGCGCAGCGCAGTGGCGGGATCTATCCGCCACCGGGCGTGGTTGACGCGGTCGTGGCGTCCGAGACCGCCGCGGGTCATTCCGGGGAGGGCGCGTGAGCGGGGCCGACCTCGTCAACGGCGAGGATGGCCTGGCACGACCCGCGTGGGCGGCCACTGACCCGTTGCTCAGGGACTACTACGACCGTGAATGGGGCATGCCCGTTCGCGACGAGCGGGGTCTGTTCGAACGACTCAGCCTGGAGGCGTTCCAGTCCGGATTGTCCTGGGTGACGATCCTGCGCAAGCGGACCGCCTTCCGTGCGGCATTCGCAGACTTCGATCCCGAGGCCGTTGCCGCGTTCGACGAGGTCGATGTCGCTCGTCTGATGACCGATGCCGGGATTGTCCGGAACCGGGCGAAGGTCGCCGCGACGATCACGAACGCCCGCGCCACAATGGACCTGCGCGACCGCGGCGGGTTGGTCGACCTCATCTGGTCATTCCAGCCGGAGACCACGCCGGAGCCGTGGACCCTGGCGGAGATTCCCACGAAGTCTCCGGAGTCCGCGGCCCTGGCAAAAGCCCTGCGTGGTGAGGGGTTCGTCTTTGTGGGACCGACGACGATGTACGCCCTGATGGAGGCCGCCGGTCTGGTCGACACCCACTTGATCGGCTCCCACCGCCGGGGCACATCCGGCGTCTGGTGAACGTTCTGGCCGCCGGTCGATCAGCCCGCGGTGCGCAGCCGCAGCGAGTTGACCACGACAAACACCGATGAGAACGCCATGGCTGCGGCCGCGAGCATCGGGTTGAGCAGGCCGGCGATCGCCAATGGGATCATCGCGACGTTGTAGGCGAAGGCCCAGAACAGGTTCTGCTTGATGATCCGCAGCGTTCGCCGGGAAATCCGGATCGCGGTCGCAGCCGAGTCGAGGTCGGAGGTCACGAGCGTGATGTCGGCGGCCTCGATCGCGACATCGGTGCCCGACCCCATCGCGATGCCGAGCCCTTGGGCGCCCGCCTGTGCCAGCGCCGCCGCATCGTTGACCCCGTCGCCGACCATCGCGACGACGCTGCCCTCCTTCTGAAGCTGCGCGACGACCTCGCGCTTGCGGTCGGGCAGGACTTCGGCGATGACGCGGTCGAGCCCGATCTCCTCGGCCACGTGGCGAGCGGCGGCCTCGTTGTCCCCGGTCAGCAGAATCGGCTCGATCCCGAGGGCGCGGATGTGCGCGATCGCGGCGGCCGAGGTCGGCTTGACGGTGTCGCGCACGACGAGGACGGCGCTGGCTTCGGCGCCCTCGAGCCGGTCGGGCAGGACCCGGCGGCCGGCACGCGCAGTATCGGGTGTGGATTCACCGGACGAGGGCGCTTCTGTGGTGAGCGTCGAGGTCGTCGTCGCCGTTGGATTCGAGGCGGCAGCACCGCCATCCTCCCACCGGTGCAGCACGGTGCCGTGATACCCAGCGTTGGTGACGGCCTCCTCGAGCTGGGCGTCCGTCCAGTCACCGTCCACCGTGATCGCGGCGGATTCGGTCGCAAGGTTGACGGAGGCGGTGACTCCGGGCAGCTTCTGCAGCTTGCGCTCGACGCGGTTCACGCACGACGCGCAGGTCATTCCCTGGACGTCCATGTCGACGTGCACGAGGCCGGGGTCGGTCGCTGGCAGACCACGAGTGCGGTCGAAGTCGAAGTCGAGGCCCTGGTCGATGTCGTGGTCCAGGTCGGCGCGGGGCTCGCTTCCGGCCTCGTGGTGGTCGCGCCAGTCCGCGACGACAGCGAGTGCAACGGCGGACGCGCCGGAGGCTTCGGCTCGACCGGCCGTGGCTCCCAGATCACTGGGAATGGCGACCCCGTGCTCGGCCAGCCAGGAGGGCCGTCCCACGAGGACGAGGTCGGTCCC
The DNA here is from genome assembly GCA_015655375.1 of Actinomycetales bacterium. Classification (GTDB taxonomy): domain Bacteria; phylum Actinomycetota; class Actinomycetes; order Actinomycetales; family Actinomycetaceae; genus Pauljensenia. Next base: position 8,666 of record JAATFD010000042.1, read on the forward strand.
GCCGCGATCATTCGCGACGAGGGCGGAGACCCCCACCCCCGCGTGGTTCGTGAAGTCGGACACCACATGTGGGGTCACGCCTCGGTCCTGAGCGCCCGCGACGATCGCGCGGGCGACGGGGTGCTCCGAGGCCGATTCGACACCGGCGGCCACCGCCAGCAGGGCGGCATCGGGCTCGCTGATAGCGGTGGCACTGCTGTCCGCCCCGTCCGAGTCGTCCTTCGTGACCTCGACCGATTCGAGCTGCATGTGTCCGCTCGTCACGGTCCCGGTCTTGTCGAGGACCATCGTGTCGATCGTCCGGGTCTGTTCCAGCGTCTGGGCGGAGCGGATGACGATGCCGAGCTGGGAGGCCCGGCCGGATCCGACGAGCAGCGCGGTCGGTGTGGCCAACCCCAGCGCGCACGGGCACGCGACGACGAGGACGGCGACGGCCGCTGTGACGGCGGCCTGGGCCGATCCACCTGTCACCAACCATCCGACCAGGGTGAGAAGGGCGATGGCGATGACGATCGGGACGAACACGGCGGAGATCCGGTCGGCGAGCCGTTGGACCGGGGCCTTGCCGGCCTGGGCCTCGCGGACCATGCGTCCGATGCGCGACAGGGTTGTCTCTTCGCCCACGCGCGTGGCGCGGATGAGCAAGGATCCCCAGGTGTTGAGGGTGGCCCCGGTGACCTCGTCGGCCGGGCCGACGTCGACGGGAACGGATTCACCGGTCAACACCGACGTGTCCAGGGCCGACGAGCCCTCCTCGATACGGCCATCCGTGGCGACCGTTTCCCCGGGGTGGACCAGAATGAGGTCACCGACGCGCAGCTCGGTGGCGTCGATGAGCTCCTCATGGCGGGTCCCGTCATCGGCGACGTGGACGCGTGTGGCATTCTTCGCGCCGAGTTCCAGCAGCGATCGCAGAGCGTCGCCAGCGCGGTATCGGGTGCGGGCCTCGGCCCACCGACCGATCAGCAAGAAGAGGACGATCGTGCAGGCGCCCTCGAAGTAGATTTCCGCGTAGCCGGAGGCTGTGCGTGGAAGCAGGGACATCTGCATGCGCATCCCGAGCATCCCAGCGCCCCCGAAGAGGAGGGCCCACCAGCTCCACAGGCTGGAGGCGACGACGCCGAGGCTGACCAGGGTGTCCATCGTCGTCGAACCGTGACGGGCGGCCTTCCCAGCAGAACGGTGGAATGGCCAGGCGCCCCAGGTGACGACCGGAAGGGACAGGACGGCGACAACCCACTGCCACCCCGTGAACTGCAACGCTGGGATCATTGAGATCGCAAGGACCGCCACCGTCGGCGGGGCGCACCAGATGATCCGTCGCTTGAGGACCTCGGCCTCACGGCGAGCGCCCTCGGCGATGCGAGGCGCGGCCGAGGCGGCCGAACTGTCGACCGATGTGGATGGCGGCGGGATGACCTCGCCGTGGATGTGTGTGGACATACTGCCTTCTTCGCGGCGGCGCGCCGGGGCTCCACGTCTGGAACGCGGGGCCTGGGCGGGCGGGGACAGTCGCGCTTCGGGTGGCTCTCGTGAGCGGCCGTCCTCGCACGAGGGCGGCAACTGGGGACGAGGGCGACCCTGGGCCGGCAGGATGAATGGGGAAGTGAGCTGGTGGTGCGGGCGCCGCCTCTCAGGCGTCGCGCGAGATGCCGACCAGCTCGTAGCCGGCCTCGGTGATAGCGGTGCGCAGTGCATCGTCGTCCACACCGGTGTCGGTGACGACGGTGACCTTCGAAACCTCATTCGGCTTGAGGATGACATCGATGTTTTGGACGCCGGGGACCTCGTTCAGTTCCTCCTTGACGGAGGCGACGCAGTGCGAGCAGCTCATGCCTGAGACGGAGAGTTCAACGGTTCGATCAATGGCCATGATGGTTCCTTTCAGGAGATGGCAGATCAGGACTTGACGAGGCGGGCGATGGCCCGGGTCGCCTCTTCAATTTTCTCGCGGCCGTCCTCGTCGGACTTCTTGGCCGCGTCGACGACGCAGTGGTTCATGTGATCCTGGAGGAGGCCGAGAGCGACGGAGTCGAGGGCGCTCTGGATGGCCGAGATCTGGGTGAGGACGTCGATGCAGTATTCCTCCTCCGTGACCATCCGCTGGACCCCGCGGACCTGGCCCTCGATGCGCCGCAGGCGCGTGAGATATTGGTCCCTGGATCCGGAATACCCCGGCATGTGTCCCTCCTCCGACTCGGGATGCTCGGCTGCGGCCGACCTCGACACAAGGTACCCCTAGGGGGTATATTTGTCAAGCGGATGACTGCTGCGGATGTGCGGTCGGCTTCATCTGCTCGTTCGGGCGGTGTCCGTCCTAGTCTGGTGATTCGAGAACACCGATTCACGCATGAGGGGGGAGGCCGAATGCCCGCCAGGCATTTCTACGCTCCCCGTCGTGTGCCGCAGTCCTTTCCACCCTCGTATCTGCGCAGGAAGCTGCGCCCGGTGCTTCCCGGGGTCGTCGTCAACTCGTTGTTGACCGCTGCGGCCGATCTGGCTCTCCTGCCGCCCGGTCTTCGCGACAGCGCCCACGCGCAGGCCGAACGTCTGGGTGCTCGCGTTGTCGAGGACTCTCAGAGGATCTTCTTCGACGAGCCGGGCCTCGACACGTTGCTGGTGCGGTCCATCTCGGCGACCGCGCGCCGCCTGACGACGGTCGGCCGGGTGTACCTGCGCTCCGTCATCGCGCTCCACCTCGATCGCGAGGGCCGCGCGGCGGCCGCGCTGGCCCTGATGCCTCGTCGAGGCTTCGATTCCCTGATGATGTCGGCGCTGGTCATCGGGACCGCACTCGGTCACTTCCGTGGTGGGGAAGTCCACGCCCGCGCGTTCTACGACTCGGCCATCCCCGAACCGCGGGGCCCGATGCTCGACGTGCCCGAGGGCCACCCCCGCCCCCAGCTCAGGCGCTACGAGGCTCCGACCTCGCTGGCCGATTTGGGGGCCGATATCGACGACATGTACTGGGCCATGGCATTCGGCCAGGCCGTCAAGATCACCCGTGTCGGAGAGGGGGAGGACCGGCGGTGGCTCGTCTGCCTGCCCGGAACCGATCACTGGAGTCTCGATTCCTCCCCGAACCCGGCCGATCTGGAGGCGAATTTCCGCGAAGTGCTCAACGTACCGTCGGCGATGCGCATCGGGATGGTGCGCGCCGTCCACGATGCGATGCGTCAGGATGGCGTGACGCAGGAACGATGGGCCCGCGAACCGGTCCTGATCTGTGGGCACTCCCAGGGCGGACTCATCGCGACGGCGCTCGCGGGCGCTGACCCCCACGAGGCCGGGATCAATGTCACCGGTGTGCTCACGCTGGGCGCTCCGGCACGGCGCATGAAGGTGCGTGAGGACGTCACCATGCTCGCGGTCGCTCACGATCAGGACGTCGTTCCCTCCACGGACGGCACCCCCGAGCAGGTCGCAGACCATCGGGTGACGATCGGGCGGCGACTGGTTCGGCCTCGGCAGGGCGCGCTCTACTATGCGCACTCCTCCGCGACCTACACCGAGACCGTGCGGCAGGCGGAACGTGCGGCGACGGTGGCCCCGTGGGACCGGGCGGGTCGGGTGGTCAACGCTCTGAGGGAATTCCTTCCCCGCGAGGGCGAGCAGGTCCGCGTGCGGGTCTACGACGTCTGGCAGGATCTGCTGGAACCTCGCAAGGGCAATACGTGGGACACGTTCCAGGAGATCGATCGGCCGGACTGGGAGCCGGTCGTCTTCGCCGAGGACTGGGCACCGAACAGGCTGGTGGAGGTCCCGGACCTGTCCCAAGTCGTGCCCGACCTCATGCGCGCGGTCCCGGATCTGCAGGACACCGTCCCGAATCTGCGTGAGCTGGCAGAGCAATCGGGTCGCACGCTGGAACAATGGCGCAGTGGGTGGGAGCGTGGTGTGGCGAACATCGCTGGGGAACTGCGCGCCGCTCTCGATTCCGTGACGACGCATGCCAGTGATACCGACGACGAAGACGACTCCGATGACGGGGACGACGATTCCCGGAAGGGCGATGACGCACATGAATGAGAAACGGCGCCGTGCGCTCGGTGACGTGATCCGGGCGATGCGCTCGTCGATTCCTGTCAACAAGGGCAGTGCCGTGGCTTCCTCGAGGCCGCGGCGCCTTCCACAGTTGGAGAACCCGGTGCTCATCGGCGCGATCGGGCTGGGCCTCGTCGGGGTGGGCGCCGCGGTGCGGAACCTCAGACCCGGGCGCCGTGACACCAGTCGTCAGGCACGGGTGCGCGCCTCGGTGCTGGCGGGTCTTGCCGAGAACGGTCCCGGTGGGGAGCCCGTCGGGGGAATCGCTCCGGGCGACATGTCGATTGAGATCCATGAGGCCTTCGGCAAGCCCGCACTGGTCACGGTTGACGTGCGCGTGGACGAGGACGGATTTGGTGGCCACACCGTGAGCGCGGGCGGTGACGCGCTTGTCAACGATCTGCTTGACCGAGTCAGTGAGGCCGTGTGGAACAACCCGGTTGTGGCGCCCGTTGCCGTGCGCGGCCAGATCCTGGCCAAGGACGCGGACGGTGCCGAGACCCCGACGGCCGCAGCACCGTCAGGCGAGAACGCGGCCGAGGGCCATGGAGAGCCCTCGGTCCGCGTCCTCGCTGACATGCGGGCGCTGGGTTTCGATGATGAGACGGCGCGCCCGGCAGACCTGTTCGATCGCTACGGGCCTCCCGCGTCCGACCCGACCTGGAAGCCGTGAGCGAGTGCGGGAATCAATGGAATCGCGGCCGCTCCGATTCTCGCGAGCGGCACTCGGAGCTGTGATCTCGGTGGTGTTCGCGGGATCAGTCTCACACTGATCGCAAGGATCGGGCAGAGATTCCCGGCAGTTCGGACATCGACCGAGAGGTCGTCGAAGAGACACGCCCAAGAAGCCGGTGCCGCTGCTTGAGGGCCCAAGGTGTCGGCGGCATTCTGCCCGCGTCCTGGCCGGTCAGGAGTATTGCTTCTCGAAATGGCGCTCAAGCGATTCGAGTGAGTGGCCGAAGGTCTCGGGCAGGTACTTCGCGTAGAAGGCGAATGTCACCACGTTGACGGCCGCGAAGATGAAGAAGGTGTTGCCCTGCACGGCCGCGATGAGGTTCGGGAAGGCGAAGGCGACGATGACGTTGCCCATCCAATTGCAGAACACCGCGACGCCATTGGCCAGGCCGCGCACGCGCATCGGGAACATCTCGGAGAGCATCAGCCAGAACGTGGGACCGATGAAGCACTGCATCGAGAACAGGAACGTCAGCATGAACGTCAGCACCAGGTAACTGCGCGCCGTTGATGTGGGGAGCGCGAACATGCTGCCGAGCAGGACGAGTGAGATGACGACGCCGCCCTGACCGATGAGCATCATGCGCTTGCGCGGTAGTCGCCGGAGCAGGACGATGCCGATCGAGACCGCGATGACGGAGACGAGGCCATTGGCGATCGTCGCCACGAGGGACGCCTGCGTCCCCAGGCCCGTGGTCTCCAGGATCGTCGGCGCGTAATACATGATGCCGTTGACGCCAGTGAGCTGCGACAGCGCAGCCAGTCCGATCCCGATGAGCGTCACCTTGCGGATCCACGGCACCCTCAGGTCTGCCCAGGAGCCCGATCCGACGACGGCCTCCTCATCGACGCGACGGATGATGTCTGCGCCCTCGCCCTCGACTTCGTCGGGCATGCGGACCTCGTTGAGGATCGCCCACATCTCTTGGGTGCGCTTCTTGTTGGCCAGCCATCGAGGAGACTCCGGCAGGAGGTGGATGCCGACCCACAATGCGATGGCCGGGATCGAGCAGATCGCGAGCATCCAGCGCCACATGTGGGCGTGGGGCCACGTGACCGCGATGAAGGCATTGAGGGAGTAGGCGAGCAGCTGGCCGGTGACGATCATCAGTTCGTTGCGGGCGACCATCGTGCCGCGGATGGCGACGGGCGCCATCTCCGAGAGATAGACGGGGACCGTGGCGCTCGCTCCTCCGACCGCGAGTCCCAGGACGAAGCGGAAGCCCACCAGGACCGCATAGTTCGGGGAGAGCGCGCATCCGAGTGCGGCGCACAGGAAGATCACCGCGACCGTCATGATGTTCTTCTTGCGGCCGAAGCGATCGGAGAGACGCCCGCCGATGATGGCGCCGAAGGCTGCCCCCAGAGTCAGTGAGGAGGTGACGATCGATTGCTGGAAGGCGCTCAGACCCAGCCCACCCTCTGCTGCGTCCCTGGCCAGGAAGTGGAGGGCGCCGGAGATCACGCCGGTGTCGTACCCGAAGAGCAGCCCGCCCAGGGTTGCGATCGAGCGAATGACGAACAGACGTTTGTCGACGCGTTGTCGGTCGTGGGTGGAGGTTGTCGTGGCGCTCATGAGATCGTGCCTCCTCCGACCGAGGCACGCAGCGTGACCGAGAACGTCTGGATGAACTCGTCGAGGGCGGTCTCGGAGACAGGGGTGGACCCGTCTGCGCCCTCGCCCGTTGCGAAGGCCTCCATGGCGACGGTGCCGCGGTAGCCCATGGTCTCCAGGGCGGTCGCGATGGCACGGTAGTTGATCTCTCCCGTGCCGGGCTGGGCCCGACCGGGGACATCGGCGACCTGGATCTCACCGATCCAGGTCAGGCTCGAGCGGCACCGCCGAATGAGGTCGCCCTCGCCCGTCTGGGCGTGATAGAGGTCGAGGTTCATGCGCAGGTTCGGCGAGCCGACCGCAGCGACCAGGGCGTGGGTGTCCGCTGCCGTGGCGAAGGGACAGCCGGGATGATCGATGGCGGTGTTGAGGTTCTCGAGAGTGAAGGTTCTTCCGGCCCTCTCGCCCAGGGCCGCCAGGCGGCGCAGGGTGTCTGCGGCGCGCAACCAGTCGGAGGGCGTCGGGTGGGCATTCGCGGTGACGGGGATCCCGCCCTCGCCGAGGCCGGTCCCGTGCACGTTGAGCCGGGGGCAGTCGATCTTCTCGGCCGCGACCAGGGACTGCTCGGCGGTCGACAGGAACCGGGCGATGCCGTCGTCAGTGGTGAGGTCTCCCTGGACATATCCGGTCATGGAGACGATCTTGACTCCGTCCGCGCGGCGGGAGGCCAGAGCATCCAGGTCCTTGTTGGTCCAGTCCCACATTTCGACGGCGAGGCCTCGCGAAGCGATCGCGTCGACGCGATCGAGGAACGGGCGGTCCTGGAAGATCATCTCGGCGCAGGCGGCGAGGGTGAAGGCGTTGTCCCGGGGGACAGTGACGGTGCTCATCGGGCGACCTCCGTGAGAGCGACGGTGCGGGATTCCCGAACGGAGAGAATGCATGCGCGGGCGATCTCCAGCGCCTTGATGCCGTCCTCGCCGGTGGGGATGTCGGAGGGTCCTCCGGTGACGGCCGCGACGAACGCCCGGAACTCGCCGACGTAGGCGCCATGCAGCAGGTCTGTGTCGGCGCGGGAGGTGTCGTGGGAGGCACCCTGTGGGCCGTAGTAGGTCATGTCGCTCGTGCGCCCCGATCCTGCGGTGGCCATACCGCCGTCGCCGAAGACCTCGCCGCGCACGTCATATCCGTAGGTGGCACAGAAACTGGCCTCTGCGGTGGCGAAGGCTCCGTTGTCGAAGCGCAGGGAGACGACCGACGTGTCGAGGAATCCCGTGTCGCGGGCGTCGGGGCGGATCAGCGCGTCGGCGTGGGCGGTGACGGAGACGACCTCGGATCCGGGATTGAGCCACCGAAGGGTGTCGAAGTCGTGGATGAGGGTTTCCAGATAGATCGTCCACAGAGGGGTCCGGGCGGGATCGCCGCCGTAGGGTCCGGGATCGCGGGTGAGGGAGCGCAGGATCTGAGGCGTCCCGATCCGGCCCTCGTCGACGGCTCGGCGAGCGGCGACGAACCCCGGAGCGAAGCGGCGATTGAACCCGACCTGGAGGACGATTCCGGCGGTCGCTGCCGCCGCGACGCACTCGTCGGCCTGGTCCAACTCGGTGGTGATCGGCTTCTCGGTGAAGACGTGCTTGCCCGCGGCGGCAGCCTCGATGATGAGATCGCGGTGGAGGGCGGCAGGAGTGGTGACGATGATCGCGTCGATGTCGGGATCGGTGAGAACGGCGGAGGCCTCGGCCTCCGCGCGGGCATCGAGCTGGTTCGCGAGGGCGGTCGCGACATCGGTGCGGGGATCGACGACGGCGGCGAGCGTCGCGCCGGGGACATCCTCGACGATGGCGCGCGCGTGGTGGGTGCCGATGCGACCGGCACCGACCAGAGCGAGGCGAACGGGGGGAGTGGAGGGCATGGTGATTCCTTCGTCGGTGGAGAGGGCGAGGGACGTGGATCAATGTCTCCGAAGACTGCTGCAGGCGGCTCCGGTGTGCTGTCCCTCGGATGAGTGTCGTCGATGACTCAAAAAAACTAACACGTTCCATTACATGTGGGCTGGCAGCTGGATGAACCCTGCATGAAAAATCTGACTTTTCATTGGAAATGAAAGGCTGCTGTGGAGTGAAGTCTCGACAGAACGTTCTAGAATTCCAGCGAGTACAGATCAGGGGAACTCGTGCCGGAGTCGCACGATCAGAGCCCGATGGGAGGCAAGCCATGCCACGAGGACGCAGCACGAAGGTGACGCTCGTCGACGTCGCGCGTGAGGCGAGCTGCTCGGTGTCGCTGGCGTCGATCGTCATGCGCGATGCCGCCGGAGCCTCCGACGAGACGAGACGTCGGGTCAAGGCAGTGGCGGGACGTCTGGGCTATCGGCCCGACAAGCAGGCGCGGTCCCTGCGCTCGACGAGGTCGGGGCTGATCGGAGTCACCTTCGGCGTTCATCAGCCCTTCCACGCCGAACTCGTCGAGGGCCTGTACGCCGCTGCCGAGACGGGTGGGCATGAGATCGTGCTGTCCGCGGTGGTGGGATCCATCGACGATCGTCGGGCCGCGGAGACGCTTCTGCGCGATCGCTGCGAAGCCTTGGTCATGATCGGCCCGACTCTCGGAACGGCACGCCTGAGGGCGCTGGCCGCCGAGGTCCCGGTCGTGGCGGTCGCCCGCCCCCTGTCGTGCCCCGGCGTGGACGTCGTCCGGATCGACGACCGAGGCGGGATCGCCCTCGCCGTCGATCATCTGGTGGAACTCGGGCATCGGGCGATCGTCCACGTCGATGGGGGATCCGCCCCGTCAAGCCCGGAGCGGCGGGCCGGCTATCTCGAGGCGATGGAGGCACAGGGGCTGTCGGACACGGCGCTCGTCATCCCCGGAGGCCTGGAGCAGGCGCACGGCGTGCGGGCCGCCACGGAGATCCTGGGCCTCACGGAACTCCCGACGGCGATCACGGCCTTCAATGACCGGATGGCCTCGGGCCTCATCCAGGGGCTCCGGTTGGCGGGCGTGGAGGTGCCCGGTCGGGTCAGTGTCGTCGGATTCGACAATGCGCGGGACTCCGACTCGGGCCTCGTCCCGCTGACCACGATCGATCAGAATCCGGCGCTCATGGCTCGCCTCGCCTGGGAGCGCGCGATCGGTCGGGCTGCAGACCGATATCTGCCCAATGAGCAGGTGCTGGTGCCTCGGTTGATCACGCGCGGGTCATCGGGTCCGGCGCCGCATTGACGACCTGGAACAGCAGGTGGTCGCGCCATCGTCCGTCGATCCTCAGATACTGCGCGGCGGCACCGATCCGTGTGAACCCGTTCGCGGCGAGCACGGCCTGCGAGGCGGCGTTCTCCGGCAGGGTCTCGGCCTGGACGCGGTGGAGTCCGAGGTCCTCGAAGGCGTGGTGCACGCCCGCTGCGACCGCGCGCGTCGCATGGCCTCGGCGCAGACGATCGGCCCGGATCCAGTAGCCCATCGAGCAGGAATCGAAGGCTCCGTGCGTGACCCCGTTGAGCGTCAACCGCCCGAGAATCTCGCCGATCTCGGACTCGACGATGAAGGGAACGGTCGTCCCCGCCCGATGGAAGCGAAGCAAACCCTCAATCAGGCGCCGCTGTCCACGTTCCGTGAAATAGGCGGGTGTGCGGGTGGGCTCCCATGGACGCAGGTGATCGGCGCTGTCGGTGACGATGCGGCTGAGCTCCGCGGCGTCCTCGACACGGATCAGGCGCACGCGCGTGCCAGTGTCCGATACGACGGCGGCCCGATCGGCCGACGTCATTCCAACCACTCGACGATCTGCTCGGACAAGCCGACGTACGTCGCGGGAGTCAGTGCCAGCAGCCGCTCCTCGACCTCGTCGGGCAGGCCCAGGCCCGCGATGAAGGCCCGCATGTCCTCGGCCGAGACCGCGTGTCCGCGTGTGAGTTCCTTGAGGCGCTCATAGGGGTTGCCCATGCCCGTCGCACCCGCGATCGAGGCGGCGCGCATCGCCTGTTGGACCGCCTCGCCGAGCACCGCCCAGTTGTCGTCGAGGTCCTCGGCCATCCGCTCGGCATTGATGTCGATGCCCGAGAGTCCGCGGGACAGATTGTCGAGGGCGAGCAGGGAGTGCCCGATCGCGACCCCGACATTGCGCTGAGTCGTGGAGTCCGTCAGATCGCGCTGCAGACGGGTCGTCACGAGGGTGGAAGACAGCGAATCGAGCAGGGCGCAGGAAATCTCGAGGTTCGCCTCGGCGTTCTCGAAGCGGATCGGATTGACCTTGTGGGGCATCGTCGAGGACCCGGTCGAGCCCTGGGCCGCGAGGTTCTGGTGGAAGTACCCCATCGAGATGTACATCCAGGAATCCGTCGCCAGGTTGTGTGCGACGCGGTTGAAACGGGCCAGATCGGAGTAGAGCTCCGCCTGCCAGTCGTGGGACTCGATCTGCGTGGTGATCGGGTTCCACGCGAGTCCGAGGCCCTCGACGAAGGTTCGGGAGACCTGGGGCCAGTCGGCACCGGGGACGGAGACGACATGGGCGGCCCATGTGCCCGTCGCCCCGTTGATCTTGCCGAGGTACTCGGTGTTCTCGATCCGACTCAGCTGGCGCGCGAGTCGGTGGGCGAAGACGGCGAGCTCCTTGCCCATGGTGACGGGCGTGGCGGGCTGCCCATGGGTGTGGGCGAGCATCGGAACGTCGGCCGCAGTCCGGGCCATCGAGGTCAGCTGCGCGACGAGGCCGCGCGCGGCGGGCAGCCAGGTCTGTTCGATCCCGGCCTTGATCGTCAGCGCGTAGGAGAGGTTGTTGATGTCCTCCGAGGTGCAGAAGATGTGGACGACCTCGTGGAGCCGGGGGAGGACCGTTCGGGGGCCCAGCGTGTCGGGAGCGGCATCGAGGTACTCCTTGAGGAGGTACTCGACGGCCTTGACGTCGTGACGGGTCTCGGCCTCGATGGTGGCCAGGCGCGCAATGTCCTCGGCTCCGAACGCGACGGGGATGCGGCGCAGGTACTCGCGGTCGGTGTCGGACAGGCGCGGCGCCCCGGGCAGAACACCGTGGTCGAGGAGGTGGATCAGCCACTCGACCTCGACATGGACGCGCGCGCGATTGAGGGCGTCCTCGGACAGGGCGTTGACCAGTGGGGAGACCGCCGCACGGTAGCGCCCGTCCAGTGGGGAGAGGGCGCTGCCCAGCTCTGCCAGATCCGTGTATCCGTCAATAGGGGAGAAGAGCGTGGACCACGAGGAACTCATGACGCCATTGTCCCAGACACGGACGACGGTGTGTCACCGTGGTGCAGTGATCTCATCGTGACGCAGGGGTCTTTCGTGTGACGACGATGAAGTCGCTGGGTCAGGACGAGGGCGCTGGCGCGCCTTGGCCGGCTCGCTCGCTCCCCGCACGTTTTTTCCGGGGCCGGTCGGCCCGATGGGAGGATGCCCTCTCGCACAGGCTTCCCGCTCCGGGGCCGAGCGCCCGTGCTACGGTTTTTCTGTCTGGTAGACCATCGTTCCCCCACGCGGGACAATGAGTGGTTCTGCCTTCAAGGGCGAAGGTCGCGCCGTGAGTGATCCTCTCGTCCTTGAACCTGCTGCTTCCGATCACCCGGAGGGATCCGCTCATGGACATCGCGTCCACTCTCACTGACGTCATCGAGCACTCGGATCATCTGGAGTTGGTGACCGACGGCCCACGCTTTCTCATCTACGCGTTGGATCCACGCACGATCCGTTTCCGCGCCAGCTTCGATCCAGAGTTCGTGCCGGAGCTGTCCTACACGCTGGTCCGTACGGCCTGGCCGGATGCGGCCGACGAGGTGCTGGGCGAGGAGCGGACGCATGTCGAGGCCCTCCACCTGACCCCCAACGACGAGGACGGAGCCGTGACGTTCTCGACCGGCGAGTACACCGTCACCGTCGCCAAGCACCCCTTCGCCATCTCCATTGCGGATTCCGAGGGCCGGATCGTCCACCGCGACCTCGCAGGACGATCCTGGCTGGCCGACAACAACGGGCGTCTGTCCCACTACTCTGCGCTCAGCCAGGACGATCTCTTCTACGGGTTCGGCGAGAAGGTCGGACCGCTCAACAAGGCCCGTCGGCGCATGCGCATGCACAACCTCGACACGATGGGGTGGAATCCACTGGCCACGGATCCTCTCTACAAACACGTGCCGTTCTACATCCACGTCGACCCGCGACAAGGGCTGGCGCACGGGATGTTCTACAACAACTCGTACGACTCGGTGTTCGACGTCGATTGTGAACACTCGAACTACTGGGAGCACTACAGCTACTACCAGACGGATGGCGGAGACCTCGACCTCTTCTTCATCGGTGGTCCGACCGTTCGCGACGTCGTGGCCGGCTACACCGCGCTGACCGGAACCAGCGCACTCCAGCCACTCGCCTCGCTGGGATACATGGGCTCGACGATGTACTACACGGAGCTCGAGGCCGGCTCCGACCAAGCGATCCTCGACTTCGTCGATCTGTGCGCCGAGCACCAGATCCCCTGCGATGGATTCTTCGCGTCCTCGGGTTACACGAGCTCTCCGGACAACAAGCGCTACGTCTTCACGTGGAACACGACACGTTTCCCGGATCCTAAGGGCTTCGTTCAGGCATTGTCTGACAAGGGCGTCCTGCTGGCGCCCAACATCAAGCCCGGAATGCTGACGACACACCCGCTGACCGGGGAGTTCGACGAGGCCGGCGGCTTCGTCAAGGACCCGAGCGGCGAGCACAGTCAGATCGACCAGTTCTGGGGCGGGCCAGCTCACTTCGTCGACTTCACCGATCCGGCGGGGCGCGAAGTGTGGAGCCGACACATGACCAGCTCGCTCATCGACCTCGGCGTCACGAGCATCTGGAACGACAACAACGAATTCGAGATCGCCGACGACGCGGCTCTGGTCCACGCCGAGGGGCTCAAGCTGCCGATCGGCGCGGTGCGCCCGGTCATGGCGAACCTCATGTCGAAGGTCTCCCATGACGCCGTCATCGCCCACGACCCGAACACACGCCCGTACATCATCTCCCGCTCGGGATTCGCCGGGATCCAGCGCTACGCCCAGACGTGGGCGGGCGACAACTTCACCAGCTGGGACTCGCTGCGTCACAACGTGACGACTGTCCTCGGTCTCGGGCTGTCGGGTCTGGCGAACACGGGTTGCGACGTCGGCGGCTTCGCAGGACCGGCCCCTGAGCCGGAGCTCTTCGTCCGTTGGGTCCAGAACGGGATCTTCTTCCCGCGCTTCAGCATCCACTCGTGCAATGACGACAACACGGTAACCGAGCCCTGGATGTATCCGAGCGTCACGCAGGAGATCTCCGCGGCGATCAGACTGCGCTACACGCTGGTGCCGTATCTGTACTCGCTGCTGCGCGAGGCCCACGTCAGCGGAGCTCCGGTCATGCGTCCGCTGGTCTACGAGTTCGAGGACGACCCCCGCGCCCGCGAGGAGAGCTTCGAATTCATGCTCGGGTCGTCACTGCTCGTCTCCAGCGTCCTGACCCAGGGCGAGACCGAGCACACCGTCTATCTGCCCGCAGGTGCGGCGTGGCTCGACCTCGCGACCCGGACGACCTACGAGGGCGGGCAAGAGATCACGATTCCCGTTGAGCTGGGGAGCATCCCCATGTTCTTGCGCAGTGGTGGCATCGTGGCGACCTGCCCGGGGCTGATGAACCTGCACCGCCAACGCATCGAACACCTCGACCTGCTTCTCGAGCCCTCCGAGACAGCCTCCTTCGTCCATTACGAGGACGACGGAGCGACGAACGAGTACCTCGATGGGCACTTCCACACGACGACCTACGCGATCCGCCCCGAGGCCGGACGCGTCGTCCTCGACGTCGCCAACGGCGGGTTGGACGCCTCGAAGGTGGAGACGATGACACTCGACATCGCCTGTCGGACCCACTGCCCCGTGACGATCACGGTCGCTGGCCGGGAGATCGAGCGCAACCTGCATGGGGAACGGCTCGGTGCCGAGGATGAGGGCTGGTACTTCGACGGCGAGAAGAACCGCGCCATCGTCCAGTACCGGACGCCGCGTGAGGACCACCAGGTCGTCGTCGACTTCGGAGTGAAGGACCTGCTGGGGCTGTAGGGACAGCGGCGACGTTCGTTCGACAGGCGCGAAGCACGCCAACCTCTAACCGCGAGATGCGTCCTCGTCGGTGAGGGGATACGTCCGGCGGTCGACAGGTGCAGCGAATTCATCGCGTCCCTGAACACTCCCGGCGAACATCCTTTGCAACTTCTCGGCTGCGACGCTTCGGTCCAGGGGGGGGAGCTCAGTGCGTGCGCCGAATTTCCTGGCGGCTTCGCCGAAGTGATCTTCCTGTGCGGTGGTTCGCCGGACGTTTCGATGGGAATGCGAGCAAGCTCGCCAGCAAGGTGACCGTGAATTCACGGATGTTCGCGAATCATTCGGTGTAAGTGGTGGTCTGGCGGGCAACGTCGGGTCTCAGCTGTGCAGCTTCTCAAGGGAAACATGCTCACCCTCGGCCTCGGCTTTGCGGCAGGCAGTGGCATCCGGGGTCTTTTCGAGGGCTTCGAGGTCGGCGAGGCCGACCAGAACGGTGGCGAGTTTCCCGCGTTTCCCGCAGCCCCTCATTGTGTGCTCGGAGGCCGAAGTGTATGAAGGTCAGAGATGGTGGGAGAAGGCAGCTGGCCCGGGAGGAGAACGGCTGGATCGGATCTCCGCCCGGGCCACGAACGCGGCCCGGCCAATGTCAGGCGCTCGTGTGCTGTGCCAAGAGACGCCTGCGCAACACGTGGATTCCGCTACTGGCGAGCACCAGAAGAACGGGTACGCCGCCGAAGGCCATGGTATCGGCACCGGTGTGCGCGAGGCCGCTGCCGTCATCGGGCGACGACGGGGGCACATCCGGCGAGGCCGGGGCGGCACTCGACGTCGACGGCAAGGGCGATGCGGACGACGGTTCTGGCTCGGGCGCCGCGAGGGTCGGGGTCTCCACGGATGGGTGAATGGGATCAAGACTCTCAACTGTCACCGTGCCGACGTTGGTGACCTGGGAAGCCTCCACGTCGGAATCTGTGATCGTGTACGGCTCCAGATCGGAGAAGGTCGTCTCAGCGCCCGTTGCCAGAGGCTCGCTGAGCATCTCGACCTCGCTGACACCGAGCAACTCGTCGGCCAACTTCGCTGAATCGATCGTTGTCTCGCCCACGTTGGCGATCGTGAACGAATACTGGATCTGGTCGCCGGAGTCTCCGGTGACGCCGTCGCCGTTGCTGTCGGTGGCCTCGGCTAGCTTGTGGGCCGTGAATGCTGGGTTCGCGACCGTGATGTCGCGAGTGCTCGTGCAGTCGGAGGCGGGTCGGCAATTCAGGTTGTCGCCTGTGATTGTGCCGGTGTTCGCGATGGTCCCGGCTGTGTCCCGAGTGACGGTGGTCGTCACGGTGACGGCTCGGCTCGTGCCCGCCGGGAGGTCGGCCTTCGGCCAGGTGATCAGTCTGGTCTGCTTGTCGTAAGTGCCCTTGTCGGAGGCCGACTCGATCTGGAGTCCCTGGGGGAGAGCGTCGCTGATGACGACGCCCGTAGCCGTGTGGACTGTGTCGGTGTTGCGCGCGGTCAGCGTGTATGTGACCTTCTCGCCGGTCTTGAGCGGCTTGTCCATGTTGTCGGAGGTCTTCGTGATCGTCGTGTCGACGGCGCGTACCGTGCCGTCGGCCTCTCCCTTAATCGAGGGCGAGGTGACCCGGCGATCCTTCACCCAGGGGGAGGAGCCTGCCGACACTCCCTCGACGACGAGGGCGCCATGAACGTCGTGGATCTTGCCGGGAGCTTCCGCTACCCAATACGAGGTGGCCGTCAGGCCGGTCGCCTCTTTGGGGATTGCTACCCCGTCGGCCAGCGAGATGACGACGGTCTGTGTGGTGGGATCGCAGGAGACGACAAGGTCGGAGGAACGAAGAGCGTCGCCGGTCGTTGCCTCGGGATACGTGCCTGTCGCCCAGCTCGCTCGGACCGCTGGTCGACCGAAGTCTGCGGGCGAGCACACCGGGACGCTCGTCGTCGTGCTGACGGTGTGGGTCGCCGTGAAGGACCTCACGTCCATCTGTGAAAAGTCGGCCGATGAGGGGCTGCCGGCGATCACACGGCTAGTCAGGGAGAACCCAACCGTGTGCTCGTCATAAATCTGCTGGCTCTGGGTGAAATCCGTGCTCAGCGGGTAGGACACCCGGAAGTGGGTCGCCTTGTCGGGTCCGAGGTTCGTTCCGTCCCCGCCCAGCACGGTGAAGGGGACATCCACGACCGTACCGGGCTCTCTCCCGAGGAGCGCCGAGCCGGACCCTCGGTGGGTGGCCTGGACGGTGATCGCGCCGGTGATGTCCTTCAGCCCATTGACGGAATCTGCCAGTGTGAGGCTCAGGGTGCTTGGGTCCGTGCGGTTCACGGTTGCCAGCGCGGTTCCCGCCTTGTTGGCAACCGTCAGCCCGTCCGGAATGGTCGTCCACGTCCACACTGGGGAGTCGAGCGCCAGCGTGTAGGTGTCTCCGCCTGTCGCATCGTCGGGCAGCGTCACGTCCATGCTGACCGAGTGGCGGGATCCCCAGTAGTACAGGTCATCGATGTCGGGGTATCGAGGATTGTCCTCCGGATCGATGACCGTGTCGGTGACGTGGGTGAAGATTGTCGAATAGTCGGAGTTGGTGGCCGTTGCGATCTCGCTCGTTGTCATGATGCTGGCGGCGAGGGTCGGTATCGGTATGGCGGCCAGTATCAGACCGGGGGCGAGCATCAGTGCCGCCGCCGCTAGAATCAATCGGAGCCGTGAGCGGCGCGCACAGGGCACACCGATGGTGTCTGCCATTGATCCATCCTTCCAATTGATGGGATCGGAGTAGACCCTGACCGGTGGGGATCGGATGCTTGTTCAGGGCCGCGAGACCCACCTGCCGGGGTTGTCCATGGGCGCGCCGTTCGCGGTGCTCCCGATCGAAGTTCTTCGGTGCCGTGGCGCGGAAAGACTGGGCCATCGCGCCTTCACCAAACTATCCGCCCTCGTCGTTGCTGGGGTGGGCCGTGTGCGGATCTGTGGATAGTGGCTGTGGACGCGCTGGACGAAGCCAACCGCCGATGGGTGCGGCCGGTTGGACGAACGAAACAGCGGGTGGATGCAGTGATGCATCCACCCGCCGCGTGAGGCCTCGTCAGGCTCGGCCTATCTGACCGACGGTGGATCTGAGGATGGAATCACCGAAGGCACAGTGGAGCGGCAAAAACCTCCATCGACCTCGCGGAAACGCCTGTTGAAGGTGACGAATCTCGAGAACGAGAGGAGCCCGCTATACTCCATCGTGTTGGAAATCAGCCGTTCTCCGCCGCCATAGCCGTGAGCGCCAACGAGGAGCGGACGTCCTCCAAACCTGAGATCTCGGCTGCTGGGCCGACATGACTCAGGGCGCGCATCAGTACCGGGCGTTGCCGGAATCGGTCACCATCTGGGGCGAAAGCACTCGAAGACGTGAGGCTGCACCTTCCACCTGATTCAGAAAACCGTGGAGCGTGCTTCAGGAAAGAGCTAGGAACGAATCGTCCGAGATTCTCGGATTCTCAAATCGACCGGAAATATATCGAAATTCTTGTTCGGGAGTTGGTTCGTACCCTGGTTGGCCAATTCTACGGGAAAACCATCAGGTCTCGTGACGGTGACTCTCGACTTCTTCTTGGATGATCAAGTCACGAACCGGCATGACGATCATCGCGACACAATGATAAAGGAAAAATAAAACAAGTCCAGACGCTGCCAAGAAAGTCAACCATGGCCATTGCGTCACTAGATAGATGAAAATCACAATCAATCCCAGCTCGAGTGCGGAAAACTGCCACCTGCGGGCGAGCAAGAAAAGTGAATGGCGAAAAATGGCCAGGTAGTGTGCTCGTGGAAACTCAACCACCAAATCGAGTGCCACAAACTCCGCCAGGACCACATATGTCGCTGACGCGAACAGGAACACGGCAACCGAACTGTAGCCGAGCGACATGGCCGCGAGCGCGGCCACTACCAGGGCGCCAGAAAATCCTCCGAACGACGCCGATACAACGAAAGAGCGTCGGAGTAGAGCTCGGTAGGTGCGGAAAAACGGCCGAAGTATACGAGCGTCCTCGTTGTCGTGCCAGTAGTTGCCGGCGATCGCGCCGGTGGTGGAAGGCCTCGCGAGCCACTGACCTCGCGCTGACTCGCCCTCGAATGAACGCATTGCAGGCGAATCGCGGTAGATGGCGAACGCGGCAGCGATTGCGGGCCCGCTGAGAATCCAACACAAAGTGCCAGTGGCCGCAATCGCGGGTACGGGGAGGACCGCGACCCAATCCGTGAAAAGAACAAAGAAGTTGATCGGCAGCATGGTCTCAAAGAGTGCGAAATCAATCAACAGGAAGGCGAGAAGAACTGAGGACATGGAGACGAATCTCGCACCGATGTTCATGCAAATTCTCTCCCATCGAGATCTACACGCGGTTGTTCTGACATCTGAAAGGTCGGCGGCTGCCCCGCCGGCCCGGTCCAATGGTGAAATCTGAGAAAATCGAACCCTACTCGAGCACCCGCTTCGTTGCATCAGCAACGTGAGGCTCCCGAGGGCCGGAAATAACGAGCACTCCTCCAGGGTTCAAGCAAACATCGTCACCCGCGATCACGCTACAGCCTGACAATAGGTCGTGCCCGGACGAGTCCATTGTGACGGAGATCGATTCCGTTCCATGATTGAGGAAGAATTGGAGACGTTCATCGCCGTGGACCCGAACGCAATATTCGAGATCCGTCAAATCGGAATAGCTGTTCAATAGGCCACGGTGGGTCGCGGCATTTCGTAATACCCAATCAACGCCAGATTGATTGATATCTGCGCCAACATACCATATCTCTCCATTTCCGTGTGCCGAGACATTTCGCGTGATCGCAGGAGAACCTGCATAGAAGTCCTCGCCGTATGAGCCCACCGTCTCGGCGCCCTCGGGGGAGAGGATTTCAAAGACGAACTCCGACTCGGCGATCTGAACAGACTCCCCCGTGTCGCGATCCCGGCCGATGATCGGATTCAGAACGTCCGGGCCAGCTGAATCTGTTTCGAGCACTCGAACGCCGCACAGGCTCTTCAACGGACCTGGAATGTCCATCTGGAAGGCGTTGTCGGAACTGTCGACCCTTCCTGACCAAAAGGTGAAGACGATGGATCCCCCCCTGGACTCAACCTCTTCGAGGCGATCGACGATGTCGGCCTTCAGCATATGGAGGATCGGGGCCACAACCATCTGATATCCGGAGAGATCGGAATCGACAGAGACGATGTCGACCGAAACATTGATCTTCCAGAGGGCGGTATAGTATCGCTTTATGACGTCGAGATACTTGACGTTTCTATTGAGACCATCTGTGATTTCACAAGCCCACCAATTGTCCCAGTCGAAGAGGAGAGCGACTTGTGAAGGAGTTCGCCCGAACAGCGTGTGCTCACCGACATGTCGAAACTCGTTGCCGAGCTCGGAGACCTCGCGAAAAGTCCGCGTGTCTGTTCGTCCAGAATGATCGAGTACGGCTCCGTGGTACTTTTCACAGGCGCCCCGCGATTGTCTCATTTGGAAATAGAGAACTGCATCCGCGCCATGCGCGACCGCCTGCCAAGACCACAGACGTAGAACCCCTGGTCGTTTCACGGGGTTGACGTCTCTCGAAGCGGTGATGCTCGGAGACTGCTCCATGATCCAAAAGGGTTGTCCCTGTTTGATTCCGCGCATCAGATCGTGCCCAAAAGCGATGCTCGCTGGGTCATCGCGCGACGCGGGGTAGTTGTCCCAGGAAACGAAATCGAGGCTCTCCGCCCACCGATGATAGTCGATCGGCCTGTATGGACCCATGAAGTTTGTCGTCACCGGTGTGACTTTGTCGTGATTTCGAATTGCCTTCTTTTCGTTCCGGAAGTTCGCCAAGAGTGAATCTGACATGAATCGCATGTAGTCAAGTGTGATTCCTTGGAAGGCGGTATAGTCAGGCCCCTTCCAGTGCTCGCTCAACGCGTTCGGGGGAACAATCTGATCCCAACCTGAAAATCGATGCGACCAAAACGTCGTGTTCCATGACTCGTTGAGTGAATCCAGCGAACCGTATTTCTTCTGAAGCCACTTTCGAAATTCGGCTGCACATTTTTGACAGTAGCAAGCGCCGCCGTACTCATTTCCTACGTGCCAGGCAACCAGATCGGGGACTGTTGAATACCTTTCTGCGAGGAGTCCCGCGAGTCGACCGGAGAATTCAGCAAAAACGGTAGAATTTGGACAATGGTTGTGTCTTTGGCCGTACACGTGCGCCCGCCCCTCGAAATCGGTTCGGGCTACTTCTGGAAACTCGGTGACGAGCCAAGGGGGCATCGCTCCTGTTGCCGTAGACAGGACGACGTGCCGGCCCTCGTCGACGGCACGCTGAATGATCTGATCCAGCGTCGAAAAATCGTATCGAGATTTGTCTGGTTGAATCATTGACCAGCTGAACGTCCCCACAGTGAGTGTATCGATGGCGGCTTGATCAAATGCGCTGTAATCGTCGTCCCATATGGAAGGAGGCCACTGCTCTGGATTGTAATCGCCGCCATAAAGAATCTTCGAGGTATTTTGAGGGGTTGTCATACCGATCCCTTTTTCGGATTGATTGCCACAAGTTCGACGGTCCGTCGGCCTGACGTGACGGGTCGCCAGCGGATCCGTTGTCCCGACGCGGCGCGTGTGATTATGGGCAGGGGAGAGCGGACGCAGTCGAAGTCGCGCTATTTGAGTCCGGTGGTTGCGACTCCTTCGACCAGGTAGCGCTGTCCGAAGAGGAAGACGGCGAACACCGGAATCAGGCTGATGGTTGACATCGCGAACATTGGTCCCCACGAGGTCCCGGACGTGGCGTCTGCAAAATTCCTGAGGGCAACCGCAGCCGTCAAGTTCTGAGGTTTGGTCAGGTAGATCAACTGGTTGAAGAAATCATTCCAGGTCCATATGAATGTGAAGATTGACGTTGTGGCCAGTGCGGGAAGTACGTTTGGCAGGAGTACCTTGAAGAAGACTGTAAATGGCCCGGCGCCATCGATCATCGCGGCTTCGTCGAGTGACTTAGGAATGCCGCGAAAGAATTGAACCATGAGGAATATAAAAAACGGTTGTGTGGCAAGAAAACTCGGAAGGATCAATGGCACAAACGTATTGACAAGTCCCAGTTTTGACCACATAATATATTGAGGAACCACCAATACGAAAGTCGGCACCATCAACGTCATGAGCATGAACCCGAACGCCGCTCCTCGTCCGCGCCACTCGAGTCGGCTGAAACCGTATGCGGCCATCGAACAGGAAAGAAGGTTTCCCACGATTGCACCAATGGAAATGATCATTGAATTGATCATGTAGTGCCCGAAGGTGTAGGGCTGCGCGTTCCAACCATCCGAATAGTTGGACCAGTGTGGATTCGAAGTGAACAGGCTCACGTTTCCGAAGATGTCTGACTCGCCTTTTAGCGAAGCTCCCACCATCCAGAGCAGCGGATAGATCATTGCAATGCCAAGAGCCATCAGAACAATGTGTCTGAAGACGGTCCTGGCGCGCTGCGTCAGTATTTTCTGCAGTTTTTTTCTGATGGACTGAATGGGGGAATCCGAAACGAGTGGCTTCATGTCGCGTGAATCCGGTGTGCTGTGCAATCCTCTCGGTATTGTGTCACTGCTCATAGTAGACCCACTTCTTTGAGATGACGAAATTGAGCGCCGTGAAAGCGCCGATTATTAGCACTAACAGCCACCCGAGGACTGAGGCGTATCCCATGTTCTTTGCAGAGCCGAACGCTTGAGTGTACATATAGAGACTATAGAGGAGGGTTGAATCGGCGGGTCCACCGTCGCCGCCGGAGACCACGAAGGCTTGCGTGAAGTTCTGGAATGAGTTGATGATTCCCATCACTAGATTGAAAAAAATGATTGGAGAGAGTTGTGGCAGAGTGATATATCGGAATTTTTGCCAAGTCCCGGCACCGTCTAAAGATGCCGCCTCGTACAGTTCGGCGGAAATCTGGCGTAATCCC
Organism: Actinomycetales bacterium; assembly: GCA_015655375.1. Classification (GTDB taxonomy): domain Bacteria; phylum Actinomycetota; class Actinomycetes; order Actinomycetales; family Actinomycetaceae; genus Pauljensenia. Next base: position 31,062 of record JAATFD010000042.1, read on the forward strand.
GCCAAAAAGATGATCATCGAAGAACCGAATGTCCATACGTGCAGAATGATCAGTGTCAAGAGGGCGGTTTTCGTGTCCCCTACCCAGCTTTTTCCCGATATGTCGTAGCCCAGCCAACTGAGTACGGAATTGACGATTCCTTTTGCTCCGAACACTTGCCGCCACAGCACGCCTATTGCCACCGATCCGGCGAACAGAGAAGGCAGGTAGAAGACGGATCGATAGATTGTGAGACCTCGAATCCCGCGATTCAACACGAGCGCGAGCAGCAACGCAGCAATCAGTGCGAGCGGAACGCCGACCAAGACATATGTGAAGGTCACTTTCAGCGACTGTAATAGGCGATCGTCGGTGAATAGCCGCCGGTAGTTCTCGAGCCCCACCCACTTTGGGCTCCCGATCATATTGTATTTGGTGAAGGTGAGGTAGGCGGAGGCCAGCAGGGGTCCGGCGGTGACGATGGCAATGCCGAGGAACCAGGGCGTCATGAACACGTGCGCTGCGCGTGCGTCTGACTGCTGCTTCAGTGGTGTCTTTCTCTTGGGTCTCTTGGGCATTCTGAGGAGACCCGGGGGAGTGAGTCTGAGTACATTCAAAGAAGAGCCCTCGCTTTCGTTCTTCGGTTTCCGACGTCTCAGGATGCGGCGTTGTTGAGCTCTTCGAGAAGACTGTTGGCGGCTTCCTCGGGGCTGGCCTGACCAAAGATGACGGACTGGAAGGCGCGAGAGGAAGCATCGTCGTTGACGGTCGCGACGCCGGTGTTGAGACGAACGAAAGGCTTCGACTCAAGCGCATTGGTAGCTGTGACCCAGTCAAGGAACCGCTTGTCGGCTCCCGTCAGGTCTGAGGACAGAGCCTCGGCAACCGTTGTGTTGGCAGGCACTCCTCGGTCGAGACCCATGATCCTCGCGGCGTCGACATTGTTGGACAGGTAGTTGACGAAGGTCGCGGCGGCCTCGGGATTGTCGGTATTGGCGAAGATTGACAGGTATGTGCCCTGTTTGATGAGGCCGCCAGGCTGGAGTGACTGGGTCTCGCCCGGCCACATCACCAGCTTCATCTCATGGCCGGCGGCTTCTTCGTTCTGGCCGATCTGGTTGGCCGCAATCGCCTTCATGGCGGCCTTGTCCTGGGCGATGAGTGATTGTTCCGCGCTAGCGCCGGCGGAGTAGATCTCTTGAGCTTCGGACGGCGACTCTGTTGCACCTTCGTCTGTCAGCTTCTTCGCGAATGTAAACCACTCAGAGATGGTGTCAGCGTCCACGTCCACTGGTGAACTCCCGTCCTCGGACTCTGAGAAGGTTTCTCCATGCTGTCGTGCCCACGGAACCTCAAGCATGATCGTGTCCATATCGGTCTGAAGTCCGACCGCGTCACAGGAGGCGGAGTTGGAGATGGCCAGTGCGGTCGCCTCGAAGTCGTCCCAGGTCCATGTGCTGTCGTCAGGAAGCGCGACACCGCATTGGTCGAAGACAGTGGGGTTGATGAGGAGTCCGTTCCCTGCCATGCCCATTGAGACGCCGTAGATTTCGCCGTTTTCGCCTGTGACATCGGTGAAGGCGTCCTCGGGGAAGTCCGACAGGTCGAGCTGATCGGAAACGGTCGTGAGGTCCAGCAATGCCCCGCCGTCCGAGTATTCGTACATGAAGGGGTCGATTTGAGTCATGACGTCGGGTAGGTTGTCAGCCGATGCTTGAGTGGACAGCTTCGTCGCATAATCATCCCACGATGATGTCTCCGGCTCGACGGTAATGTTTGGATACTCTTGCTCAAATGCGTCAATGACCTCTTGCTGTTTCTTCGCGCGTGAGTCGGAACCCCACCATGAGAAGCGTATCGTCACTTGTTGGCTTGACTCCGATGAGTCTTCGGAGTTTGAGGTGCTTCCGCACGCAGCCAATGAGAATGCGAGGACTCCCAGCGTGAGCATCGCGCTCAGTTGCTTGGCGGCGGATCGTGTTGTCTTATACACCTTTTCTCTTCTTTCTGTGCGTCTTCGTTCCGTGCGAGTGCACCAATCCTTCTTGTTCTTCTGAGCTCGTTCGGTGGCGCTGCACAACGTCGTTCGAGAACTGCTTTCGATACCTTGTCGGAAAGTCGCTAGAGCCGGCTTCACTGCCTTGCAGCTGCGCATTCCGCGGGCTATTCGTTCCGGTCCTCATCGGCCGGACAGAGTCCGTTGGTCTCTTCTAACCATGTGATGAAGTCAATCGCGGTACAACATTCGCTGTCCTTTCTATTGCCCGTATAGAGACGGCTCACGAAGTGGGAAGCGAACGACATCGTTCCAGCAGGATTCAGCATGGCCGAGGGCTCATCCGCGAGGCGAGTCACGGTTTTGCGTGATGGAGTCGTTCATCGAACCGTCTTCACAGCTTACTGATCGAAATATTTTCGTTGATTACGATGATGTAACAAAATGTAGAAGTCTCCTTCATATGCACGGTGAGACTTGACGGAATATGGGGGAAGACGGTTACTTTGATCCTGTCGGTTTGCTGCAAGAGCGAAAGTATTTCGATTCTATCCGTCGGCGGACCGTCGCAGGACTCGGGCCCCAGAACTGCCCGTGACACCACTTCGGCGCTGTTGGCGAAAGGGAATGACGATGACAAATCCGAGCGCAGTGCTCCATGAGATCAACGATCTCCGCATCGAGGACAGGCCCGTTCCCGAACCTGGTCTCGGACAGGTCCAGGTCGCCGTCCAGGCGGTCGGAGTCTGCGGCTCGGACATCCATTACTACCGGCATGGCCGCATCAACGACATGATCGTGACCGCACCGATGGTGCTGGGTCACGAGGCCGCAGGGACGATCACCGCCGTCGGCGCGGGCGTCGACGAAGGCCGTCTCGGTGAGCTGGTCGCCCTGGAGCCGGGCCTTCCCTGTCGACACTGCGACCAATGCCGCGAGGGCCGCTACAACCTTTGCCCGGACGTCCGGTTCTTCGCGACGCCGCCGATCGATGGGGCGTTCGCTCGCTATGTTGTGACGGACGCTGACTTCGCCTTCACGGCGCCCGAGGGACTTGACGCAGTCCATGCCTCAATGGCCGAGCCCGTCTCGGTCGGGGTGTGGGCGTCGCTGAAGGGCGCGGTCGGCCCGGGCCGTCGTGTCCTCGTGCTCGGAGCGGGCCCGATCGGGCTGATTTGCGCCCAGGTCGCCCGCGCTTATGGTGCGCTGAGCGTCGACGTCACGGATCTCAGCTCCGATCGACTGGCGGTTGCGGCCGAGCTCGGCCTCGGGACGCTGTCTGCGGATTCTGCGCTTTCCCACGAGGTCGACGCTCTCATCGAGTGCACCGGCTCGGCGGCCGCCCTTGCCCACGCCTTCCCGTCCGTCGCCCGAGCCGGTCGCGTGGTCCTTGTCGGCATGGGGGCCGACACCGTTGAGCTCGACCTCGGCCTGCTGCAGAGCCGCGAGATCTGGGTGACAGGGACCTTTCGCTACGCGAACACCTATCCGACCGCCCTTGACCTCATCGCCTCGCACCGGATCGACCTCGACCCGATCCTCACCGGCAAGTTCCCCCTCGCCGAGTCCGAACGGGCGCTCCTCGCGGGCGACGAGGATCCGCATGCGCTGAAGTCCATCGTCTTGCCATGGGCCTGACCTGCGGGTTTCCCTCCTTTCACCCTGACCAACCGGAAGCAGTTGTCTGATGAATCACGTCTACCATGTCTCCGTCACCGGGTCCGACAGGGCCCCGGGAACCGAGCGGGAACCCCTGCGCACGATCAACCGAGCAGCCTCGCTCGCCGTCGCCGGAGACACCGTCGTCGTCCACAAGGGCGAGTATCGCGAGTGGGTCGATCCCCAGCGCGGCGGTCTGTCCGCCACACGCCCCATCGTCTATGAGGCTGCGCCAGGCGAGCATGTGACGATCAAGGGTTCTGAGCGTGTTGCGCGGTGGGAGCCCGAGGGCGACGGCATCTGGACGGCTCATATCCCGAACTCGTTCTTCGGCGACTTCAATCCCTTCGGACGTGAGATCGCCGGTGACTGGATCGTGTACGACGAGGGCACCACGCACCGCCACCTCGGGTCAGTCTTCCTCAACGGGATTCCGCTGTGGGAGGTCGGTAGCCGCACGGAGGTCGACCGGCACCTCCGGCACACGTGCGCCGTCGACCAGTGGACAGGAATCTCCCAGGAACTTCCCGATGCCTCGACGACCGACCTCGTCTGGTACGCGGAGGTCGATGAGTCGACGACGACGATCATCGCGCACATGGGTGACGCCGATCCGAACCATGAGCTCACCGAGATCACGGTGCGTCGGTCCGTCTTCTTTCCCCGTGAACATCACATCGACCACATCACAGTCCGGGGATTCGAACTGGCGCAGGCTGCGACCCCCTGGGCGCCTCCCACTGCCGACCAGCCGGGCCTGATCGGTCCGAACTGGGCCAAGGGCTGGATCATCGAGGACAACGTCATCCACGACGCGACCTGCGTGGCCGTCTCGCTGGGGAAGGAGCATTCCACCGGGCACAATCTCTCCACTGACCGCCGTGACAAGCCCGGCTACCAGTATCAGCTCGAGGCCGTCTTCACCGCTCGTGCTCGCGGCTGGGACCGTGAGCACATCGGCTCTCACCTCGTGCGGCGCAACATGATCTTTCGCTGTGGGCAGGCGGGGATCGTCGGGCACCTCGGGGCGGTGTTCTCGACGATCGAGGACAACGACATCCACGACATTGGCAATCGTCGGCAGTTCTACGGATACGAGATCGCAGGGATCAAACTCCATGCCGCCATCGACACGGTGATCCGTCACAACCGCATCCGGCACTGCGCACTGGGCACGTGGCTCGACTGGGAGACCCAGGGAACCCGCGTCACCCGCAACGTCTACGCCGACAACACTCGTGACCTCTTCATAGAGGTCAGCCACGGGCCCTATATCGTCGACCACAATGTGTTCGCCTCACCAGCCTCGATCGAGAACTTCAGCGAGGGCGGCGCGTTCGTCAACAATCTCGTCCTCGGGACCGTTCGTCGCGAGCCGGTCCTCGACCGTGCGACGCCTTACCACCTCCCCCACAGCACCCAGGTCGCCGGATACGGGACGATCCTAGGTGCCGATGACCGGTGGTTCGGCAACGTCTTCGCGTCTGTGGACCCGACGCGTGCCTATTCCTCCGAGGTCCGAGACGCGTCCTCGGTCCAGTGTGGGACGTCCGGGTACGATTCACACCCGACCTCGTTGGCGGAGTATCTCGAGCGGATCTCCGAGCAGGCGCCCGGCGACCACGAGCGATACGCCCATGTACGTCGACCGGTCTATATCCAGAGCAATCTCTACCTCGGGGACGCACGCCCCTTCGATCGCGAGCAGGTTCCCCAGGTTCTGCGGGGGCCCGTTCCTCCGATCGTCCTCGAGGAGCGCGATGGTTCGACCGTGTTGAGGTCCGCGCTCCCCGCCGAATTCGAGGAGCTGCGCACACCCGTGCTCTCGGGCCGAGCGCTGCCGCGGACCTCCTTGTCGGACGCGGACTTCGAGGAGCGCGACGGCTCACCCGCTCGCCTGGACGTCGACCTACTCGGCGTGGCCAAGGACGAGGACGGGACGTCGCCCGTCGGACCGCTCGCGGACTGGGGATCCGGTTCGCAGCTCATCGAGCTGTGGCCCTGATCCGGCCCGGTTCCGGGCGCGGGGCGGACGTCCAGGCGTCACCGAGTGCGCATGTTATCGTGCACTCGGTGACGCAGCAGCGATCCAAGAAGGCGCGATGAACAAGCCGAAGGTGCGCAAGGCTCGCACCACGCTGGCCGACGTCGCGCACGAGGCCCAGGTTTCCGTCGCCACGGTCTCCAAGACGCTCCACGGTCGCTCCGATGTCTCGGCGAGCACGCGCGAACGCGTGGAATCGGCGCTGACATTGCTGAGCTACACGCCCTCGGGAAGCCCGCAACCACGGCGGATGCCGCAGGTCGTCGTGGCCTTTGACAGCTTCAACACGGTCTATGACTCGACGGTGCTCTCGGGGATCATGGATGAGGCGCTCGACCGTCAGGTGCGTATCGTTCTCGACCGGTCCCCCGACGACTCCCGACCGCCCTCCCCGCGGGAGTGGATCCGTCGGCATGCGGTCAGCGGCGCGACGGGAGCCATCCTCGTCACGGCCCCGGCCGGGAACGACCTGACCAGTGAAGCGGCCTCCCTAGGCCTGCCCCTGGTGGTCGTCGATCCGAAGAACCCGATCGACGACACAGTCACGTCCATCGGATGCACCAACTTCGCCGGCGCCGTCTCCGCGACTGAGCATCTGGTCGGGCTCGGACACACCCGGATCGGATTCGCGGGGTTGCATCTCCTGGTGAACTTTACGGCCGAGCGCTTCGCGGGTTTCCGCACCTCACTCGAACAGCACGGCCTGGATCTCGATCCCGAGTACATCTCGTACGGGGGGACGGACTTCGACTTCGGGCTGCGTGCCGGTGCTCAATTCGCCGCTCTGGAGACTCCTCCGACCGCGGTCGTCGCCATCTGTGACGTCGTGGCGTTGGGCGTGATCGAGGGCGCCCGACGCGGCGGGCTCATGGCACCTGAGCAGTTGTCCGTCGTCGGTTTCGACGATCTGAGCCCGGCCTCGTGGTCCGCACCACCGCTGACGACCGTGCACCAGCCCCTGTCCGAGATCGGCGCACTGGCGCTGCGCACCGTCCTCGACCTGGCGCACGGAGACGCTCCCGCGTCGCATCACCTGCAGCTGGCGACCACCTTGGTCGTTCGTGGGTCTACGACCGCGCCGTGCCGGGGAACCGACGCCGGGGCTCCCTTCGACTTCGCCAGCTGATCAGGAACGGGGTGCGGCAGGAAGACTCCCCGCCGCACCCCGCGTGCGTCACCAGTGCGCCTCAGCGGTCGGTCACCATCATGCTCACCCTGCGACCACCGCGAACGGCAGCTCGCCAACCGTGTGGATACGAAGCTCGCGCGTGTCCCCGGACGGCAGCGAGACCTGCAGCTCCGTCCATTGCGGAACGAAGGAGCCCTCGGCGCTCACCTCGATGTCGATCGCATCCTCCGAGGCCCGTTGGGTCCAGCGCACCGTCAGCGACTGTCCGTCGAGGTAGGCGTTCGTTGCGCCGTCGTCGTCGTAGAACTCGCCAGTCGAGGTCGTCCCGGTCGTCGGAGGGAACAACAGCAGATGACGCTCGTCGTCCGGCGCGTCGGCGTGCTGCGCGGGCACTGCGCCCATCGGGATTGCGGCGCCGGCGCGCACCAATAGCGGCAACCGGTCCAGGGGAGCGTCGAGCGTGACGGTCGTCCGGGTCTGCTCGAAGCGCTGTCCGGTGGTGAAGTCGTACCAGCCACCGGGGGTGGCGGGCAGATAGACCTCACGTGTCCGGGCGCCCGGCTCGGTGACGGAAGCGACCAGGAGGTCTCCGCCGAGCAGGAAGTCGTCGGTGTCCTCCCAGAGCTTGTGGTCGTCCTCGTCGAGCATGAAGGTCGGCCGCAGGATCGGCTCGGCATCGACGCTCGCCTCGTGCAGCAGTGTGTAGAAATACGGCGACAGCCGTGCCCGGAACTCGATGGCTCCGCGGACTTGGTCGATGATCTCGGGGTACATCCACGGCTCGTTGACGGAGCCGTCATCATGCCACGAGTTCAGGGTGAAGCGGGGATTGACGATGCCGTTCTGGATCCACCGCAGGAAGAGCTCGGGATCGGGCTTGACCCCGGCGAACCCGCCGACGTCGTGGCCGATGTTGTACATCCCCGACAGGGTCATGGACAAGCCCATGCGGATGTTGCCCTTGAGGGTCTCCCAGGACGAGGCGTTGTCGCCCGACCAGGTCTGTGCATAGCGCTGCAGGCCGGGGCCGCCGGAACGAGCCACGGAGAACGGGCGCACGTCCGGCCAATACTCCTCCTGCGCCTCCAGCGACGCACGGGTCATCAGCATCGAGAGGATCGGGCGGACCTGACCGGCTGGGATCGGACGGCCGAAGCCGTCGCAGATTGCGTTGTCGTCCCAGATCTCGAACTCGTTGTTGTCGTTCCACGCAACGTCGATCCCGTAGGCGAGCAGCTGCTCAGTGACGTTGTCCTTCCACCACTGGACCGCAGCGGGGTTCGTGAAGTCGACGTGCGAGCCCTCGTCGTCCCAGAACGGACTGCGCTCGGGCCCGCCGGTGCGGCCGTCGCGCACGAAGTAACCCTTGGCGGCGACGTCATCGTAGAAGGGATGGTCCTGCAGGACGCAGGGCTTGATGTTGGCGGTGTAGTGCATGCCGGCATCGTGGAAGGCTTTGACAGTGGCAGCGGGATCGGGGAACTTGTCGCGGTTCCAATGGAAGAGGTAGCGCTTCGGGCCGATCGAGGTGTAGCCGCTGCCGCACTGGAAGGATCCGCAAGGGATGCGATGCGTCTTGACGAGGTCGATGAAGTGGAGCAGCTGGTCGGAGGCGTCGGGCGCATCCGGGTAGGTCATTGTCGACTGAGAATAGCCCAGCGACCACTTCGGTGGGAACAGCGGCTTGCCCGTCAGGTTGACGAAGGCGCGGGTGACGTCCTCGACGGAGTCCCCGAAGAGGACGTAGTAGTCGATGTCGCCATCGTCTGCGTGCCAAGAGCGGAAGCGCTTGTGGTAGTTGTCCTTCGTCTTGCCGAGGTTGAACCACGCGTGGGAGAAGTTGTCGTAGAAGACGCCGTAGACGCCCTTCGCGGTCTTCGTGATCGTGAAGGGAACATGCTTGTACAAGGGATCGGAGTTCATCGAGTCATAGCCCAGCGCGTCGACGCAGGTCATCTCGAAGCGCCCCTGGGCGCGGTCCAGCGTGCCGGACTTGTCCCCGAGGCCGAGGACGCGCTCGGAGTCGTCGAAGGACTGGAAGTGCGCGACATCGGTGCGTCGCGGCGAGGTCATCCCGTCGCGATCCACGGCCTCGGATCCCAGGTAGTAGGCGCCGGTCGTGCGGTCGCTGGCCAGGGTCGTCCACTCCCCGTCCTCGTTCCAGGCGACCTCCAGGCGCAGCGGCGCCGAGTGGATCGTCAGACGGATCCGGCCGGATTCGACGACGGTGCCGTCCCCGGTTGAGGTCGTCGAGGTTTGTGGGAGCGGGAATCCGGAGATGTCTGCGCGGTCGCGCCCCTCGAAGGGAACGTCCTGGCCACCGGAGACCACGGACCACGTCCGGTCGAGCGCCGCCTGGCCGTCGCGACGGATCCAGACGCGTGCGAGGTTCGTGTCGAGGACCTCGACGTCGAGTCGGTGACGGTCATCAATGGTTGCGGTGATACCGGAGTCGGTCGGCGTGATGGCGCCGAGTGTGTTGAGAAGTTGCATCTGTGCAGTCCTTTCCTCAGCTCAGGTGTGCGTTGATGAACCCGGCGATTTCATCCTCGACTTCGTCGTGGATGTCGGGTTCGATGAAGATCTCGTGGCGGTATCCGGGCCATACCCGTGTGTGGACGTCGTGGTGACCGGAGGCCGCCAACTGGTTGGCGACGTGATAGGCGCCTTCGCCGTAGTTGGCGACGGGGTCGGCGTCCCCGGCGACGATGAGGACGGGGAGGTCCCGACGGACGCCGGTGGAGAACTCGGGGGAGTTGGCCCGGTCGTAGACCGTGATGAAGTCCTGAAGGAATCGCAGGGTCATCGCGGTGCCGCGCTTGAGCGGGTCGTTGGCGTGCTCGCGGACGACATCGGGGCTGACGCTCACCCAACTTCCCCGGTCGTCCTCGGGGATACGAGAGTTGAATTCCTCGCGCATCTGCGCTCCGAGTGCCGAGTCGTGGGTCTCGCCTCGTCCCGCGGCGATGCGTGCGCCGAGGTCGGCGCGGTCGACGCCGCGCTCGAGCCAGTGGCATTGGGCGGCGATCCCGCACAGGGCGAGGGCGCTCAGATCCTCGCAGTGTTCTGCTGCCACGACTCGCGCGATCATCGATCCCCAGGAATGGCCGAAGAGGATCCACGGCAGGCCGGGGAAAAGGTCGCTGACGAGGCCATGCAGGGTGAGCTCGTCAGCGACCACTGCGGCCGCTCCGTTGTCTCCGGTGTCGGCCCACACACCGGAGACAACGGCGGTACGTCCATGTCCCGCGTGATCGTCCGCCGCGACGACGAATCCCTCATCGAGGAGGCGGGTGACCAGGTGGTCGTAGCAGCGTGAATGCTCCCCCAGCCCGTGGACGATCTGAACGATCGCGCGCGGGGGACGGACCGGTTCACAGACCCACGCCTGGATCTGATCGCGTCCATTGGCGGACGGGAAGGAGAGATCACGAACTGCCATGATGTGCCCTCTGGGCTCAGGCGGATGCCGTTGGGGATCCGGACGGGGTCGCGAGGTTCGCGTCCCATGCGTGGATCGAGTCGTAATCGACGCCGCTGAGTTCCTTGGTGACCAGACGGACCTCGTCGGTCGCTTCGGCGGGCGAGCCGCCCTCCTTGAGGCGGGTGACCTCGTCGGCGATGACCGCGTGGGTCTTCTTGTCGAGCTTGAAGGTCAAGACGGTGGCCAGAGCAATGGCGATGAGGATCGCGACACCCAAGGAGAGGATGAGGACGATCATGTGCTGGGCGGGCTCGGACTGGGTAGTCTGCCCCTTGACATAGCCGGCCTCGTCGAGGAGGAACCCGACGATGAGCGTGGCGACAGCGACAGTGGACTTGCGGACGAAGGTCATGACGGCGGCGAACACGCCGGCGCGTTTCTTGCCGGTGACGAGCTCATCGATATCGGGGATGAAGGGGAAGACGTTCCACGGCACGAACACGTAGGCGGAGCGGCCGATCTGGTAGACGGCGCCGATGATGAAGAGCCACACGATGATGTGGGGCGGATTGGTCGTCGAAACGAGCCACCATCCCAGGGAGGTGCACAGGATGATGCAGAAGGCGCTGATCCAGAGCGTGCGGGGCTTGATCTTCGTGATGAGGTATCCGCAGAACATCGTGACGAAGATCCCAATGACGCTCAGTGAGGAGATGTTGGCCGCGGTGGAGGAAGAATGCCCCATCACCGAGACGATGTAGTAGACGAAGACGACGCTCCACGTGTCCATTGAGGTGAAGGAGAAGAGGTAGATCACCAGATGCTTGCGGAAGGTCTTGATCTTCAGCGTGGAGAAGTAGTCGCGAAGCGCCTCTGAGAGGGTGAGTCGTTTCTCGCCGGCGCGGAGCAGAGCTGCCTCACGTGCGTCGACGAAGTGCTCCCAGGTCGAACCCCAGCTGATCGCGATGCAGATGGCGAAGATGACGGCGAAGATGACGGCATTGATGAGATACGGGGTTGCCGAGTTCTCGCCCATCGCCTTGAAGAGACGGCCGGGGATGAAGGTCGCGAGGAAGGTCGCCGCACCGGAGATCACGAGGCGAGCCGAGGAGAGCTTGGTCCGCTCGTTGTAATCGGTCGTCATCTCATTGGGGAGGGTCTCCCACGGGATGAGGATCATGGCCGCGATGATCTCGAAGATCAGGTAGGCGACGAGGTAGTACCAGTAGGACATGCCGGTGACCCACAGGAGGATGAACTCCAGGACCAGTGGGATGCCGATGAGCAGGAAGAAGTGGCGGCGTCCGAACCGCTGACCGAGCCGAGTCCGATAGAACTGGTCGGTGAGGTTGCCCATGACCAAGCTGGTGATGGCGTCGATGATCTTCGCAATGGCGAGGATGGAGGCGCCTTCGGCCGCGGAGAGCCCGGCGTAGGTCGTGAAGAAGAACAGCAGCCAGGCGCCGATGATGGCGAAGGCTCCGCCTCCCATGAGATCAGTCATCCCGAAGCCGATGGCTCGTCCCAACCCGATCTTTCCTCGGGGGATGTAGATCCGATTGTTTCGGTATTTCTCGTCCATCTGTTGTCCTTACGTGGTGCGACGCCCTCGTCGTGAGGTGGAGGCGATCACCGCGCGCGGAGATGAGGGCCTCAACGGGAGTTGTTCTTCGTCCTTGAAGCAGCTCGCCATGAGTTCCGCATAACGGAATGACGGTCTGCCAGACAGCCAGACACTAGCAGCAGATTTCACCCTGCAGAACACAAGTCTTCCTGAAAGAACATCCTCCCAGCGGAGTGGATGATTCAGGTGAATTCGTGCAGCAATGTGGGCGACGTGAGGTGCGAGAGGTGGTGACTCGTAGGGGGGCGTCGGCACTGATCTGATTGGCAGTGAGGGAGGGGCCGGGGATTGCGTGGCGCTTCGAGGCTCGGCTAGAATAGTCCGTATGAAAGACCGATAGTCCGCTGAGTGGAACATTTGGCGAACGGGTCCGGTTATCAGAGATGACACACTCAAGGGGGAGAGGCATGACACATTCGGACGTTCGGTGTCGCTGCGGGGATGTGGCGCCGCGATGAAGAAATTCCTGGATGGCGATTTCCTGTTGGAGACGCCGACCGCACAGGAGCTGTTCGAGCGTGTCACAGAACTTCCGATCATCGACTACCACTGTCACCTCTCCGCGAAGGAGCTGCGTGAGGACCACCAGTTCCGCTCGATCACGGACGTCTGGCTGGGCGGGGACCACTACAAGTGGCGTCTGATGCGCGGCGCCGGAGTCCCCGAGCGCTTCATCACGGGCGACGCCAGCGACTGGGAGAAGTTCGAGAAGTGGGCCGAGGTGCTCGAGCGCGCCATCGGAAACCCGCTGTACCACTGGTCCCACCTGGAACTGCGCCGCTTCTTCGGGATCGAGGACGTGATCACGTCTGCTTCCGCCCGGTCGGTCTTCGATCGCGCCAATGAGCGCATCACGTCTGCCGAGTTCTCCGCGCGGAACCTCGTGAAGATGAGCAACGTCGAGGTCGTCTGCACGACCGACGATCCCCTGGACACGCTCGAGGATCACGAGGCACTCGCCGCCGACTCGTCGTTCGCGACGCAGGTGCTGCCCGGCTTCCGTCCCGACGTCGTGCTGCGCATCGAGCGCGACGGCTTCGCCGAGTACGTCACCCGACTGGGCGAGGCCACGGGCGGGCCGATCGCTTCCTTCGACGAGCTGATCGCCGCCCTCGATGCCCGCGTCGACTTCTTCGACGCCCACGGTTGCCGCGTCGCCGACCACTCGCTGGAGATCTTCCCTCGGACACCGACCACCGACGCCCAGGCTGACGAGATCCTGCGTGCCCGCCTGTCGGGTGCGCCGATCACCGACGCGCAGGCTGAGGGATTCCGCTGGGCGCTGCTGGTTCGCCTGGCGGGGCTCTACCAGCGCGGCGGCTGGGTGATGGAGTGGCACATGAGCGCTTTGCGCGATGCCAGCCGTCGTTCCCTGGAGTTGGTCGGACCGGACACGGGCTTCGACGCGGTCGGCCAGGACGTTGACCTCATTGCGCTGGCACGCATGCTCAGCGACCTCGAGGAGGCCGGCGCACTGCCGCGGACGATCCTGTTCACCCTGGAGGAGAATCAGAACAAGGCGCTTGCGGCGTTGGCCTCCTGCTACGCGCACGAGGGCGTCAAGGGATACGTGCAGCTCGGCAACGCCTGGTGGTTCAACGACACGATCGCCGGAATGACCAAGCAGATCGAGACCTTCGCCCAGATCGGCTTCCTCGATGCGGCAGTCGGCATGCTGACGGATTCGCGCAGCTTCCTGTCCTACCCGCGTCACGAGTACTTCCGCCGCATCGTCGCCAACGTTGTCGGAGGCTGGATCGAGTCCGGCCAGTACCCCGCCGACCTCGACACGGCGGAGTCTGTCTTGCGCGGTGTCTTCCACGACAACGCGGTCGACTATTTCGGCTTCGGCAAAGCCGCGACCAATGACTGAGCCACACACTGAACGGAGTGATGACATGACCTCTGGGACGCAGCTGCGTCTGGACGCCTCAACGCCGGAGCATCTGGCGGATTTCGAGGCCGCCGGATTCGCGGTTCCGACCTTCGACGTCGCCGCCATGCGCGAGGCGACTGCTGCCGCGCCGCGGTGGGTGCACCTCGGGGCCGGCAACCTGTTCCGGAGTCTGCACTCGGTCATCGCGCAGGACACACTGAACGCCGGGGCGATGGACACCGGCATCGTCCTCGTCAACACGCGCGGCGACACGGAGATCCGCAACTACGCGGAGACCGATCAGTTCTTCCTCAATGTCGTCATGAAGGCCGATGGATCACTCGATCCGACGGTCGTCGCCAGCGTCGCCGAGAGCCACCACCTCTTCGCGGGCACGACTCCGGCGTGGGAGCACCTACGGGCGATCTTCCGTTGCGACTCCCTGCAGATGACGACCGTGTGCATCACCGAGAAGGGTTACAAGCTGCGCGGGGCCGACGGGGAGTTCCTTCCCGACGCGGCGGCCGACCTAGCGGCGGGCCCCGGTGAGTCCTCGCATGCGATGACCGTCCTCGCCTCACTGCTGTACGCACGCTTCGAGGCGGGAGCGACGCCGATCGCTCTGGTCTCCACCGACAACTTCTCCGCCAACGGGCAGCGCCTGGCCGATGCGATCGCCGAGGTCGCTCACGAGTGGAACGAGCGCGGGCTCGTCTCCGATGAGTTCCTCGCCTACGCCACCGATCCGGCACGGGTCAGCTTCCCGTGGACGATGGTCGATCGCATCACCCCGGCGCCCTCGGCTGGCGTCGCGCAGATGCTGACCGATCGCGGCGTCGCGGATGCGGCCCTCAAGATCCGCCCGGACAGCGCTCCTCTTGCGGTCTTCTCTAACACAGAGGAGGTCCGCTACCTGGTGATCGAGGACTCCTTCCCCAATGGGCGTCCCGCGCTAGACAAGGGCGGGGTGCTCTTCACCGATCGGGAGACCGTCAACCGCGCCGACCGCATGAAGGTCTGCACGTGCCTCAACCCGCTGCATACGGCGATGGCCGTCCTCGGATGCACGCTGGACTATACCTCGATCGCGCAGGAGTCGACGAACAAGGACGTCATGGCGTTGGTCCATCAGATCGGCTACGTCGAGGGCCTGCCCGTCGTCACCGATCCCGGCATCATCTCCCCGAAGTCGTTCATCGACGAAGTTGTCACCAAGCGGATCCCGAACCCCGGGATCCCGGACACCCCGCAGCGCATCGCGACCGATACCTCGCAGAAGGTCGGGATCCGCTTCGGCGAGACGATCTCGATCTACGCCTCGAAGGGCGAGGGTGCCTCGCTGCACGCGATCCCGTTCGCGATCGCCGCATGGATCCGTTACCTGCTCGCCCTGGACGATGAGGGCGCAGCCTTCGAGCTCAGCTCCGATCCCTTGGCCGACTACCTGCACGGATTCGTCGCGGACATCCACCTGGGCGAGCCGGACTCGGTCGGGGACCGTCTGCACCCGCTGCTCTCGAACGCAGAGATCTTCGGCATCGACCTCTACGAGGCCGGCGTCGGTGAGACGGTCGAGAACTTCACCAGAAAGCTTGTTGCTGGCCCGGGAGCGGTCGCGCAAGAACTCCACACCTTTGTCACCGCAGGAGGTCACAACTGATGAGAATGTCATTCCGGTGGTTCGGGGCGCAGGATGACCCGATTCCGTTGTCCTACATCCGGCAGATCCCGGGCGTGCACGACGTCGTTGGCGCTCTCTTCGACGTTCCGGTCGGGGAGGTCTGGTCCACGGACAAGATTGCGGCCCTCAAGAAGCAGGCGAGCGATGCGGACCTCAACCTCGAGGTCATCGAGAGCGTCAACATCCATGACGACATCAAGATCGGCCTGCCCTCGCGCGACCGCTACATCGAGAACTACCGTCAGTCGATCCGCAACCTGGCGGAGTTCGGCATCACGGTCATCTGCTACAACTTCATGCCCGTCTTCGACTGGCTGCGCACGGACCTGAACTCGAAGCTGCCCGACGGCTCCTTCGCGATGGCTTACAACGACCAGATCGCCACGTCGACGACCCCCGA
The DNA here is from genome assembly GCA_015655375.1 of Actinomycetales bacterium. Taxonomy (GTDB): domain Bacteria; phylum Actinomycetota; class Actinomycetes; order Actinomycetales; family Actinomycetaceae; genus Pauljensenia. Next base: position 46,874 of record JAATFD010000042.1, read on the forward strand.
GCAGATGGTCGAGAAGACGGCCTCGGCCTCCGACGGCTTCACCCTTCCCGGCTGGGAGCCGGAGCGCCTGGCTGACCTCAAGAAGCTGTTCGAGCAGTACAAGGATGTCGACGAGGACGCCCTGCGAGCGAACCTCAAGTACTTCCTCGAGGGCGTCATCCCGGTGTGCGAGGAGGTCGGCATCAAGATGGCGATCCACCCCGACGACCCGCCCAAGCCGATCTTCGGTCTGCCGCGCGTGGTGAAGAACCGCTCCGACCTGCAGGCCATCGTCGACATGGTCGACAGTCCGAACAATGGCCTGACGATCTGCACGGGCAGCCTCGGCGAGAACCCGGAGAACGACGTCGTCGAGATCATCAAGCATTTCGTCGCCGCGGATCGCGTGCCCTTCGCGCACGTCCGCAACATCAAATGGGGTCAGAACGGCAATTTCCGCGAGTCCGCCCATCTGTCCTCCGAGGGCTCCCTTGACCTCTATGAGATCGTCCGCGCCCTCCATGATTCCGGCTTCGAGGGATTCATCCGGCCCGATCACGGCCGCATGGTCTGGGGCGAGACCGGACGCCCGGGCTACGGTCTCTACGACCGTGCCATGGGCGCCACCTACATCAATGGTCTGTGGGAGGCTGTCGACAAGTCGGGCTCTCCCGCGGCCTGATAGCGATCGGGGAGGGATCCCGGTGTCCACGTGGTGGCCGATGGGCGGACGTGCCATGTTCCCGCAGCGCGCGGGAGCGCGGTGCGCCCGCTCGAGGGCGTTCGGCTTCGGGGCCTCAGCGTCCCAGAACGGCGCTGATCTCGCGGGCCGCATTCGCCAGGGGCTCCGCGTAGGACTGGAGCTCCTCCAGGGGAACCAGCGCGGCGACCGTGGAGATCGAGACACCCGCGAGCGGATGTCCCTGGCTGTCCGGCACTGCGACGGCGATGCAACGGATGAGGTTCTCGTTCTCCTGGTCGTCGATCGCGAAGCCGCGCGTGCGCACAAGCCTCCCGTCGGCGAGCAAGCCCTTCAGCGTCGTGATTGTCTGGCTGGTCGAGGAGGGGAGTCCAGTGCGATGCGCATAGGCGCGGACCTCGTCCTCGGGAAGATTTGCGAGAATCGCTTTGCCGATCGCTGTCGAATGCAGCTGGAGCTCGGTTCCGGGCTGGGACGCCATGCGGATCGCCTGCTCGGCTCCCTCGACCTTGTCCATGTAGATGGCGTGGTCAGAGGTGCGTACGGCGTAGTGGATCGTATTGCCGACGCGGCGTTGGAGTTCGGTGAGGATCGTCCGGATCGTCTTCGAATCGTCGTCGGCGCGGACCTCCGCGGCGAGGACCTTCAGCGCGGTGTCCGGTCGGTAGCGTCCGTCGCCGTCGCGCATGACGAAACCGTTGTCGATGAGCTCCCCGAGCAGTCGGTACACGCTGGTTTTCGCCAAACCGGTCGTGGTCACCAGCGTCGTCAGGCGATGCGTCGACGGAGGTTCGCATACGGCCTCGAGGACGCGCAACAGCTTTGCGGTCGAGTTGGGCTTGGACGTGGCTGTGCTGTGCGGCGTAGTGCCGGATGTGGGCTCCACAGTGAATCCTCTCCGAGGGGCGTTCTCATGGACGCCCGTCCATTATCACCGCTTGTCGTGGGGCGTGATGACCATCGAACGTCGCTCGGATGTTCCGGCCCACGGACGAGAACGCGGAACGCGAGGGCGTGCGAGAGCGCGTCCCGGCGTCTTCCATCACACGTGTCATCAAACGAATGGAGTGAGTCATGACAGAGTCCTTGGCCTCAATGTTGGCTGCGAATCCGGTGGTTCCGGTCGTGGTTGTCGAGTCCGCGAGTGACGGTGTCGAGGTCGGCAAGGCCCTCGTCGCCGGTGGCATCACGACGGCGGAGGTTACCTTCCGCACCAGAGCCGCGGCGGATGCGATCCACGCAATGACGGAGATCGACGGCCTGACCGTCGGTGCCGGGACCGTCATCAATATCGCCCAGGCGAAGGAGGCACTGGCAGCGGGCGCCTCCTACATCGTCTCGCCCGGCTTCTCGGCCGATGTCGTGCGCTTCGCACAGGGCGAGGGCGTCCCCGTGTTGCCGGCCTGCACTGACGGGTCGTGGCTGATGGCCGCCCTCGAGCTCGGTGTCGACACGGTGAAGTTCTTCCCTGCCGTCGCCATGGGTGGGATCCCAACGATCAAGGCGCTGTCCGCCCCGTTCCCGCAGGTGCGTTTCGTCCCGACGGGCGGCGTGTCCGCAGCGAACCTCGCCGACTTCCTGGCCGTTCCTGCGATTGCGGCGTGCGGCGGGTCGTGGATGGTCAAGAAGAACCTGATCGCTGAGCAGAAGTGGGACACGATCGCCGAGCTGTCCGCCCAGGCCATCGCGATCGCGAAGGAGGCCGGTCGATGAGCACCGGACTGACCGTGCGTCCGGCCTCCGAGTGCCGTTATGACGTCGTGTCCCTGGGCGAGGTCATGTTGCGTCTCGATCCCGGCGAGGGCCGCATTCGCACCGCGCGTTCCTTCCGCGTGTGGGAGGGCGGTGGCGAGTACAACGTCGCGCGCGGCCTGGCCCGGTGCTTCGGCGAGCGCGCCGGCGTCGTCACTTCCCTGGTGGACAACGAGGTCGGTCGGCTGGTCGAGGACTTCATCCGTCAGGGTGGCGTCGACACCTCGCTGATCCACTGGGTCGACGATGACGGCGTGGGGCGCACCGCTCGCAACGGCCTGAACTTCACGGAGCGGGGCTTCGGCATCCGCGGGGCCGTGGGCACGTCGGACCGTGGGCACACCGCGATCTCTCAGCTGCGTCCCGAGGACGTGGATTGGGAGGATCTCTTCGGGCGCCAGGGCGTGCGCTGGCTGCACACCGGTGGGATCTTCGCGGCGTTGTCCGAGTCCTCTGCGGATGTCGTCGAGGCGGCGTTGGAAGCGGCCCACCGCCACGGCACGATCGTGTCCTACGACCTCAATTACCGTCCCTCCCTGTGGAAGGGCATCGGTGGCCAGGAGCGCGCCCAGGAGGTCAACCGTCGTCTGGCCCGTTTGGTCGACGTGATGATCGGCAACGAGGAGGACTTCACGGCCTCACTCGGCTTCGAGGTCGAGGGCGTGGACGCGAACCTCTCCAAGCTCGACACCTCCGCTTTCGAGCGGATGATCGAGCAGGTCACCGCCGAGTTCACGAACTTCACAGTCGCCGCGACCACCCTGCGCCAGGTCAAGACCGCGACGATCAACGACTGGGCGGCCATCGCCTGGTCGAAGGATTCTGGTTTCGTCCGCTCGACCGAGCGTCCGGGTCTGGAGATCCTCGACCGGGTCGGTGGCGGGGACTCCTTCGCTTCCGGTCTGGTCTATGGCCTCATGGAGCTCGATGACGTCGCGCAGGCCGTCGAGTATGGGGCGGCCCATGGTGCCTTGGCGATGACGACGCCAGGTGACACCTCGATGGCCTCGAAGGTCGAGGTCGAACGTTTGGTCGCCGGTGGTGGAGCGCGCGTGCAGCGCTGACACCGCCGGAATCTGGGAATCTGTCATCCCACGGACGAGGGCGGTCACATCCCGCGGAGTGTCATGCGCGGGTGCGACCGTCCTCGGCCCCAGGCTGGGAGGCCTGTGTGCTCTGGGTTGGTTCACAGTTGAGAACACCGCCACGGCTCACGGTGTGGTGAGTGGAAGAGGAAAACGATGTCCATCAGAGTTCCATTGGCAACTGTCGAAACCACGATCGAGCGCGCTCTGTCCAACGCTGGTGTTCCGGACGACGTCGCGCGTGAGTGCGCTCATGTTCATGCCTCGTCCTCGTGTGACGGGGTGGAGAGCCACGGGCTGAACCGTGTCCCGCGCTTCGTCGACTACGTGCGACGAGGGTGGGTCGATCCGAATGCGACGCCCGAGCTCGTGGGAGCCAAGGGCGCTGCCGAGAATTATGACGGTCACTTGGGCCCTGGGATCACGAACGCGGAGTTCTGCATGGACCGCGCCGTCGAGCTGGCAAAGGTGCATGGGATCGGCTGTGTGACGTTGCGCAACACGACGCATTGGATGCGCGGGGGGACCTACGCCTGGCGTGCAGCGGAGGCGGGATTTATCGGGATGTGCTGGACCAATACAGAGGCCGCGATGCCGATGTGGGGATCGACCGAGTCCAGGGTCGGCAACAATCCCTTCTGCGTGGCGATTCCACGCGCAAACGGTTCGATCGTTTTGGACATGGCGATGGCTCTGGATCTGGCGGCGACGATCATGGCGGCGGGCAAATCCGGTCACGATCTCGACGTCGAGGACCAAGGATCGTGCACGGGCGCCTGCCAAGTCTTCATCGCCTTCGACCCGTACCTCTTCGGAGATGAAGCCACCATCCAACGCAAGGTGGACGAGCGCGTCGAGTCCGCGGACGCAACCACTCCCATTGATCCCGCCCACCCCGTGACCTCCCCGGGAGAACGCACCGCGGCGGCCAGGGAGCGCAACCTGCGTGAGGGCGTGCCGGTGGACGAGACGATCTGGGCACAGGTCCAGGAGCTGGCCGACGGGAGAACGGACGAGATCGAGGATCTGTCCATCTGAGAGTTTCAGCCTGCGGCGTCGGATGCCGCAGGAAACGAGCGGGGAAGAGGAACCATGAAGGCTGTTGTTGTGTACGGAGCCGACGATCTGCGAGTTGTCGAGGTTGAGAAGCCGGTGCCCGGGCCGGGTGAGGTCCTGATCGCGATGGAATGGGGCGGAATCTGCGGGTCCGACATCGCGTACTGGCGCCACGCGGTCTCCGGCACCGCTGTTCTCAAGGAACCGCTGACGCTGGGTCACGAGATGGCTGGGCGTGTCGTCGAGCTGGGCGAGGGAGTCGACGGGATCGAGGTCGGGACCCCGACGACGGTCCATCCCGCCACCTTGGTGGGAGACGGCGTCATGCCCGAGGTCTTGGCCGGGCGCACGAACCTGTATCCCCGGACGCGTTATTTCGGGTCTGCTGCCATGTATCCGCACGAGGCCGGGGGATTCTCGGAATTCCGGACCGCTCGCGTCGATCAGTTGCGGGTGCTTCCGGAGACGGTGTCGACCCGTCATGGCGCCGTGGCCGAGCCGCTGGGCGTTGCTCTCCACGCGGTCAACCGCTCGGGCGGGGTCCGGGGAAAGAGAGTCCTCGTCAACGGGTGCGGGCCGATCGGGTCCCTGGTGGTCGCGGCCGCCAAATACTCCGGTGCGGACAGTGTCGTGGCTGCAGACCTGGCAACGAGTTCATTGGAGGTCGCCTCGAACATGGGGGCGGATACCGTGGTGGATCGTTCAGAGGGCGAGCCACTGCCCAGCGACGTCGACGTGGTCTTCGAGGCGTCCGGGGCGTCGCGGGCGCTCGGCGACGTCTTTCTGGCGGCCCGTCCCGGCGGAACGGTCGTCCAGGTCGGCAACATGCCTCGGGGAGAGGTTCCGGCCGCCCTTGGCCAATTGGTCACTCGCGAGATCGAGTACAAGGGATCGTTCCGCTTCATCGACGAGATCACGGACGCGGTCGCGGCGATGTCGCAGGGCCTGGACGTCGAGCCGCTGCTGACGCACACCTTCGACATCGACGACGCCCTGCAGGCGTTCGAGACCGCGGGAGATCGATCGACCGGATCGTCGAAGGTCATGCTCAAACTGTCGTGAGGGAGAGGAAGCCGACCGATTGACCCGTTTCTCACAGGGGCATTCGTGCGGGTCGGGGACCGTTGCCGGGGGAGTCGGGACGATGCTCGAGCGATTCGACTTCGCGGAGGTGGCGCTGCATGCCGATTGGTCGGTGGATGCGCACGCGGTCGAGGTCGAGGGACTGGATGATCTGGCCCATCTGGACTGGGTCGGTCGGCGTGACCTCGTCCTGGAGTCGACGGACGCTGAGCACGTCATCGTGTGGAACCTGGGAACAGCCGGAGCAGCACGGCGGTGAGGCGTCCGGATGTCTCCACGAACGCTGTCGGGGGCGAGGTGCACACCGGTCTTGAGGTCTGTTCCGCGGCTGCGGCGTGCCGCGTGGCAAACTGGTCGGGCCGGTTGGATGCGACCGGATCCGAGCGGGGAGGGTTCTGTGGTCACGCTGCACGATGTTGCCCGCGAGGCGGGAGTCTCCATCTCCACGGTGTCGCGGGCGTTGTCCGAGCCCGAGCGTGTGGCTGAATCGACCCGGAAGCGGGTCGCAGCCATCGTTGATCAGCTCGGATACAAGCCGAATCGCGCGGCCAGTTTGCTGCGCTCAGGTCGCACCGGATCGATCGGACTCGTCGTTCCCGACCTCGAGAATCCCTACTTCGCCTCGATGACCAAGGGTGTGCAGGCACGTGCGCTTGAATTCGACACGGCCGTCCTCGTCGGGGATTCCGATGAGGATCCGCGCCGTGAGGCCGACCTTGTCGAGGCACTCTCGCAGCAGACCGACGGGCTGATCATCGGGGCGCCACGAAATCTGGACGCCGATCTGGAGCGGCTCGGGAAGATGCGGCTGGTGCTGGTCAACGCCGAGGCGTCGGGGGTCCTGTCGGTCTCCGTCGACTATGCGTTGGCGATGGAGCTGGCCATCGCTCATCTTCGGTCGCTCGGGCACCGACGGATCGCTTACGTCGGGGGTCCCGTCGGCTCGAGGTCGGACGCCCGGCGGCGCGAGGGCTTGAAGCGGGCGACGA
>JAATFD010000043.1 GCA_015655375.1 Actinomycetales bacterium
CAAGCCCTTTACGCCCAATAATTCCGGACAACGCTCGCGCCCTACGTATTACCGCGGCTGCTGGCACGTAGTTAGCCGGCGCTTCTTTACCCACTACCCTCACCACACCCAACGGTGCGGCTTGACCATGAGCGAAAGAGGTTCACAACCCGAAGGCCTCCATCCCTCACGCGGCGTCGCTGCATCAGGCTTGCGCCCATTGTGCAATATTCCCCACTGCTGCCTCCCGTAGGAGTCTGGGCCGTATCTCAGTCCCAATGTGACCGGTCACCCTCTCAGGCCGGCTACCCGTCAAAGCCTTGGTAAGCCATCACCCCACCAACAAGCTGATAAGCCGCGAGCCCATCCCCCACCAGAAAAACCCTTTCCACCACACCCCATGCGAAGCATAGTGAATATCCGGTATTAGCAATCGTTTCCGACCGTTATCCCAAAGAAGAGGGCAGGTTACTCACGTGTTACTCACCCGTTCGCCACTCATCCACCCCAGCAAGCTGGAGCATCAGCGTTCGACTTGCATGTGTTAAGCACGCCGCCAGCGTTCGTCCTGAGCCAGGATCAAACTCTCCGAACAAAAACAATCCGAAAAACCCACCAACCAAGCCAAAACCCAGCCAGCAAGCAATCCCAACCAAAAAACCAAAACAACAAACAAAAAAACAGGCATAAACAAAAACCACACGCTATCGAGTTCACAAACAACACCCACACACCCGAATACACATGGGATCCACATGTATTGAAGGAGGCGTACCGACCTCGACGAACTCTCGGCTCGTTCCGGCGGCGAGTAGATACTCTACGAGCCCCAACACCTCGTGTCAAACCGATGGCCTCTTCGAGCGTGTAGTCGTGGTCACCCTTGCCAGTGACCGAGTCCTCGCCTCTGGAGGACCTTGTGTCCCGATCCCCTCATGGGGCTGAAGGATGGTTGACACTTTCGAAGTCTCGCCGCCGAATGAGAGGGTGCCCACTCATCTGAGATGAGTGGGCACCCGGCTCTAGGTGTTCTGGGAGTCCATCCTGACTAGTGCGTACCGGTTTCAGGCTCCGTCTGGACGACAGCCAGCGTCTTGCGACCACGACGAATCAATGCCACTCCCCCGGCCAGCAGATCGACTGGCTCAATCGGTGCGTCTTCGTCGGTGACCTTGATGTTATTGAGTGAGGCGCCCCCAGCGGCAACGGTCCGGCGCGCGGCCGAACGCCCCTTCTCGAGTCCCGTCGAGACAAGCGCATCGACGATGGTCGATTGCCCCGGCACGATCACTCCGTGAGGCAGATCGGCGGTCGCTGCCGACAGAGTCCTCCCATCGACTGCTCGAAGGTCGCCCCCGCCCCAGAGGGACGAGGTCGCCGCGAGTACTCGTTCGAGCTCCGCCGGGCCATGGACCATGGCCGTCACCTCGGCCGCCAGAACCTTCTGGGCCTCCCGCACGTGCGGCCGCTCGGCGACCTCGACGGCCAGCTCCTGGATCCGCTCTCGCGGGAGGAAGGTGAAGATCTTGAGAAGCTTCACCACATCCGCGTCCGCGGTCTGCAACCAGAACTGGTAGAACGCGTAAGGACTCATCAGATCGGGAGACAGCCAAATGGCTCCGCCCTCGGACTTGCCGAACTTCGTCCCGTCGGACTTCGTGATGATCGGCGTCGTCATCACGTGGGTCTCTTCGCCCTCCACCTTGCGGATCAGATCGACGCCCCCGACCATGTTGCCCCACTGGTCGTTCCCTCCGGTTTCCAGGGTGCATCCGTAGCGTCGGTGCAGTTCGAGGTAGTCGTTGGCCTGCAGAACTTGGTAGCTGAACTCCGTAAAGGAGATGCCTTCATCGGACGACAGCCTGCGGGCCACGATGTCCTTGTTGAGCATCGTGCCCACACGAAAGTACTGGCCGACTTCCCGCAACAAGTCGATCGCTGACATCTCCCGGGTCCAGTCCAGGTTGTTAACCATCACGGCTCCGTTGGGCCCCTCGAAGTCGAGGAAGTGTGAGATCTGCTCACGCAGCTTCTCCGTCCACTCAGCCACGACCTCGGTCGGTTGGAGCTGCCGTTCCCCGGACTGCCGGGGATCCCCGATCTGTCCTGTCGCGCCACCGACCAAGGCAATCGGGTGATGCCCCGCCAACTGCAGATGCCGCATGAGCATCATCTGGACCAAGTGACCGTGGTGGAGCGACGGAGCCGTCGGATCGAACCCGCAATAATACGTGACAGGCCCCTCGGCCAGATGCGCGCGAAGCGCCTCAATGTCGGTGTGCTGAGCCACCAGGCCCCGCCACTGCAACTCGTCGAGGATGTCCGTCACAGATGCGCCCTTCGTCTTCGCCCCACGACCCGCTCTGGGCCGCTCACAGCTTAACGGCAGAACGGCGTCACTCCGCCGCGCGTTCCACCGGTCGCTTCGACCACTGCCGCAACCCAGCCTCCACCTTGTCTGCCTCGTCGAGCTGCTCGGCCACCCGCACCGGCGCCGTCCCCCCGCGACCCCGACGCGCCGAGACCGAGCCGGACGCCGTGAGGACCTCCCGCACGTCCTCAGTCAGCTCCGGCGAGGCCGCAGCGAGCTCCTCGTCCGTGAGGTCCCACAGCTCGACGCCGCGTGCCTCCGCCGTTCGCACACATGCACCCGAAATCTCATGGGCCTCCCGGAAGGGGACCCCCCGGCGCACGAGCCACTCGGCAATGTCGGTGGCCAGCGAGAAGCCTCGAGGCGCCAGCTCCGCCATCCGGTCGAGATCGAAGCGCATCGTCGCGACCATGCCTGCGACCGCGGGCAACAACACGTCGAGAGTGTCGACCTGGTCGAAGACCGGTTCCTTGTCCTCCTGCAGATCGCGGTCGTAGGCCAGGGGAATGCCCTTGAGAACAGTCAGCAAAGCCGTCAGGTCCCCGATCAAGCGCCCGGCCTTGCCACGGCCGAGTTCAGCGACGTCGGGGTTCTTCTTCTGTGGCATGATCGACGACCCCGTCGAATACGAGTCATCGAGCGTGACATACCCGAACTCCTTCGTGTTCCAGATGACGATCTCCTCGCACAGGCGGGAGATGTCGACACCGGTCATCGCCAGGATGAAGGAGAATTCCGCGACCACATCGCGCGACGCTGTCCCGTCGATCGAGTTCGCGACCGAGTCGGCGAAGCCCAGCTCGGCCGCGATCGCTTGGGGATCCATTCCAAGGGTGTTGCCCGCCAGGGCTCCCGATCCGTAGGGCGAGACCGCGGCACGGTCATCCCAGTCCTGAAGCCGTTCGACGTCGCGTAGCAACGGCCAGGCGTGGGCCGCCAGATGATGGGCGACGAGGACGGGCTGGGCATGCTGCATGTGAGTGCGCCCCGGCATCACCGCATCGCCGACGGCGCGCGCTTGGTTGAGCAGAGCGTCCACGACATCAAGAATCAGCCCCGCCAGATGACGTGCTTCGTCGCGCAGGTACATGCGGATCAGGGTCGCGATCTGATCGTTGCGGGAGCGCCCGGCCCGCAGTTTTCCGCCCAAGTGATCGCCCGCCCGTTCGAGCAGCCCGCGTTCGAGGGCCGTGTGGACGTCCTCGTCACCGGGAAGCGGACCGAAAGCACCGGACGAGACATCGGCGTCGAGACGGTCGAGGGCGTCCTGCATCCGGGCGAGCTCGTCATCAGTGAGAAGTCCGGCTTCGTGAAGAGCATTCGCGTGAGCATGCGATCCCCGGATATCGACGTGGGCGAGACGCCAGTCGAACTGCGTCGACACGGACAAGGCAGCGAGCGCCTCAGAGGGCCCGCCGGCGAATCGTCCTCCCCACAGGCTCATCGGCGCACGGTGATCGGAGCTGTCCTGGGTTTCGGCCATGACTCGATGATGCCGCTCCATGGGGTCGCGGCGCCACCGCGCCCACGTTCGTCCGTATCCTGACGCCTGTCGGTGCCCGCATTCGGGCCGGGCCGAGGACGGCCGTGCCTATACTCACACTCGACCCAGGACGAGGAGAACGCAGCGCATGGACGACCCGCACGTCGATTCCGAGACCGGACGTCTCCGGCAAGTGATCGTCCACCGGCCCGGCCGGGAGATTGAACGTCTGACTCCGACCAACCACCAGGAGCTTCTCTTCGACGACCTCGTCGATCCGGGGCGAGCGCGGGCCGAGCATGATGAGTTCGTCCAGGTCATGGAGGATCGCGGCGTCGAGGTCCTCCATCTCGGCAGGCTCCTCTCGGAAACGCTTTCCGTCGAAGACGCCCGTGCGACCGTCCTTGAGCGGACCCTCAATGAGCGCCGTCTAGGTCCCGTCCTCACCCCCGCTCTGCGGGAATGGAGCGCCGGACTCGAGGACTTGGCGCTCGCCCGCCTGTGCCTTGAGGGCCTGACCGTGCGGGAATGGAAGGAGCTCTCTCCCGTGCGCTCGCTCGTCACGCGCACCCTCGAGGACGACGACTTCCTGATCCGGCCGCTCCCGAACCATCTCTTCGCCCGCGACGCCTCCGCCTGGCTGTACCACGGGGTCGCTGTCAACTCGATGAGCCGACTGGCCCGCGAGCGGGAGTCACTGCACTATTCGGCGATCTACCGCTGGCACCCCCGATTCGCAGCCGCATCTTTCGAGACCTGGTCCACGGGTACCTCCGGTGCGATTCGCAGCGCCGAGGGCGGGGATGCGCTTGTCCTAGACAATGGCGTCGTCGCCCTCGGAGTCTCCGAACGCACGACCCCACAGGGCGTCGAGCGACTGGCGGTCAAACTCTTCCGAGCTCACCAAGCACGTACGGTGTTAGCGGTCGTGCTGCCCCAGACCCGGACGTTCATGCATCTCGACACCGTCCTCACCCAGGTCGACGCGGATGCCTTCCTCCTCCACCCCCACCTCGGTCCCGTGCGGACGATGATCCTCACCGATGACGGTGGCACACTGAACGTCGAAGACTCCGGGAACGACCTCGTCGCGGCCCTCGAACGAGTGATGGGCCGCTCCCTGCGGATCATCTCGCCCGAGGGGTCCTTCTCCGACATCGATCGCGAGCAATGGAACGACGGATGCAACGCCCTTGCCATCGCCCCCGGCGTCGTCATCACCTACGACCGGTCTCCGTTGTCCAGCGCCGCATTGCGCCGGTCGGGCATCGACGTCATCGAGATCCACGGCTCCGAATTGGGACGCGGCCGGGGTGGTCCTCGGTGCATGACATGTCCTGTGCTGCGGGATCCGATGCCACGCTGACCCGCCGGCGGATCCTGCCCAGCGGCAGTGCCGTGACCTCCACCGTGTGGGCACGCACCGTGATCCATGTGGCGATCGCGGTGAAGAGCAGCCAGTTGCCCTCCGAGAGCAGCCGGGACTCGCTGAATGACTGAACCACCATCGCGGTCATGAACAGGGTGGGAGCCAGGCAGAGTATGTCCGTGTCCAGTCTCTTCACGGCGATCCGGAACGCCGAGATAGTCACCCACAGCACAGCCGCCACCAGCACGATGCATCCGATGATCCCAGTCTGGAACAGCGCCTCGATATAGGCATTGTGGGATTGCACCGTGGGAGTGCCATCGGGGCGGATCACCAGGTATCGGAACATGGGAATCCATGGCACCCAATACATGATCCAGCCCCAGCCCGTGATCGGATGCATCCGCCAGAGGAACAGGACCCGGTGCCAGATCTCGGAACGTCCTGTCATGTCGGGATCTCGTCCGAGCAGGCCTGTCAGCGAATCGTGGAGGAGGACCCCGGCGATGACGGCCATCACGGCGAGGATGACGGCCACCCGCAGAATACGGGGGCGCCGAGCAGGACTCGCTGCGCGCAGGACAAGCGCGACGGCCACAACCGCGATGCAGGCGAACAGGGCGACGAAGACTGTGGCCGAACGCGTCAGCGCGAGGACGAGGACGGAAAGCGCGATCCAGACGAGTGCCTCAATCGCTCCGATGCGATGCGCGAGCCACAGAGTGACAAGACAGAGAATCATCAACAGAGCGATGAACGCCAAAGGATTGCGATTTCCGACGAATCCCTGGATCGGCCCGCCACGGAACAAGGCACCGTTGACCCAGTAGGAGAGTTCGGGCACGTGTGCCCATTTCAGCATGTACAGCGGAGGGATCCGATGACCGATGACCACCGCGACGAACAGCTCCAACGCCAGACTCAACCCCAGAGTCCACTGCAGCGCCCTCGTGAGGGCGAACAGCATACGATCCAGCGGGAAGGCGATCGCGAGCAGGATTCCTCCCGCCGTGGTGATCAACGACAGCCCCGCTGCACCGACGGTCTCGACCTTGTAGGCCGACCACAGCACGCTCAGACAACACACGACGACGAAGGCGCACGGTGCCAGAGGAAGCCGTCGAAGTGTCACCCGCCGTCCTGCCCCCATGAACACGGCAGCCAGAGCCAGACCCGTCAGCGTCACGACCACGCCATAACCCCAGAAGCCGAGAAGATCCCGGATCCCCTGCCCAGCAAAGGACACGAAGAAGACCCAGGCCCCGACAGGGCCAATCAACGAATCCGCAGACGCGGATACCCACCGGGCGCCACGTTCGACGGCTTCGGTGATTCCCGACATCCGCTCCCGGGAACGCGGGTGCGAAGAATCCACCGGCCTGCGGGCCGGATCGGATTGCGTCACCTCGTCCCCTTCCTGTTCCTGTTGCGACGTCGGACGGGCCCTGACATAGAGCGCGAATCACCGAGATCCCGGATCGAAGACGACCGAGAGAACCTGGAGCGTCATCATCGCGCCATCCATGAGGGTACGTCGACAGGACCAGAGACGGCTCCACCGGCTCATCGCAGCGTCACGCGACCGCCGTCAACGGCCCAACTGCGCGATCTTGCGACAAACGGTCGCACACCAACCCGAACTCGCGACCGGACCGACCGTCGTCATGAACGACTCGTTATGGAACTGCGGCTGCACCTACACGATCGCGTGACGTTGTCTTCACCCGGTGATGCCACTCCCTGTCACGCAGATGGCGCACACGGGCCCCGGGACCCACTGTCGGCAGGCCCCGGGGCCGGTCGGATGCAGTCTCAAAGACTTCCCTCGCCGACCTGGAGACCCTTGCCGAAGCGCACGTCGCGCGCCGCCGCCAGACGGGCCGACATCCCGTAGATTTCGATGAATCCACGCGAATTGGACTGGTCGAAGGAATCCCCGGTCTCATAGGTCGCGAGATTGAAATCGTAGAGGGAGGAGTCGGAACGACGTCCCGTCACCGTCGCGCGACCGCCGTGCAGCGTCATGCGGATGTCGCCCGTCACGTACTGCTGGCTGTCCTCGATGAAAGCGTCCATGGCCTTCTTCAGAGGAGAGAACCACTGGGCGTCGTAGACGAGTTCGGTCCAGCGTTCGTCGACACGACGCTTGAAGCGGGCAAGTTCCCGCTCAATCGTCACGTTCTCGAGTTCCTGGTGGGCAGCGATCAGGGCAATCGCCCCGGGAGCCTCGTAGATCTCACGGGACTTGATGCCGACCAGGCGGTCCTCGACGATGTCGATGCGTCCAATGCCCTGGGCGCCCGCGCGACGGTTCATCTCCTGGATGATCTGCAGCGGCGTCATCGAACGACCGTCAATGGCGACGGGCACGCCCTTTTCGAAGCTGATGACGACCTCGTCGGGCAGGGGCGGATACGTCGGATCGTCCGTGTAGTTGTAGACGTCCTTAGTCGGCGCGTTCCAGATATCCTCGAGAAAGCCCGTCTCGATGGCACGACCCCACACGTTCTGATCAATCGAGAACGGGTTGTTCCGAGTCGTTTCGATCGGCAGGTGGTGCTTGTTCGCATAGTCGATGGCGACGTCGCGGGTCAGTGCGAGATCACGCACCGGCGCGATCGTGTGAAGATCGGGAGCCATCGAGGTGATCGACACCTCGAAGCGGACTTGATCGTTGCCCTTGCCCGTACAGCCGTGCGCGACCGTCGAGGCACCGAACTGACGCGCCGCGCGAACCAGATGCTTCGAGATCAGCGGGCGCGAGATCGCCGAGACCAGCGGGTAGGCGCCCTCGTACAGTGCGTTGGCCTTGAGCGCGGGCACGCAAAAGTCCGCCGCGAACTCCTCCTTGGCGTCGGCCACGTAGGCCTCGACCGCACCACAGTCGAGCGCGCGCTGACGGATGACCTCGAGGTCCTCCCCGCCCTGGCCCACATCGACGGCAACGGCCACGACGTCCATGCCCGTCTGCTCGCCGATCCAACCGATGGCGACCGAGGTGTCGAGTCCGCCCGAGTACGCCAGGACCACGCGGTCCTTGCTCTGTGCCATGTTCTCTCCTAGTCCGATGTCCGGTGATGTCTCGATGGTCAATGGGTCTGGTGTGGGGCGTCCGCCCCGTCGGCGGTGCCCGATTGCGTCGGGTCCGCCAGTCTCAGGAGGGTGTTCTGAACGGCCTCCCCGTCCTGTCGGGTTCGGCACACGAGGAGGATCGTGTCGTCCCCCGCGATGGTCCCGACGATTCCCTCCATGCGGACCGCGTCGATGGCGGACCCCAGGAGGTTCGCCGCACCGACCGGGGTGCGCAGGACCAACAGATTGTCCGCGAGATCGGTCGCCACGAGCAGGTCCTGGCACCAACGCACGAGCCTGGACTGCGAGGCCTCCGCCTCATGGGTGTGCCCGCCGTCCGCGTCGGGAACCGAGTAAACCTGAATCCCCTCGGTGTTGCGGACCTTCGTCGCCCGCATCTCCAGCAGGTCACGCGACAGCGTCGCCTGGGTCGTCTCGATGCCGCGGCCGGCCAGCTCTCGGCGCAGCTGCTCCTGTGAGGTCACTGCCTGGCCCGCAAGAACGTCGAGAATAGCTCCTCGACGCGCGGTCTTCGTCGCGGGGATCGTCGGATTCGTCATCGTCGGTCCTCCGGCGCTCCGAGGGCGGCGTTCGCCTGCTCGACCAACATCGGAAGCGCCTCAGTGAAGGAGTGGGCCTCCTCGCAGGTGAGAATCAGCGGCGGAATCAGACGGACGGTCTTCTCCGAGGTTGCGTTGAGAATGAAGCCCGCCCGACGTCCCGCCTCGACGATGGCCGTGGCCACGGGTGCCGAGAATTCGAGGCCGATGATCAGACCTCTGCCACGGACCTCGACCAGTCCAGCGGCACCGCACGAGCGCAGGTCGGCGATCCACTGGGCGCCGAGCTCGCGCGCGTGACTGATCAGATCCTCACTCTCGATCGTCTCCAGCACAGCATTGGCCGCGGCCGCGCACACAGGATTTCCGCCGAAGGTCGTCCCGTGGAGGCCGGGCGTCAGGACATCCGCAGCAGTCCCGAGACCGATGCAGGCGCCGATCGGAAGTCCGCCGCCGAGACCCTTCGCCAGAGTCACGACGTCGGGAACGACACCGGAGGGATGATGTGCCATCCACTCGCCCGTCCGACCGAGCCCGGACTGGACTTCGTCGAAGACCAGGAGCGCGCCGTGGGCCCGCGTCAGGTCTCGGGCCGCCCGCAGGTAGTCGACGGGCACTTCGTGGACGCCCGCCTCACCCTGGATCGGTTCGATGAACATCCCCGCCACATCGTCGTCCATCGCCGCCGCGAGGGCCTCGAGGTCGCCACTGGGGATGAACTCGACACCCGGGATCAACGGTTCGAAGGGCGCCCGATAGCGTTCCTTCCACGTCAGGGCCAACGCACCGGTCGTGCGACCGTGGAACGCGTGATCGAGGACGAGGATTCGCGGACGGGGATGATCCGAAGCGTTGGCGTGTGCCCTGACGATCTTGAGAGCACACTCATTGGCCTCGGTCCCCGAGTTCGCGAGAAAGACCTTCGATCCCTCAGGTGCTCCCCCCGGTTCGATGATCGTCAGCAGATGCTCGGCGAGCGTGATCTGCGGGATCGTCGCGAAGAAGTTCGAGACGTGCCCGAGCCGGCCGATCTGGTCCGTCACCGCTCCAACGACGTTCGGATGCGCCTGTCCCAGAAGGTTGACGGCGATTCCACCGAGCAGATCGAGGTACTCCGTGCCGTCGATATCGACGAGGTGGCTGCCGTGACCGGCCGCGAGGACCAGCTGCGGAGCGCCGAACGTATTCATCAGCGAGGTGGCGTAACGGGACCCCCAGACCTGTTCAGAGAACGCTGCACCGGGTGTCGTCGAGGTCGCAACGACCGGGTCCGAATTGACTGAGTTCATTGGAAAACCTCCGAATGCTCGGCGGTGATCATCGTTCCCACGCCGTCGTCAGTGAATATCTCCAGCAACATCGAATGGGGACTCCGACCATCGATGACGTGGACCATCGGAACGCCTCCGTCGAGAGCGTCCAGGGCTGCCTGCATCTTCGGCACCATGCCCGCATGCATGGTCGGGAGCATCTCTCGCAGTTCGGAGGCCGTCAACCTCTGGATGAGAGACGAACGGTCGGGCCACTGCGCGTAGAGCCCCTCGACGTCGGTGAGCATGATCAGCTTCTCCGCCCCGATCGCGCTGGCCAGCGCCGCCGCAGCGAAGTCCGCATTGACGTTGAGGACCCGGACAGGATCGTCCTCATCAGGCGCGACCGACGAGACGACGGGGATACGCCCCTCCTCGACCATCGACACGAGTGGTGCCGCATTGACATGCGAGATCTCTCCGACCAGGCCGATGTCGACTGGCTTTCCGTCAACCATCGCGGGGGTCCGTCGAGCACGGAAGAGGTTCGCGTCCTCGCCCGCCAGACCGACCGCCTTGAAGTCGTGCTCATTGAGCAGTGAGACCAACTCGCGCTGGACTTTGCCGAGCAGGACCATCCGGACGATCTCCATGACCGCGGGAGTGGTCACCCGCAGCCCGTGCTCGAAGGGAGCCTCGAGGCCGAGGCGGGCCAGCATCGCGTTGATCTGCGGACCGCCGCCGTGGACGACGACCGGGCGGACGCCCCATTGATGGAGAAAGAGAATGTCCTCGGCGAAGGCCCTCTTGAGATTCTCGTCAACCATCGCGTTACCGCCGTACTTGATGACGACCATCTGGCCTGAGTACCGCTTGAGCCACGGCATCGTCTCGAGGAGGATGCCGGCCTTGTCCTGAGCGCTGACCGAGCTGTTCATGAGGAGTACGCGCTGTTCTCGTGGACGTAGTCATGCGTGAGATCCGTGGTCCACAATGTCACCTCGTGAGAGCCCGCATGCAGATCGACGAGGATGTGGACCTCTCGCGCGGTCATGTCGACGAGGTCCCGAGAATCGCCGAGTCCGCCGGAACGGCAGACCATCACGCCGTTGATCGAGACATCGACCTCATGGGGGTCATATGGCGCGACCGACTCCGGCACCGTGCCGACCTCGGAGATGATGCGGCCCCAGTTGGGATCATTGCCGAAGATCGCGGTCTTGACGAGGTTCGACCGGGCGATCGCCCGCGCGACGGTCTCGCCCGCGACCTCGTCGGAGGCGCCGACGATGGTGATGTCGACGTCGTGGCTGGAGCCTTCCGCATCCGCGATCAGCTGACGGGCGAGGGAACCGCATGCCTCGCGCACCGTCTCCGTGAACTCCGTGAGTCCCGGGCACACTCCCGAGTCGCCCGAGGAGAGCAGGATGACCGAGTCGTTCGTCGACATGCATCCGTCGGAGTCCGTGCGGTTGAACGTCGTGCGCACGGCTTCGGTCAGGGCGTTGTAGGCGTCCTCGTCGGAGATGAGCGCGTCGGTCGTCAGCACGCACAGCATCGTCGCCAGACCCGGTGCCAGCATGCCCGCGCCCTTTGCCATGCCGCCGACGCACCAAACCGGTTCACCGGGAGCAACCGGACCGTCGACGACGATCGTCTTGCAGACCGTGTCCGTCGTCCGGATCGCGTCGGCCGCAGCAAGCGCCGCCTCCGGCCCTGCGTCAAGAGTCGCCGCCGCACCGTCGACGCCGGCCAGCAGAATGTCCATCGGGAGTCGCTCGCCGATCATCCCGGTCGAGCAGACTCCCACGTGGTTCGAGTCCACGTCGAGGATCTCAGCGACTCGACCCGCAGTCGCGCTCGCGTCCGCTGCTCCCTCGATCCCGGTGCACGCGTTCGCGCCGCCGGAATTGAGGACGACAGCCGTCAACGTCGCGGTCTCCAGGTGCGCACGCGTGAGGATCACGGGTGCCGCCGCCACGCGATTCGACGTGAAGACCCCTGCCGAGGCCGGACGCGTCCCCCGGTTGACGACGAGAGCGACATCGCGGCCTCCGTGTTCCTTGAGCCCGGCCTCTACACCCGAGGCAACAAAACCTCGGGCAGCCGTGACCCCGACTCGCGTGGAATCAGTGGGGTGGACATCGGTCGGGACACTCACGGGGCAACTCCAATCAGGGGAACGGCGGTGTACTCGGGAAGACCGAGCGCCAGGTTCGCGCTCTGAACGGCCGCGGCGGCCGTCCCCTTACCGAGGTTGTCGAGGGCGCACAGGGCGACGAGGGTCCCGGCGCGATGGTCGATCGTCGCGCTGATCGTCACGCGACCTGTGCCTGTCAGCGGGCCGGTCGTCGGCCAGGTTCCGGCGGGCAGGACGTCAATGAGCGTCTCATCCGCGTAGACCTCGTAGGCGCGCGCGACGTCCTCGTCGTCGATCCCCGGTGCGAGCGGTGCGACGACTGTCGCGAGGATCCCCCGCGAGGTCGGCACGAGCACCGGGGTGAACGTGACGCGGACATCGGAGCCGCCAGCTGCTTCCAGGTTCTGAATGATCTCCGGAATGTGGCGATGTGTCCCACCGACACCGTAGGGGGCGATGTTGCCCAGGGCCTCTGATGCGAGGAGATGTGGCTTCACGCCGCGCCCCGCACCCGAGTACCCGACGGCGAGCGTGGCACAGATCGACTCTGCGGCGACCAACCCCGCCGCCACGGCCGGCTGGATCGCGAAGGTGACGGCCGTGACATTGCACCCGGGAACAGCGATGCGTGTCGCGTCCGCCAGCAACTGACGCTGGATTCGAGCGGAGGTCTCACCGGCGTGGAGCAGCTCGGGCATCCCATAGGTCCATGCGGGGACGAAGTCTCCCCCGTAA
Organism: Actinomycetales bacterium; assembly: GCA_015655375.1. Taxonomy (GTDB): domain Bacteria; phylum Actinomycetota; class Actinomycetes; order Actinomycetales; family Actinomycetaceae; genus Pauljensenia. The sequence continues at coordinate 12,960 of JAATFD010000043.1, forward strand.
TAGCGTTCCCACTCCGCGGCATCGGTCAGCCGGTGGTCGGCCGCGAGATCGAGAATCAGCCCGGTCTCCCCTGCTGCTTCCAGTTCTGCAGCGATCGACGCCGAACGCCCATGTGGAAGTGCGAGGACGACGAGATCGTATCCGGCGAGCGTCCGCACCGATGTCTCCTGGACGACCAAGTCGGCCAACGGAGCGATCTGCGGGTGGATGTCCCCCAGGCGCGCACCGGCCGACGACGCCGCGGTCACGGTGGTGACCTGGATCTGCGGATGCGACGCGAGAAGTCGAAGCGTCTCCCCGCCGGCATAGCCGGTCGCTCCGGCGACGGCTGCTGTCACTGTCATGCGCATAACCATACAGCGACCTGCATAGCCAATCATCCGTGTCCCGGATGTGGACACACGAACGCCCGCGATCCGCTGCAGCCGCGGACGTCCGGATCAGGAGTTCTAGCGAGCAGCGAGGTCGTCGATGATGGAGTCTGTCCACGCGTCCACGGCAGTCCAGTCGCGGAAATCGCCCTCGACGGCGCCCGCCAAGCGAGCAATCGACCGCTCGCGCAAGCCCAGCATCGCTGGATCGTATCGACCCGGGAACACCTGATGGTGGACAACACGCACCTTGAGGAGCACCGGTCCGATCCGCGAAGGATCCTGCGGACTGTGCTTGGGCACACCCGACAGCCCGACGGAGAAGGCCCACACCGGGATCCTTGAGAGCGTGGTCTCGAATCGACGGAGGAAGGAGGTCGCGGGTTCCATCCACTGCGTCATGTACACCGCAGATCCGCAGATGACGGCGTCGATGCCGTCGAGCGAAGTGACGTCCTGAGGAGCTTCACGCACGACCTCGTGTCCGGCTCCGCGCAGCCTCTGAGCGATCGCGTCGGCGATCGCGTCGGTGGCCCCGTGTTTCGATGATGCTGTGACGAGGATCTTCATGGCACCCAGTGTGGCAGACCTCGTTGTCCGACGTGTTCTCCAAAGGTCCCTCATGAGTCGTGGGGCACACCGGTTGACCAGCCACGCGGGCGGTGTGCCGACCGGAAGCAGACGAAGGGCCCACGCCCTCGGTGGGTCTGCGGCAGGCCGGTGCCCGTCCCAGACCCACCGCCGTCAGGAACGCAGCTCGGCGCCGAGAACCTTCCGGGTCTTCTTGACAACCGAATTGCGCACCTGTGCGGATTCTTCCGCCGTCAGCGTGTGATCGGCGGCGCGCAGACGCAGCGCGAAGGCGAGCGAGCGATGGCTCTCGGGCACCTGGTCGCCGGTGTAGACGTCGAACAATGTGATCTCCTCCGCCAGCGGTCCGGCCGCCTGGCGCACGACCTGGGCGACCCGCGCCACGGGGATGTCGTCCGACACGACCAGAGCGATGTCTTCCTTCGCAATCGGATAGGTCGACACCGATTTGATCTGGATCGGTGTCTCCGACATGGCCTCGATCAGAGCGTCAAGGTCGAGCTCGAACGCCACCGAACGCTTCGGCAGACCGAACGCCATCACGACGCCGGGGTGGAGTTCACCCGCTGTCGCCACCGTGATGAGCTCACGGCCGGAACGGACGAACACCGTGGCAACCCGACCGGGGTGCCAGGGAGCGACATCGGCTGGATCCGTGGCAGGAGCCGGCATCGGCGGGGCGCTGTGCTCCGCGCGCGGTTCGGGATCCCATGCCCTGGTCACCTCGACGCGCACGCCGAGGACCGAGGCTACCCGGCGCACCGCTTCCACTGCGTCCGCCCAATCGAAGGACCGCGGCGTTGTGAGGATTCCCGGTTCCACGGCAGATCCGCCGAGCACGCCGCCGACATGCCACGGCTGGGCCGGGACACCGTCCTGCAACCCGGCAAGAACCGCGTCGGAGGGACGCGACTCCGCCGAGGGAAGGCCAGCGGGAACAGTTCCCTGCGGATGGACGACGATCCCCGTCTCGAAGACTGCGATCGAGGACGCTCCACGGGAGACATTGCGACCGGCGACATCGAGCAATGTGTCGAGGATCGAGGTGCGGAGCCACGGCGCATCCTCGGCCAGTGGATTGCGCAACCGGACCGCCAGGCGACGCGGATTCACGTCCGACAGACCTTGACGATCGAAGGAATCTGAGACAAAGGGATAGGACTCGACCTCGACGAGGCCCGCCTGTGCCAGCGTGTCGGACACGGCGCGACGGGCGTGCTGCGCAGTCGTCAAACCCGTGCCGGCCGGCGCAGCCGGGAGCACGGACGGGATGTTGTCATAGCCGTCGAGGCGGGCGATCTCCTCGACGAGGTCAGCGGACCCCGTCAGGTCGGGACGCCAGGATGGAACCTGCACCTGCCACACTGCGTCCGTGGAGGTGCCCGTCACCGTGCAACCGATGCGCTCGAGCAGCTCACGGACGTGGTCCAACGAGTAGTCGACTCCCGTCAGGCGGCTAGGCTCGCTGGAGCGCATCCGGACCGGGGGCACCGCCGGGACATGATCGAGGTCGGAGACAGTGGAATCCGCTGTTCCGCCACCGTATTCGACGAGAAGATCAACGGCCCTCTGCGCCGCCACCGGTGGCACCTGCGGATCGGTCCCCCGTTCGAAGCGCTTGGACGCCTCGGAGGGGAGCTTGTGCCGACGGGCGGCACGCGCTATCGACACCGCGTCGAAGTGCGCGGCCTCCAGCAGGATATCGGTCGTCGAGGGCTCGACCTCCGAGTATCGTCCGCCCATGACTCCGGCCAACCCGAGGATGCGGGACCCGGGAACATCGTCGGGCGAGTCTGTGATCAGCAGATCCTCAGGGTCCAGTTCACGCTCGACATCGTCGAGCGTCGTCAAGGTCTCTCCGGGGCGAGCCCGACGCACGACGATCGGCGCCGCGAGGGCCCCCAAGTCGTAGGCGTGCATCGGTTGACCGAGGTCGAGCATCACGTAGTTCGTCACGTCGACCGGCAAGGAGATCGACCGCATCCCGGCCATCTCGAGGCGCTCGACCATCCAGCGCGGCGATAAAGCCGTCGGATCGACGCCGCGGACGATGCGCGTGACGAAGCGGTCGGCGCCCGCGTGGCCGCGGATCGGTGCGACGTCATCGACCTCGACCGGGAAGCCGTCGGAGGTGACGGCAGGAAGGGGCTCGGCAAGCGCCTCGGGCAGACCGGGATCGGTGAACCGTGCACCCGTGGAATGGGAGTACTCGCGAGCCACCCCGCGCATCGAAAAGCAGTACCCCCGATCCGGGGTCACGTTGATCTCGAGGACCTCTTCGCCCAGACCGAGGAAGGAGACCAGATCAGACCCACTCGCAGGAATCTCGCGACCGGGGAACGCCTTCTGGAGGACGATGATCCCCGAGTGGTCCTCGCCGAGCCCCAGCTCGCGGGCCGAGCACATCATCCCGTCGGAGATGTGACCGTAGGTCTTGCGGGCAGCGATCGGGAACGGACCGGGAAGGACAGCGCCCGGCAGCGAGACGACAACCAGGTCGTCGACCTCAAAATTGTGGGCGCCGCAGATGATGCCACGGCTGGCTAGGTCCGAGGGCTCCTTGCCGGTGCCAGGTTCGTCGTTGTACCGGCCGACATCGACCCGGCAGTAGTTGATGACCTTGCCGTTGTGCTGAGGCTCCTCGACGCGGGAGAGCACACGACCGACGACCAGCGGGCCGCTCACGCGAGCCGGGTGGATCGTCTCTTCCTCCAGACCGACGCGCACGAGGGCGGCGGCGAGATCGGCCGCAGTCGTTCCCTCCGGGACCTCGACGTGATCACGGAGCCAGGACAGTGGAACCATCGGCATGTCAGTGTCCCCTTCCGGTGAGGCCGAACTGCTGGGAGAAGCGGATGTCGCCCTCGACGATGTCGTGCATGTCGGCGATGCCATGTCGCAGCATGAGCGCGCGTTCAATGCCCACGCCGAAGGCGAAACCGGAGAATTCCTCCGCATCGATGCCGTTGGCCTTCAGGACATTCGGGTTGACCATTCCGCAGCCGCCCCATTCGATCCAGCCCGCGCCCCCCTTCTTCTGGGGGAACCAGAGGTCCATTTCGGCGCTCGGCTCAGTGAAGGGGAAGAAGGACGGACGCAAGCGCGTGCGGGCCCCGGGTCCGAACATCGCTCGGGCGAATGCGTCGAGGACGCCCGTCAGATTTGCCATTGTCAGGTGACGGTCGACGGCCAGGCCCTCGCACTGGTGGAAGACGGGGGTGTGCGTCGAATCGAGTGCATCGGCGCGGAAGACCTTGCCGGGGCACGCGATGTAGAGCGGTACCCCGCGCTCAAGCATCGCCCGGGACTGAACCGGCGACGTATGCGTGCGCATGACGAGGTTGCCGTCCTCCTCGGTCCGGCCGCCCACCGAGCGTCCGTCGACGTAGAGCGTGTCCTGCATCTGACGCGCCGGATGGTCGATGTCGAAGTTCAGCGAGTCAAAGTTGAACCACTCGTGCTCGATCTCCGGTCCCTCGGCGATCTCCCACCCCATCGCCGTGAAAAAGTCGGCGACCTCTTCCATGATCGTCTCGATCGGATGACGAGCCCCCAGCGACCGGCGCCGGGTCGGGACCGTCACATCGACGGCCTCCTCGACGAGCACCTGCGCCTCATGATCGGATGCCAGGACCTGGTGACGCTGATCAAGAGCCGCACTCAGCCGCGAGCGTGCGCCACCCAGCGTGCGACCGGCCAGGCCGCGGTCCTGGGGGGCCAAGGAGCCGATGGTCCGGTTCGCCGTGACGAGCGGGGCACTATCACCGAGGACCGCGCCGCGCACGGCCCTGAGGTCCTCCAACGTGGATGCCGCCTCGATGTCGCCGAGCGCTCGCTCGACGAGGGCGTCGACGGCATCTGCGTCGAGGGGGTTGAGGTCAGGGGCGGATTCAGCCATGTCCTGCTTCCTCGGTCGGGGTCTGGGTGAGGGCGCGCCGAGCGCGCCGACCTCACATGATAGTGCTGCCCCGCGCCACCGCGTCGGCCCCACCGAAGCGTGGGCCCCCGGCCGCCAGTACGCTGGCACCACCACAATCCATGTGCCAGGAGCCATCGATGACACCTCCGACCGACCGACCCACCCGCTTCCGCGTCCCCCGCCTGGCTCGTGCCAAGCAGGAGGGGCGTCGCCTGACCATGCTCACGGCCTACGACGCCCTCATCGCACCGATCCTCGAATCAGCGGGTGTCGACATGCTGCTGGTCGGCGATTCCCTGGGCAATGTCGTCCTCGGCCATTCCTCGACCCTGCCCGTCACCCTCGAGGACATGGAGCGGTCGACCGCTGCCGTCGCGCGCGCGACCTCGCGCGTCCTCGTCGTCGCAGACCTTCCGTTCGGAACCTACGAGGCCTCCCCCGAGCTGGCCTTCGCCTCCGCCGCCCGCCTCGTGAAAGCCGGGGCCCATGCCGTCAAGCTCGAGGGAGGTCGACCTCGCTGTGCTGCGGTGCGTCTGCTGAGTGAGGGAGGAATCCCCGTCATCGGTCATCTCGGTTACACGCCCCAGTCGGAGAACTCGATCGGCGGTCCCCGCCTGCGCGGACGCGGGGACCAGGCAGAACAGATTCTCGCCGACGCACATGGCCTCGAGGAGGCCGGAGCGGTTGCCCTGGTCCTCGAGATGGTGCCCGCCGATGTGGCCGGCGAGGTGACACGCGCCCTGACGATCCCGACGATCGGCATCGGGGCAGGTCCACAGACCGACGGTCAGGTCCTCGTGTGGTCAGACATGGCCGGAATGAGCGAGTGGACGCCCTCATTCGTCCATCGGTTCGGCGAGCTCGGCGAGGCGCTGCGCGTCGCCGCCGAGCGCTATGTCACCTCGGTCGCCGATGACTCGTTCCCCGGAACGGAGAACTATCACGCCACGTGAGCAGATGTACCTGAACAACGCCTGATGGTTTCTGAGAAAACTCTAAGATGTCTCACATGCGAATCGTTGATCTCATCGCCCGAGGCCGGACGGACTATTTGGCCGCAGATGCCCGTCAGAGGGAACTCCATCGCGAGGTGAGAAACGGGGGCGAAGACGCACTCATCCTGGCCGAGTTCACCCCGACGTACACGGCGGGTCGCCACACCGCCCCCCAGGATGTGCGCGATGCGAGATTGCCGATCCTCCATGTCGACCGGGCCGGCTCAGTCACCTGGCACGGACCCGGACAACTCGTCGTCTATCCCGTGGTCAGGCTGCGTGAACCCGTCGACCTCATCGCGTGGATCCGAGCCATCGAGGCCGGTGTTCTCTCCGCCGTCAGGACGGAATGGGGGCTCCCCGCACGAACGATCGAGGGCCGAGCCGGAGTCTGGTTGACAGGACGAGGCCGTCCCGACCGCAAGATCTGTGCGATCGGCCTCAAGGTCGCCCAGGCGGCAACACTCCACGGTCTGGCGCTCAATGTCTCCATCGATCCGAACACCGCTTTCGCCGGGATCGTCCCCTGTGGACTCACGGATGCCGACGTCACCTCGCTGGAACGCGAAGGAGTGTCCACGACCGTCCGCACGGCCGCCGATCTGCTGGTCCCACATCTGCTCGAGGCGATCACCCCGCGACTGGCAGTCGCCCCGACCATCCTCCACGCCGTCTGAGAGAACTCCTGATGAGTACAGTCCCCCGCCCCGAAGAACGCCGGCTCCTGCGCATCGAGATCCGCAATTCCCGCACGCCCATTGAGGACAAGCCCGAATGGATCCGGACCCGCGCCACGACCTCGCAGAACTACGAGGACATGCGTCGCCTTTCACGCGAACATGGCCTGCACACGGTGTGCGCCGAGGCCGGGTGCCCCAACATCTTCGAATGCTGGCAAGATCGGGAGGCATCCTTCCTTCTGGGTGGGGCGCTGTGCACCCGCCGATGCGACTTCTGCGACATCGCGACCGGGCGACCGGAGGGGTACGACCGCGATGAGCCTCGACGAGTGGCCGAGTCGGTGCGTGAACTCGGGCTGCGCTACGTCACCATCACCGGCGTGGCCCGCGACGATCTGAGCGACGGCGCCTCCTGGCTCTATGCCCAGACCTGCCGCGAGATCCATGACCTGTGCCCGACGACCGGGGTCGAGTTGCTCACCGATGACTTCAGGGGCGCCACCGACGCGATCGACGTCGTCATCGAATCGCGTCCGGAAGTCCTGGCCCACAACATCGAGACCGTTCCCCGTCTGCTGGCCCGTATCCGCCCGGCCTTTCGCTATGACCGGTCACTGGGCTTCCTCCGCCGGGCCCACGACGCTGGAACGATCACCAAGTCGAACATCATCCTCGGGCTCGGTGAGACCCACGACGAGGTCATCGAGACACTGACTGACCTCCACGATGCGGGATGCGACCTGCTGACACTCACCCAGTACCTTCGTCCCTCCCCGCTGCACCACCCGGTCGAGCGCTGGATCCATCCCGAGGAGTTCGTCGAGCTGTCGGCCCAGGCGGAGAAGATCGGATTCGCCGGGGTCATGGCCGGTCCCCTGGTTCGTTCCTCCTATCGTTCAGGTTCACTGTGGGCCACCGGCATGCGAGCGAGAGGTTTCGGGATTCCCAACCACCTGGCCCACCTCGAGATCTCGGGGACCACCCGTCAGGAGGCCACCGCCGTCCTCGAGAGACTCCGTGCACGGCACTAGAGTGAGCGCCATGATCACTGCCTCTGACCTCGCCCACCGTGCTCCCTTGGGAACGACCGTTGCGGGGCGCATCTCCCCCCGCCGTGCCGTTCCCGAGCACATCGATCGCCCGGAATACATGTTCCATGACGGGCCCGAGGTCGTCACCGCCTCCGACGTCAAGGACGCCGAGACCATCCGACGGATTCGAGAGGCCGGTCGCATCGCCGCTGGTGCCATGGCCGCCGCTGCTGCGGCGATCCGGCCCGGGGTGACGACCGATGAGCTGGATCGCATCGGTCACGAGTACATGATCGGCCACGACGCCTACCCCTCGACCCTGGGCTACATGGGATACCCGAAGTCCCTGTGCAGCTCGGTCAACGAAGTGATCTGCCACGGAATCCCCGACGACCGCAAGCTCGAGGATGGCGACATCATCAACCTGGACGTCACCGCCTACAAGGACGGCGTCCACGGTGACACGAACGCAACCTACGAGGTCGGGACCGTCGACCTCGAGTCCCACTTGCTCATCGAGCGAACCTACGAGGCGATGATGCGCGGCATCAGGGCGGTCAAGCCCGGTCGCCGGATCAACGTCATCGGACGTGTCATTGCCTCCTACGCGAAGCGCTTCGACTACGGGGTCATCCGTGACTACACGGGTCACGGCGTCGGAGAGGCCTTCCACTCCGGCCTGATCGTCCCCCACTACGACTCGGCGCCCCTCTACGACACGGTGATGGAGCCCGGTATGGTCTTCACCATCGAGCCGATGCTGACGCTGGGCACCTACGAGTGGGAGCAGTGGGACGACGACTGGACCGTCGTCACGGCTGATCGCTCGCGCACGGCTCAGTTCGAGCACACCCTGGTCGTCACCGAGGACGGGGCGGAGATCCTCACCCTGCCGTGATTCCCAGCGCGTTTCGCCCGTGTCGAGCCACTGATGCCACGGCACGGCCGAGGTCATGACGGAAGCCCTCCCGGCTGAGTTACGCTGGGGCCACCATCGGCTGGGATTCAGGGAGGAACCATGGCAACGCTCGCCTGCGGCATCGACATCGGCGGCTCCGGCGTCAAGGGGGCTCGAGTCGATCTCGACACGGGTGAAGTCATCGGTGAGCGAGTGCGTATCGAGACGCCGAAGCCGGCCACACCCGATGCCGTGGCGGACGCCTGCCGCCAAGTCCTCGAGGCCCTGGAGGTCGGCCCCGATGTCCCCGTCGGCAGTGCGTTTCCCGCGCCGATCGTCCATGGCGTCGTGCCCTTCATGGCGAATCTCGACCAGTCCTGGGTCGGGGTCGATGTCACCGAGCTGATGCTGCGTCACCTGGGGCGTCCGGTCACCCCGCTCAACGACGCGGATGCGGCCGGGCTGGCCGAGGTCGCGTTCGGCGCGGCGAAGGGTGTAGAGGGCACGGTCATCGTGACGACGCTTGGCACGGGCATCGGCACGGCCGTCATCGTCGACGGCGCATTGGTCCCGAACACGGAGCTCGGTCACATCGAGATCGATGGGCACGACGCGGAGACCCAGACCTCCGCCGGACAGAAGACTCTGCAGAACCTGTCCTGGAAGACGTGGGCAGGACGTCTTCAGAAGTACTACTCGCACCTCGAGAGACTGATGTGGCCGGACTTGTTCGTCGTGGGTGGCGGCGTCTCGAAGAACCACGCAGAGTTCCTCCCACTGCTGGAGCTGCGAACTCCCATCGTCCCGGCGCAGTTGCTCAACACCGCAGGCATCGTCGGCGCTGCATACCAGGCGGCCCGCGTCGCCGCCTGAATGGTGCGCGGATGAGTCGGTCTGTACGCCGGGTTCTGTGCCGCGCACCATTGCCGGTGGCGCGGCGGCGACCATCCATCTAGGACCTGCGTTGCCACAGGCCTCCAGCAACCTACCCACAGACATTGGACGGGCCGTCCGTGACGCCTGCTGCTTGGTCTTGCTCCGGGTGGGGTTTGCCGAGCCGACGAAGTCACCTCCGCCGCTGGTGGGCTCTTACCCCACCGTTTCACCCTTACCGGGGACTCGCGTCCCTGGCGGTCTGTTTTCTGTGGCACTGTCCCGCGGGTCACCCCGGGTGGCTGTTGGCCACCACCCTGCCCGATGGAGCCCGGACGTTCCTCACGGGACCCGAAGATCCCCCGCGGCCGCCCGACCGACTCATCCGCGCGGGTCAGTGTACTCCGGGGCGCCCCCCGCGCCGGACCACCTCCCGCCGGATCCACGTCCGTGGCGGGTCGACCTCGGCAGTCGGTCCATCCGAATGGCCTAGCCTGTCCGGGTGATGATCTGGCTCCCGCCCTCGGAAGGAAAGACGGCTCCCACCTCCGGGCCCCTCCTCGACCTCAATCGACTGGTGCATCCCGAGCTTCTCGGGACCCGGCGTCGGATCGTCCGCGAGCTGTCCGCGTTCTCTGCCGACCCGGATGCCGCCCGGGTGCTCGGCCTGGGACCGGAGAACCGCGCGAACCTGACCACGAACCTTGCACTCGACACCTCACCGTGTGCTGCGTCTCGGCGGGTCTTCACCGGAGTCCTCTTCGAGGCCGCCGATCTTGAGGGGCTGACTGCCAGGGAATCGATGCTCGCCCGGGAACACGTGAGGATCTTCTCAGGCCTGTTCGGCGTCCTCGGAATCGAGGACCCGATCCCCGATCATCGTCTGCCCATGGGGGCAAGACTTCCCGGGATCGGCTCACTCGCCCCGTTCTGGCGCTCTCAGCTGTCCCCCGCCCTCGAGAACGACACCGGCGACGATGTCGTCATCGATCTCCGTTCCGGCAGCTACCGGTCGGCCTGCCCGGCGCCCTGGGCCTCACTGCTTCGCGTCAGAGTCGTGCGCGAAGCAGCAGGCCGACGCATGACGATCTCCCACGACGCGAAGCACTGGCGCGGCCTCGTCTGCGCTCGTCTACTGCGCCGCGGTTCGCTCGCCGGCGACACCGAGGATGCGCTCAGTACTCTCGAGCAGATGGTCGGCGCCCTTGAGGTCCATGACGCCCGAGGCGTCGCTCACCATCTTCGCGCTCTGGAGGTGACAGATGCGGGCACAAGGAGTCCTCGTGCCCACGATGTTGTCCTTGTGACGGACTGACCGGGGCCCTGCGGATCCTTCGCCGGGATTGCCGGGGTCGCTAGGACTCCGTGACCTCAGGACTTCGCCGAGGTCCTCACGACGATCTGGCCCATGTCCTCGGTCCAGTAGAGCTGGTCAGCCGGCGTGCGCCGGATCGCGTCAAGCTCCATCGGCGACAGATCGGTCCCGGCACCGATGGGGACGCCATCCCTGACCTCGACGACCGCGAGGGCGCCATTGGACCGCCGCGACCGCTCGTACTCGGCAAGCACCTCACCGGGAATGCGAGCAGCAAGTGCCTCCCGCTCAGAGAGGACGTCCCGCAGTTCCTCATCGACCCCGGAGATCTCCTGAGCGAAGGCGGCCTTGGTCGACTCGGCATCGCGGATGATCGCCGCTTCTTCCTCGCGCATCGCGCGGGCCGCGCCCTCGGCAGCCTCCAGACGTTCCTCGGTCTCCAGCTCCGCGTCCTCGAGATCGGAGAGACGCTGATCCATGCGCGCGATCTCATGCTCCATCGAGCTCATGTCCCGCAGCGGGACCTCATTGCGCTCCAGACGTCCCTGCTGCAGGCTCCGACGGGTTCGGACCTTCTCAGCGTCGTCGTCGAAACGTGTGACCTCACGTCGAATGTCGGAAATCACCGCGTCCTGGGTGATCGCGGCACGATGCAGGTCCTGAGCACGAGCGGTGAGTTCAGACAGCGTGGCGTGAGCGGGGTGTGAATCCCGGACGTGACGGAGCTTCGACTCACGCTGGTCGAGTGTGAGCAGCTCAATGAGCAGAAGCTGGTCCTCGTGCGGGGCTTTCACCGATATCCTCCAAAGGTCGGCCGATGGCGGGTCCTCGGCGTCCTCACCATCGTAGAGACTTCCGCGTCCCGCATGGTCACCACCCGAGCGTCATCGAGACCGGAATGGGGATCCGGATTCCTCATCTTCGCCGATATCTGGTCGCTATCGGTCTTTCCCTGGGATCAACGATCCAGTATTCCCGTTCTTCAGGTATCCATGTTTTTACCGATATTTGAGAGATATCGGTGTTATCCTGGAGTCGTGCCGATCCGTTACGCCCTCATCGCCGACATCGTCGGCTCGCGCACTCTCACAGGTCGCGACCAGGCCCAAACGCGCCTGAACGAGGTCTTCACACAGGCCGAACGCGACCTCGACCTCGTCCATCCCGTCTGGGCCACCGTCGGCGACGAGTTCCAGGCCGTCGCCCGCTCGCTCGGCAATCTGATCGTCCTCACCACGCGCATCCATCTACTGGTGGCCTCTCCGCTCGATCTGCGTTTCGGCTTGGGGGCCGGGACCGTCGTCGACGTCTCCGAGGCAAACGGCACGACACCCGGAATCCAAGACGGCTCCGCCTGGTGGGCGGCCCGCGAGGCCATCGAACAGGTACACGCTCTCGAAGATTCTGGGCACCAGTATGCACGCTCCCGTTACTCCGTCTCCGAGGACGCCTCGCGCAGTTCACCCGAACCCCCCGCAGTGAATTCGTTCCTCCTGCTCCGCGATCACATCACCCGACGGATGAAGGATCGCGAGCGACGCATCACGGCCTCTGTCCTGCTCGGAGACACCCAGACAGAGATCGCCCGGGCCGAGCGCATGAGCCAGTCCTCCGTCTCCGAGGCGCTTCATCGCTCCGGCGGCGCGGCTCTGACCGAGGCGTTGTCACAGTGGACGCAGGAGGCTCCTCGATGACTGCCGCACTCTTCCTCCTGATCTGCGGCCTCGACACGTCACTAGTCCGCCGGCTCACTCCGGCAACGACCCCGAAGCGGCGGATCCCGGCGATCCTCAGCGCCATCGCACTCAGCGTCAGCCTCGGCGTGCTGGCGGTCCTCGGTCTCGGGACAACCCCGGTCGGAACCACGATCGTCGCGGCATGTGCTCTCATCTGGTGCTGCGTCCCCGGTCGGCCCACCGCATCTGCCGCGATCCTGATCGCTCTGACGACCTTGTTCCTCCTGGTCGACATTGCCGCCGCATCACCGCAAGCGCCGCTGGTCCGGTGGTACGCCACCACGCATTCCCCGCTCACCGATTCCTCCAGCGTGAGTGCCCTGATCGCCGGCCTCGGTCTCCTCCCGCTCATCGGTCCCGCATCGAACGACGTCGTCACGGACGCCCTCATGTGGGCGGGGCGTCGTCCACACCGACCGGGTGGTCTGCGTGGAGGCCGCGTGATCGGGCCCTTGGAGCGGCTGCTCATCATCGCGTTGTGCTTGACGGGCGCCTACGGGGCTCTCGCTGCACTCGTCGCAGCCAAGGGCGTCGTCCGGTTCCCCGAGATCTCCCGGGACCACGAGGGTGTGAAGGCCGAAGAATTCCTCATCGGAAGCCTTGCGAGTTGGTCACTGGCCGGCGCCGCGGCACTCGCCGTCACGCTGTGCCGCTGAAACTCCGACGGCTCCGATTCCGCGGTACCCCTGGGGCGTCGAGGTCGTATGATCCTCCTCCCGGTAGCGTTGGTCCATGAGCAATTCGTCAAATCCCGTCCGCCCCTTATGGATCGGCACTTTTCCCGTGGCAGGCATCGGTACCCCGTCCGGCAGGGGGGAGGGCATCTGGCGCACAGACCTTGACCTCGTCACCGGCGAGCTCTCCCCCGCCGAGCAGGTCTGCGAGGCGCCCGCTCCCTCCTTCCTCGTCCTCGATCGCGCCCACGGGCTCCTCCACGCGACGGCCGAGGCCGATCCCGAGGGTTCGGTGACCTCCTGGCAGATTCACGATCGAGCCCTCGAGCCGCGCGGCGCCATCAGCTCCGGCGGATCCTCACCGACGCACCTCAGCGCCCTCCCCGGGCTTCTCCTCGTCAGCAATTACGGAGATGGAACCGTCGGCGCCCTCGTCCTCGACGAGGCGGGTCTTCCCCGCGAGCTGATTCGACTCCCTCACAGCGGATCCGGCCCCGTCGCCGATCGGCAGGAGGGATCCCACGCCCACTCGACCCTGCCCACACCGGCCGGTCGCGTCGCGCTTGCCTGTGATCTGGGGACCGACGAACTGCGACGGCTCCCCCTCGGAGGGCGGGATGCCTCACAGGTCCGCGAGGACGGCGTCGCCTTCCGCTTCACTCCCGGTTCCGGACCACGCCACGCCGTCTTTAGACGAGGAAGCGCCCTCGTCGACGTCGTCACCGAGCTCAGCGCCGAACTCGTCACCCTCGCGTGGGACGGTCGTGACGCCGAACAGGTGTCCGTGGTCCCAGCCGGTCCCCCACACGACACGGACGACCAGCCTTCGCACCTGGCTCCCTCCGCGGATGGACGCCTGCTCTATGTGGCCCACCGGGGAGCCGGCACCCTCGCGGTTGCCGAGCTTCCGACAGCGGACGCTTCCGACCCCACTCCTGTCCTGCTGGGAGAAACACCCGTCGGGTCGACCTGGCCCCGCCATTTCGCCGTCGTCCGCGGAGCGAACGCCCGCGAATTCATCGTCGTCGCAGGAGAGCGGGCGGGCCGGATCCACGTCCTTGTCCGCGACCCGGGCGAGCGGCTTCCCCGGCCCTGTGGAACCGGTGGCGTCGTCCCCTCACCCGCCTTCATCCTGGCCGGATGAGAATCATCACACCGACCCCCGATGAGGCGCACGGTCACGCCCCTCGTCCCACGGTCTCATCTAGGACGTTCGGCCCATTTCTAGATTTCACGCGTAGCCTGTTCTTGGAATTTGAAAACATCGGCATGTCCAAAATCTGAGGGATTGAAGAACAATGGCCCCACACCGCGTCGTCATCATCGGATCCGGCTTCGGAGGGCTGTTCGCCGCACAATCGCTGGCACGCAGCGATGTCGAGATCACCCTGATTGCACGGACGAGCCACCACCTCTTCCAGCCGCTGCTCTACCAGGTCGCGACGGGCATCCTCTCCGAGGGCGAGATCGCCCCGACGACACGCGAGATCCTGCGCGGGCAAAGCAACATCCACGTCCTGCAGGGACTGGTCGAGGACATCGACACGGACCAACGCCTCGTCAAGTGGCGCAATCACAACGATGCCCATGAGACTCCCTACGACACCGTCATCGTCGCCGCAGGAGCCGGACAGTCCTATTTCGGCAACGACCAGTTCTCCACCTTCGCGCCCGGCATGAAGACCGTCGACGATGCCCTGGAACTGAGGGCCCGTATCTTCGGTGCCTTCGAGCAGGCCGAGATCGAGACCGATCCCCAGCGCACTGCCGAGCTGTTGACCTTCGTCGTGGTCGGCGGGGGGCCGACCGGAGTCGAGATGGCCGGTCAGATCCGGGAACTCGCCTCGCACACACTGCGCGGCGAGTTCCGGACCTTCGATCCTTCCTCTGCCAGAGTGATTCTGGTCGACGGCGCCGAACACCCACTGACAGCCTTCGGTCAGAAGCTCGGTGAGACCACCCGCGCGGCACTGACAAAGCTCGGCGTCGAGGTCCGCTCGACGTCCGTCGTCACCGACGTCGACGAGTGCTCCGTCACCGTGAGTACCCCCGAGGGCAACACCGAGCGAATCCCCTGCGTCTGCAAGGTCTGGGCAGCCGGGGTCTCCGGTTCACCGCTCGGCAAGGTCATCACCGACCACACGGGAACCGAACTCGACCGCTCCGGCCGCGTCGTCGTGGATCTCGACCTGACGGTGCCGGGCCATCCGGAGATCTTCGTCATCGGCGACCTCATGTCAGTTCCCGATGTCCCGGGAGTCGCCCAGGGCGCCATCCAATCGGCACGCTTCGTGTCCGCGATCATTGATGCCCGGGTCAAGGGCACCACTCCCAAGCGCACAGAGTTCACTTACCACGACAAGGGCTCCATGGCGACCATCGCCCGTTTCAAGGCCGTCGTCAGCATCGGCGAGAAATTCAAGCTGACCGGTTTTCCGGCCTGGATCGCCTGGTGTTTCCTGCATTTGATCTACATCGTGGGGTTCAAGGCCCGGATAGGCACGCTCGTCCATTGGTTCATCAGCTTCTTGTCCAACGCTCGTTCCGAGCAGACGAACACGAACCAGCAGATGGTCGGGCGCCTGGCTCTCGAGAAACTCGGTGCCGGCTCCTCCGGCCGTCTGGTCGCCGGCGAGGAGTGAGCGGATCCGCGTCGCACACCCGACAGCCCCGAAGTGGCATCCCCTGCTGCCGGGCTGTTACAGTCTCAAACATGCGTCTCTGAGTCGATTCCCTCCCAATCCGCGCGGCAGCGCTCTGCCCCGGTGGGAGCCACCTCGATGTCGAAGGCCACTCATGGACCATGTTCCCCTTTCCTCTTCGGCCGACTCCCCGCTGACCCATGTCCGCGTCGATGGCCTCTCCGTCTCCTTCGGTACCCGGCGTGTGCTCACCGATGTCTCCCTGATCGCTCCCGCTCGGCAACGCATCGGTCTGATCGGCGAGAACGGCTCCGGAAAATCGACCTTGCTCGCCGTCATCGCCGGGATGATCTCGCCTGACTCCGGCACCGTCGTGGTCTCCGGTCCCGATGGATGGGCCCCCCGGGTCGGTCTGCTCAGTCAGGAGATCGATCTTCCCGCCAAGCTCAGCGTCGCCCGCATTCTCGACGAGGCCGAGGCACCTGCACGCATCGCCCGCGAGGCAGTCACTGCGACGGCCGATGCCGTCGCAGTGGACCCGGATGATCCACGGGCTGCGTCAGCCTACGATCAGGCACTCGAGAATGCGGAGAGACTGTCGGCATGGGACGGTGACACACGACGAGAGCGGCTGATGGGCGGCCTGGGGCTGGCGGGGCTCCCCCGCGATCGTCCATGTGGTCAGCTGTCGGGTGGGCAACGCTCACGCCTCGCCCTGGCCTGCCTCCTCCTGACGGCACCCGACGTCCTCCTCCTCGACGAGCCGACCAACCATCTCGACGACCGGGCCACCGCCTATCTGCGCAGCCTGCTCGGTAGGTGGCCGGGTCCGGTCCTCTTCGCCAGCCACGACCGGGCCTTCCTCGACGAGGTCGCGACGTCCTTGATCGACCTCGACCCATCTCCTCTGCCCCAATCGGTGGCCGGACCGCTCACCGGAGAGGGTCCGGGTTCCGGCATCGGCGTCACGAAGTTCTCCGGGGCCTACACCGACTATCTGGCGGATCATCTCGACGCCCAGGAGCGCTGGGAACATCGGTATCACGATGAGCAGCAGGAGCTCAAGCGTCTGCGTGCCTCGGTCCGCGATTCACACACCGTCGGGCACGTTGACCGGGGGCCGCGCACCGAGAGTCGGGCGTCGATCAAGTTCTACGCCGACCGCAACGCGCGCGTCGTCTCCCGTCGCGTTGACGACGCCCGGACCCGTCTGCAGAACCTGCAGGGCGCACAGATCCGCAAGCCTCCGGCCGATCTGTGGTTCCGCGGACTGGACGCTGCGACCGAGGATCACCACGACAGAGCCGGGTCGAACCCCGGGAGCGCTGCCACGACTCTGATCCAGGCCACGGAGGTCGCGCTCACGGGCAGGTTGGCTCCGACCTCTCTGACGATCTGCTCGGGAGAGCGGTGGCTGATCACCGGGCCCAACGGTTCGGGCAAGTCGACACTGCTGGCCGTCCTGGACGAAATCCTGTCTCCCACTGACGGAACCATCGAGCGCGCTCCCCGGACCCGAATCGGTCTGCTGGCTCAGGAGACCACCATCCCGGATCCCGCAGATCGAGGTCCTTCCCGCAGCGCAGAACAGGTATGGGACGACGTCCTGGGTGCTGAGCGTGGCCATGCCGTCCCGCTGGCGTCCTTCGGCCTGCTCCATCCACGCGATCTCAACCGACCGTTGGAGGTCCTCAGCGTCGGTCAACAGCGCCGATTCTCCCTGGCCCTTGTCCTGGCGGATCCACCGGATGTCCTGATGCTCGACGAGCCGACGAACCATTTCTCGCTCCTGTTGGTCACCCAGATCGAGGCCTCGATCCCCGACTACCCGGGTGCCGTCATCGTCGCCTCCCACGACCGGTGGCTCAGACGGACCTGGAGCGGCGATCGGCTCGAACTGTCGGAGCGACCATGACGGGACGAACTCCGCAGCGGTCCTCGCTCACGCCACACGAACCAGGACGACCCCCGCGAACACCAAGAGCGTGCCGACCACCCGCAAGACGGTGACGGGCCGTTTCGTCGCACCGAGGATGCCGAATTGGTCGACGCCGATGCCCGCCAGGATCTGGCCGAGCAGCACCACGGAGACCGTCAGTCCGGTGCCGAGGATTGGGACGATCGCGGCATTGACGAGGACGAAGACCGCACCCATGAAGCCGCCGATCCAGATCCACCTCGGCTCGGTCCGGGAGATCCCACGGATCGGCAACGGGGCGCGGGTCGCGACGACAATGACCGCGAGCACCACCAACCCGATCGCGAAGGAGACGAATGCCGCGACGAGAGCGGATCCTGCCGCGACCCCCAGCTTCCCGTTGACCGTGGACTGAACCGAGGAGAGCGCCCCGGTTCCCAGAGCGAGCAGAGCCAGTAGAAGCCTGGCCCGCGCCGAGGGGCCCGCCGCGGTCTCCGGCGTGGCATGTCCCCTGGCGTGGGGCGTCACGTTGACGAGCACCGCTCCGACGATGACCGCGGCTGTCCCGAGCAGACGTACCGGGCTCATCCCCACCGCCGCCGTCGCGAACAGTCCGAACCCGTCGATGAGAACGCCTCCGACGACTTGGCCAACGATCGGCAAGACCACAGAGGCCGAAGCGCCCAGCGCCCGCATGAGGACCATGTTGAAGCTGAGGAAGATCACTCCACAGGCGCCGCCGATCCACACCCACCACGACTGAGCGCCCAACGTTGCATAGTCGATCCTCGGCCGGGTGATCACGAGCGCAAGCGCCAGTGCGAAGGTGCCCACCGTGAAGGAGATGAAGGACCCCGAGAAGACCGATCCCGCGCGACGTCCGAGCCGCGTGTTGATGGTCGTCTGGATCGGCAGAAGAACACCTGCAGCGATCCCGACGGCAAGGGCAACAATCATCGGGACCCCGCCACCGTGCGACTCGGTGACGACTGGTGTGCACTCCGGAAGCCGAGGCGTGAGTCACGCTGGTGATGAGGAGGATTCCGTGTCATGCGGGGATGGTAGGCCCTTCGTCTCAGAGCGTCCATCGACGCCCCGATCGTGGACCCTCCTCATGGGCAGGACCCCCGACAGGACGAGGACCACGACCCCCGCCACCGGAATCGAGAGGAGACCGACCCGGAGGCCCCAGGCGTCCGCAACGGCGCCCACGACTGGCGGTGAGAGCAAGAAACCGAGTCTCATCAGCCACGAAACGATCGTCAGACCCGAGCCATGGCGCAGACCGGGAAGCTCATCGGCCTCGTGCATGGCCGTCGGAACGAGCGTCGCCACCCCGAATCCGGCGACCGCAAATCCGACGACGCTTCCCGCAACGGTCGGGAACGCGAGAGCCAGGCCCATCCCGACCGTCGTGACGAGGCCACCGCCACGCACGACCGCTCGTTCTCCGAAGCGATCGATCAACCGATCCCCCATCAGACGCCCGACGAATTGCGCACCGACCAAGGCAATGTAGCCACTGGCCGCAATCGCCGAGGAGGCGTGCAATGAATCGGACAGGTAGAGAGTGGCCCAGGAGCTTCCGGCGTCTTCCACCATGGCCCCCGCAATCGCGATCAGGACGAGGGCGACGATGGTCGCAACGATTGCGGGACGCAGACCGAGATGAGTGGGCTCCCGGACCTCCACCGCATCCGCCACGGCTTCCTCGTCGCTGTCCTGATCGAGCCCTGGCAGACAGAACCGCAGGGCGACCAGGGAAACCAGAGCAAAAAGTGCTCCTGACAGACCGAGGTGGAGACTCCGGGGAAGTGACAGGGCGATGGCCCCCGCCGACATGGCACCGCCGAGCACCGCACCGATGGACCAGAGCGCATGGAAGGAGTTGATGATCGACCGTCCGTAGCCGCGCTGGACGCGCAGGCCGTGAGCATTCTGGGCGACATCGGTGACAGCATCCGCCGCCCCGCCAATGAACAGCCCAAGGACGAAGACGGGAACGGTGGGCGCACACCCCGCCAGAAAGACTCCACATGCCGTGACGATCGTTCCGGCGACTGCCATTCGCGCGGAACCCCACCGGCGGATCAGCATCGCGGCCGCAAATCCCGCGATGATCGCTCCCATCGGGAACGCCGCCACCGCCAACCCATAGGTCGAATTGGTCATCCCCAGCGCGGCCTTGATCTCGGGATAGCGCGGCACGATGTTGGCGAACAACGCACCGTTGGTCAGAAAGAGGACGGCGACGGCTCCTCTGGCGCGACGAAGCGCCCGGTCGGGCTGGGCCCGGGAGTCAGATCGCTCGCTGGAATCGGACCGAGGGCGGGGATCGGCGGACATCGGAGCGATCGTACACTTCTCGCCCCTCATTGAGAGACGTCCTCTCTCGATGGCGATGCACATCCGCATCTCCGCCTCCGGGCCGCACCAGGCATTTCGCCGCGACGGTGCCCGCTTACACCGTGACGTCGTCCTCGCTACGCTGGCCCACGTCATCGCGGAAGGAGCAGAGCGTGCCAAAATCCCGTTCCCACACCCAGGGTGAGCCTCGCTGGGTGACCACTCGCGACGGTCGGCGCCTGTTCGCTCAGGTCCTCGAGGGCCCGTCCCGGTCACATGTCACTCCGACCGTCGTCTTCGAGTCCGGCTCCGCCGGTGACCGCTCGACATGGGGACTCGTTCAGCCTCCGGTCGCGTCCTTCGCCCGTTCTGTCGTCTTCGATCGATCGGGCATGGGGCGCTCCCCCGCCGATCCTGTGGGACGCACCTTCGATCGGATGGCCGACGACCTCATCGACGTTTGCGAGACGATCGCACCGGGACCGGTCGTCCTCGTCGGCCATTCAGCAGGCGGACCGACGATCCGGCTTGCTGCCGCCCGCAGACCCAACCAGATGAGGGGCCTCGTCCTCGTCGATCCCAGCGACGAGGCAGATGACGTCACTTTCTCTCCCGCGTTGCGTGCCGTGGAGCGCGTCCTGCTCGAAGCAGAGATGGCTCTCGCACGGATGAAGCTCCTCCACTTGTTCTTCGGTTCGACGCTGCGAGCGATGCCCCCCGATGTCCACGACGACTTGTTGCGGGACGGGTTCACACCCGGGATGGTGCGCACCCAGGTCATCCAGGCCCAGACCTTCACTGACGAGCTTTCCTCTTGGCGAACCGATCCTCCGGCTGTCACGGACGCTCCCATGACGATCATCTCGGGCGCCGTGGCTGGTGACGGCATGACTTCCGGGATGAGGCGGGCCGCGACTGCCGCCCACGAGATCCGTGCGGCGTCCAGTCTCCGGGGACGTCATGTCATCGCCACGCGATCCGCCCACGACGTGCCCATCACCGAGCCGGGGCTCGTCATCGGGGAAATCCATCGCCTCGTCGACGCCCTCGACTGACGACTTACACCAGCGTGCTCCAGTTCGCGGCAAAATCCGCCCACGAGGAGAAGAAGCCCTGGTCCACGTTGATCATCATGAGCCCGGTCAGGTCCATCGCCACGGCCGCGAGCGCAACCAGGACCAAGCGCAGCGAATACCCCCGACGCAGGGGGTGCCCACCATTGGTTCCGTCGTTGCCACGCGTTGTCAACGGCCCCACGATCAGGCATCCCACGATCAGAACCATGGACAGCAGAACCGACGACACGAGAGTCGCCCATCCCGTCAGGGCGAAAGGCGAGGACGCGGCCGACGTGGCGAGGGTCGACCCATCGTCCGCCGCCGCGGTGCTGCCGCCGCTTTGGGCGTCGGACGCTTCACGTGCCGAGGTCGTGGACCACCACTGCATCGCAGCAGGGAACTGGCCTGCCCATGTTCCCCACGAGTGACCCCCGCTTTGGTCCAATTCGGTGGTGATGTCATCGCCTGAACGGGCAGCAGCCGAGACGTCCTCGACCAATGCGACGGACGCAGAATCGCCCGTCGTTCCCGCGAAGTACATGTGAAGGGGTGATCCTGTCGCGTCCGAAATCATCTGGGAGATCGTGAACTGCCGCTTGGTCTCGTTATCTGCCCGCGACAGGGCACCCAGGCTCGGCGCATCGTATCCGCCTAGGGACATCACGGCGGAGAAGATGTCCCGATGACGCATGTAGAGCACCGGCGCGCAATAGCCTCCGGCCGAAATCCCGGCCAATGACCACCCGCTGCGCACACTCGAGACATTCGGGAAGTTCGTGCGGATCGAGGAGATCAGGTCGCGCGTCACATAGGTCTCGACGGCCGAATGCCCGTCAATGTCGACACAGTCCGGTTCCTGCCCACTCATCGAGAGGTCTGCAACGACGAAGATCGTCGGACCAAGCTGGCCCGCGGCCTGAAGCTGCTGGACGGCAGTCGCGACGCCCAGTGACGAGGCTGCGCCCTCGTCGCTGCCGGGGTACCCATGAATGAAGACGACGACGTTGTAGGTCGTCGACGAGGTCGGCGAGTAGTCGGAGGGCGTCCAGACCCTGACGGAGCGATCGAGACCAGAGGCCGGACCGGCAACTGATGCGTGCCATTCGCTCGTGGACGCGTCGTAGGTGAACCCTGCTTGCCATACAGAATCCCCCGGATGGGCAGCGACGCTGTCGGGCAACGCACCATCCTCGCTGGCGGGCGCCTCCGAGACCGAGGAGTCGTCCACGGTGATGGCCGCCCCGGAATCGGGCGTCCCACCGGTCGCCAACGCCCAGAGGTCATTGCTCGACTTCACCCAACCCATCTGCCGATTGGATGCAAGCCCCAGGGCACTCGTTGTCAGCACGCAGGTCACACCCAACGCCAGGACATTCGTCAGGAGGACCCAGGCGGAACGCCGCCGACCCACCAGCCACGCCGTCACAAGAATGGCACTCAAGGCGAGAATGGCCCCGCCCAGGACCACACGGCCCGACATCAGATTCACACTCATCCTCCAGGGGAACGAGCGGTCACTCGACATGACCGGAGGCCCTCCAAGATACTCATGAAAGCTGGGAGAGACCCAAGGAAGACCGTCCGGGCCGTGCCCGTCAGGTTTTCCCCCAGTCGGCTGTGCTATCCATGTACGCGTGAACTGGTTCTGGAGTCTGCCGCTCCGCTCCGAATGTGCTGTCGTCGGTTGCCCCGGAGTGCGTCTGATCGCTCCGCTCAGTCGAGCGCGGTCATACGAATGAGGGATCCCACTCGTCTCATGCTTCCTTGGCGCCGATTGTTCGTCACACCCCGACAGGCACCGGTCACCACGGTGCTCCTGGCAATCTCGATCGTGCTGGCCGTCGCTGCCCGCCTTCCGGCGACGGCGGCCCGAACCCATCAGATCCTGGCCCTGAGCCCCGGACAATTGGCCGCCGGGCGCATGTGGACCCCGCTGACCGCGCTCCTCGTTCCCGGCGCACTGGATGGGTTCCTCCTCGCGCTGCTCACCTTGATGTTCGTCCTGCCACATGTCGAGCACGCGGTCGGTTCCAGGCGCGTCCTCGTCGGGTACTTCGCACTGGGTGGCGTCGCGGCGCTTCTCGGGGTGGGTCTCCTCGCGGTGCTCGCGCACTTTGGTGAGCCGTGGGCAACCCTGTCGCTCCCCCTTCTCACCGGAGATCCGACGATCGGAGTCACGGCGGCCCTCATGGTCGGGGCGGGTGCGATGACACCCGTGTGGCGTACCCGCACGGTCGTCGCCACGGGCTTCGCGACCGGAGTTCTGTTCCTCTACGCGGGTCAGCCTGCCGACCTGTATCGCCTCATCTCCTTCGGTCTTGGACTGGGGGTTCTGTGGTGGGCTTCGTGGCGTCGAGGAGAGACGGCTGGGCGTGTGTGGCGCCCCTCCAGCGCCCACGAGATCCGACTCGTCGCAGCCGGACTCGTCCTCGCGCTGGGAATCGGGCCGATGATTTCGGTGGTCTCGCAGGTCCGCCTTGGGCTCTTGTCGCCCTCGGTGATCCTGATCGACGACACCGAGGATCCGGGCCTGTTGACCTGCTCGATGTTCAAGGTCGGCGAACAGTGCTGGAACTGGCAGGTCATCGGACATATCCCGCATGAGGGCTGGACGTGGACCGAAATGCTCGCGCTCGTGCTGTTCCTGCTCGCTGCCCGGGGGCTGATGCGTGGGAGACGATCCGCGGTCGTCATCTCGGTGGTGTTGATCCTGCGCACACTCGTCAGCGTCGTTGTCTGTTTCACGCGCCTGCCCCCGAACCATCTGACCGCTCTGACCGCCGCGACCACGGCCGAGCGGGTCGAACTCGTCATCGAGGTGTCGGCCGTCATCCTGGTCCATGTGGGCGCACTGATCTGGTTGATCGCGGTGCTCCATCGTTTTCCGCTCGTCCCAAGTCCGAGAGAGACCGCACGCCACCTGTGTTGGTTCCTCGCGATCCTCGGGGTCGCCGGTCTCGTCCTGACAGGTGCGGTCCTCGCGATGCGGTCGTCCTTCGCCGGGCCGCCAAGTCCGATGCGGGCAGCGCTGGCCGGTCTCGAGCTCTTCCTACCCCCGGCAGCACGATCACGCCTGGGCGGTCTGATCCATCCCGAGACGTTTGCCACGCGGATGCTCACCGGAGGAGTGGAGACAGCCCTGTGGATCGCTCTGGCGGTCCTGACTTGGCAGATCCTCACCGCACATCCACTGATCAAGGGCGGACCCTCCGCGAGTGAAATCCGCGAACGATTGCGGATCGGGGGTGGCTCGACCTTCTCATTCATGGCGACATGGCCGGGCAACCGCCACTGGCAGGATCCGGTGACCGGTGCCATCATCGCCTACCGAGCGACCGCCGGTGTCGCGCTGACCTTGTCGGAACCCTTCGGCGCACCGGGGGCAGACTTGGTCGCCCTCGTCCGGCGATTCAATGCCTTCGCCGATTCCCAGGGCCTGATTCCCGCGTGGTACGCCGTGACGGCTGCGGCATTCGACCCGGTGGCCCACGAACTGCAGTGGGATCAGCTCGAGGTCGCTCAGGAGAGCGTCGTCGCCGTCCAGAACTGGCAAACGAAGGGCCGCAAGTGGCAGGACGTCCGCACTGCCCTATCCCGGGCGGAGCGTGAAGGGATCCACGCGGAATGGACGTCGTGGGCGGACCTTCCGATGGAGGCCTACGCGCAGATCGTCGAACTGTCCCAGGACTGGGTCTCCGACCACCCTCTGCCCGAGATGGGGTTCACGCTCGGCGGGTTGGACGAACTTCGCGATCCCGATGTGCGTTTGATGATCGCCTACGGTCGCAACCACGCGGTCCAGGGTGTCCTGAGCTGGCTTCCCAGTTGGCGCGACCAACGTTTGGTCGGGTGGACACTCGACTTCATGCGCAAACGCCATGACGCCATGCCCGGAATCATGGAGTTCCTCATTGCGCAGTCGGCCATGAGGATGAAGGAGAACGGCATTGAGTTCATGTCGTTGAGCGGTGCACCTTTGGCCCATGACGCACCGGCGGCGTCGGTGGCCTCCGACTCGGCCCCGCCGTCCGATCTGCGGCATCTGCTCGACGACCTCTCCGCGGCCTTGGAGCCCGTCTATGGATTCTCGTCCCTGCATCACTTCAAACAGAAGTTCCAGCCCGAGGTCCGCCCGACGCTGATGGTCTTCGCCTCCGGAATCAATCTGCCGTCGATCGGGCTGGCAGTGGTCCGCTCCTACCTTCCCCAGTTGTCGCTCAAACAGGCGTTGAGCGCCGTTCGCGAGATGAGCGACCACTCGACGTGAAGCCACGTCCAAGACCCACAGGTGAACGGCATTCAACTGCAGCCGGAGGCCAACACGACGACGCGCCTCGCCTTCCTGTCCTTGGCCACGAAATCGTGGTTGTTGCGCGAGTTCTCATCCAGGCGACAACAGCTGTGCCAGCAACCACGGATGCGACGATCGGACGAGCGATCGATGGATGTGGATCTGGAGTCGAACCTCCGAATCGCACTCCCACGAATACGCGTCACACGTCGTACTGGAGTGGGACCTGAGCGACCATCCGTTGATTGCAGATGCGCATAGGCGGCCGAACGCTGGAGTCACGAGTTCGACGGCGAGCACGCGACGCCGAAGAGACCGGCAGCAGCATCGACGCAATCCGCATCCTGACGGCGGGAGAAATCAACCACCGGTGCCGCCCCAGTCTCAGAGCCGACCCGTCAGATTCGGGTACAGAGCCGGGGTCCCGATCAGGGCACCACTGCGATAGAGATCGTCTCTGGTCCACGGGCGGGCGTCCACGAGGATCTCTGCTCCGCTCGGATTGAGCGTCATCCCCTTAAGCGGTTGATACCTCGGACATCGATGCTCAGGTTGTGCTCGTCTGCCGACGCCTCGCGGGACGCCCTTCCTCCCGCATGAGCGCGTCGATCGCCTCGTCGGCCTCCGAGACGATCCGTGTCATCGCGCGCGCGGCGGCCTCACCCTCACTTCGGCTGATCAGAGCGGCGATCTCCTGGTGAAGACCAACGGCTTCCTTGTTCGCCCGGCGTGGCATGAGCCCTTGATGCGTACGGCCGGTGAGAACCTCTGCGACGACGTCCCCCAAGGCCGCAAGCATCGGATTCCCGGAGGCCTCGAGGACCGTGCGATGGAACCTGACGTCATGGCCGAGATACTCGTCCTCGGTCGCATGGTCGCTGGTCTGGGACATTCCGAAGGCCGAGGCCGAGATGACCCGGCGTTGCTCCCGGGCGGCATGCTCCGACGCCAATCGCGCTGCCAGCGGCTCGACGACCAGCCGCAACTCACTGATCTCATGAAGCGTGCGCCACCGGTTCGGCCCCGCGAGCTTCCATCGGATGACCTGAGGCGCATAAGGATTCCACCGCGCCGACGGCAAGATGACGACACCCGCGCGCCGACGGACTTCCACCAGTCCCAGCGACTCGAGGACGCGGACGACCTCGCGCACCGTTCCCCGCGAGGCAGTCATCCGCTCGGCCACGTCCGCCGTGTTCAAACGACTGCCCTCGGTCAAATCGCCAGCAACGATACATCCACCGAGGGAGTCGAGCACGCGGTCGTGGAGTGCGCCCGCTCGGCGCGCAGGAGGAGCCATGGTCCGAGCTTATCGACCCGACGGCGCCGCCGATCTGCTCCACGCGCGACACGCGCTCGAGAGGCTCTTTCATCGGACTATTACTCAGCTGCTGGACAATATGTCCGATTCCAACTTAGAGTGGTCCGAACCACCCTCCACTTGTTGACCAGATCGAGGAAGCTCATGTCAACGCTCACTGCAGCTGCTGCACACGTGGCGCCGTTTCTCACCTCGCCGACGACCACCGCGCCCGAATGGCAGCTGGTCGTGGCCGCCCTAATCGGCATCGTCGTGATCGTCGTCCTCATCACCGCACTCAAGGCCCATCCCTTCCTGGCTCTGATGATCGGGGCCCTGGCCAGTGGCGTGGTCGCGGGAATGGGCGTCGGCCAGACCCTGTCAAGTTTCACGACCGGCTTTGGCTCGACGATGGGAAGCGTTGGCGTCCTCATCGCGCTGGGGTCCATCTATGGCAAGTTGCTTGCTGACTCGGGCGGTGCGGACCGGATCGTCGACACCCTGGTGGGTCGGGCCTCTCCCGCTGCCCTCCCCTGGGTCATGGGTGCCGTCGGTGCCCTCATTGGTCTTCCGATGTTCTTCGAGGTCGGCTTGGTTCTCTTGGTGCCCGTGATCATCCTCGTCGCTCGCCGCTCGGGTCAGCCCTTGATGCGCATCGCGGTGCCGACGCTGGCCGGGCTCTCCGCCATGCACGCCTTCGTCCCGCCCCACCCCGGGCCACTCGCTGCGATCTCCGCGATCGGAGCGAACCTCGGGGTCACGCTCGGGATCGGTGTCCTCGTCGCCATTCCCGCCGTCATCGTCGCGGGTCCGCTGTTCTCCAAGCTGGCGGCCCGTTGGGTGCAGGTCCCGGTGCCTGCTCTCTTCATCACCGATGAGGACCAGACCGCCGCCGGACCTTCCACGGCGCGTCCTCGCCCCTCCTTCGTCGCTGCTCTGATCTCGATCCTTCTCCCGGTCGTCCTCATGCTCGTCGCTGCGGTCGTCGACATCGTCGCTCCCGGCAGCACCGCGATCTGGAGCCACGCGCTGACCTTCCTCGGGACCCCGGCCATCGCACTTCTCGTCGCCGTCCTTGTTGGGATGATCCTCCTGGGGCGCGGTGCCCACATGGGACTCAGCGAGCTCTCCACCTCCGTCGGTTCTTCCCTCCCGCCGGTGGCGGGAATCCTCTTGATCGTCGGAGCCGGCGGCGGATTCAAGCAGGTTCTTGTCGACTCGACGATCGGCGAAGTCATTGTCCGCGCCATCACGGACATCGGCGGATCTCTCGCCGTCGTGCTCGCACTCGCGTGGCTCGTCGCTGTCCTCATTCGGGTCTCTACGGGGTCCGCAACAGTCGCGACGGTCACGGCCGCCGGGATTCTTCAACCCTTGGTCGTCGACCTCGGGCTGTCGGCGACCGGCTCAGCCCTTCTGGTGTTGGCCATCGGCGCCGGATCCGTCTTCCTGTCGCATGTCAACGACGCCGGGTTCTGGCTGATCAAGGAATACTTCGGGCTGAGCGTCGGGCAGACTCTCAAGTCGTGGTCCGTCCTCGAGTGCGTGATCTCCGTGGTTGGCCTCATGGTCGTCGTCCTCGCCTCGTTCGTCGTCGTCTGAATCACCCCGAAGGGAATCGTCGAAACCTCCATGTCAGCCTCCATACCCGCCACCGCACCCCTTGCTGTGCCCGTCACCGTTCCCATCCTCGTCATCATGGGTGTCGCGGGCAGCGGCAAGACGACCGTCGCCGAGATCCTCTCCGACCGCCTCCGATGGCGCCTCCAGGAGGGCGACGCGCTCCATCCGCGCGCCAACGTCGAGAAAATGGCCTCTGGCACCGCGCTCACCGACGAGGACCGCTGGCCCTGGCTCGACCGGGTCGCAGCATGGATCGACGCCTGTGAGGAGAGCCACGCCCCCGGCATCATCACCTGCTCGGCGCTCAAACGCTCCTATCGGGACGTCTTGCGCCGTCCCGGCGTGACCTTCGTCCACCTGACCGGGTCCCGGGACACGATTGCCGAACGGTTGCGCCGACGCCAGGGTCACTACATGCCGCCTTCGTTGCTCGCGTCCCAGCTGGACACCCTTGAGCCCCTGGGCGAGGATGAGGCCCGGCTGTTGGTCGACGTCGGGGCCTCCCCAAAGGACGAGGCCACAGAGATCATCGAGCGGCTGGAACTTCAACCTGCTCGATGAGCCCGCGGGCAGAATCGAGGCATCGCACTGCCTCGTCCGGGACGACCCGGACCAGGGCGAACGCGGCGACGACCAATCCGGTCACCGCATCGTCAAGCCGGACCCGCTGCGCGCCGTGATCGGATCCGAGCCGGGCAGCGATCCCTCGCCCGATCGCCGTCTCCAACTCGGACCGGTAGTCGGCGATGACGCGGGCAACCTCGGTGTCGTGGCTGATCGGCGATCCCGCGCAGTTCACCAGCAGGCAGCCGTTACTTGCCGACGTGGAATCGGCATGAACGAACGCGGCGCGCAGCCCGTCGAGATAATCGAGGATTGCGCCGGGCGCCACGTCCTCAGCCATGAGCGGCGCCAGCCGGGTGCGCACGACCTCGTCGAGATAGCTCTGCACGGCCGCGTCGAAGAGTCCCCGTTTAGAGCGGAATGCGTTGTAGAGGCTCGAACGTGCCAGCCCGGTCGCCGCTTCGAGTTCGGGGATTGAGGCAGCCTCAAAGCCCCGTTCCCAGAAGACCTCTCTCGCAGCCCGCACGACGGCCTCGGAGTCGAAATTCCTCATCCTCGACACGTGTGGCCCTCCTCCGCTTTCTGTCACGACCAGTCCAGTATATATTGGATCAATCTTTACAGAAAGGGGCACCACCGCCCATGTCCACCTTCACCAGCACTCAGATCCACCTGGCTGCACGCCCACATGGCTGGCCGACCCCGGCAGACTTCCACGTTGTCGAAGTCGCCCATGACACGCTCGAACCCGGCCAGGTCCGAGTCCGCAACGAGTTCGTTTCCGTCGATCCCTACATGCGGGGACGGATGGACGACAGGCGCAGCTATGCCGCGCCCTACGCGATCGGTGACACCATCACCGGAGGCGCCGTCGGACGGATCATCGAGTCCGCTGCCGACGCTCTTCCCGTCGGGACTCTCGTCCTTCACCAGCACGGCTGGACGGACACCGTCCAGGACGATGCAACGGCCTTCCGCGTTCTTCCCGAGCTCGAGGACGTTCCCGACTCGTACTACCTGCACGTCCTCGGGATGACCGGTCTGACCGCTTATGTGGGCCTGACCGCGATCGCAGGGCTCCGTGCGGGCGACACCGTCTTCGTGTCCGGCGCGGCAGGAGCGGTCGGAACAGCCGTCGGCCAGATCGCCCGCCTCCTCGGTGCCTCTCGGGTGATCGGCTCGGCCGGATCCGCGCACAAGGTCGATCTGTTGACCAGCAAGTACGGCTACGACGTGGCCTTCGACTACAAGCAGGCTGACGTCCGCGGCCAGCTTGCCGCTGCAGCGCCCGATGGCATCGACGTCTTCTTCGACAATGTCGGCGGAGACCACCTGGAGGCCGCTCTCGACGTGTTCTCCGACGGCGGACGAGCGGCCTTGTGCGGAGCGATCACGGGCTACAACACGACCGAGCCCACTCCGGGCCCCGACAACATGGCAAACATCATCACGCGCGGCTTGACGCTGCGTGGCTTCACCGTCGGACACCACCTTGGCGTCACGCCGGAGTTTCGCGAGCACATGTCCCGGTGGCTCGCCGAGGGACGCATCGCCGTCGACGAGACGATCGTCGACGGGCTCGACCACACGATTGACGCCTTCCTCGACATGATGCGCGGGACGAACATCGGAAAGATGCTCGTCCGGATCTGAGCCGCTAGTCGCGTCCCCTTCCGCGGATCCGTCGCACCACGCCGCGGGCCGCGTTCATGGCGGCATAGGCCGTCGGTCTGAGCGGAATGTCGCGGGAGGGGGCGACCTCGGTCACCTCGGAGGAGAACTTCGTCTTGAACTCATTGAGCCCCATCAACTCCGGCGCAACCTCCGACCCGATTCCCATGAGGTCGTAGCGCGCCACTCCGCGGCTGGCCAGATCCACGCACTCGAAGAGAACCAGGCGGTCGGAGACCCGGCGACGCATCGTCGTCGAGGACGAGGCCGCGTAGTAACGGGCCGCGAGTCGCCCGGAGATCGTGACGATGGACCAACACACCAGTTCACCCTCGAGGCGTCCGGCGAAGACCCGGCAGTGATCCGGTCCAAGTCCGGTGATCATTGTCCGGTAGAACTCCGCATTCCAGGGCACGAACCCATCGCGACCGGCTGTCTCGGCCATCAGTGCGTGATACTGCGTGAAGTCCGTCGAGGCTCGCTCCGTCTCGTCCGCGCACTCCAGTCCCGACTCCCGCACGGACTTGCGCACGTCGCGGCGCCCGCGTGACTTGAAACGGGCGAGGATCTGATCGGCGCGTTCCTGGTCGTCGACCTGCGGATCGTCGACCGAGGTATCGATGACGACGGTGTGGTCATAGGTGATCAGACCCGCCGGGGAGCGGGATCCCTCGGTCTCGCTCCACAGATCCATACGGACGAAGACGGCCCGCGGCTCGCGGGTGTGCAGTTCGGAGGAGATCAGATGCGCGACGGTGGCTTCGTCGACAGGGTCCGGACGGGAGAACCACACCGGTCCGTGGCGCACCCAGAGGAAGAGCGCACCATGAGATGTCAGGCGTGTCACCGTGGCGACGCCGACGACGCCGGCTCCGCGACGGATGAGGAACCGGCCCCACGTCGATCGGTCGGGATCGGCCTCGTCGACGGCCTGCCAGACGGGAAGCTGCTCGACAGGCGGATCGAAGTCTGCCTCTGCAAGCGCACGCGCCACCGCCGCAGCGTCGACCAGCTCGGTGCTCCAGCCTTCGGCGGATGCCATGGCTCCCCTGTTCCTGCGGCTCCGGGACCATTTCAGGCCCTCCGTGGATGATCAGACGCTAGGCCGAGAGTCTGGTTCGATCAAGTCGGCGGGCCCCTATTTCCGGGACAACTCTGCTCATCTCACAGAACATTCACAGCCTCGGCGTGCCCTCACGTCAGCCCGGGAAACCGCTTCTAGTCTGGATCGCGTGACCGATCAAACGGTGCCTGAGGAGTTCGTGACGGCGCTCCTCAGCCTGCGCGAGACTCCCCGGAATCCGGAGATCGAGCTCGCCGAGGTGCCCTCGCCGCGCAGGATGGCGCCATGGACAGCTGCCCTTGCGCTACGGACCAGCCGCGAGGACCACGACCAACCGTTGGCCACCGGCCGGTTGGTCGTCCTCCACGACCCCGACGAACAGATCGGATGGAACGGCACCTTTCGCCTTGTCGCGCAGCTGCGGGCACAGATCGACACGGAGATGGGCGGCGACCCGCTGCTGGGCGAAGCCGTGTGGAGCTGGGCGCATGACTGTCTCAACCGGGCTGGCGCGGGCTACCATGACATGACCGGGACGATCACGCGCGAGCTGTCCGAATCGTTCGGAGGTCTGCAGTTGCGGGGAGCCACACTCCACGTTGAGCTGCGCGCCTCCTGGACGCCCGCGACCCCGTATCTGGGTGAGCATCTGCGCGCGTGGTCCGACCTCCTGTGCCGGACCTCCGGCATCGCGCCGCAGCACTACCTCGAAGAGGCTTGATACATGCTCATCGTCAATCGCGACGGGATTCCCCGTGGCGACACGGATTCCCCGGTGCTCATCACTGATTCTCGCGACGGCGTCCCGCCCGTCATCGAGACGGTTGAGGACCTCGGTCAGGCAGCACATCGGTTGGAGTCCGGCCGCACGCCGATCGCAGTCGATGTCGAGCGCGCACAGGGATTCCGCTACGGTGCAGACCCGTGGCTCGTCCAGATCCGTCGGGAGGACGTCGGGACGTTCCTCATCGATAGCCACGCCCTGCCCGATCTCTCGATCCTCGCTCCCGGCGTGGATGCCGTGTGGTTGCTCCACGACGCCGAGCAGGACCTGCCGAACCTGTCCCAGGTCGGCCTGACTCCCCCGAGCCTGTTCGACACCGAGGTCGCCGCGCGCCTGCTCGGGTTCACGCACTTCGGGCTGGCCGCCGTGTGCGAGCAGGTCCTCGGATTGTCCCTGGCGAAGGAACACCAGGCCTCCGACTGGTCGGTGCGCCCCCTGCCCCAGGACTGGCTGCGCTACGCCGCCCTCGACGTCGAGTTGTTGACCGAGCTCTATCGACGGATGTCGACGGGTCTGCATGAACTCGGCAGGTGGCAGTGGGCACAGGAGGAGTTCTCCCACGTCGTCTCGCTCCCCCACGTCCATGACAAACCGGACCGTTGGCGCTCGGTGCCCGGGGCCGGCAAGATCCGGTCACGCCGGGGACTGGCCGTTCTGCACGAATTGTGGGAGGCCCGCGATGGGGTCGCGCGCGAGATTGATCTCGCACCGGGCCGACTCGTGCGCAATTCGGCGCTCGTGCGCGCCGCGCTCCAACCTCCGCGCAACCGGAGATCCTTGCTGTCCATCGGCGAATTCCGCTCTCCTGTTGCTCGTCAGTACACCGATACGTGGCTGCGGGCGATCAACCGGGCGTTGACCCTCGACGAGGCCGAGCTGCCGCCGCGCAGGGCCGCCCACGCGCCGGGGTCCATCCCCGAGGTCCGGCATTGGGCCCGGCTGGATCCTGAGGCCCACGAACGGCTGCTGCGGGTCCGTGAAGCTGTCGGAAGGATCGCCGAGTCGCTGAAAGTGGCACCCGAGGTCGTCCTCGAGCCGCGCGACCAGCGCTTCCTCGCGTGGGCGCCGCTTGACGAGGCGTTACCGGTCGACGAGGCCGTCGCCGAACGCCTCGGGGAGTCCGCAGCACGAGGCTGGCAACGCGATCTGGTGGAAGGGCCGATCGCGAAGGCGCTAGGTGCCGACGAGGCCGAGCTACGTGGGGCGATGGCTGAGGCTGTGGGGAACCAAACCCTCAGCGCCTGAACCACGCACGGATGACACGCAGTCCGGTGACAAAAATGCCACCAGGTGCACAAGAATTCCCCTCTTGTGAGGCTTGACGCGTCGTTCCTACGGTGGAAATCACTCACGTGAGACCGAGTGCCGTGCCGATCCCGGAGATGGGGTCCCGCTCGACGCATCACGTCTACTCCAGGAGCGACCTCGCCATGTCCACCAGCACGCCCATTCCTCCGTCTTCCTCCGTCCGCTTCCCCGCACGAACCGCCTTGACCGCAAGCGGCTGCTCGGAGCCGGCATGGTGGTCTTCCTGTTCGGAACATTCGGATGCGCACTGGCGCCCAGTTTCGGGGCGTTCGTCCTCGCACGTGGCATCGCCGGCCTCGGAGCCGCACTGATTCTGCCCAATGTCTGAGCCTTCATCGGCGCGTTCTTCTCCGGGCCTCGGATGAGTACGGTCATGGGCATCGTCATGTCCGCGCTCTCGTTGTCGATCGCCTTCGGCGTCCCGTTGGGAAGCGGCCTCGCCCAGCTGTCCGACTGGAGGATCGCCTTCTGGGCCTCCGCCACTCTGGGCGCCCTCGCCGGCGTTGTCCTCAGTGTGACGATGCCGAGCGCGGCCACCAGACTCCCGGCCCGCATCGGGGGCGGATCACCCACTCACACCGAGGGCGATCGCGCATCGTATTTCTCGGGCTTCCAC
Source organism: Actinomycetales bacterium (assembly GCA_015655375.1). Taxonomy (GTDB): domain Bacteria; phylum Actinomycetota; class Actinomycetes; order Actinomycetales; family Actinomycetaceae; genus Pauljensenia. The sequence continues at coordinate 47,227 of JAATFD010000043.1, forward strand.
ACGATCGCGACGAACCGCGTCTCCTGTGCTGTGCTGGCGACGAATCTGTTGTGGATGACCGGTTTCTATGCGATCTACACCTTCCTCGGGACTCACCTGAGCGGGGCTTTCGGGCTCGACATTGCGCAGACCGGGCTGGTTTTCGTGGCCTACGGACTTGGCAACTTCCTCGCGAGCTTCTTCTCCGGGCGGGTCATCGCGAGGCTCACCCCCGTTCGGGCGATGATCGTGCTTCTGGTTGTGCTGGCCCTCGTCCAGGGGCTGGGCGCGACCTCGATCTCCTCTCACGTCGTGACGACGGCACCGAACGATCGGTCGACGATCATGTCACTCAACAGCTGCGGGCTCTTCCTCGGGCTGACGATCGCCTCGGCATTGGGTTCCCGGGTGTTTTCCTGCGCCGCTACCGCCGTCATCGCTTCGCCCGGTGCCCGTCGAGGGTGAAGCCACCGCGAGGGATCTCTTGCGACCTCGAAACTCGATCCGTCTGTTGCGTCGAGAGAGGCAAACACACACCGTGCCTCGACCGTCAAAACAGACGTGCTTCGAGGTCAGATCGCGGCGAGGGCATGCTCGGGCTCAGACACGGCAGCCGTCGGACGCATCCGCTCGAGATGCCTGCGGCCCCAGTCATCCATCTCACGGGCCAGCCCACCCAGGCTCTCTCCCAGTTCGGTCAAGTGATACTGGGTCCGCACCGGAAGAGTCTCCGCCTCGATCGCCGTCACGACGATCCCGTCGGCCTCGAGATCGGACAGCTGCAGGGCCAACGTCCGCTTGGAGCATGACGGGATCGCCCGGAGCAACTCACCGAAATGGAGATCGCCGGCCATCAACCGGCAGAGGACGATCGACCTCCACTTCCCCGAGAGGATCCCCAGCGTGGGGTCCAACGGGCCGAACTCCTCGTGGCGTTCGCTCAGCTCGACGGCACTCATCGCTGATCCGTTCTCACATCATTGGAGGCGCCTTCGGGCACATCGAGGGAACCAAGCGGACCGCTCAACCCCATTCGCTCCAGTCGCTCGCCGACCGAGGTCGCGATCCCCACCGCGTCCAGCCGGAGCTCCACCTGGATGGCCGAGCGCTTGGCCTGCTGAAGGAACATGCGCGGAATACCGAGGGTCAGCACCGGAACATTCCATTCGGACACCGCGTCACGCAGTGCCCACCCGAATCCGCCCTCGACCAACCCATCCTCGACCGTCACGACCAGGTCATAGCCGTCGCGTGCCACTGCGACCAGATCCTCAGAGATCGGAACCAGCCATCGAGGATCGATGACATCGATCGCCATGCCCTCGACCATCAGGGCCTCCGCCGCCTCAACAGTCTCGGGAACGAGCGCGCCCGCCGCCACCATCAGCACTCGCGGAGCCCGGCCCGAGGCATCCGTTCCGTCGGGCTTCGACAGGTCCGATTCCAAGAGCACATCTATGCTCCCCCGTCTCCACACCGCCGGAATTGGGGCAGGCAACGCGCCCTTCGGATAGCGCAGAACGGTCGGAGCGTCGGCGATGGCGACGGCCTCGCGCAGCTCCTCACGCAGACTTGCCTCGTCGCGTGGAGCCGCCAGTCGCAGACCCGGCACCGACTGGAGCATCGAGATGTCCCACATCCCATTGTGCGATGGCCCGTCGTCGCCCGTGACACCCGCTCGGTCCAGGGCAAAGGTCACGCCCGCGTGGTGCATCCCAACGTCCATCAGCACCTGGTCGAAGGCACGATTGAGGAACGTCGCATAGACCGCGAACACCGGGTGAGCGCCCGCGAAGGCCATGCCTGCAGCCGAGGTGACGGCATGCTGTTCGGCAATCCCCACGTCAACGACACGATCCGGGAACTCCTTCGCCATCGGCCCCAGACCCACAGGACGCATCATCGCCGCGGACACGCCCACCAGATCGTCGCGTTGCCTGGCCAAGCTGACAATTTCGTCGGCGAAGACGCTGGTCCATCCGAAACGCGCGGGAGTCACCGGAAGCCCCGTCTCTGGATGAATCCTCCCGACCGCGTGGAAGCGGTCCGCCGTGTCCTTTTCCGCCGGGGTGTAGCCGCGGCCCTTCTGGGTGATGACATGGACGATGACCGGCTGGTGCAGGGCGCATGCCCGACGGAGCACGGTCTCCAGGGCGACCTCGTCGTGCCCGTCGACGGGGCCCAGGTACTTGAGACCCAAGTCTTCGAACATCACCTGCGGAGCGAGGAGATCCTTGACTCCGGTCTTCAACCCGTGAAGTGCGTCATAGGCGGCGCGCCCCGGATCCCCCATCGACAGCAACGTGCGCTTGCCCCACGCGAGCGTGCGCTCGTATTGCTGGGAAGTTCTCAAGGCGTCAAGGTGATGGGCGAGGCCGCCAATCGTCGGCGCGTAGGATCGACCGTTGTCGTTGACGACGATGATGAGATTCCGGTCCGTGTCATCTGCGATGTTGTTGAGGGCCTCCCAGGCCATTCCTCCCGTCAGCGCACCATCTCCGATGACCGCGACGGTCCAGGCCGCCTCGCCACGTCGGGCCCGTTCCCGCGAGATCCCGTCCGCCCATGACAACGAGGTCGACGCATGGGAGTTCTCGACGATGTCGTGCGGGGACTCGGCGCGCGAGGGATACCCCGACAGACCGCCTTCCTGACGCAGGCGGGAGAAGTCACGACGCCCCGTCAGCAGCTTGTGGACATAGGCCTGGTGACCGGTGTCGAAGACAATCGCGTCGCGCGGGGACTCGAAGACGCGGTGCAGAGCGATCGTCAGCTCGACGACTCCCAGATTCGGACCGAGGTGCCCCCCGGTCCGTGAGACCGATGCGATGAGGTATTCCCTGATCTCTCGAGCCAAGTCGACGAGCTCCGCGGGAGTGAAACGCTGAAGATCGCTGGGCCCGCTCACGCGGGAGAGCAGGGGGAGCTCGTCAGCGCTCTCGGGAAAGACCATAGCGCCGATTCTAGGCGCGAGCGCAGCACCCTCGCCCGAGCGTGGCGACCCCGTCAACGCGCATAGGCGCGACCCGCGCCCACCGTCCTCCGTTGGATCCCGACCGAAGAGGCCTCCGGCGTGGGAAAATCCATTCACTGCGGGCCGAGCGCTTCGCTCTCCGGTCATGGCTATGATCGAAAGGGCGACGCTCCTTGCGCCGTGACCACCGGATCCGAAGAGGTGCTCGATGTCCCCATCAGTCGCTCCCCATGGTGAATGGGAATCCCCCATCACCGGTGAGTCCTTCACCGCTCGCAGCGTCTCCCTGTCCCAGGTCAGGGTGGACGGCCCCGAGACCTACTGGGTGGAGGGACACCCCCAGGAGAGCGGTCGCAACGTCTTGTTGCGTCGCAACGCCCTCGGCCAAACCTCCGAGGTCCTGCCGATGATCGATGGCTCGCGCCTGCCCGATGTCCGCACGCGGGTCCACGAATACGGTGGCCGCGCCTACGCGGTGCTCGGAGGCCTAGTCGTCTTCTCCGATGGTTTCGACGGTCGCGTCTACCGGTTCGACACGTTGGCCCCTTCGCGTGGCCTGGTCCCGTTGACCCCGCTGTCGAAGATCCGTTACGGAGACTTCGAGATCGACGAGGTCCGCGGAATCGTTTACGCCGTCGCCGAGGACCACTCCGGGGAAGGTGAGGCCACGAACAGCCTCGTGGCGATTCCCCTCGATGGGCTGGCAGGACGCGAAGCCTCCGCGATCGTCGCTGTTTTTTCCGGGACTGACTTCGTCGAAGCGCCCTCGGTCTCCCCCGATGGGACGAAGATCGCGTGGTTGACCTGGAATCATCCGGAGATGCCCTGGACACAGTCGACCCTCCATGTCGCGGCACTCGGATTCGGCGGCGAACTGCGCACGCAGATCACACTGATCGATACCCCCGACGTCTGCGTCTACGAACCCCGATGGACGATCGACGGTGATCTCATCCACGTCGATGACTCAACGGGATGGGCCAATCTCTACCGCACCGAGGGCTTCACCTGGCGCGATGGGGAAGAGGCCGACGCCTGGACAACCAGGCTGCGGACCCGCCCCCTCCACCCCGGTCATCAGGCCTTCTCCCACCCGCACTGGCAGCTCGGTCTGCACAGCTTCGACACCTTCGACTCCGACCAATTGATCTGTTCCTGGGCCGAGGACTTCACGTGGCACATCGGCACCGTCCGGCTCGACAACGGCCTCGAGGAGGAGTGGGCGACCGGGTGGTGGCCGATCGGCAACGTCGCCTCCGAGGACGGCCGGGTCGTCTTCCTCGCGGACTCCGCGACCCACACCCCCGCGATCGTCGAGGTCAAGGATGGCCGCACCACGATCCTCCGCCCGTCCACCGAGGCCGAGATCGACCCCGACATGGTCTCCGTCGGGCAGGTCCTCACCTGGCCGACCCGCGACGGCGAGCAGGCCCACGGGTTCTACTACCCGCCGGTCAATCCGCAGTGGAGCGCCCCCGAGAACGACCTGCCTCCGTTGATCGTCAACGTGCATGGCGGGCCGACCTCGTCATCACGTCCCGGTCTGCGCATCCCCTTCCAGTACTGGACGACACGAGGCTTCGCCGTCCTCGACGTCAACTACCGGGGGTCCACCGGCTACGGACGCGCGTATCGCGAGCGTCTCAACGGCAATTGGGGGCTCATCGACGTCACCGACTGCGCCGACGGCGCGCAGTACCTCATCGACCAGGGACTCGTCGATCCGACGCATGTCGCCATCCGCGGTGGATCTGCCGGCGGCTTCACGACGCTCGCTGCCCTGACGACGACCTCGGTGTTCACCGCAGGGACCTCCTTCTACGGGGTCGCCGACCTGCGCGCCCTGGCCCGCGACACCCACAAGTTCGAGTCCCGCTATGCCTTCCGTTTGGTCGGATCTTCAGACCTGGAGGATCCGGTGTGGGACGAGCGTTCCCCGTTGCACCATATCGAGGCGACCTCGGCCCCGCTCCTGCTGCTCCAGGGCGCCGAGGACCACGTCGTCCCGCCGGCCCAGGCGCACGTCATGTATGACGCACTCGACTCCGCCGGAAAACCCGTCAGCCTCATCATCTTCGACGGCGAGGGCCACGGATTCCGCAAGGCGGAGACGATCAAGCAGGCATGGGCCGCTGAACTCGGCTTCTACGGCAAGGTCTGGGGGCTGGACACCGACGGTGGCACGGACGTCGAGGTTGCGAACCTGTAGGTGACGTGGACTCGTCCCGCAGACCGCGGTACTCCCAGGACGTCGCGCGTGCCCGACTCCGGCGGCGGTGATCCCTATCCCAGCGTGCTGGAAATGTGGTTCGGGCACCCCCCGATGCCGACAAATTCATCGCTCAGGCCCTGGCAACTGCGTTTCTGCTTCAGCTCGTCATCATGGTGAAGGTCCTGTCGGAGAGCCTCGGCATCCGATGTGACATCGACACGATTGCGAAATCCCGGGCGGCCTAGACTGGACCCACCATGAGTATGAATCCGGGGGGCCTGCTCGGCCTCGATCCCGGCCAACTCTCGCGGTGGGGTCAGACACTCCTGGCGTTGCTTCTCCTCGTCGCCGCAACTGCCGTGCTCTTCCGCCTGCTCGGGATCCATCGGATCTGGGCCCCGGCACTGGCGATCACGCGGGCATTCGTCCAATTGGCTGTTCTCAGTCTGATCCTCCGAGGCATCCTCACCGACCTGCGCTGGACCTTCTTCTGGCTGCTCGTGATGGCCGGCGTGGCCGTGTGGACCTCTGGACGCCGCATCGGTCTGCAGCGTCCCGATTGGCCGACGCTCGCAGTGGCGATCGTCGTAGGTGTCGCAGTCACACTCCTGGTGGTCTTCGGTCTCGGCGGTCTGCAGCCCACATCGCAGAACGTTCTGGCCTTCGGGGGCATCATCACCGGCAACACCATGACCATCTCAACATTGACGGGACGCGGGTTCCACTCCCGCACGATCCAGGGTCACGATGAGATCGAGGCGTGGTTCGCCCTCGGGGCTCTCCCCCGTCAGGCCACTCGTCGCTTCGCCTACGAGTCCGCGGCAGGCGCTTTGCTGCCATCCGTTGATCAGACGAAGACGACCGGACTGGTGACCTTGCCCGGGGCCTTCGTTGGTGCTCTGTTCGGCGGGGCCTCACCCGTGGAGGCCGGACGCTTCCAACTCATCGTCCTCGCCGGGATCCTTTTCGCCGGGTCGATCGCAGCTCTGATCCTGTTGCATGGGATCTCTGACATGAAGCAGTTGCCCGTGGTCCCGAACACCTCTGGGACGTGACGCCGGATCGTCGTCCTGACAGACACAGGCGTCGAGACCGACCGCCCTTTCGTGCACGACGTGGGCCGGACTCACTCAGCGTCCCGTGACGGATCGCCGATCCAGGCCATGAACAAGGGTACCTGCGTCTCGCGCTCGGCAAGGACCACCAGGTAGGGGTGGTTGAATGTGATCGTCCGCCCGAGAACCACTGCCTCCCCCGAGATTGCTTCAATGCCGAACTCGTTGACGGCGGCGGCCAGCGTCCCGTCCTCGTCCATGCGCAGGACCGTCTGGGAGACCGCTTGGGCCAGGACAATGGGGCCGTCGTCGGCCGTTCCGATCCCGGACAGATCAGCGCTCCCATCAACGAGGTCCTCGAGCCCCAGATCGGTGAGGGTGCCGATGAGGTCTTGTGTGCCCTGCGCCCTGACCTTCGGCACCTCAACGGATGTCATCTCCGCGCTTGCCGAGCCTGCGAGCGCGAGCGCCTCCGCGACGGAACCGACGTCGAGGGGAGCCGCTGGATCATCGGGCATGAGGAGATATGCGATCAAGTCACCATCGGCATATGGGAGCGTGGCGGTTGTCCATTCGCCATCCACGGATGCGGCGAGGTCGGAGGTCTGGCTCATCATGTCCACGCTCACCAGCGTGCCGTCCGAGCGCGTGAAGGGCCGAGACGTCGTGTCTTCCGGATCGAAGGGCGTCAACCATGGAGCACCGAAGACCACGGCGTTCTGCCCGACCAGCCGCGTGTCTCCGTCGAGCTTGATTCCGGACCGCGGGATCAGTCCCCCGCTCGCGCTCGACGCCCACTCATCGAGACTTCCCTCTGCCCCCGAGGCCTGAAGGTCAAAGGAATCGACGGGCGTCCCCCACGTCTGACCAATTTCATCGACCCACGGTTGTTCAACGTTCATCTGGTCATCGACAGTGATCCGACTGTTCAGGCCCACCACCGGTTCGTCCGGGACCTTCTCGCCCGCGACTCGCCCGGGATCGCCGGCCCACGGGGTCCACAGTGCCCACACCTGCCCGTACTGGTCGGAGATCGAATCCGGATCTGTCCCGAGCGTCCTCTCCAGCTCGGTGAGCGCGTCGCCCCTGGTCCCCAGTGCGATCTGGGCGAGCATCGCCGACGTCCCCACCGGGCTGACCACGAAGTCTCCGGACTCACCCGCCGATCGCCGGGCGGTGAGAGCCGCAAGACCGATCGAATACAACGCCGCCGTCGTCCCGGAATCGATCTGCGCGGGACCACTCAAGCTGGGCCTCGGCAGGGGCTCGACGAACAACGTTCCCACACCCATCACGTCACAGGCATTCAGGGCAAGCGCCGCGCCCGCCACCACGGAACACCGCGCCACCCATCGACTTCGTCCGCCGTCGAATCCCATGACGCCAGTCTCTCATCACGGGTCACGGTTGTGAACGTTGACGAAACGATGGCACGAGCGCCCCGACCAGCGCCATGCACCCGACACACACTCCCGCCGCGATGAGAATGACCGCGGAACTGTATCCCGGCACGCGCGACGGCAATGCGACGCCCGTGGTCGTCCCGGTCTGCATGATCGCCTGATAGACCGAGGTGCCCCTGCCGACGTCACTGTCCTCGACGCGCACCAGCAGGATCATCCCGATGCTCTGGAATCCGGATGCGAAGACCGAGTAGACGAACTGTGAAATCAGCAGGATCGCGATCTTCGTGAGCGAGGTCGCGAGGAACAGCGGCGAGAGCGTGGACGGAAGCCCACATCGCGTCAACGTCGTCAAAGGTTCGCACGCCCACCACGAGGCCGGCGCGACCGCATCGGGAGTGAACACTGCTGCACGGCGCGATCCCCGGAAGGAATTCCCGATCAAGGACTGCCCGGCCTCATGATCGACGAGGTTCGGCACATTGGTCAAATGCGCCAACTCCGCGTGATGGGCGAAGTCATGGATCACCCGGTCATCGGCGACGTTCGGCGCCGTTGTCTCCAACTCCTCGACGAATCCGGCGGCCGCGATAATCGCCGGACCCGAGCTGCTCGCCCTCGATGAGCCGACGACCGGCCTCGACCCCGCGGTACGCCGAGCGGTCCGCGACCTCGGCACCGACCAGAGCGGCACCAGCACCACTCTTCTGTCGACCACCCACGACCTCGCCCATCAAGCGGACTATGGCACCGAGCTCGTCGCCGGATCGGCCTACGCTCTGGGCAGGATCCTCGTCGTCATCGTTTTGTCGTTCCTCGTGTTCCTCCCGATGAGGGTGATCCTTGGTTCCTTCATTCGATCAACGTGGGCGCTGCCTGCCTACGCGGTCGCGCCGCGGGTCCTGCGTCGCTCCATCGGCCGGGATCCACTACCAGACGATGGGCCACCTCGAGCGCGGAAATGCTCTCCCTCGCTGGGCCTCGCCCTGCGGATCGCGCGCTCCTTCGACGTGCCCGTCGAGTCGGTGTTCAGCCTGGAAGAGTTCCCTCCGCTGGGATAGCACGCCCGGCGGCAGCTCTCAGTGCTGGGCGACCAGCTGGCGCAGAACGTACTGCAGAATCCCGCCGTTGCGGTAGTAGTCGGCCTCTCCGGGGGTATCAATACGAACGACGGCCTCGAACTCGATGACGGTGCCGTCCTCCCGGGTCGCCTGCACGTGGACCGTGTGGGGGATCTCGCCCTCGTTGAGAACCGTGACACCAGTGATGTCGAAGGTCTCCGTGCCGTCCAGGCCCAGCGTGTCACGGGTCTGTCCGGCCGGGAACTGCAGTGGCAGGACGCCCATCCCGATGAGGTTCGAGCGGTGGATCCGCTCGAAGCTCTCTGTGATGACCGCGCGCACGCCCAGCAGCGATGTGCCCTTCGCCGCCCAGTCACGCGAGGACCCTGAGCCGTATTCCTTGCCGCCGAGCACGACGAGGGGGATTCCCGCCGCCCGGTAGTTCTGTGAGGCCTCGTAGACCGTCTCGACCGGTGCGTCCGGATGCGTGAAGTCACGGGTGAAGCCGCCCTCGACGCCGGGGACGATCTCGTTGCGGATCCGGATGTTCGCGAAAGTGCCTCGGATCATCACCTCGTGGTTGCCACGACGCGACCCGTAGGAGTTGAAATCTCGGCGCTCGACGCCGTGGGCCAGCAGATACTGACCCGCGGGCGTGTCCAGCTTGAAGGAACCCGCTGGTGAGATATGGTCCGTCGTCACCGAGTCGCCGAGCTTGAGCAGGACTCGTGCCCCATGGATATCGGTGACTGGCTGCGGCTCACGCGGCATGTCCTCGAAGAAGGGGGCCCGCCGCACGTAGGTCGAGTCCGGATCCCACGCGAAGGTGTCGCCCTCCGGGGTCTCCAGGCTCTGCCAATGCTCGTCCCCGGCGAACACGTCGGAGTAGTCCGTAGCGAACATCGAGCGATCGATCGTCGAGTCGATCGTCGCCTGGACCTCGGCCGGATCGGGCCAGATGTCACGGAGGAAGACGTCGGCCCCGGCCTCATCGTGTCCGAGCGGTTCGTTCTCGAAGTCGAAGTCCATCGTCCCCGCCAGCGCGTAGGCGATGACCAGCGGCGGCGATGCCAGGTAATTCATCTTGACGTCGGGGTTGATCCGGCCCTCGAAGTTTCGATTGCCCGACAGGACCGAGACGACCGCCAAGTCGTTCTCGTTGACCGCTGCGGAGACCGGGGCGGGCAGCGGGCCCGAGTTGCCGATGCAGGTCGTGCATCCATAGCCGACCAGGTTGAAGCCCAGGGCATCAAGGTCGTCCCACAAGCCCGCCCGCTCGTAGTAGTCGGTGACGACCTTCGATCCGGGCGCCAGCGATGTCTTGACCCACGGCTTGGACTGCAAGCCTTTGCGCACCGCATTGCGGGCGAGCAGCCCGGCCGCCAGCATCACGGACGGGTTCGAGGTGTTCGTGCACGAGGTGATCGAGGCGATGGCGACGTGGCCGTGGTCCAACGTCGCGAGTGTGCCGTCCTCGAGGGCGACGGAGACCTCGTGGTGGGGACGACTGTCGTCCGTGCCGGGCCCGGCGTCGTAGGGGTCGGAGGCGGGGAAGGTTCCCTCCAATGCGTCGTCGAGCTCCGTGTCGTGGACGTCGTGGGCATAATTCCCGATGACGTCGCGGAAGGCGGACTTCGCGTGCAACAGCTCGATGCGGTCCTGGGGGCGCTTGGGCCCGGCGATGGAGGGAACGACCGTGGACAGGTCAAGTTCGAGGTACTCCGAGTACGCCGCCTCGTGGGCTGGATCGTGCCACAACCCCTGGGTCTTCGCGTAGGCCCCGACGAGAGCGATCGACTCCTCGCTGCGCCCCGTCAGACGCAAATAGTCGAGCGTGACCTCGTCGATCGGGAAGATCGCCGAGGTCGAGCCGAACTCCGGTGACATGTTCCCGATCGTCGCGCGGTTGGCCAGGGGCACTCGCGCGACGCCCTCGCCGTAGAACTCGACGAACTTGCCAACCACCCCGTGGGCGCGCAGCATCTGCGTGATCGTCAGCACCACGTCGGTGGCCGTGGCTCCCGGCGGAATGGACCCGGAGAGCTTGAATCCGACGACGCGCGGGATCAGCATCGACACGGGCTGACCGAGCATCGCGGCCTCGGCTTCGATGCCGCCGACGCCCCAGCCGAGCACGCCCAAACCGTTGACCATCGTTGTGTGGGAGTCGGTGCCGACGCAGGTGTCAGGGTAGGCCGTCACGATCCCATCGGATTCCTCGTGCGTGAAGACGGTCCGGGCGAGATACTCGATGTTGACCTGGTGGACGATGCCCGTCCCCGGCGGGACAACCCGGAAGTTCTCGAAGGCACCCTGGCCCCAGCGCAGAAACTGATAGCGCTCTCCGTTGCGCTCATATTCGCGCTCGACATTGCGGGCGAAGGCGTCGGGTGTCCCGAAGACATCGATCTGGACCGAGTGGTCGATGACCATTTCGGCGGGGGCGAGCGGGTTGATCCGGGAAGGATCCCCGCCGAGCGCTCCCACCGCCTCGCGCATCGTGGCAAGGTCGACGATGCAGGGAACTCCGGTGAAGTCCTGCATGACAACGCGCGCCGGACTGAACTGGATCTCCGTGTCCGGCTGAGCATCGGGATCCCACGAGGCCAGCGCGCGAATCTGGTCGGCCGTGACGTTCGCGCCGTCCTCGGTGCGCAGCAGGTTCTCGGCCAGAATCTTCAACGAGTACGGCAAGCGAGTCAACCCGTCGACTGCATCGAGCCGGTAGATCGTATACGTCCGATCTCCGACCGTCAGCGTCGAGCGGGCTCCGAAGGTGTCGAGAGCGGCCATGGGTCCTCCTGTCGCAGGGGGCGCGGTCGACTTCGTCGACGGTCCACCCAGATATCTCGACGTCAAGCTATCTGTTGACGATGCCCGCCGCAACCCGGGCCACTCCCCGACCCTTCGCGCGGAGCGCTGACTACGGGGTAGCCAGAGCGAGTGGAGTCAGCGGCTCAGAGTCGCCACAAACTCCACGTGATGAGTATGGGGGAACAGGTCCCACGCACGCAGAGACGCAAGAGTATAGCCCGCCCCCGTCAGTTCGCGCAGATCGCGAGCTCCTGCCGCCGGGTCACACGCGACGAGGACAACCCGAGGAACGTTCAGCGAACCCAGCGCTTGACACACCTCTCGGCCGGCTCCCGCCCTCGGCGGGTCGAGCACGACGAGGGCGGGATCGACCTCGAGTGCCCCCGCGAGTTCCGCCACACCGGAGGCATCCACGCTGCCGACGTAAGGCTCTGCCCACGACAAGTCCTCGAGAGCCAGATGGGCATCGCCCACTGCCTTTTCGTCGCCCTCGAGGCTGACGACCCGTCCGGAGGGACCGGCCGCCTCGGCGAGCAGACGGGTGAACAGGCCCGCTCCCGAATACAGCTCCATGACCCCTGCACCGGCTTCGACCTGCGCGACGCGCTCGACCTCTTGGGCCAACACGTCGGCACCGTGGACGTGAGTCTGCCAGAAGCCGCTTGCGCGCACCGCGAAGTCGCGCGATCCGGAGCCCGTCACGACTTGACGTGTCAGCGCTGGGTCCTCCGACGCGAGTTTCTCGCGCTCAGGTCCGTAGGCTCCAGTCGGAGTGAGAACGACCGTGCCACCCGCAGCCGAGGACACCGCCCGGATGCGATCACCGGCCGACCAGAGCCCCCGCCAGGGCGAGTCCTTCCCGAACAGGCCCAGCTCCACGATTGCCGGAACAGCCAGGGGCATCGAGTCCAATGCCACAACCTCGCGTGAACGGTGCCGATGCATCCCGGCCAGACCAGCTCCGTCAATGACCAGCTCGATCCGGGTGCGCCGCCCGAGCAACGCGTCCCCGTCATCCCCATCTCCGGGAGCGGGACGAACCTCGACACCGCCGATCGCATCGACTGCCGCAGCCAGATCTTCGCCACCAACACGACGGATCTGGCCACGCAGGACATCGGCCTTCCACCGACGTTGGGCCTCGGGACGCACGTGGGCCAGTTCTCCCCCGCCCACCCCACCGGGACCTGCCTGCGGCCACACCGACGGGACTCGGTCGGCAGAGGCCTCGAGGATTTCGACCGCATCGGCCCAGGCCAGCCTGTTGCGCCGAGAGGTCACCAGTGCGCGGACATGCTCGCCGGGCAGACCGTGGCGGACAAAGACCACACGCCCGGAGTCATCGCGAGCCACGCAGGCCCCTCCGTGAGCCGGTTCCCCCAGGACAAGGTCAAGGATCTCCTCACCCTCGGGTTCGGTTTGAGCCGCCGCGCGTCGGCGCCGGATCGAGCGGGGTGGGCGGCGTTTCATCGGGTGTCCTCCTGGGAGCCTGGCTCCGTGGTCGGGATGGGCGTCTCTGTGCCGGGGATCCCCGGAGAGGACTTGAAGGGATCATTGACGAGCTGGTGCCCACGAGTGTCATCGTCCTCGCCGAGCTTCCACGGCACGGTCGTGATGACGACACCTGGGATGCCCAGCAGCGCTTGACGCACCCGGACGGCGGTCTGATTATGCATGGCATTCTCCCACCAGTGGGAGACGATGAACTGTGGGACGTAGACGACGATCATTTCTCCGGGCGAACGCCGACGTTGGTGACGGATGTGGGCGACGAGGACCTGCGTGATGTCCCGATAGGGCGAGGAGAGCAGCGTCAGCGGGACCGGCAGGCCCGATTCCTCCCATTCCTCGCGGATCTTGCGTTCCTCGCGGTCATCGGTGACGACGCTGATCAGTTCCAACGAGGACGGTGCCGACGCCCGGGCGGTCGCGACGGCGCGCATGGCGGGTCGGGCCAGATTCGACACGAGGACGAGGGCGTGGACGCGGGAGGGCAGGGCCCGGCCCGCCGAATAGTCCTCGACACGCAGCTGTTCACGCACCGTGTCGTAGTGATGGCGGATCGACCGTTGGACGAAGAAGACGACCGCCATCATGATCAAGGTGATCCAGGCTCCGCGCGTGAACTTCGTGATCAACACGATGACGAGGACCGTCCCAGTCATGAGGAAACCGAAGACATTGACCGCGCGCGAGCGCTGGACGGACCGACGCTCCGGACCCGTCTGGGGCCGGCGAAGCGCGCGGTTCCAGTGCCGGATCATGCCGAACTGCGAGAGTGTAAAAGAGACGAAGACCCCGACGATGTAGAGCTGGATCAGCCGGGAGACCTGCGCATCGAAGGCGATGATCAGGATGATCGCGGCGGCCGACAACACGACGATGCCGTTGGAATAGGACAGGCGGTCGCCCCGCTTGTAGAGCTGGCGAGGCAGGAACGAGTCACGCGAGAGCACCGAGGCCAGGGTCGGGAACCCATTGAACGCCGTGTTCGCGGCCAGGACCAGGATCAGCCCGGTGACGATGGTGACGAGCAGGAACAACGGAGACCCGCTGCCGAAGACCGTCGCTGCGATCTGGCCGATGACGGGGTCGATCGTCGTTCCTGCCGCCACCGGCTGGCCATTGAGGAGAAGCTGCTTCGTCGGATCGTCGACCATGATGACGCCGGTCTGCCGGGCGAGGAAGAGGATCGCCAACAGCATCGTGGCCGCAATCCCGCCGAGCATCGCCAAGGTCGCTGCGGCGTTCTTCGACTTGGGCCGGCGGAAGACCGGCACTCCGTTGGAGATCGCCTCGACGCCTGTCAGGGCCGCACACCCGGAGGAGAACGCCCGCATCAGGAGGAACGCCCCGCCGAAGCCGACGAGACCGTCGGAGAAGCCTGGCTCCGCAACGACTTCGTACTGTGCCGTCGGTGCTTGGCCGAGGGATCCAGACACCAGCTGGACCACTCCGACGACGACGAGCAGCGCGATCGACGCGATATACAGATAGGTCGGGATCGCGAACGCACCCCCCGCATCCCTCAATCCACGCAGATTGAGCAGGGACAGGATGATGACGAGGGCCACCGAGATCGGTGCTTCTTTCCCGGACAGACCGGGCACGGCGGCCGTCAGGTAGTGAGCGCCCTGAGAAATCGACACGGCAACGGTGAGGATGTAGTCGACGAGCAGCGCCGAGGCCACGACCAGCCCCCACGTGGGCCCCAGGTTCTTCGAGACGACCTCATAGTCGCCACCTCCCGAGGGATAGGCGTGGACCGTCTGACGGTAGGACAGGACGACGACAATGAGAACGACGACGACGACCAGGCCGATCCACAGCGACTTTGTCACCGCCAGCGGTCCAGCGATCGCGAGGGTGAGCAGCACCTCGTCGGGTGCGTAGGCGACGGAGGAGAGCGCGTCCGAGGCGAACACGGGCAACGCGATGCGTTTGGGCAGCAGCTGGTGGCCCATGGAGTCCGATCTCATGGGCCGCCCGATGAGCACGCGCTTGAAGCGGTCGATGACGTCCTGCACGATGGCACAGCGTACTCGCCGCCCGTGTCCGCCCGGAATCGTGGGAGAAGCAGGTCCCGCTCAGAGGGATTCCGGCGAGTCGAGCACTCCGGCCGAGGGTGCGTCCCTGCGCGCGCGACGAGTAGATTTGTCACGTGCATTTCGTGATCATGGGTTGCGGCCGGGTGGGTTCGATGCTCGCCTCCACGCTGGACGGCGAGGGGCACTCTGTCGCCGTCATTGACGTCGATCCCCAGGCGTTTCGTCGGCTCCCTCCGGATTTCTCCGGGCGCCGTGTCACCGGGATGGGACTGGACCGCGATGCCCTCAAGCAGGCAGGCATCAAGGACGCATACGCATTCGCGGCCGTGTCCAACGGTGACAATTCCAACATCATTGCTGCGCGCGTGGCGCACGAGACCTTCCACGTCGAGCGGGTCGTCGCCCGGATCTACGACCCGGCCCGTGCCGTCGTCTACGAACGGCTCGGCATTCCGACCGTTGCGACCGTGCGACGCACGTCCGAAGCCGTTCTTCACTGGTTGATGCCACCGGATGCGGAGACCCTGTGGGTCCATCCCACCGGTCTGGTCTCCCTGGTGTCCGCGATGCCTGTCGACTCCTGGTACGGCGTGCCCCTCCCTGTCGTGGAGGAACTGACCGGTGAGCGGATTGCATTCGTCTCCCGGCTCGGCACGATCCAGCCTGCGCGCGAGGACCTCGTCGTCCAGGAGAATGACGAATTGATCTTCGCAGTCCAGGGTAAGGACCCCGTTCCCGTTCGCGACATCGTCACCGCGCCGCCGCGGTTGGAGGACTGAGATGAAGATCGTCATCGCCGGAGCCGGCTCCGTCGGGCGCTTCGTCGCCCTCGAGCTGCTCGACCACGGTCATGAGGTCACCCTCATCGACAACCAACCCGACCAGATGCGCGTCGCCTCCGTGGCCGACGCCGACTGGGTTCTCGCCGACGCCTGTTCCCCGGAGGTCCTCTCTGACGCGGGCGTCCGCGAGGCCGACGTACTCGTGGCCGCGACCGGTGACGACAAGGCGAATCTCGTCATCTCTCTGCTTGGCAAAGCAGAGTTCGGGGTGCCCCGCGTGGTGGCGCGCCTGAACAACCCGAAGAACGAGTGGCTCTTCGATCCCTCATGGGGTGTCGACGTCGCGGTGTCGACACCGCGCATCATGACCGCACTCGTCGAGGAAGCCGTCTCAGTGGGGACCCCGGTCCGACTGTTCAGTTTCAATGAGGCCGAGGTCTCGATGTACGCAATCGTCGTTCCCGAGGACTCCCCCGTCGTCGGACACCGTGTCGAGGACGTCGCTCTGCCGGGTCGCACGGTGCTCACAGCGCTGCTGCGCGACGGCCGTCCGGTCACCCCATCATTGGACGACGTCCTCGAAGCCGGTGATGAGCTGCTGCTCCTGTTGCCGGACACGGACTCCGAAGCACTCTCACGACTGGAGCGACTGATCAACGGGGCACCAGCCCCGGCAGTGGACTGAAGAGTGAGGCTTCCCACGCGCATTGCGGTCTGGAGAGGCGGCCAGGAGCACCTGGATCTTCTTGCCCGGGACGTTGTGAACAGTGGAGAGTCTGGCACTCGCGTGTGACGAGCCACCAGGCGTTTCATCCTGTCGGACTCGGAGTCAATCCGGCTCCAGATCGACGTCTTGGAACATGGCCGTGGCACCCCGGGGAGCCACTCTCTCGATCGAAGTAGTCGAGTCCCAAAAAGGTCGAGAGTGAGGCAGTGGTCCCCCACGGATGCTGCTGGACACCATTGGCCCAGCCGGGCCTCTCCCGGAGACGTGCCGTTCCCGGCCGGAATTCAGTGCCCAAGCCCGGCAGCGGAACCTACTGCTGGTCCTCCGACTCATCCTGGTGTGCCAGACCCGAGAATGGCTTAAGCGCGACCCAGGTGGCCCAACACACGAGAGCGAACAATGGCAGACCGAGCACCAGTTTGGCGACCCCGAGCTCGGCGACGAGTCCCCCGTGCCACAGTGGCCACTGGATTGCCAGACGCAGGGCGAACATCGCCGTCCACATCCACGTCACGGCCAACGCCCGGCGACGCAGCGGTGCGAGGACCGGATCGGTGCGCCGCCGGTCCCCCAACCCCCACAGCCACCCGAGAGCCACGCCTGCCAGCGGGCGTCGCACGAGGATCGACACCAGCAGGGTCACCGTGAAGAAAGCGGCCGTGACCAAGCCTCCGGCGAAATAATTCTCTCCACGGCCCGACCATGCCGCCCACACGACGCCGATGGCGACCCCGAGGAGCCCCGACAACGCCTGTGTCAGGGCTTGATGCTGGGCGAGGCGGATGGCACACGCCAGGACGGCGACCCCACCGGAGACGATCAGGCACAGTCGGAGATCACGCGTGATCACGAAGAGGACAACGAACGTGAGGGCAGGAAGCACAGACTCGACAGCACCGCGCCATCCGCCGATGGCAGAACTCCAGGAGAAGTCCTTCGCGTCGAGCTGTCCTGCCCACGCAGGCAAACGGGGACCGTCCTGTCCAGCGGAGGGGCCGGGGGTGGGCGCGCTCACGCCGCTCCCGCAAAGAGAATCCGATAGAGAGGGTCAATGAGTGCCAAGTGGTCGCGATGGATGGTCGCCGTGCCCTCGACCTCGATGTGACGCCCGACGACGATGCCGGGAATCTGACGGCGTCCGGGCCACCGCAGTTCGATCGTGCCCGTCCCGTCGTAGAGGGTCGCGATCAATCGCGCCGGCGCGTCGACAGGCGAGTATGTGATCGATTGGAGAGAGCCCGACACCACAACACGCTGACGGGCCCGCACGTCGGAGATCGGGATCGTCCCGCGCGACCGCTGGGAGCGCTGCTCATCGTCGGCCTCGATCGCCTCCCGCGACGAGTCGTACCACCCCTGAGTGATCCTGCGCCACAGACGCCGCCACGCCATCGGGCGGCGCGTCTGCTCAGACATCGGGAACCTCCACCGCGTCCTCGGGGACGTGCAGGGGAAGCAGATCGAGGCGGGCGCGAGGCGCGTCATCGCGAACCACGACCAAGCGGTCGATGACCTTCTCGACCTCGGTGCCGACCTCGAGCGACTGCGCTGCGGGACCGAGGATGTCGATGCGAGCGAACCACCGGGGGCCCTCACGTCCGATGACCCGCATGCGCGACGTCGCACGGGAGCCATCGGGCAGGGTCACCAGCAGGTCGGCGAGCAACTCGTCGCCATATCGGGTGGTCACCGACTCGACGGTGGCACCGTCCTTCTCCATTCCGGCGCGGATCTGTTCTCGCAGGCCGTCCCACACGCCGCCCGACTTCGGCGCGGCGGCGACGCTGAGTTGGATGCCCGAGGCACCCAGGACAATGAGCGCCCGCAGGACCGTGTGTCCGTCCGGACCCAGCTGTGTGCGCAACTGCATGCCCGGGATTGCGGGGATCAGCAGTGATCCCATGTCGACATATCCCGTCGAGGTGTCGACCTCCTCGGGGACGCGCGGACCCGGGATGGACCAGATCGGATCCTGGTCGTCCGAGAGCAAAGGCGGAGTCAGATCCTCCAATTCCTCCGGCGCGTCCTCAGGGACGGACTCGGAGCGGTGCCTCTTCCTCCCGAACATCTGACCAGTCCTTCCGACGGCATCACAATGCCGCGACTGTGAAGGTGACCGGATCGGTCACCGGCGATTCCCTGGCATATGCCCGGGATACGGGATCAGCCAGCGCAGTCCGTGCACACCGGCAGACCGCCGTCGTCGATGTACGCCAATTGCGAGGCATGATGGACGAGGAAGCAGTGAGAACACGTGAACTCGTCATCCTGGCGGGGCACGACGTGAACCGTCAGCTCCTCCTTCGACAGGTCCGCGCCCGGGAGTTCGTAGCTCTCGGCCGTCTCATTCTCATCCTCGTCCACATCGCTGGCGCTCGCGTCATTGCGACGTGCCTTGAGCTCCTCAATGGAGTCTTCGGCGACGTCGTCTTCATTCTTGCGCGGTGCGTCGTAGTCCGTGGCCACCCTGTCTCCTCCTCCGCCGTTGATCCAAGCAGAATCATCTGCCTCCGGGGATCATCAGCGCAGGGATGGTAACACTTGGCACCGTGAGATTCCATTGAGTTCTCGGACACGCTGGGACCAACACGGGCACGGCGCCACTGTCTCTGACACCATGCCGTGTGGAACGGGAGCAGGAGGTGCCCATGATCGAGCTGGAACTGCTCGGGGTCGGAGGCGACGGACAGAGCTTGGTGCTCACCGACGCCACAGGGGAACGCTACGCGATCCCGATCACCGATGAGCTTCGGGGGGCTGTGCGACGCGACCGTCCCCATATCGAGGTGGTCGGAGGAACGGCGGAGCGCACTCTGCGTCCTGGGGAGATCCAGTCGCTCCTGCGCGGTGGACAGACAGCGGAAGAGATCGCCCAGCAGTATTCGGTCGACGTCACCCACGTGCAGCGCTTCGAGGCTCCCATCACTGCTGAGAAGAACTGGGCACTTTCTCGCGCTCTAGAGTCCCATGTCGGTGGGGATCGTGAGGCGCCGGTCCTCAGTGATCTGGTCGTCGATCGACTCGCCGCCCGCGGCGTTGAGCCCGCATCCCTGTCGTGGTCTGCACGGCGCGCCCAAGACGGACCGTGGGAAATCTCCCTGACATTCGTCCAGGCAGCCGCCGAGCACGCCGCGCGCTGGTCCCTCTCCTCCAACGCAGGTTCCGTCGAGGCTCTCGACCAAGAGGCGCGCTGGCTGACGGAGACCGTCGCCCCGGCACCCGTCTCTGCGATCTTCACACCGCTGCCGACCCGGCGCAGTGACGAGGACATCGACGACAGCGCCAAGGATTCACGGGCCCGCGAGTCGCTTCTCGATCAGCTCAATGCGGCTCGAGGGCGGCGCCAGGACATCGACCTCGACATCGAGGGCCCCGACGAGGAAGGCACGGATCTCGGCCCCCTCCCCGGCGTGGATCCGTCCGCCACCGACGACGTCGATGAGGATGATCGTCCGTCACCCGCGCATGACTCGATCTCGGCGCGTATCCACTCCCTGGCCCATTCCGGCCTGAGAGGACAAGATCCATTGTCCGCGGCGAAGCAGCCGATGATCGCCTCCGGATCCTCCGAGGAGGGCACGTCTGGTTCTGCCGCGACGCCGGCCGGGGCCACCGCACCGATCCCGATCCCCGACCGCTTCACCGCTCCTGCGTCCTCGGCCACTGCGGAACCCACCGACGCGACTCTGCCCGGGCTGGATGCCATCATTCCGGCCCCGGCAGATCGCGAGCACAAGTCAGAGCGCAAGAAGTCACGCCGCCGTTCGGTGCCCAGTTGGGACGAGATTGTCTTCGGTTCGCGTCCGCAGTGATCTGATGCGTTGACCCAGGATCCCGGTCAGGCCAGACGCATGACCGGTATCCGCATCTCGTCGACCGTCGCGGATCCGTGGACGCCAACCTGGGCGATCGAGCGCGCCGACTGGACGCGCGAATCAACGATCCCGTCACGGCGTCCCATGAGGACAAGTCCATCGCCGACGATCGACGCACCGGGGCCGTCTCCGACGATTCCCGGCAGCTCATCGCGTGAGAAGATCCACACCCGATCTGCCAAGATCTCGCGCCAGCGGTCCAGGACAGCGTCGGCCCGCCCGGGCTGTGCATGCACATGGACACTGCGCGTCTCCCCGGCGATCGCCTCAACTCCCTCGGCCAAAGCCGGGGTCTCCGCGAGATCGATGAGGTGCGCCGGAGCGGTGTCGACCATCCCGTGGTCCGCTGTCAGGACACAGCCGACTCCTCGGGGCAACCGGCGCAACAACATCGACAGACCCGCGTCGAACTCCTCCAGCGCAGTCGTCCATTCCTCCGAGCCCACGCCGTGGGCGTGCCCAGCATGATCGATGTCCGACCAGTACAGGTAGACCAGCGGAGTCCCAGCGCGCAGTTCACGCAGGGCGGCCTCTATGCGATGCGGCCAGCTCACCGCGCCGACGTGACGGGCTCCGCGCAGCGCTGCCCTCGTCAATCCGGATCCCACGAAGGTCGGCGCGACGACGGCCGCGCTATCGACGCCGACACGGCCCACGCGCTCGAAGATCGTGTCCACAGGCTGCCAGGCGGCCGGGTCGATTCCATCGGCGAAGGCCAGCAGATTCATCACGCGGTCGTCGAGGAAGACGGAGTAACCAACCATGCGAGTCGCGCCCGGGAGCGCCCCTGTGGCGAATGACGTGATTGCGGCGGCCGTCGTCGAGGGCACGACCGTATGGATCACCATTGTGTCCTCACGGTGGGAACGCAGGGTCGGGGCGTGCCCGAACCTCGACTCCAACGGCATCCACCCCAGCCCGTCGACCAGCAGGACGAGCATCTGCGGGGCGGGTTCAATCTCGAAGCGCCTCCGAGCGGTGTCGTCCGCGCTCGGCAGGCCGGCGTCCAGTGCCGCCACGCAGGCGCCGAGGACGTCCGTCAGGCACAGATCGTCCCCGACCGGCAAATCGGGGCTCCCGAGTCGCTTCTCACTCATGGTCGTTCGCAAGGATCCGGGTAAGGACGTCAACGAACTCCTCAGCCTTGCTCAACGAGTCCTCACCGTCGGCCGTCGCTGAGACTCGGATCGACAGGTCGTCGGGCACCGACGTGAGGCCGAAGCCATGGTCGGCCTGGCACTCGGGATCGTCACAATGCAGGGGCTCGACCTCGCCGCGCCGCTGACCTCCCATGTCGACGGCGATCGAGACCTCCGTGGGCGATCCGCCACCGGCCCGCGCCGGCTCGGCAACGACCTCGAGCACCGATATCCCCCGGACGCCCGTGACAGGAGCGAGCGCCGTGGCCACCATCGCCTGCCCATCGTCCAACTCGTCGACATGGACCTGGACGATGTGGGTACGGGTCAGCGCCGCGACCGTCAGATGACGGAACATGTGCCCCTGATCGAAAGCAGCATCGAGCTGGCTGAGCGCCGCGACAGGTTCGCGCCCACCGCAGGCACGCCTGAGGCTTCTCTCGACGAGGGCCGGATAGAAGCCCAGGGACTCGATCTCCTGCCATGTGTCCATCCCCTGATTGTGCCTCCCGGCGGCGTGGGAGTCGAAACGTGGAGCCGTGGGCAACGAGAATGTCGCCTATGCGCAAGAAGGAGTCCACCCTGCCCGTTCCCCCGACGGAGGAACACATCTCCGAGATCGATGTCTCGGAGGAAATGAGGGGGTCCTTCCTCGAATACGCATATTCCGTGATCTACGCCAGAGCACTGCCCGACGCCCGCGACGGCCTCAAGCCCGTGCAACGACGGATCCTTTTCCAGATGGACCAGATGGGCCTGCGTCCCGACCGTGGACATGTCAAGTCCCAGCGCGTCGTCGGCGAGGTGATGGGCAAGCTCCACCCCCATGGCGACTCGGCGATCTACGACGCCCTGGTCCGTCTCGCCCAGCCCTTCAACCTACGGGTTCCCCTGGTCGACGGACATGGGAACTTCGGTTCCCTCGACGATGGCCCCGCGGCCCCTCGATACACCGAGGCGCGCCTAGCACCGGCAGCCCTCGACCTGACTTCAGACCTCGACGAGGACACCGTCGACTTCGTCCCGAACTACGACAACCAGTTCATGCAGCCCTCCGTGTTGCCAGCGGGATTCCCCCAGTTGCTCGTCAACGGAGCCTCCGGTATCGCAGTCGGCATGGCCACGAACATTCCACCGCACAACCTGGCAGAAACCGTCGCAGCCGCGACCCACCTCCTCGATCACCCCGATGCGACGACCGCGGACCTCATGCGCTACGTTCCCGGACCCGATCTCCCCGAGGGCGGAGTCATCGTCGGACTCGACGGAATCAAAGAGGCTTACGAGACCGGACGTGGAATGTTCCGGACCCGTGCCAAGGTCTCGGTCGAGCGCGTCAGCGCCCGCAAGCACGGCCTGATCGTCACGGAGCTGCCCTATATGGTCGGCCCCGAACGCGTCATTGAGAAGATCAAGGAGAACGTCTCAGCCGGTCGCCTCAAGGGGATCTCCGCCGTCCAGAACCTCACCGACCGCCACCACGGCCTGCGCCTGGTCATCGAGGTCAAGAACGGTTTCAACCCCGAGGCTGTCCTTCAGCAGCTCTACAGGCGCACGCCCCTGGAGGATTCCTTCTCCGTCAACGCGGTCGCTCTGGTCGACGGGCAGCCCCAGACCCTGGGGCTGCGTCAAATGCTCCAGGTGTTCCTCGCCCACCGGCTTGACGTCGTCACCCGTCGCTCACGCCATCGGCGAGGCACGTATGCCGAGCGGCTCCATCTGGTCGAGGGTCTCCTTGTCGCAGTTCTCGACATCGACGATGTCATTGCGATCATCCGCTCCTCCGACGACACGGAGTCCGCCCGGCAGCGGTTGATGATGGCCTTCGACCTCGATGAGGCCCAGGCCAACCACATTCTCGAACTGCGCCTGCGGCGCCTGACGAAGTTCTCCCGCATCGAACTCGAATCCGAACGCGATGATCTCCGCCAGAAAATCGACGAGCTCGAGGCCGTCCTCGCCTCAGACGACCTACTGCGCGGAGTCGTCAAGACCGAGATGCAAGAGGTCGCCCAGCGACTTGGGACCCCCCGGCGGACGCTGCTGTTGGCCTCCGCCGGCGCGGAGGGCGTCACCGGAGCGAAGGTCACGGGCGCGGCGCTGGCCGCGGCTCTGCCTCAGTCCTCCGGTCGCGCCGCAGGCCTGGACCTCGAGATCGCCGATGATCCCTGCGTCGTCGTCCTGTCCGCCACCGCTGCGCTGGCCCGCGTCGAGGGGGCCGATCCGTTGGAGCCTGGGCCTCGCGCCGCGTTCGACGGCTGGCACGCTCAGCTCGTCTCGAGTGCCCGTTCCCAGGTCGCCGTCGTCACCGCAGACGGGATCGCTCACCGCCTCGATGTTGTCGACCTGCCCGCGCTCCCCCGCTTCGAGACCGGGTTGTCGCTGGCGGGCGCGACCCCCGCCTCCCTCCTGCTCCATACCGACGAGGACGTCGTCGGAATGCTCGATCCCTCAGGGTCCGATGTCGTCGCCATGGCGACCGCCACCGGCATCGTCAAGCGCCTGCGTCCCGACGTCCTCCAACGTGAGGACTGGAGCGTCATCACTCTCGAGGACGGGGACCGCGTGGTCGGCCTCGCCACCTGCCCCGAGGACGCCGACCTCGTCCTCGTCAGCTCCGATGCCCGACTCCTGCGCACCCCGGCGGAGAAGATCCGTCCCCAGGGCCGCACCGCCGGGGGCGTCGCCGGGATGAAGGTCACCGACGGAGTCGAGGTCATCGGCCTGTGGGTCGTCACCGAGGTCGAGGAGTCTGTCGTCGTCACCGTCGCCGCGGCCGCGGGCGCCCTTCCGGGAACCGGCCAGACGACCGCGAAGGTCACGCCCCTGTCCGAGTACCCGGGCAAGGGTCGTGGGGGCCAGGGCGTGCGCGTCCAACGATTCCTGCGAGGGGAGGACCGCCTCAACATCGCCTGGGTCGGACCCCGGCCCGCTCGGGCGGCCTCCGCAGACGGATCTCCCATCGATCTTCCTGACGAGGACCCGCGCCGTGACGGATCCGGACAGCCGCTCCGTCACCCCGTCGCCTCGCTCGGTTGAGTCGGTCCGATCAGGCGTTGATCGCGTAGAGGCGGGACTGGCCCACCGTGCGGAAGCCGAGCGTGTCGTAGACGACCAGAGCCCCCGAGTGATTGGCCGATCCCAGCCCCGCCCCGATGCGATCCATGCCGTCCCGACGCTGGGCCGCCATTGTCGAGATGATCAGGGCATCTGCCACGCGCGTGTTCCGCCATGGCTGGAGCACCCCCATCTGGTCGACGTAGCCCTCACGCCAACCCAGGGCGATCCAGTCCTGTTCGTAGCGCGAGGCCAGGAGGAAGCCCGCGACCTGCGGCCGATCACCCGTCCGGCTCAGCGCCACGAAAGACCATTCGGGAGCGAACCCCGTGCGCCCCATCAGCCATTGCTCCATCGACTGGGGAGGACGACCCCATTCCTGTTCCGACAGTCTGTTGGAGGCACGTCGGGTCAAGTCCTCCAGGTCAGGCGACCATGGTTCGATGCTCAGATATCGCGCGAGGTCCGGAACCTCGGGGATGTCACCCAGGTCGGCCCGCAACTCGTAGTAGGTGCGCTCCCAGTGGTAACCGAGTGACTCGAGATGGTCCTCGAGTTCTTCGTTGCCGTTCTCGACGTGCATGACAATCTGCGCGCCACCCAGCGCGGGAGTCTCGGAGAGCAGTCCGCGGGCCAGGCGGGTCTGCCACTCGATGACCGTCTGGCCGAGGCCGAGGCGTCGGAAACGAGGATCGACACCACCCTGGCACAGATACTCCACCCGTCCGGTTTGCCGCATCGCCACCAACGCGAAGGAGACCATCTGGCCGCGAGCAATCCCCCGCGTGGCGAATCCCGCCAGCCCCCACCAGCGGGTCCTCGGACCGAGCATCTCGGCGACCTCGTCCCGGGACGTGCGATACGGAGGATTGTCTGTCGCCTCGATACGGGCGAAGAGATTCGACAGCGCCGCCACATCACCCACACCGAGGCGCCGCCACACGACCCCCCGATGAGACGGAGGGACCGGCACCGAGGTCTCTTCGGGCACGGATGCGGAGAGGCCCTGTTCCGACGCGTCATCCACCACAATGCCCTCCCCTCTCGAAGCGGTACATGCGATCAGGCCTGCGCGGGCGGGCGGCGCTCAGTGGTCGATCGTGTAGTAGACGATCGACCGTTCATCGACGAAGCCCAGATGCTCGTAGATGGCGTGCGCGTTGCTCGCGCCCGCCGTGTCGACATCGAGACCCACCCGTGAGACACCCGACGTGGCCACGGCCGCGACGACGGAGGCGAGCAGGGCGGATGTCAGGCCGCCGCCGCGGTGGTCCCGGGCGACCCCGAGCAGTGAGACATAGGCCTCTGTGCGTCCCTCGGCGATCCACCGGTCGACGGGACGTCCCACCGCCGCGTAGCCGACGGGAGCCCCTTCGGCGTCAAGCGCCACGAAGGACCACCGAATATCGAGTTCGTCGAGCGCTTCGTCCCACCAAACCTGACTCATCTGCGGCCAAAAATGATCCGTGAAGACCTCGAGATGGAGGGCGTGGAGTGCGTCGATCGGGATCTGCGACCAGGGAACGATCCGATAGTCGCCCCGCGGCGGGATCGGTTCCTCCGAGCCCTCGATCTCCCGGTACATGACTTGAAAGGTGCGACGGGCGTAGAAACCCGCCGCGATGTACAGCCGGCGCCGGTCCGTCATGTGGGAATCGACGAGGTTCATGACCATGGCAGGCACGAGCGAGTCCTTGCCATAGATCTCCATGAGCATCTGGCGGGCGCGCCCGTCCTGCCAGTACAGCAGGGCTCTGCCCAGACCGCGCCCACGCCAGTGCGGGGCGATGAATGCGTTGACGACAGCCACGGCCATGTCGGGAACGCCGGCGTGGACGCGCACCGTCGCCACTGCCGTTGGATGACCTTCAGCGTCGAGGCCGACCACCGTGTCAACGACATCATAGCGTCCGT
Organism: Actinomycetales bacterium; assembly: GCA_015655375.1. Classification (GTDB taxonomy): domain Bacteria; phylum Actinomycetota; class Actinomycetes; order Actinomycetales; family Actinomycetaceae; genus Pauljensenia. The sequence continues at coordinate 73,767 of JAATFD010000043.1, forward strand.
GGCCCTCGATCATGTCGGCGATCTCGGCCGCAGACGTGCGGTGGATCGCGCGATCATGATTCTCGACCTCACGAAAAAGGTGCGCGACACCCGCCGCATCTGAAGCAATGATGGGCCGCCACCGCAGTCCGAGGTGCGCACCGGGGTACGGGACGGACTCGGGGGGCGCGAGTCGCTCGGCGAGTCCAGTCATGGGAGACATCTTAACGGCCTGCAAGAACCGCTCGTTCGCAGCGGCCCGAGCGCGAGACGCACGCCCCTCACGCATCGATCCGTTCCCGATCGACATGGGAGGCCCCCTCCACGATGAAATCGCGCCGCGGACCCACCACGGACCCCATGAGGAGTTCGAACACGTCCTCCGCCTCCCGCAGGGCGCCCTCGTCGTGCAGGGTGATGCGGCGCAGAGATCGATGCTCGGGGTCCATCGTTGTTTCGGCCAGCTGGTCCGCATCCATCTCGCCGAGGCCCTTGTAGCGCTGGACCGGGTCCTTCCAGTGGCGCCCCGACTTCTCGAGTGCCCGCAACCTGCGATGCAGTTCGTCCTCGGAGTACGTGTAGACGTACTCACGAGGACGCCGCCCCGAGGCCGAGACCTCGATGCGGTGCAGCGGTGGAACAGCGGCGTAGACGCGGCCGGCCTCGACCATCGGACGCATGTAGCGGAAGAACAGGGTGAGCAGCAGAGTTCGGATGTGGGCTCCGTCGACGTCCGCATCGGTCATGAGGATCACCTTGCCGTACCGGGCCTGCTCGATGTCGAAGGTCCGTCCCGAGCCGGCCCCGATCACCTGGATGATGTTCGCGCACTCAGCGTTGGCCAGCATGTCGGCGGTCGAGGCCTTCTGGACGTTGAGGATCTTGCCGCGGATCGGGAACAACGCCTGGAACTTGCTGGAGCGGGCCGCCTTGGCGGTCCCCAGGGCAGAGTCGCCCTCGACGATGAACAACTCCGTGAGGTGGACGTCCTCGCTGCGGCAGTCTGCGAGCTTGGCGGGCAGGGACGAGGTTTCCAGAGCATTTTTGCGCCGGGAGATCTCCTTGTGGAGGCGCGCCGAGACCCGTGCCTTCATCTCACCGACGACCTTTTCCAGCAGGAGCTGTGTCTGCTGCTTGTCATCGCGTTTGGAGGACGAGAATTTCATCTCGAGCCAGTCCGTCACCACTCGGTTGACGACCCCGCGGACCTGGGAGGTCCCGAGGATCTCCTTGGTCTGGCCCTCGAACTGTGGCTCGGGCAGGCGCACTGTGACGACGGCCGTCATGCCGGCGAAGATGTCGTCCTTCTCGGGACGCCCATCCTTGGCTCCCACCTTGAGCTTGCGCGAATTCCTGTCGATCTGGGAGCGGAAGACCTTGAGCAGGGCCTGCTCGAATCCCGCGACATGTGTCCCGCCGTTGGGCGTGGAGATGATGTTGACGAAGGAACGCTCCTGGGTCTCGTAGCCGACGCCCCACCGCAGCGCACAATCGACCTCGCAGGTTCGTTCGACATCAACGGGGTGCAGATGCCCAGTGTCGGGATCGAGCTGCTGGACCGTCTCCTCGTAGGTCCCCTCCCCCGTCACGTGCCAGGTCGCAGTGACAGGACCGTCGCTGGCCAGCCAGTCGGCGAAGTCGACGACACCACCTTCGAAGTGGAAGGTTTCGTGCAGGTCCTCCTCGCCGCGCTCGTCCCAGCACTCGATCGTCAGACCCGGGACCAAGAAAGCGGTCTGGCGCGCCCGCGCCAACAGATCCTCCCAGGAGAATCCCTCCGTCGCCGGAAAAATCTGAAAATCTGCCCAAAACCGCACGCGTGTCCCGGTCACACCCTTACGGACCTTCGCGACCTTGCGCAGACGCGAGGAGTCAGTGAACGGCGAGAAGGACGAATTCGGAGTGCGCTGGCGAGAGTCGTCGAATTCCCCCGGCTCGCCGCGTCGGAAGCACATCTGATAGGTCCTGCTGTCCCGGTCGACCTGAACGTCCATACGAGCCGACAGGGCATTGACGACAGACGCGCCGACGCCGTGCAGGCCGCCGGACGCCGCGTAGGAACCGCCGCCGAACTTGCCGCCCGCGTGCAGCTTCGTGTAGACGACCTCGACACCGGACAGCCCCACGCCGGGGACATCATCGACCGGGACACCACGGCCGTTGTCATGCACCGACGCGGAGTGGTCCGGGTGCAGCCGCACCTCGATGTGGTCGCAGGAACCCTCCAGAGCCTCATCCACCGAGTTGTCGATGATCTCCCACAAGCAATGCATGAGCCCGCGATGATCGGTCGACCCGATGTACATTCCGGGCCGCTTGCGCACGGCCTCGAGCCCCTCGAGAACCGAGAGGTGTCGTGCGGAGTAATCGGAACTGGAGTCTGTCGTCACTCGCCCATCCTAGGAAGCGTCCGCATCGCGGTCATCTCGGCCCGCCGACTGCCATCGATGCGGGAAGGCCGTTCCCGCTCAGAAACGTCATTTGGACGCTCAACACACAGGCCCGACAATTGTGCCGCCGGCGAAAGACCGCTTTCCCTGCTGTTGTTTCCTCTCCGGAGGTGGTCTGATGGGGGCATGAACACGACGAGCATGCTTGAACGCCCTGAGCCGGTCGAGGCTCCCGCGTTGACCGCGGCGGATCGTTGCGACTACTGCGGTGCCCGTGCATGGGTCAGAGTCACCCTGCCGACAGGCCAATTGCTCTTCTGCGCCCACCACGCTCACCAGCACATGGCCGCCCTGAGGGAGAAGGCCGTCTCGATCCAGGACGACACACACCTCTTGGTCGCCGACGAGAACTCCACGCGCTGACCCGGATTCCTCACCCGCCCTCGTGCGGTCTCGGATCGGCCGAGTACCGCGAGTCGGTGGACCCCACCGCCCTCGTTCTGTAGGTTGGGTCGGCCGGCAATCGAGAGTGGACGAGAGTGAGCATGGGACGTTTTTCCGGATGGACCGAAGGAGCCGACGCGCTCGCACCGATCAGCCGCGATCGTCTCATTCCGCTCTTCGATGACCAAGAGTGGCGCTACTTCGTCGACAATGAAGGAGACCTCGGAGGCGTCTGGGACGATGACCAGTTCTATTTCCTGGTCCGTGGCACGGATTCGACGTTCCTCCACATTCAGGCCCTGTGGCACACGACCCCGAAGATCGACTATCTCGAGCACGTGCGGGGTTTCATCGAAGAATGGCATCGCCGTCGGCTGTGGCCCAAGTGCTACCACCGGATCACCGATGAGGGACGTATCCGGGTCTTCTGCGAGAACACCATCGACTATGGCGACGGTGCCACGGACGAGCAGCTTCTCCAGCAGGTCACATGTGCTCTGGGGACCGCAGCCAGTTTCTTCGAGGACCTCACGACCTCGCTCGATCTGTGACTCGGTTGGCTCCCCTTGATTCTCGCCGCCTGTCCAGGAAGGACCACCCTGCATGAGTTTGTTCCGCAGCTCCCGTTCCCAGGGTGATGAGGTCCGTCCGATCTCCCAGGATCGTCTCACCGAGCTCTTCGATCGTCAGGGATGGCATTACTGGATCGACCAGGACGGAGATCTGACCGGGGTGTGGGACGGATGGACGTTCTACTTCATCATCGCCGGCTCCCATCATGAGATCCTCGAAGTCCTCGGCTTTCTCGCCCCGACCGTGCCCGTAGATGCGCGCGATGCGCTGCGCGTCTTCATCGAGGACTGGCATCGAGACCACTTCTGGCCCAAGTGCTCATTCCAGGACAACCCCGAGGACGGAAGCCTGCGATTGTCGGCCCAGGTCAGTATCGATTACGAGCACGGAGCAACCGATGCCCAGCTCATGCGCCACATCAACTGCGGTATCGGCACCGCGGGCCAAGTCTTCGAGGCCGCCCGCGAGACCTTCGATCTACCCACTCAGGATGACGAGGGCTGAGGCAGCAATTCTGATCCCGTGAGGTCCACGTTGCGTGGATCTCACGGGAGTTTCACTGCGCCTACCGCACAATCGGAACACAGTGGACAGTACACGGTTCTGCGTCCCCCCTGCCGTGGACACAGCGATCAATTCTAAGTACGACATGCCATTGACAGACGAACTCGCGACGCGGATTCGCGACGTGAGCCAGCCCCCCATCTCCTTTCATCGGGCACTGTCTCGGTCTGCTCGATGGCGCGCTCCAGATGCTGCTGGTGGAGCAGCACATCGTCGATCTCTTTGCGTGCATCACGGGGAACACGGACGACACGCTGGCCGAACTCTCTTCATCCGACCGCAGTCGCTCGCGCTCGCCGAAAACGGACACTCCGTGATGATCGCATCCCGCGAAATGAGCTTCCTTCGCCGGGTAGCTGGCCATGTGATCTTCATGGACCACGGTGCCATCGAGGAAGAAGGCCCCTCCGAAGAGGTGTTCCGGCATCCGCTCAATGAGAGAACCCAGCAGTTCCTGTCGCGCGTGCGGGTGCGACAGGACCATTCATCCATTTCCTGGACTTCGGGTCAATCCATCCCAGAAGATCGACTCCGACGCCATTTGTGGGACATCTCGACGAACGTGCTCAATCAATTGCAACGCTCCCTCGACCGGCACATTGTAGGGGTCCTCGTACCGCTCGACTGCACCTGACGACCGCGAGCAGGATTCAGCACGTACCCGATCACACGCCTGACGAATCGAGGCTTCGCCGATTCCCACAGTCTCATGAAAAGCACTCGACAGGGCCACATCCCATCCGCTCAGCAGCGCTGTTTGGTCCGGATCATCCCGACAGACTGCAGGATACGGAGCAAATCGTTGAGAGGAGACCGCTCCCTCGACCGAAGGATCCCACGCTGATACGGACAGCCTTCCTCACGTTCGCTCGTCCCGGAGACCCCGATTCGTCCAGCGCATATTGCGTGGACGCGACCACGCCGTCCAGTTGGGACAGCGTGCGGACAACGCGCGTCGGCCTTGTGCTCATCGACGTGCGTCGCAGATGCACACGGCCCCTCGTAGCGTTGTCGATGCCCAGATGGTCCCCGCATTCGCAGACGTGCCATCACCGTGCAGCAGCTGCAGTCACACCGACGCCGCTGCCACAGACGTGCATCCTAAGCCGGGAGCGGCCGCAGGGTCCGGACATCGATCACCCGTACCCGACGACACCCATATGAAGACCGTCATGTATGACCTGGGCCGCGCGATTCCGAATGTTCCCATCGCCGACTTCGACACCGAGTCTTGGCGGAGACTTCCCACCGAATAGGATCCCGATTCCCCGACCTCATGACCCTCGATGGC
>JAATFD010000015.1 GCA_015655375.1 Actinomycetales bacterium
ATCGAGCGAGCGTACGTACTCTCAGGAGAGCTTCAACATCACCTTCGAAGAGCCCGTTGAGCGATCGTCTGCAGTCTTGAATGCCTCAAGGGCGTCATCGAGATCGAATGTGTGAGTGAGCAGTGGCTCCACGTCAAGACCGTTGGACATTGCCTGGACGGCGTCGGAGATCTCGTCGATGAAGCGATACGAACCTACGTACTCGATCTCACGGGTGACAAGTTGGCCGAGTGCCACCGGTACCTCTCCCGCGGGGAGATTGCCGACTTGCACGACACGTCCGCCGCGCACGACCGCAAGGAAGATGTCACCAAGAGCTCTGGATGCGCCCGAGGCGTCGATTGCGACGTCCACGTCCTGGGGAAGGTCTTCGCCCGTCGACCGATCGATGATGTGGTCCGCCCCCATTGCCTTCGCTACTGCCAGCGCCTTGTCGGACAAGTCCGCCGCATAGACCTCTGCGGCCCCTGCATGCTGGGCGGCCGCGACCACGAGGGCTCCGATTGGGCCTGCCCCGTTCACCAGAATGCGCTTTCCCTCGATATCGCCCGCGCGGCGCACGGCGTGCATGGCTACTCCGAGCGGCTCTGCCACTGCGCCCTGACGGGTAGTCAAACCATCCGGAAGTGCGCGAATCTGGTCAGCACGCACCACCCGATACGTGGAGAACCCGCCTTGCTCATGAGGCACGAACGCCGCGGAACCGAAGTAGCGAACCTCTGGCCACAGGTTGTCACGGCCCTTGAGCTGCTCGGGCATTGTGTAGTTTCCAACCGGCGTGGCCGGATGCACGGTCACAGGCTGACCCACGACCAAGTCTTCGACGCCGCCGCCCAATTGGTCGATGTGCCCGGACACTTCGTGACCGAGCACCAGAGGCTCACGGAGAGTAGCGGTGCCGGATGTGCCATTCTTCCAGTAGGCGAGGTCTGATCCGCAGATCCCACCCCACTCCATCGCGACTCGGACCTGGCCCGGACCGGCGGTGGGTTCTGCGATGTCTTCGATTCGCAGATCCCCTGCGCCGACGACGATGACAGCTTTCACAGTGCATCCCTTGGATCAGTGAGGTCGCGTCCTGCGACCTCAGGCATGACGATTGCTGTGACGAGCGTGCACCCCGTGTACAGGAGCATCAGGAGAGCGAGCGGAATCCACGAGCCGCTGAAAACGGTGACCAAGGCTGCGGCGATGAATGGGCCGAAACCGGCCGTCACCATGTTTGGAATTTCCTTGGACAGCGCCAGCGCTTCGTAACGTCTCTTCGAACCGAAGATTTCAGCCATCGTGATGTTCTCCAGGGAGAACATCGATAGAACGGTGACGTTATGAAGAACGATGTAGGCAATGTAGAACATCAAAGCGGGACGGTCGAAGTACTGAGTGAGTACGCCATCTGTCACAGATTCAATGGTGTGTGTTCCCATGGAGTTCACCAAGAAATAGAAGCATGGAAGAATGATCACCAAGCCCAAGGCGGAAACCGCTCGGTACATGTTGCGGCGTCCGAATTTATCGCCCAGCCAGCCGATCAGGGGCACGGTGATAAATCCAACGAGCGAGGAGATGACCACGATCGACGAAGCCACCGACTTTGAGAAAAAGAGATTCACTGCGAGGAACGAGATCAAGTAGGTTTGCACCATGCCAGAGTTCCCCGATTGTCCGAATCGGAGCATGCATGCCGCGATGAATGCCTTGCCTGAGATCTTTTCCTTGGGCTTGACGACAACATTCTCGAGCTTCTTCTGGGACATCGGCACATCGTAAGCCTCAAGGACTTCTTCCTGGCTTGCCTCGAAGACGGGGGTCTCCTTCAGGTGAATCCGAATGAAGACTGCAAGTCCCATGATGACGATCGAGCCCAGGAATGGAATTCTCCATCCCCACGACATGAGAGATTCGTTCGACAGAATCCCGGTCAAGATAGCCCACACCAAGCCCGCGAATAACGTACCCGAGTTCGTGCCGAGCGCGACGAGTGACGATATAATGCCACGCCTTTTTGCCGGCGCGTATTCTGCGAGCATGACGGCAGCACCCGAGATCTCAGCGCCTGCTCCGAAACCTTGGATGAGGCGAAGCAATGTAAGCAGTGCTGGAGCGAGGAAGCCAACCTGATGGAATGTGGGCAGTGCGCCGATCAATGTGGTTGACAAGCCCATCATTGTGATGGTGATGAAGAGGACTTTCTTCCGGCCGATACGATCGCCCATGCGCCCGAAGTACCATGCTCCGATCGGGCGGGCGATGTAGCCCACGCCGTATATCGCCATCGCGGACATCACGGCGACTCCGGTGCTCTCGGTGCTGAAGAATAGATCAGAGAACACGAGTGCGGCGGCCAGCGAATAGAGCTGGAAGTCCATAAATTCAAGTGCGGTTCCAAGCCAGCCAGACATGGCGGCTTTTACAAGGTCGGCCGTAGTACGTTCAGCCAACTTCGGCTTGGCGTCGAGAGTTTCGTTGGACATGTACTTCTTTCCTATGTTCGTGTCTGCTTGAGAAACCAACGTCGTCTGTTGGAACCTCACCAGAGGGGTTGATATCGAAAATATGGCGGCTAGTACAAGCCTAGGCGGGGGTTGTCAACCCAGGTCGATGCTATTTGCGCGCAGTCGGATCTATCGAGAACACGAAATTCCGCTGCTCATTCGTTCCGACGAAGGCGTGTCAGGCCTGATCGCCTTGTGGCGATGATCTCGCCTCAACCTTTGAAACCCTGCGCTGCCTCATCGGCAGGATTGATCAAATAGGAATGGGAATCTCTGGGTTTCGCGAGTCCGTTATACCTGCATCGCTGCGCCGACTGAGTGACGTCGACGGTGGCGGTTGGGAGCGAAGTGAAGAAACGATGTTCTCTGACGGACGAGAGAAAGTGCGGCGCGCGCCCAGTTGCCCATATCGATTGCCGAGTTTCTTGAGACTGAGCGAAAAGGACGCTCATGGCCTTCTGCGGACGGAAGGCGAGCCTTCGTACCGAAGGATGTGTAAGCGCATCGTGTCCTCTTCCTTGAGCATGTCTGCCAGCAGCATGGTCCACCGAAAGTTCCGCCAGGTAGACCTACAGTCCTTGTCGCGGATCACTATAGACGAGTTGTCAGGTGACGTACAGTTCTCTCTGACCAGTCTGAGGCGGATGGCTCTGGTGTTGGCGTAAGGGCCGGATTCGCCTTGTCAACAGTCGATGGTCGTCGGTGACGATGGGTGACGGATGGCGGTAGCCGTCGGTCGTCCCAGGCTCGCTGTTGAGGGTCCCATGGTCCGTGTTGCCTGCGGCCAGACGGGATTTCGTCCAGAGTGTCTCGCGCGAAAGCCAGGGGCGCGTAAAGAGAGAATCGATCGAAGTGGGGTCTGTCCAGTAGCCGAATCTGCGAACATTGACTCCCGTGGAGGAGTCGGCGATCTCATTTCCGGTGGACGCTCTATTTGTAGGAGTCTGCATTGCTGATCGAAGACCTGGCGGAATCGATCTGCGTCAAAGGCCAGATTTTCAATGATGCGCGTGATGTCTGCCAGGTCGCGGTTGGGATCTGCTGCAGTGATTGGTGACGGGCCGACCTGACCTATGACTTGGTCTCCACTTGTAGTGGCTTGCTTCCGGTGGTGATGATATGTGCTCAATCCAGATGAGGATCACGAGGCGCAGCTTCTCGTGGCGCGCTACGAACGAGAACGCCAAGCGGCTGCTACGTCAGTGCTTTCTCAAGGGCGTCAGCATGAAGGAGTTCACCCAGGACGACTTGAGCGCGGTTGCCGCGCGGCTGAATTCACGACTCCGGGAGACGCTCGACTTCGATAGCTGGGCAGATAGACTCAAGGCACTGTTGTACTGACTGGTTGAGCTCACCCGCCGCGCTCTTCAGGATCGCGTTAGTCCCGCGCAGCTCCCGGTTCTGCGCTTCCAGTTCCTTGATGCGCTCCTGATCTGGGTCTGACCCTCGAGCGCTCACCAGAGCGATCCTCGTCATCTTTTCGCGCAACTCCTGTGGGTATCTTCTGGGTCCTGGCATGACAACGATCCTTCCGAGAATCACTGCGTCCATCAAACCTGGGACGATTCATTTTCTCGGATCAGGAGTAGCTTTCGACGTATAGTCCGCATTCCGGAATCCCTCAGTGACGAAAGCCCGTATAAGGCGGGACTCCAATTGCTTTTGGAGAGTTCGGAGCACGCTCAATGCTCGCGAGATATCTTGATGAACTATTATCCGGCCATGAGCAGAGCACGGTTCTCGAAGAGAGCTCTAAAAGAGTGAATGAATTGTTTCATTCAGATGGATCGCGTATCATGAGTAGTGAATATTTTATCACTTTTAGTGATAACTTTTGCTGCTCCGTTGTCGGCTTTCTCATATTTTATGAAACTTTCCTCTCTCAGTTCGCCATAAAATCCTTTGAATCTGCCACTCTTCCCGTCCCATTTATGTCTCTTTTCGTAGACCAAAGACCTCTCGATCGCCTAAATTTTCCCCTGTGCAGGTACAATAGTGGTTCGTGCCAATACGGATCCGTTTCATTTGCTCAAAGGAGAGTTCAATGCGGGGACTGACAGCGATCGGTGACATCATCGTGGATTATTCGCCGGTGTCCTACTCAGGGAAATCGGCGCACGCTTTTGAGGCGAACGTTGGAGGCACAGCCGCCAACTGCGCGGTTGCGGCTTCCCGGTTGGGAACGGAGACGATGCTCGTCGGCAAGACGGGCGACGACTTCATGGGCGCGTACTCCCGACAGGTTTTCGCGGCCAGTGGTGTGGACACGCGCATGATGCCGACTGATCCGGAAACCTTCACCTCCCACACCTTTGTCAGCCTGGACAATGGGGAGCGCAGCTTCAGCTTTTCGATCTTTGGGAGTGCCTATCTCAATCTCCGTCTGTCCGAAATTGACATCAATGAACTGCTTGACACGCGCATGCTCTACGTCTCGGGAATGAATTTCGTCCAGGATCCGATCTCGAGTGCTACACGGGAGCTGATGGATCGAGCTCATGCGAAGAACGTCACGATTGTTCTGGACATGAACTACCGGGCGTTCCTCTTCGATGGGGCTCAGGCCTTCGCCCGCGTAATGGACTCTCTCCTTCCATTCGTCGACGTCTTCAAAGGATCACGCGAAGAGTTCGAGATCGTCTTCGGCTCGGATGATCTCGACGTGGTCGGTTCCCGGATCGTCAGCGCAGGTCCGCGTCTGGTCGTTATGACCGAGGACATCGAAGGGGCGAGCTACTTCCGGAAGTCGGATTCGGCTCATGTGGGGACGGTTCCGGCGGCGGTCGTCGACACGACGGGTGCCGGAGACTGCTTCATGGGCGCATTTGTCGCCTGCATCGATCGCTGTGGCGGTCTGGACGCGATGACGGAAGACGACTTCACGGAGGCGTTGGCCTTTTCTAACGCTGCAGCGGCCATTTGTACGGAGGATCTCGGAGCAATCGACCCGATGCCGCACATTCAGGACGTCTTTGATCGGCGCCGGGCAACCGACCTGCAAACGGCAGGGCGGTGATCTCGTGTTCTCGACAGTGACAGACAAGAATCAGTGGACCCTCTATTCCAACTCACTTCTTCGGCGCATTATTGTTTGCCTTTTGGGAGTCACGATTGTTTCGGTGGGTATCGCGATCTGCTTGGAGGGCAAAGCGGGCGTTGATCCCTACACGGCATTCCTTCAGGGAATCTCATCCGTCAGTGGAGTGTCCTTTAGCTTGGTCGTGCCGATTGTCAACATCCTGATGCTGATCGTGGTCCTGCCTTTCGACAAATCGATCTTCGGTCTCGGGACGATCCTCAACTTCACCCTGGTCGGAGTCCTCGTCGATTATTTCCGTGAGCTCTACCGACACTTCTTCGTGTTCAATTATTCGGTGGGAGGAATGCTGATCCACCTCCTGATTGGGGTGGCATTCTTCTGTCTGGGTGTCTCGATGTACATCACCGCGAATCTCGGCGTGTGTCCCTATGATGGAATCGCTCCCGCGCTCAAGCGGAAGCTCCCGAAATTCGGCTACCGGACATACCGCATTGTCCAGGACCTCGTCACAATTCTATTGGCGTGCGTGCTGATCCAATTCAACTTCTCGCTCGGAATCGTCGGCGTCGGTACGATCATCCAGGGATTTTTCATCGGTTTCTTCGTGAATTTCTTCAACCGCACGATATCGAACCGATTGGTGGGAATCAATGGAGACATCTTCGACCAGGAATCTGCATCGGAGTCCGCTTCCAGGCCACAGGAATCCCGCTCGGATGGCGGCGTGACGACGGAATCCACGTCCAGAATCGCATAGGAGATCCAGATGATCGCAACGTCAGCAGAATCCGAGACCGTGATTGACGTGGGCCCTCTCCACTTGGGGGGCCTCGCTCCACAGCGCACACAGCGGCTGAACGATCGAATGCGAGCGGTCGTCCCCTCGATCTGTACTGAGCGTGCCCGCATCGTTACCGAGAGTGACCGAGCGACGGCGGCCATGCCTGCGGTCCTACGTCGTGCTCACGCCCTGCGCGCCGTCCTTGAGAAGATGTCAATTTTCATCGACGATGAGGAGCTGATCGTCGGCAATCACGCCTCGCGCCCGCGGTCGGCACCGATCTTTCCCGAATTTGGATCGTTGTCGAAACGAGAACTCGATCTCATGCCGATCCGTAAGGTCGACACTCTCCAGATCACAGAGGAGGACAAGCGGATCCTCCTCGATGAGGTCTACCCATATTGGGAAAACCGTTCGACGGAGGCGTGCGCTCGATTCTGCTTCGCTCCCGATGTCTTGAAGGTCCTGGACTCTGACTACCGTCCCTTCGACTCCAGGTCCCGCGCACGATCGGGCTACGGTCACTATCTGCCCGACATCCAGATGATTATCGAGAAAGGATTTATCTCGGTGCAGCACGAGGCCGAACGCCGACTGGTCGAGCTCGACATCGCCGAGCCGCGTTATTCGGAGAAGAAGGTTTTTTATGAAGCGATGCTCGTCGTCATCGAGGGCGTCATCGCCTTCCAGAATCGGTATGCAGATCTCGCGGAGCAACTCGTCGAGCACGAGACGGACTCGGCGCGCTGCTCTGAGCTTCGGCTGATCGCGTCGACCTGTCGTCAGGTGCCCTACCATCCGGCGAGGTCCTTCATTGAGGCCGCCCAGGCTTACTGGTTCACACTGCTCATCGATTACTGTGCGCAGAATGGCTCGGCGATCTCGGGTGGCCGCCTCGATCAGTTCATGTATCCGTTCTATCGCCATGATCTCGACACCGGCGTGTTGACCCGAGCGGAGGCCACGACCATCCTCCAAGCTCTCTGGGTCAAGCACCTGGACATCATAAAGGCTGGAACAGCGTCCTCAGCCCGCAACAATGGCGGGTTCGCCACGACGATTGCACTCACGATCGGTGGCGTCGATGCCGACGGTCGTGATGCGGTCAATGAGCTTTCCTATCTTTGTCTTGACGCCGAGGAAGCGGTCTTCAACTCGGAGCCGAACGTCTCGATCCGTGTCAGTTCGGTGACCCCGGATGCCTTCATCGACAGGACTCTGGAGGTCCTGGTCAAAAAGGAAGGCGGCAAGGATCCCTTCTTCAATGACGACGTCATCATCGAGGGTTTGGTCACGCACCGAGAAATGACACTGATGGACGCTCGAAATTGGGCGATCGTCGGATGCGTCGAGCCGACCGGCTATGGCGACACGATGGGACGGACCAACAGCTGCTATTTCAATCTTGCCAAGTGCCTGGAGCTGGCACTCAATGACGGGAGATGCCCGCTGTCCGGCGAACAACTCGGACCACACACGGGCAGGTTCGAGGACATGACGTCTTTCGAAGAGGTCGAGGCTGCCTACAGTGCGCAGGTCGATCACTTCGTGACGATGATGATTTCCTCGCTCAACTCGATCGAGCTCATCCAGGCACGGACTGCTCCCCACATCTACTGCTCGATGCTGCTCACGGGCTGCATGGAGTCGGGACGCGACTGCACCGATGGCGGTGCCTGCTACGATTTCGCTGGGGTCAACGGCTGCGGGCTGGCCGATGTGGCTGATTCCTTGGGAGCAATCCGTTCGTTGGTCTTCGAGACGAAGACCTTCAGCGCGGAGGAGCTGATGGACGCCTTACGATCGGACTTCGCTGATCTCTTGGCGAGGCAGCGGTGCCTGAACGTCCCCAAGTACGGCAACGACAACGCAGAGGCGGACGACCTCGTCGGGTTCGTCGCCTCGCAGTACGCGGCCTCTGTCGATCGTTACTCGAATGCCGCATGCGGACGATACGTGCCTGGATTATTCACGCTCTCCTCGAACACGCCCCTGGGGCGTCAGGTCGGCGCTCTCCCCAACGGACGGAATGCCAAGGTGCCATTGGCTGATGGCGGAATCTCTCCGGAGCATGGCGTAGATGTCAATGGTCCGACAGCCGTTGTAAAGTCGGTGTCGAGTTGGGACCACACGGATGCCGTCAACGGTGTGTGCCTCAACATGAGATTCCTTCCTTCGTTGCTGCGTGAACCGTCCGATCGCGCCAAGCTTGTCACTCTCGTGCGTAGCTACTTCGCCCTGGGAGGAATGCACATCCAGTTCAACATCCTTTCGTCGGAGACTCTGCTCGCTGCTCAGAGGGAGCCGGAGAAATATCGGGGACTCGTGGTTCGCGTGGCTGGCTATTCGGCCTTCTTTGTCGAACTCGATCGCGATGTTCAGAACGAGATCATCTCACGCACGATCCAGGAAGCCGTCTGAGTGATGGCATTGTCTTCGTCTGGGGAACCCATGGGTTCGGTCTTCAACATCCAGCGCTATTCCATCCACGATGGGCCGGGTATCCGAACGGTGGTCTTCCTCAAGGGGTGCACGCTGGGATGCCAATGGTGTGCGAATCCCGAGTCGATCCACGGCTTCCGCGAAGTGATGTTCTCGCCCGAGAAATGCATCGGGTGTGGCCTCTGTGTGGGCTTGGCCTCCAACGGTGAGGTCGAGAAGGACGCGGCGGGTACGATCGTGATCCACCGCGAACGCATCCGCCCGTCCGACCTCGAATGGGCCGAAGTATGCCCGAGCGGGGCGTTGACGGTCGTCGGTCGCAGGCGAGGCGTCCAGGATGTGATGAACGAGGTCGCCCGCGATTCGCTGTTCTTCGACCGCAGCGGGGGGGGAGTGACCTTCTCCGGGGGCGAGCCCCTGCTCCAGCCCTCCTTTGTCGCGTCAGCGGCGCGCGAGGCACACCGACGAGGGTTTAACACGGTCGTCGAGACGTGCGGCGCTGTTCCTCTGCGAGCGGTGGAGTGCGTCATCAATGACATCGACCTGTTCCTGTGCGATCTGAAGGTCCTTGACCCGACGGTTCACCAGATTGCCACTGGAGGGACGAATCTGTTGGTCAGGCAGACCATTGAGTGGATTTCCCAACAGGCGCCCGGAAGGATTTGTGTGAGAACGCCGCTCGTTCCGGGCGTCACGATGTCCCTGGCACAGATCGACGACAACGTCGCCTTCCTCCGGAAGGTCGGTGTTCGCCATTATGACGTGCTTCCGTTCCATCGGCTCGGGAGCTCGAAGTACGCCGGACTGGGCCTGATCTATGCCTGCAGTGATATGGAACCGCCACCATCGGAGGAGGTCGTCGCGATTCGCCAGAGGATCAGGGCCGCCGGGCTCAACACAGAATTCCCGGAGATCTCGGTGCCCGACATAGGTGGCCGCGTACTTGACCGCTGAAAAACAGAAAGAACCGCCGCTGCCCGAACCCGAGACGGTCATGGGCAGCGGCGGTCGTGTGTGCTGACAGTGGTGCTTCTTGCCAGCGGCCGGCCCTGCTTTCAGCTGGCGTCCGACGTGCCAGGAGTGTTGCAGACAACCAGTTCGACGCCCGCGGATTCGAGGTCATCGCGACTGGGTGAGCGAGGCTCGGCATTTGTGATTACTGTCGACAGTTCTTGGAAGCCTGCAGTCAGGTGCATCGCTCGGCGGCCGAACTTTGTGCTGTCGGCGAGCAAGACCCTGGTCGTGGATGCGTGAAGCATTGCCCGTTTGGTCTCGGCGATGTAGTCGTAGGAGTTCGCGACACCGCGCTCCGTGAAGCCGGTCGCCGAGAAGAAACAGGTATCCGCCTGAATGCCTTGTAGCATCGCGACGGACGTCGAGCCATAGCAGGCGTCTGCCCACGGGTGGTACAGACCGCCGACCACATAGACCTGAAGGCCAATGCGGTCGCGCAGCCTGCGCACCACAGGTTGGGAATTGGTGATGACAGTCAAAGGCGCCTTTTCCTCGACCATCGTGGCCAGGGGAAGGACCGTGGATGAATCATCGAGGACCACAGTGGCTCCCGGGGCGATGAAGGCCATCGCCGCTCTGCAGATCGCTTCTTTTGCTGCCGAATTGATCTCTGCCCTGAGATCCGGCGGCGCATCCGCCAGAGAGGAGCGCTCCGAGATGACCATGCCTCGCGCGAGGCGAACGACGCCCGCTGCTTCCAACTGTGCAACATCACGGTAGATGGTCACCCTGGAGCAGCTCAGTCGGCGAGCCAGATCCTTGATGCTAACGGGTCCTTCCTCGGAGAGGATCTGGTTGATGAGGAGATGCCGTGCTTGAACGTCGTTCCTCGAGCGGTCGTTGTGTTGCACGGATACACCTTCTCGAATCAGATGGCTGGCGGTGGCGCTGTCCCGCTCACTGGCCGGCGAGCAAGACAGGACATATCGATTCAGTCGAGGCCCAGGACGACGGGAGTCGACCGGTATCCGATTCCCATCCGGTCGATTCCGGCATCGATCAATCGCAGGAAGTGTGCGCGATCGCGGATGGCACCGGAGCCCTTGACCTTGCAGCGTTCGGCTGCGCACTTGATCATGAAGGCCGCCATTTCGTCGAACGCACCGGTCTTCTCGTGGGCAGGGGCGCCCGTGAAGAATCCTGTTGAGGTCTTAATGAAGTCGGTTCCTGCTGCGATTGCTGCTTCTGCTGTGGCTGCAATCTGGTCCCAGGTGAGGGCGTCTGTCTCAAAGATCGTCTTCACGATGACGTCGTGGTCATGACAGAGGTCGATGACGGGCCGAAGGTCTTCCTCAACCCGGGCAATCTCCCCTCCGCGGACCCATCCGAAGTTGGCGACGATGTCGAGCTCTTGGATGCCCTCACGGAGAGCGGCCTCGCTCTGCGCGACCTTCGACGTAGTCGTCGAAGATCCGAAGGGGAAATCCACCACGACGCAGACGTCTGTCGCTGTACCGGCACAGAGGGGATTCGCGATCTCGATCGAGGCGGGATTGATGCAGACCGTCTTGCAGCCGAAGCCGACCGCGGCTTCGACTTCGCGGCGAACATCGTCTGGAGTGAACTCCGGCTTGAGGATCGAATGATCGATGTAGGAGGCAAGTTCTGCGGTGCTCATGGAACTGGCTGGCTTCGAGGATTTCATGGTGGGGGATGTCCTTTGATGTGAGACGGATAGCCGCCGATGTCGCACGCCTTTGGGAGGTGGAAGCGGCTGCCGGACAGGAGATTGGCTCTGGTGTGGAGTCTCTTCGACCGACTCATCAAGACTATACAGATAGTCCCTAATATGACTAGTCAACTTTGGCCCGTCGTGAGAATCTCTGCCATGGTGTGAAACGTCGCTGGAAATTTGACTGGTGTTTCGCACCCTGTGTGTCCTGGTCAGGGTGTTGTGAGCGTGTCATCATGGGGCGGTGACGACAGCGGAGCCGAGACAGCCGAAATATCGCGTGATCGAAGATTGGCTGACGGCGGAGTGTGCGAAGCTTCAGGCAGGATCTGCGCTGCCGAGCGAGGACGAGGTCATGCAGCGGTTCGATGCCAGTAGGGGAACCGTGACCAAAGCCTTCAGTGTTGTCGCTGCGAACGGACTGCTCGAACGACGAAGAGGATCGGGCAGCTTCGTTCTTCCGCCGCCCCTGCATCGGCAAGAATCTATCTTGCGGTCATTCACCGAGGACATGAAGGCTCGCGGTCTGACTCCTAGCTCCAAGGTCATTGCGACAGGAGTCGGACCCGATCCGGACGCGGCAGTGTTGCTGGGGCTGCCGTCCGACGAATGGGTGGTGACGATCGAGCGAGTGCGTTACGCCGATAACATTGCACTGGCGTTGGAGAAGACGTCCTTGCCTAGGGAGCTTTCGGCTGTCCTCGACATTGATCTCGAGAAGGAATCTCTTCATCGAGAGGTTGCTCGGCTTGGTCATCGCATGGTTCGGGCGACCGGCTACGTCACTGCGCGTCTCGCCACCGATGTGGAGACGAAGATTCTGGGGCTGACGTCTTCTGCCGCACTTCTGGTCGAGAACCGGCTGATCGTCGACGACGCAGGGAGACCGATCGAGCGAACGAAGACGGCGTACGTCGGCTCACGCTGGATTGTCGACACGGGCTCGTTTGTAGTGAAGTCGGCCTAATTGGCTAAAGGAGCCAAGACTGTTTACCGGCAGCTGGCAGAAAGAAAATTGTAACCCCTGCTTGTTATTTGAACGGTCGTGTTGCTCAGCTGTAATGATGAGTGGTTTCCGGATCGGGGTTTCGTGAGGATTCGGTCGGCATTTAAGTCCTATGTTAGTAATTTGATTGGGTGTGAGCCATCAATTGATGGCAGAATGGATCTCTGCTGAGTTTCTCCGCTCTGGACTGCCATTTTGAAGTGTGCCGGCCATCATTGAATGGAGACATAAGAAGAGACGCGGAGTGGCGCCACCGACAGTGGAAGGACGTGACTAGAGATCGATTTTGACAACGCCACGCATGTGGGGCTTCGCGCGCGGGATCCACAGATGGCACTTGCGGAGTCGGCCAAGGCTCTGGCGCGGAACAGGAAGAACGCTGGCGCTCCAGAGGATGCGTGACGCAGCAATGTTCACGACGAGGCGGATCATTGCGCGCAACGTGCCGGGCACGAAGGCGTGGGAAGAGGGATCGCGCGTTGCTGGGCTACGGGCGAGTGAAGGCGTCTTCTGTGGAGACGGCGGGCCCGTTTGGTCAGAACTCGGAGCTAGATCTGCGGTTCGGCGGATAGGGGAAAGCGCGCCTGGAGTCAAGCACAGTGTCCACAGCCAAGGTCTGGGATGGCTGCTCCCTGTGGAAGCGTCTGTCACGACTTCGGTGAATAGGTGGCGACTCATCGCTGTCGTTTCATCTCTTGTTGGTACTATCGCGCCTCGGAGTAGCGTGCCTGTGTGCATCCCTCAAGCGAGCCCGGGCTCCTCCGGTGGCAGCAGAAGACCGAGTGGCCTCTCACTGTCGTGGCCATCCTTTTTCTGGTCGCCTACTCCTGGGAGGTGATCGGGGATCTTTCTGGGTGCAACCGTAGGGTCGCCGAGTGGATGATCAACGTGATCTGGGCCCTCTTCGCACTCGACTACGTCGCCCGATTCGTCCTCGCCAATCAAAAGAAGCGATTCTTCACCCATCACCTCCTCGACCTCGTCGTTGTTGTGCTTCCACTCCTCCGGCCGCTCCGGCTCCTCCGCCTGGTCGCCCTCGTCGGGGTGCTCCAACGCACCACCGGCGTCGCTCTGCGTGGGCGTATCGCGATTTACACCGGCGGCGCGGCGGCCCTGACTGTCTACGTGGGAGCTCTCGCTGCCCTCGATGCTGAACGTGGCGAGCCTGACTCCGTCATCAAGACGTTCTCTGAGGCGCTGTGGTGGGCCTTCGTCACCATCACGACCGTCGGCTACGGCGACTACAGTCCCGCCACGGCGACCGGACGGGCTGTGGCAGTGTTCCTCATGATCGGTGGGATTGCCGTCATCGGCGTGGTCACCGCGACGTTGGCGTCGTGGATCGTCGGCACGGTCGCGGAAGACAACGAAGAGCAGGCCGCCAGCCGCCAACAGGTGAAGGAGCTCCACGAGGAAGTCCGGCTCCTGCGCGGCGAACTCGCCAACCTCACCTCACAGAGTGGCACGTGGCCTCCCGTTGAGAACTGATGTTGTCTGTTTGCGATCGTTGGGCCGAGAAGAACTCCATACCGTGGACTGCCAACGTTCCGCCTAGGAAGTGAAGCGTTCACCCGCGGGCGTCACGGGGTATGGATGGGTGCGGTGAGCCCTTCGAGGGCGCCGGCGGGATCTCCGACGCGGCGTTCTCTGAGGAGCACTTCACCTGTCCTCCGGGAGATTGGATGCCGCGTCGTTCCAGCGGATCGACGCCGTGAAGGTCTCGTCGCACTGCTCGGGTGCGCCGGGTCTCTCAATGCCGGCCTGACCCTCTGGGCGCTTGCGGTGCTCGATGTCGAGCGCGGCGACTTCAGTCCGATCACCGCTGCCGGCCGCGCAGTCGCGGCGTTCCTGATGATCGGTGGTATTGCAGTGATTGGTGTCGTCACTGCGACTCTGGCGTCATGGATCGTCGTATGGTCGCCGAGGAGAATACCGAAGAGCAGGCTGTCGGCAGAGAACAGGTTCAGTCTCTCCACTACGAGGTCCGGCTGTTGCGAAGCGAGCTCGCTGACCTGAACTCACGACGTGGAGTGGAGCGGAGTTGAGAGGGTGAGGCACCGTTCAAGCCTCCTCCTCGTCAATCCTGCTCCCTTATGAAAGGCTGACCATCTGTGGTGTGAGCTCGCCAATTGACCGAACTCCGAGCAAACGCAGAGTCCGCGCGATCTCGCTGGAGAGGATCTCGTTGAGCCGATCGACTCCGCGCTCGCCGCCGGCCATGAGCCCGTAGAGGTAGGCCCGACCCAGGAACACGGACTTCGCGCCAAGCGCGAGGGCGGCGACGATATCGGATCCGGAGGAGAACCCGGTGTCGACGAACACGGACATGCTCGGCAGCGCCTCGACGACGCGCGGCAGGAGTTGGATCGGCACGACGGCGCGGTCGAGCTGGCGTCCGCCGTGGTTGGACAAGACGATGCCGTCGGCTCCTGCGTCGGCCACGCGCTGGGCGTCCTCGAGAGTCTGGATGCCCTTGACGACGATCGGGCCCTTCCACATTTCACGGACCGTGCGCAGATCGTCGATGTCGACGGTGTTGTCGAACATGTGATTCGCGAGTTCCTCGATCGTGGAGTCCCACGAGCTGAAGGTCGCGAACTTCAGGGGCTCGGTGGTCAGGAAGTTCACCCACCAGTTCGGGTGCATCGCTCCGTCGATGAAGGTCTTGACAGACAGCGAGGGCGGGATGGAGAACCCGTTGCGGTTGTCGCGCAGGCGAGCGCCCGCCACGGGCACGTCCACCGTGATGACCAGGGTCTCGTAACCGGCGTCGGCCACGCGCTGGAGGATCTCCTCGCTGGCGGCGCGGTCCTTCCACACGTAGAAACCGAACCAATTATGTCCCTCTGGGGCGGCGGTGGCCACGGCCTCCGGGGACTCGGTACCCATCGTTGACAGCGTGTAGGGAACGCCGAATCGCGCGGCGGACCGGGCGACGGCGAGCTCGCCCTCGTGGTGCATCATCCGCGTGAACCCGGTGGGGGAGAAGACATAGGGCAGGCCGACCGCGTGGCCGAACAACGTCGTCGAGGTGTCGACCGTGCTGACGTCGTGCAGGACGGAGGGGTGGAACTCGATCCCGCCGAGGACTCGGCGTGCGCGTCGGATCGAGATCTCACGTTCGGCGGCGCCGTCGACGTAGTCGAAGATCGAACGCGGGGTGCGATTGCGTGCGATGGTGCGGAGATCACCGACGTCGTAGGCGCGAGAGAGTCGGCGGTGCGCCCCATCGAAGTCGAGGGGACGAGTCTTGAGCAGAGGCTTGAAATCGGACCATTTCGGGATGCGGCGTTGCGTGGACATGGTCCCATGATGAGTGGGTCGGACGGCACCACGCGGCGACCGACCACATGTCAACCGCCAGGGGGTGCGACGGTCCTCGCTCGTCTGGTCCGGCTGCTCCTCAGTCGGAAGAGCCTGCGTCGCGGTTCTCCAGCCCGAACCACGGCGACCGGGTGGTCAGCCGGGGAGTCAGCAGCACGCGCTCGTGGCAATCCGCTCCATCACGACCATCGATCCCGTCGGGCTCGCCGGTTTCAGTGCCGGTGCCATTCAACCGTCGCATGAGCAGCTTGACTGCCGTCCGAGCCGATTCCTCCGGCTGCGTATCGATGGTGTCGAAGGGGAGCCAGTGTTCGCGGGCGAGTTCGGGTGGACACAGCCCCAGTACCTGTAGGTCCTCCCGGTGCTCTCGCACGAGCATCGTGGACAGCACCGGGGCGACAGCATCGTTGTGGAAGACCAGAGCCTCATAGGACGGGTCCCGGATAATCCCTGTCACGCGCTCGAGGATGCTCGTCTGGTCGACGTCGCAGAGGAATGTGCTGAGATCGAGGTTCAGTTCGCGTGCCCCTTCTTCGGCACCGGTGCGGAATCGGTGCGCGTAGGTTGCGCCCATTTCGTGCAGATACGTCGGCCACGTGACGAAGGCGACCCGGCGATGTCGCGCCTGATGGACCTGGTCCATCACCAATCTCCCAGCGGCCAGATAGTCGAGGTCGACGGCGTCGACACCGTCGGAGTCCTCGGGCATGCCGATCAGGACGGATGGCACGGCTGCATCGCGCAGGACGGGAAGGCGGGGATCGTCTTCGAGAACCTCCATGACGACCAATCCGTCGACCGACTTCGAGGCGAGCAGTCGTTTGATCTCGGAGACGGAGTCTGACCCAGTCACCAACGTCAGTCGGTACCCGTGGAGTCGGGCCTCCTCGGCCAGGGCGACCACGTAGGTCGTCGCGGAGGGGACGTACATCGACTGTCGAAAGCTGAAGACCAGTCCGATGTTCATCGTGCGCGATGTCGCGAGGGCCCGGGCCCCGGAGTTCACGGTGAAATTCAGGCGGCCGATCGCGTCCTCGACGCGTTCGCGGGTGGCGGGAGCGACGAATTTCCGACCGGTGAGGACCGAGGACACCGTGCTGCGGGAGACGCCAGCGAGACGAGCCACGTCGCCAATGGTTGCCATGTTCCCTTCCCATGGTTCGGGTTGAGTGTGGGGTTCCGTTGTATCCGCTCGACGTTTCCGCGCCACTCGACCGCTCTGGTCAATTCTAGATCCCGGGGCAGCCGATGACCGTCGTCCTTGCGGGAGTTGTCCGTTGCGAATCCCGTCGACGGCACGCCAGATCAGCCTCGACAGGAGTCCCGGATTGGCCTCAGCAGACTTTTATTGTTTCATCATAAAACATATTGACAGGTCTCCGAACCGCCCCTACTCTAGGGGAACCGGTTCAAGAGCGAACCGGTTCGCTGAGCGATGAGGCCCAGCTTACGCACGGACTCACGCACGGATCGACGTACGGACCAGCCACCAACGATCACTGCACGGACCAACCAAGAACGGTACCCAACATGAATCCATTTCAGATTGTTGACGACGGCGTCATCTGGACGGGTGACGGCGAGACCCTGTTTGTTCAGGCCTGGGGGCGGGACAGTCTCCGGGTACGGTCGGTGATGATGGGGCAGATTGAGGAGTCGGACTTCTCGCTGCTTCCACCCGAAGCGACCTCGCCCGTCATCACAGTGGATGATGCAGCCTCGTCGGCCCACGATGCGACGGAGAAGTCCGGGGCAGCGGAGGGGCAGACCCACGCCACAGCGCACATGACCAATGGGCGGATCACTGCCACATTGGAGGCGACGACGGAGTTCATCGAGGCGATGGCCTATTTCGTCCACCGGTGTCGCCTCATCGTCACGAACGATCACGGGGACATCGTGCTCGCCGAGCAGGAGGTCGGTGGATCGCTCGAACGCCGGGCGCGGCACTTCACCCCGCTGTCGGGTGACAGCTTTGCCCTGACGGTCACCTTCGAGTCGGATCCCGAGGAGAAGCTCTTCGGGATGGGGCAATACCAGCAGGAGAATTTCGACCTCAAGGGCGCGTCCCTGGAACTCGCTCATCGCAACTCCCAGGCGTCGGTCCCCTTTGTGGTCTCCAGTGCTGGCTACGGATTCCTCTGGCACAACCCCGCGATCGGGGAGGCGACCTTCGCCCTCAACAAGACGGAATGGAGGGCGCGCTCGACCCAACAGATGGACTGGTGGGTCACCGTCGGCGACTCCCCGGCCGAGATCCTTTCCGCCTACGCCGACGCGACTGGGCACACTCCGACGATGCCCGACTATGGACTCGGCTACTGGCAGTGCAAACTCCGCTATTGGAATCAGGAGCAATTGCTCGAGGTCGCTCGCGAGCACCATCGTCGCGGCCTGCCCCTGGACGTGATCGTCGCGGATTTCTTCCATTGGCCCCACATGGGGGACTTCCGTTTCGACTCCGAGTTCTGGCCCGACCCGCAGGCCATGGTCGATGAATTGCATTCGATGGGCACGGAACTCATGGTGTCGGTGTGGCCCCAGATCTCCCACAAGTCGGAGAACTTCGAAGAGCTCAAGGGCCGCAACCTGACGGTGCGCACCGAGCGGGGCATGGATGTCCAGATGGCCTTCCAAGAGCCGTGTGTCTTTGCTGATTGGACGAACCCAGAAGCACGGCGATTCCTCTGGGACATTGTCAAGCGCAACTACTTTGACCTCGGGATCAAGATCTTCTGGCTCGATGAGGCCGAGCCCGAATACGCCGTCTACGACTATGACAACTATCGGTACCACCAGGGTTCCAACCTGGAAGTCGGGAACATCTATCCGCAGGCCTACGCCCGGGCGTTCTTCGAGGGCCAGCGCGAGGCCGGCCAGAAGGATGTCGTCAACCTGCTGAGATGCGCATGGTCGGGGAGTCAACGCTTTGGCGCCCTCGTCTGGTCGGGCGACATCCATTCCACGTGGACGGATCTGCGACGCCAGTTGGTCGCGGGGCTCCACATGGGGATGGCAGGTATTCCGTGGTTCACGACGGACATCGGCGGGTTCTACGGCGGCGACGGGTCGGATCCAGCGTTCCGGGAACTGTTGGTCCGGTGGTTCGAGTTCGGCGCCTTCTGCCCGGTCATGCGGATGCATGGCTTCCGCGAGCCCTACGAGGATGTCGCCGGCGGAGACGGCACCGGAAAGTGCCGGTCGGGCGCATCCAACGAGATCTGGAGTTTCGGCTCCGAGGTGGAAGAGATCCTCACTCGGTATGTGACCGTGCGCGAAAGCCTGCGCCCCTACCTTCGCGGGACCATGGACGACGTGCGCGATCACGGGGGTCCGGTGATGCGTCCACTGTTCTATGGCTTCCCCGGCGACCATGACGCCTGGGATACCTCGGACGAATTCCTTCTCGGCTCTGACCTGCTGGTCGCGCCGATCCTCGAACCCGGTGCTCGTCGTCGTCGGGTCTATCTTCCGGCGGGAGCCTCGTGGAGGAACCTGGCGGACGGCATGCGGTACGAGGGCGGGACAAGCGTCGAGGTGGACGCCCCTCTGGAGATCATTCCGGTTTTCGCTCGCGGAGATGCACTGGAGAGCATCACCCTGTGAGAGCCCTCGCGTCGGTCTTCACGGAGCCCGATGGCTCCACATCACCATGACACATTCACGTGGTCGTACGAATCGGCGTCAGGACCACATCACACGAAGAGGTGTTTCAGATGAATTCTTCACGAACGCGGACATTGGTTGCCGCGGCGGCGGCGGGAGCGCTCGGCGTCACTTTGATGGCGGCGTGCGGAGGTTCGACCAGCAGCGGATCGAGCGACTCAGAATCCGGAGAGGCCTTTACGGGCAGCCTTCGGGTCGTCGACTACTACACGGACGAACCCGACAAGACGATCTACCAGAACATGCTCGACACCTGTGCGGCGAGCGTCGGCGTGACGGTTGAACGTGAGGTGATCCCGGGCGCTGACCTCGTTCAGAAGGTGCTCCAGATGAGCTCCTCGAAGACCCTGCCCGACATCCTCATGCTCGACAACCCCGACCTGGCCCAGATTGCGGCCACCGGCGCGCTCATGCCCCTGGACGAGGTCGGGTTGTCCGCCGAGGGCGAGGCTCAGGGCGTCGTCGACGCGGCGACCTACGACGGAAAGGTCTATGGCCTCCAGCCGATCGCGAACACGATCGCGCTGTATTACCGCCCCGACGTGTTGGCGGCGGCTGGCGTCGAGGTCCCGACCACGTGGGACGAACTCACGGCCGCAGCAGCGAAGCTCACCAGCGGATCGCAGTACGGCATTGCCTTTGCCGCTCCGGCCAACTACGAGGGAACGTGGCAGTTCCTTCCCTTCATGTGGTCGAACGGTGCGGATGAGAAGAATCTCGACACCCCGGAGATGGCGGCCGCGGTGAAGCTGTGGGCGGACCTCGTCGCGGACGGCTCCGCCTCCGAGTCGGTCGTCAACTGGACGCAGGCAGATGTCAACGATCAGTTCAAGGCTGGCAATGCCGCGATGATGATCAACGGCCCCTGGCAGAACCCCGTCCTCGACGAGGCTGGTACGGACTACGCAGTTGCCCAGATTCCGGCTCCCACCGCGGGAGGAACCGTTCAGGCTCCGCTGGGTGGTGAGGTCTGGACGATTCCAGTCAATTCCGATCAGGCCAAGCAAACAGCCGCAGCCAAGGTCGTGGAATGCCTGAACACTGACGACAACGAGATGAGCCTGGCGACCCAGCGACAGACGGTGCCGACCAGACTGTCGCTCCAGGACACGTTCGTTCAGGAGAACCCGCAGATGGCGGCCTATTCCGAGATGATCACGACGGCCCGTGCCCGCACGGGCGAACTGGGAGCAGAATGGCCCGCCACGGCCACGCAGATCTATCAGATCCTTCAGCTCGCCATTGTCGGCGATGCGACTCCCGAAGACGCCATCACTCAGGTCGTCGGCAACTGACCCGCACCTGGTGGTGGGGCGGTCGGGAGAAGGACTGGCCGGCCGCCCCACCACCAGGGCAGAGGGGAGACGGACATGAAACATCATCAGTTGGGCAGGCGCGTGCTGGTTCCGCTGGCGTTCCTGGCACCCGCGGGGATCTATATCCTGGCGTTCTACGGGTTCCCGATCGTGCGGAACCTGGTGATGGGATTCCAGAAATACACGGCGTCCTCGTTCTATACGGGAGAGGCCCCGTGGGCGGGGTGGGAGAACTACCGGGCCGCCATCGAAAGCCCGATCTTCGGGAAGGCCCTGCTCAACACCTTCCTCTTCACGGCGGGGTCCATCGTCGGGCAGTTCGTGATCGGATTGCTGCTGGCCTTGTATTTCACGAAGAAATTCCCCTTCTCGAACACGCTGCGCTCACTCCTGCTGCTGCCGTGGCTGATTCCGATGATCGTGTCGGCGGCGATCTGGCGGTGGATCCTCGACAAGGACAGCGGCGTGCTCAACAACGTGTTGGATGCGGTCGGGATCGCCTCCTCACATCCCGGATGGCTGACCAGCACCTCTCTGGCTTTGGTCTCGGTCATCATCGTCAATATCTGGATCGGGATCCCCTTCAACACGATCATCTTGTACGGCGGGCTCCAGGACATCCCCGATGAGCTCTACGAGGCTGCCTCGATCGACGGGGCCTCGCGGGTCAAGCTCTTCTGGAACATCACCTGGCCTTTGTTGCGACCCGTCGTCAATGTCGTCCTCGTTCTGGGCGTGGTCTACACGCTCAAGGTCCTCGACATCATCCTGGGCCTGACCGACGGTGGTCCGGCCAACGCCACACAAACGCTGGCGACGCAGACCTATCACCTGTCATTCGTTCAGTTCGACTTCGGGCAGGGTGCCGCATTCTCCAACATGCTCATCGCGATCTCGCTGATCTTCGCGATCGTGTATCTACGTGCGAACAGGAGGGCGATCGATGAGTGAGAACCGACGAGTCAGGCGGGCGAAGGCGCGGGGGTGGGGCCAATTCGCCATCGGAGCGGTCCTGTTGATGGTCTTCCTGTTCCCCATCTACTGGATGGTCAATGTCTCGTTGCAACCTGGAGCCTCCGCTGTTGGCGCGTCCTGGTTCCCGGTCCATGCCTCCGTTGACTCCTATGTGGAGGCATTCTCGACGCAGCTGCCACACCTGATGACCTCGCTGATGGTTGCCGTCGGTGCGGTGGTCATCTCACTGGCGATTGCGACTCCGGGTGCCTATGCGCTCGCGCGGTACCGCGTGCCTGGGGCGTCGGCCGTCCTCCTGGTCATTCTGTTGACGCAGATGATTCCTGGGATTGTCATCGCCAACGCGCTGTACGGGACCTATACCGACCTCGGTCTGCTGAACTCTGTTCCGGGTCTGATACTGGCGGATGCAAGCCTCGGCATTCCTTTCGCGATGCTCCTGCTGCAGCCGGCCATGAAAGCCATCCCGCTCTCGATCATCGAGGCCGCAGAGGTCGACGGCGCAGGCTCCCTGCGCACATTCCTCCAGATCGTCACTCCGATCTCTCGCAACACGATCGTCACGGCCGGTCTGTTCTCGTTCCTTTACGCCTGGGGTGATTTCCTCTTCGCGTTGACCCTGACGACGACCGAGGACGTGCGCCCGGTGACACTCAGCCTTTACACGTACCTTGGCGGGCACGTCCAGGACTGGGGGTCGGTGATGGCGACATCCGTGATGGCCTCTGTTCCCGCGATCATCCTGCTGGTGATCGCACAACGATTCATCTCCGCCGGGATCAGCGCCGGTTCCGTGAAGTCCTGACGTGTCCACCTCCGACAGAAGCCGCAACGAATGGAGACGCATGTTCTGTACGGACGGTGACGCCTTGGTCGTCACCCATCAGCATGAGACGCTGCGGATCGAGGCATGGGGAGCGGATTCGGTCCGCGTCCGGGCCTGGCAATTCGGCCCGCCCTCGATCGACGTCGGCGCCCTCGAGGAACCTTCCCCGGGAGGCCGACCGGTGGTCGATGTCGCAGACGACGGTCGCTCCGGTTCCCTCGTCAACGGAGCGCTGCGCGCGGAGGTGACCTTCCCCATTGCCGAGGTTGGAGGAAACTCGGTTCCGCTGATTCGATTCGTCTCCGCGCAGACGGGGGACGAATTGCTGGCCGAGCAACGCGAACACTACTCGTGGCCGGGGTCGCGGGTCTTTGTCGGGAACCGCTCGGGGATGGGGGAGGTTCGGCAGAACTTCCGCGCCTACGAGGACGAGCGGCTTTTCGGGATGGGCCAGAGGACCCACGGGTTCCTCGACCAGAAGGGGCTGACGCTTGACCTCGTCCAACGCAATGCGGAAGTCTCCATTCCTTTCGTTGTGTCGAGCCGGGGCTATGGATTCCTGTGGAACAATCCGGCGATCGGGACGGCCGAGTTCGGGCTCAATCACACACGGTGGAGCGCCGAGCAATCCCAGTCGATCGACTATTGGGTGACGACGGGAACCCCGGAGCGGATTCTTGCTCATTACGCGGATGCGACCGGGCACACGCCCGTGCTGCCTCGCTGGGCCTCCGGGTTCTGGCAGTCAAAACTGCGATATCGGAACCAGGAGGAATTGCTGGAGGTCGTGCGCGAATACCGGCGACGGGGAGTCCCTTTGTCCGTCATCGTCACGGACTATTTCCATTGGACGGCGATGGGGGATTATCGCCTCGACCCCGAGGAATATCCGGATCCCGAGGCCATGATGGAGGAGTTGGAGGAGGCTGGCGTCAAGCTCATGGTGTCGATCTGGCCGACGGTCTCCTCGCTGTCGGAGAACTTCGAACGAATGCAGGACGACGGTTTGCTGATCGGATCCGATCAGGGCACTGAGTTCCTGGCGACGATCCAGGACAAGGGCATGGAGAAGGCAATGCCGATCGCCTTCTACGACGCGACGAACCCCGCGACGCGCAGGTTTGTTTGGGACACCGTCAAGCGGAACTACTTCGACCTCGGTGTGAGGGTTTGGTGGTTGGACGCCTGCGAGCCGGAGATCATTCCTGGCCATTACGCGAATCTGCGGTATTGGGCGGGACCGGGTGCACAGGTCGCCGGGATCTACCCGCGGGAAAACGCCAGGATCTTTGCCGAGGGAATGGCGAGCGCAGGACGCACCCCGGAAGACTCAGAGACTGTTCTGCTGTGTCGATCGGGCTGGGCCGGCCAGCAGAAATATGGAGCGGCGATCTGGTCGGGCGACATTGCTCCGACGTGGGAGTCGCTGCGAGCGCAGGTTCGCGCGGGGCTCTCGATCGCAATGTCCGGGATTCCGTGGTGGACGACCGACATCGGTGGTTTTCATGGAGGGAATGTCGCCGATCCGGCGTATCGCGAGCTGGTGATCCGGTGGTTCCAGTTTGGTGCTTTCTGCCCATTGTTCCGCTTGCACGGGTACCGCGAACCTCGTCCCGAGGTCGGGTGGGCGGCCTCGGGTGGACCGAATGAGATCTGGTCCTACGGGGAGGAAGCCTACGAGATCATTCGCTCGGTCGTGTTGATGAGGGAGAGGCTGCGCCCCTATATCGACGAACAGATGCGGGTGGCGGCTGCCGTGGGGACACCGCCGATGCGTCCGCTGTTCGTTGACTTTCCCGATGATCCCGCGGCCTGGGGCGTGGAGGACCAGATGATGTTCGGTCCTGATGTGCTGGTGGCTCCGGTCCTGGAGCCAGGGGCAAGGGCACGGACGGTGTACCTGCCGGGAGAAGATCTCTGGACCGAGGCTCGAACCGGTCATGTCATGCGCGGAGGGCGACGGATCGAGGTCGAGGCTCCGCTCGACTCGGTGCCGGTCTTCCTGAGGAACGGGGCGGATCTGCCGATTCTCGAGTGAAAAAGAGCGAAGGGCAGTGAGAAATGCTGTGGCTGATCCCGATGACGGTTCTCCGCGGGGGCCGTTTTGTCCGGGATGAGCGCACCTCCTGGGTCGAGTACTCGCTCGGTGACCTCGGCGAATCGCTGACCGAGCCGCCTTGTCGAACATCCTCGGCGGGAATCCAGTGATCATCCTTGCGCCGACCGGGCGATGGTATTCGGCCCGCTTCGGAATTCTCCATGAGGTCGCGCATCTTCTCTGTGGCACTCTCCGCCACATTGACGAGGACGAAACGGGGAATCCTGCGGGCGTGGCGCATCGACGCTGACGCGTCGGGTGGATTCCGTCCTCAAGAAGAGCATCACCGTGAGTCGAAGCGCGGTGCGCGCTGCGTGGAGGGATTTGCATCCTGCAGGCTTGGAGTCCTCGAGACAAGGTGTGGAAGTCGCCCTCCTTCCCGAGCCGGTTGATCGAGCGTCATCAGGAGTTGGTCGACACCGGAGGACTCGGACCCGGGACGTTGGAACTCGGGCTCACAGGCTGTCAGGAAGACGGCGCCTTCTGCCACTGTCAAGTGCGGACGTGCTTGAAAACGAGCGTACGAGAGGTCGCCTTTCCGACCAAGAGGTTTTCGATATCGGGGGCCAGATTCGCTCCGAAAATCGTCCATACATCGGTGAGACGGCGAAATACAGTCGTTCGCCCCGGTAGATGGTCAAGGATTCAAGCCAGTGCTGCCAGCTGGTCGATCAGTCGCTTACGCGTCCCGCTTCTTGGTCAGCACGATCCCCACGATCAGTGCCACCACGGTCCACACGGCCAGCACGCCGTAGCCCTGCCAGGGCGTGAGATCGCCGGGCAGGGTCGTGGTCGCCAGCAGCTGATTGCCCGCGTTCGAGGGCAGGTACTCACCGGCGGTTCCGATCCATTCAGTCGCCTTGAAAGAGCCCGCGATCGACGTGATCATCGGCAGAACGAAGAGGATAGCGACCAGAGCGAAGATCGTCCCCGTCGAGTTGCGCATGATCGCGCCGACCCCCAGGGAGAACAGCGCCAACGTCACGAGGTACAGGCTCGTCCCCAGGAGGACACGCCAGGTTGCGGTGTCCGACGCGTCGAAGGAGTATCCGGTGCCGGAGAACGCGGGGATCCCGACGGCGAATGCCAGTGCCGTGGAGACCAGGCCGGTGATCGCCACCAGGACGATCAGGATCATTCCTTTGCCGAGGATCACTGCCGTGCGACCTGGCACGGCAGAGAAAGTCGAGCGCACCGATCCGGTGGTGAACTCGCCAGTGATGAGCAACGCTCCCAGTACGGCGACGGCAAGTTGCGCGAAGCTGAGGCCGACGGTGACGGCGTCAAGACGGAAGCCGGCGACGGGCACACCCTCGCTGTCGCCCATCAGTGCGAGCGATCCGGAGATGAGAGCGGCGAATCCGACTATGACCACGGTGGTGACGCCGAGCGTCCACCAGGTCGAGCGCAGACCCACGGTCTTGATCCACTCGCTGCGGATCACGCCGAGGAACGTCACGCGGTAGTGCGGGGTGCGCTCGCGAGCCTGATCGGCGCGTGAGGCTCGGGTCTGTGGCGGGGTTGTCAGAATGCTCATCGCGCATCCCCTTCCTGCGAGCCGCTCGAGGATTGAGCGGTGGGAGTCAGCCAGACGTCGTTCGGAGCACTGCCCGCGGGAGCCGCTCCGTGTGCCGCCCTGGCGGGGACAGTCTGAGAATCGGGTTCGGCGGTGGCCTCGGTCCGATACTCCGTCGCGTCGCGCGTGAGTTCCATGTAAGCCTCTTCCAGCGTCGAGCCATCGGGCGTGAGTTCGTGGAGAACAAACCCATCGTGTGCGGCGGCCTCGCCGACCTCCTCACTGGTGGCTCCCACGACATGTGCTGCGCCGTCGGGCAAGGGGCTGACCTCCCATCCGCGAGCGGCGAGGGCGGAGGCGAGCTCTCCCATCCGCGGGCCGCGGACCCGGACTCCGTGGCGGGTGACGCCGTTGAGGATGTCGTCCAGGGGCGCGTCGGCGATGATGTGGCCTCGCCCGATGACGATGACGTGATCGGCGGTCTGGGCGACCTCGCTCATCAGGTGGCTGGAGAGGAAGACGGTGCGGCCCTCGCTGGCGAAGGACCGCGCGAGGTTGCGTACCCACAGGACGCCCTCGGGATCGAGCCCGTTGACGGGCTCGTCGAGGATGAGGATCTCGGGATCCCCGAGCAGCGCGGCGGCGATTCCCAAGCGTTGGCCCATGCCCAGCGAGAATCCCCCAACGCGCTTGGTCGCCACCGATTCCAGCCCGGTCAGGGCGATGACCTGGTCGACGCGCGAACGGGGGATCGAGTGCGTGGCCGCCAGGGCACGCAGATGGTTGAGTGCGGTGCGCCCCTTGTGGATCCCTTTGGCGTCGAGTAGGGCGCCGACGGTGGTTAGTGGGGAGGGTAGTTTCGAGTAGGGGTGTCCGTTGACGAGTGCCTGTCCCGATGTTGGTGCGTCGAGGCCCATGATGACGCGCATGGTCGTGGATTTGCCGGCGCCGTTGGGGCCGAGGAATCCGGTGACTGTTCCGGGCTGGATGGTGAAGCTCACG
>JAATFD010000020.1 GCA_015655375.1 Actinomycetales bacterium
CCAGACCGCGGCGACGACGAACAGCAGGAAACGCGTGCTGGCCTCGAGGATGAGCACGTACGCGAATTCCTGCATTCGGCCCATGCCCGCCAGAAGGCCGCAGATCAGCATCTCTCCGGCAATGAAGAATCCGGCCGGGACCAATAGCCAGAGCGTCGCAAACTGCGGCAGCCGAGGAACAACGACACAGAGGATCACGCAGACCGCCAGGCTCCAGACCATGGTGCAGACGACTGCGGCTCGGAGCAACCCAATGGGTTCCTCGCGAGTCCTGCTCACGTCTTCCACAGCGACATGCGCCGCGATCGATCGCGACACCTCCTGCTGGATGCCGTTCAGCGCAGCGACCAGCATATACAGCGAAGCCCAGGCGGTGGAGAACTCTGCATACCGTGCGGGTTCGAGAACGCGTGCGGCGATGAGAGTCACCACGAAGCCGCTGATCCCGGAGATGACGAGGGCGGCGGTCGCCCACAGCGTTCCAGTCTTGCCCGCGGTCACGACGTTTCCACTCTTTCGAAGCCTCATCTCGGTCGTGAATCAGTGCTCACCTTGGTGGGTGTCTCCTTGGAGACAAGGAGGAGCGCCGGTGACAACGGCGAAACCATACAACAGCCGGTCGGCGCTGCCGTCAATCCGTCGTGTCGCCGCGAGTATTTCTCGGTGGCGAATGGGGCCATCGCACGGTCCCCGCGTTCATGACTGATTCGTTGGCCGGGGCTGCGGGTGTCGATGAGGTCCTGCTTCCCCCACCCTGTCGAATCGACTGACCAATGGGCGATTGTTGCGAAGAAGCGGGATGGCGCGCGAAGCCTTGCACGCCACATTGTGGAGTGACGGCCACGCATCGCAGGGAATGAGCGCCGACATGCTTGCCGCACAAACACGCTGAGGGCGCCGAATCCCTATACTCTCCCCGCGATGACATCCCACGCTGCGTCCCTGTCCATACCGCTGCGTCCGGAGCCTCCCACGGCGGCGCAGGGGGCTTCGCGTCCGGCGCGCAGGCGCCTCGACATCCAGGGCCTGCGCGCCGTGTGCATGATTCAGGTTCTGCTCTTCCATGCCTGGGGTGTCGGATCTCCGATCGGCGTGGACGCCTTCATCACGATCTCCGCGTTCCTCATGACAGGCTCCTTCGTCCGGCGCTCGGAAGCCGGACGCATGCCGGCGATCCTCGAGCGATGGGCGAACACCTTCAAGCGCTTGCTTCCGCCCTTGGTCGTCGTCGTCCTCGCGACCGTCGTCGGAACGTGGTTGGTCCTGCCGCGCAATCGGTGGGGAGAGACTCTCATCCAGGCTTTCGCCTCGGTGACGTACTGGGAGAACTGGCGTCTCGTCGAGGTCGCAGCCGACTACTACGCGAATGATCACGCGGCTTCCAGCCCCCTCCAGCACCTGTGGTCGATGTCAATGCAGGGGCAGATCTTTCTGCTGTGGCCCGTGATCATGACGGTGTGCGTGCTGCTGGCCCGCGCCACCGGCCGGCGGATCCGTTCCGTCGTCTTCTGGGCGTTCGCCACATTGACGATCGGTTCGCTGATCTGGCTGCTTGTGTGGGCACCGGACAACGGTGGCGTCTACTTCGACACCAGGGCGCGGATCTGGGAGTTCTCTTTCGGATCAGCCATCGCCGCGATTGCGCCGCGGCTGCGCCTGTCCGCCGCATCCTCGCGCATCTTCGGATGGGCGGGGCTGGTCGTCCTGCTCGTCTATTGCCTGGTCGACATCGGGACCTACCCGGGGCCCATGGCGGTCGTCCCGATGGCGGCGGTCAGTGCCGTGCTCGTCGCGAACGACGGAGAGGACTCTCGGGGTGTTGCCCGCGTGTTGGGAGTGCGTCCGCTGGTCTTGTTGGGGAACGCGTCCTACGCGGTCTATCTCGTTCATTGGCCCCTCTTCGTCTTCTTCCTCAATGCGCGCGGGCACGAGCGACTGGGAATCCGCGGCGGTGTCGCGATGATCGCCCTCTCGCTCATTGTGGCCTTCCTTGTGGCTCGATTTGTCGATGATCCGATGCGCAACTGGGTCGCGTCGAACGCCACGGCCGCCCGCAAGTCGGTCGTCGTTGTGGCCAGCCTGGCGCTCGGTCTGGCCCCGCTGGCCTGGTCGATGCTGTCCTACGAACACATGCGCAGCCGCGAGATGATCGCGAGCACGGGCGCCGGGTCCGAGGAGAATCCCGGGGCTCGTGTTCTCCTGGGAACCGGGGTCGCAGGCTACACGAGCTCGCCGCTGCCGGGTCCTTTCGCCCTCGATTCGGATTGGGGGCGTCTGCCCGACCAGTGTGGGTTCGAGGAATTGGGCCTGGCCGTGGGTGACAACGCCTATTGCAGCCAGCAGGGGGATCCGAAGACCGCTTCGGCGCGCGTCGTCATCGGAGGGGACTCCCATACCCAGCAGATCCTCCTCCCTCAGCTCACGTCTCTGGCGGGCGAACGAGGGTGGCTCGTCACCATGATTCACAAGGGCGCGTGTTCGTGGGGGCAGCCCGATGCCTATGATGGCGACTGCGCTCTCCGCAACGCTCGGCTCCTCGACTATGTCGAGCGTGTTCGGCCCGACTACGTCTTTCTCGTCGTGACGGCCTCCGAGCCTGATGGCCCCAGGGAGACGCTCCGGCCGGGCGTCGAGGGCCTCACGCGCCAACTAACCGCCGAGGGCGTTTCTGTCATCGGGGTCCGCGACACCCTGCGCTCGAGGTCTGATCTCTATGAATGTTCACTGGGGCAGAGCCCTGACGAGCTCTACGGCGGCTGTCTGCTCGACCGAGCACAGTATGTGGCCGAAGACAATCCAGCGGACGTCCTCGACGACATCGACGGCTATCAGACGATTGACATGACCGATGCTTACTGCACCGACGACGTCTGCCCGACGATCATCGGGAACATCCATGTGTATCTCGACAACAACCACCTGACCGCGACGTACTCGGAGACCGTTGCCCCGTTCTTCGCTGAACGCGTCGAGGATGCTCTGGACCTGGGCTGACGGACCGGTCGGGAACCGCTCGGCGTCAGCGGCTCACTCCTGGGCGCTGTCAGACCACCTGACGAGCGCGCTCCTGGGCAGCCAGGCGCTCGCGGATCGCGGGGTCGATGGAGGACGCGACGACGACAACCGAAGCGCCGGAGTTCCACCGGGCGAGGATCCGGCGGGCATCCCGGGCGGGGGAACCCTCGACGAGTACGACGCGCGGTGGTCCCTCGACCGTGGCTCCGAGATCGGCCACGGTGAGTCCGTGCTCACCCTCGACGAGCGTGGTCGGGTCGGGGTCCGGGTCTTCCAGAAGACCATCCGGCTGTGCCATCAGCGCGCCGAGTGCATCGAGAGCCCCCTCGGGCAGCGCGGGACCGCCCCACGACAGAGCCAATGGATCCGTGTCCTGGACGAGGACGGCAATGCCCTCCTCGACGGCACGAAGTGCAGCCTCGCCGATGTGGTCCGTGACGAGGACATCGGAGGGCTGTTCGGAGTCCTCCGTGGTCGTTTCCCAACCGGACAACCACGCGGCCAGCACCCACATGACGGCCTGCCATGACGATCCGAGTCCGAGGCTGAGAACGCCTCGTGGTGCGAGCCTGGTATCGGTGTCGGTTCCCGTTTCGCTGGATCCGAACAGGTCAGGGCTGAGGTCAGTGGCTAGCAGATTTGCCGTCTTGGCCAGCCAACGGGCAGCGACGGATCCTCCGAGTTCGCTGCGGTCGGGGCCGTACCATGTCAGGACGGGACCCCGATGGGAGCGAAGCCGATCGAGGAGTTCGACAAACGTGGACGTCATGGCGTCACGCTATCGGTCGGGGCGGTGTCAGCGCGGTCCGCGCGCATCGGAGTGTGACGTCTCACAGAGTGTTTTGCCCGACGATAGGGCCTTTGGTCCCATGTAGTCGGCAGTCTTCTTCGGGTTTGTCGAACATCGGTGGGGCCCCTGATCGGCAGTGATTCGGGGCCGCGCCACGCTGGGAGCATGAATCATTTACTCCATTCCCGCTTGACTTAGCGGGATGACACGCGTGTAATTCTCATACCGTGAAGCGTGGAGCGAGGAGACGGCATCGTGTGGAACATCCTGGGCGAAGGACCCTTGACGTGGTCCGAAGCATCGGATGTCGATGAGTTCACTCGCGTCGACGGACCGCTGGCCTGGCAACAACAAGCATTGTGCGCTCAGACCGACCCCGAGGCATTCTTCCCTGAGAAGGGAGGGTCCACCCGAGAGGCGAAGGCCGTGTGCCAGTCCTGCCAGGTGCGTGAGCAATGCCTTGAGTACGCCCTCGTCAACGACGAGCGCTTCGGGATCTGGGGAGGCCTTTCCGAGCGTGAGCGCCGGCGGCTGCGGCGCACTGCGGTGTGACCACGGGCCCCAGCGGGGTGGTCGCGCTCGTCGTGACACGTGGCGCCACCGCCTTCCTGGAGACGACTCTCGGTGCGGTTGCTGACCAGACTTTCCCTCCCGACCACCTCGTCATCGTCGACGTGGAGGCCCGGGATGTGCCCCGGCTGAGGGAAGCCGCAGCGACATCCACCGGGCTGTCCGACCTGCTGTCCGGGGCTGTCCTCGTTGACGGAGGTCGCGCCCGCACCTTGGGGGCTGCAGTGCGACGAGCGGTCGAGGATCCCGAGGCCGGTCCCGTTCTGTCCGTGGCGCAGCGATGGTGGATCCTCCACGACGACTCCGCACCGGAGGCGACCTGCCTCGGCGAACAATGGGAGGTCGCCGATCGGGGGCGCACGGTTGCCGCCGTCGGGCCCAAACAGATCGACTGGGACGGGCTGGGTCTGCTCGAGGTCGGGATCCTCGCCACCCGTTCCGCCCAAAGGCTTTTGTCCATCGCACCCGGTGAGATCGACCAGGGCCAGTACGACAACCGGGCCGATGTCCTGGCGGTCGGCACCGCCGGGATGCTCGTCGATCGTCAGGTCTGGGAGGACCTGGGAGGGACGGATCCCGTTCTGGGGCCGTTCGGAGACGGGTTGGAATTCGGCCGGCGGGTCCGACGTGCCGGAAAACGGGTCGTCGTCGCTCCTCGCGCCCATCTGCGTCACGCCCGGAACTCCCTGACTCACGATTCCTACCGCGGTCGTCGTTTCGCCCAGATGTACAACTGGTGCGTCGCCGTCGAGTGGTGGCAGCTGCCGTTGCTCGCGCTTGCCTTCCTCATGTGGACGCCCACCCGGGCGATCGGTCGGATCGTGACCGGCGCTTCGGAATTGGCCGTCGACGAATTGGCCGCCTGGGGTCGCGTGATCCTGTCTACACCCGGGTTGGTGCGAGCCCGCCTGCGCGTCCACCGTCAGGCGAGTCTGCCCGCTTCCGTTCTGCATCCCCTGGAGGTCCGACCGGCCGAGATCGGTGCCCAGCGCCGTCTGGCGCGCAGGATCAAACGTTCCGAGAAGCGCGAGATCGCCGGCGATCCCTTGGTTCTGAGCTCGGCGCGACGCCATATGTGGCGATCGAGAGCGACCGGGATCTCGATGGTCGGTCTGCTGCTCATCGGGGCCGTCGTCGTCTGGTCGGGGGAGACCTCCGGGCTGACGGGCGCCGCGTGGGGTCAGGCGCCGTCGCGGTGGTCCGACCTGTGGGCCGCGGCCTGGTCGACCTGGATCCCCGGTGGTGACGGACGCGTCGGTCCGGCTGATCCCGTGCTGATCCCTTTGGCGATCCTCTCCGCGCCCTTCGCGGCAACCGGTATCTCGGCCTCGACCGTGTGGACGTGGCTACTCGTCCTGACGATCCCCCTGTCGGCCGCGAGCGCGTGGGTCCTGGCCTGTCGGTTGACGACCTCGATCCCAGTGCGCGGTGCGACGGCGCTCGCGTGGGCGTCGGTGCCCGCGGTCACGATCGCGGCCTCCCAAGGTCGGCTTGCCGCCTGCCTCGCCCACATTCTGCTTCCCCTGGTCCTGGTCGGTTGGGCCGCGATGGTCGGGAGCCGACCAGCCCTCGTGGCCGCAGGTGCCGAGGGGCCGGTCGAGGTCGTCTCCCCGGCCCACCGGGCGGGTGCTGCTGGAATCGCTGTCCTCAGTTTGGCGGGCGTTGTGGCCGCTGTGCCCTGGTTGCTCGCGGCCGCTTGGCTCGTTCTGGTTCTGGTGGCTCCCGTCCTGCGCCGTCGGGTGTATGGCCTTCTGCTGACAACCGTGCCGGCGGCGATCGTCGTCGCGCCCTTCGTCGTGACCGCCATGACCGTTCCCGGGGGGTGGGCCGCGTTGATGACTCCGGGCGGGCCCGCGCTGGCCGGAGACGCGCCGGCATCATGGGAGGTCGTGCTCGGGATTCCGCAGACGGTGTCCTGGATGCCTCCCCTGTGGGCGTTCGTTCCGCTGGGCGGTGCGCTTCTCCTTGCTGCATTGGTCGCGATCGTCAGTGGACGACCGAGCCTTCTGGGAACCATCCTGCCGATTGCCATCGCGGTGCTCGCTCTCGCCGGTGCGCTCCTCCTCGGGCGCCTCGAGGTCGCCGCGACCCCGGACGTCGCCCATGCATGGGCGGGACCCGCACTGTCAGTGGCGACCCTGGCGCTGCTCGTCGTCATCGATCGAGCCACCGTGTCCGCGGGGCCGTGGGATCGCGGGGGACTCCATCCGGAGCGGATCGGGTCGGGCGTCGTCGGGGCGACGGCGCTTCTCGCGCTCGGAGGATGGGCAGTCTGTGGGCCTCTCGGCGCTCCGGCGACCGACCACGTCAGTGCCGGTGCGGCCCGGGAGATCCCAGCGGTCAGCGAACAGGCCGAACTGCTCGAACGGGCTGGCAGAGTCCTGGTCCTCTCACGGGACGAGGACGGCCTGACGGCGCGTGTCCTCCGCTCCCAGGGAGTCTCCCTGACCGATGCCACCGCCCTGACTCGTCTGGATCGTCTTTCCGTGCTGCGTGCTGGAGCCCCAGATCGCGCCTCGAGTGATCTGGCGCAAGCCGCCTTGACTCTCACCGTTGCTCCCGATGACTCCACTGTCGTGGATCTGGCGGACCACGACATCGACACGGTGCTGGTCCCCGACCCCGAGTCCTTCGACGGCGCAGCCCTCTCCGAGGTCCTCGACCGGGCCTCGGGTCTCGAACGCGTCGGGGACACAGACAGCGGACGTCTGTGGCGGGTCCGTCCCGAGTCCGGTCTGCCCGCTCGTGTTCGCCTCCAGACTGCCGACGGCTCGGGCGGGTGGACCCCCGTGGCGGCCGGAATGCTCGGCGTCGGGGCCGACCTTCCCGAGGGCGCTTCGGGCACGCTCGTCCTGGCGGAACGCGCCGACGGGGATTGGCACGCCAGCGTCGATGGACATCGGCTCGAGGTCGTTGCCGATCCGGCAGCCTCGGAGGGCGTGGCCTCCGGTGACGGGTCGTCGGTCGCATGGCGTCAGGCCTTCGCCGTCACCTCGGGCGGGCACCTCGTCATCTCCCACAGCCCCTGGTGGGGGTTGCCGTGGCGGATTCTCGCGATGCTTGGCCTCTGTGCCGCCGTTCTCGGTGCGCTCCCCGTGAGGAGGCGCGGATGAGGTCGACACGCGCAACCGTGGCATCGGCCGGGGCGACCGTGCTGGTCGGGCTGGTCCTGGCCGGCGTGGCTTCCGCGGACCGGTGGTTGCCCGCCACCTCCGAGGTGGCGGTGTCCGCGCCGGTCGCGACGGTCGCTCCTTCCTCAGTGACGCTCGTTTGCCCGCCCGGCATGGAGGATCCCGCCGAGCTGGGTGTGTCGGTGGCGAGTCCGGGCGCCTGGGTGTCGACGAATCCGGCGGCCGCCGCGTCCACGGCTCCCTTGACGATCACGGCTGAGGCCACGGATGGCGTCCTCGACATCCCGACGGGAGTCGTCGTCGCGGGTCAGGGCGGTGGCGAGCTGCGAGGCCTCTCGTTGAGTCCCTGCACAGCTGCCACGGGGGATCAATGGATCGCCTCGGGGGCGACCACCGTGGGGGAGGACCTTGTCCTCGTTCTCGCGAATCCCGCAGCTGCCAACTCTGTGGTGACGGTGGATGTCATCGGCGCGAGCGGACCCATCGCCGAGACCGGACAATCCGTCGTCGTTCCCGCTGGTGGAATCGTCGCCGTCATGCCCGCGACCTGGGCGCCCGATGAGGAACGACCCGCTCTCCACATCACCTCCGGCGGCCCCGGGGTCGCGGCATGGGTCCAATCCTCCGGTCTGGACGGAGAAGTCCCCACCGGTGCGACGTGGGCGGCCTCGACGCAACCCGCGACACACCAGATCCTTCCGGGGATATCGGCGGAGGACGGGGCCCGCGTGCGCCTGGCCGTCCCGGGATCGGATTCGGCCCGTGTCACGCTCTCCGTGGCGGGCGCGGACGGGACGAGCGTCCTGTCGGGTGCACAGGACATCGACATCGAGGCCGGAACGGCCCTCGAAGTGGACCTGGCGGGGATCCCGGATGACGCCACCGGCCTGGTCGTCGACGCGGACGTTCCCGTCATCGCCCAGGCGAGTCTGACCCGAACAGGCCAGGCGTGGCCCGACTCGGAGAGCACCTGGAGTGCCAGGTCCTCCGTGGGGCCCTCTTCCGCGGTGACGGAAGTGGATCTGCCGGCAGCCTCCACGATCTCGACGTTGGTCCACGCGCAGCTGAGCGCCTCTGTCCTGCGCAACACGACGGTCACGACATCGTCGGGACCCGGCACCGACGCCACGACCGCCGAGGTCGTCCTCGTCAACGATTCCCAGGTGGAGGCCACCGAGGTGACGGTGGGAGGAACCACGGTCGAGGTTGGTGCAGGAGCGACGATGACGGTGGATCTGCCGGGGACGGCCGGGACGTTGAGCGCGACCTTGCCGGTCCATGCGGCGCTCGTCGTCCGAGCGAGCACGGCAAACGGT
Source organism: Actinomycetales bacterium (assembly GCA_015655375.1). Lineage (GTDB taxonomy): Bacteria > Actinomycetota > Actinomycetes > Actinomycetales > Actinomycetaceae > Pauljensenia. Next base: position 8,823 of record JAATFD010000020.1, read on the forward strand.
CCGGTCAGTGCCGTCTGGGCACTCGGAGCGACGGGCCTGTCGCAGACCTCTCTGCCGGTCGACGTCTTGCCGTGAAGAACTGGGCCTCAGAACCCGGGACCGCCAAGTTCGTCGGGCGGGATGACGAGGACGCGTGAGATCCGGTCCACCAGCAGGCGACGCACGAGGTCCCCGATGTCCCCGCTGGTCGAGCATCGCTGGACGACAGGCAGACGGTAGACGACGATCCGGTCGTTCAACCCGCGCCGCCGGTCTGCGGGGAAGACCCGTGCCAGAACGACTGAATGATCCTCCCACTCAGCCGGATCCGAGGGGGGCACGTCCTCGACGCCGAACTCGATCGAGGACACGGCGGGCCACCGTCCGCCGAACTCGTCGACGAGATCGGCCACCAGCTGATCGAAGTCCTCGCGTCGGGTCGTCCACCCCGGCGTCCCAGGAAAAAGCAAGGGCCCTCGCAGCCCGCGACCATGACGATCGCGGCGAGGGTGGACGGGGATGGTCACGCTCCCAGCGTAGACGTCGACGGGGAGTCTGCACCGAGCTGGGGCTTGCGCGCCGTAGGGTGACATCTGTGATAGCGGCACGGCATTGTTCGAAACCGGGATGTGGGCGGCCCGCGGTGGCCACCCTGACCTACGACTACCAGGACTCCACGGCGGTCCTCGGTCCATTGGCGACCACGGCTGAGCCGCACGCCTATGACCTGTGCGAGACCCATGCGGAGCACCTGACGGTGCCGCGCGGATGGCAGATCATCCGCCTTCAGACGAACTTCGATCCGGCTCCGCCCTCGCCGGACGATCTGCTTGCCCTCGTCGATGCCGTGCGCGAGGCGGCCCATCTGGAGAGGCCGATCTCCGCCGATCCGGCTCCGAGGCCCGGAATGCGTCGTTCTCCGGAACGAGGCCCCTTCGCGACGGCAGTCGCCGAGGCCGCCGAGGAATCCCCGCTGGACCCGGAATCCTCGTATGCCCGACGTCGCGCGCGTTTCCATGTCGTCTCCGACCCGGCGGACCCGGGTCCTGAGAAGACTTCCTGATCCGCCGTCTCTGCGGACGCCCCACATCCCGACCCCCGACTGGAGACACCATGAGCCAGGACCACGGCACCCGCGCGATCATCGCGGCCATGTCCGCGAATCTCGGCATCGCCCTGACGAAACTCGTCGCGTGGCTGTTGACGAGCTCCTCATCGATGTTGGCGGAGTCGATCCATTCCCTGGCCGATACCTCGAACCAGATCATGATGCTGATCGGAGGACGCCGCGCCGAACGGAAGCCGGATGATCTTCATCCCTTCGGATACGGGCGCAGTCGCTACATCGCGGCGTTCCTGGTCTCGATTGTCCTGTTCTCACTGGGTGGTCTGTTCGCTTTGTACGAGGCGTTCCACAAGTTCACTCATCCCGAGCCCATCACGTCGTGGCAGTGGGTGCCGGTGGTCGTCCTCCTCGTGTCGTGTGCGCTGGAGGGTCGCTCCCTGTGGGTCGCCATCCACTCCGCCCATGCCTCCCGCGGTGACGTCTCACTTGTCCAGTATGTCCGGCAGTCGCGTGCTCCGGAGATCCCCGTGATTCTGATGGAGGACCTCGCTGCACTCACGGGTCTCGCGGTGGCTCTCGTCGGAGTGTCACTGACGCTCGTGACCGGCGATGGTCGTTGGGACGCCGTGGGATCGGGCGTGATCGGCCTGCTCCTCGTGCTGGTCGCATTGGTCCTGGCCACCGAGGTCGGGTCCATGCTGATCGGTGAGTCCGCGACCCCCGCGATCCAGCAGGCGGCACGCGCCGCCCTCGAGGATTCCTCCGGAGAGATCCGTGGCGTGGTCTCGTTGGAGACCCTGCACACGGGCCCCGAATCGCTCTTGATCGCAGCGCGCGTCGCCGTCGACCCTCAGGCCGGTGGAGCGGACATCGCTCGTGCCCTCGATGAGGCCGAGGCCCGCGTCCGCGCGGCGGTGCCCCTGGAATCCGTCATCTACCTCGAGCCCGATCTTCAGATCCCGTAAGGTGCGGCTGTTGCGCTGAGGCGACGCCGGTCGCTGGCCTCGTCGCGACGCGTCATCCGGTCGTACTCACGGTCGCGCACGACGACGAGGACGGCCGCGAGGAAGCGCTCGGGGTCGGTGCCTGCGGGCGGCAGGGGCGCGACGTGTGCGCTCATCCGGGTGGCGAGCGACTCGGCCGAAGGGCGGCGAATGGACGGCTTCATCGAGGAGGCCGTCCGCAGGAAGGCGAGCGCCTCGGTCTGAAGGTCGGCTGGTGGCTGGAGGATCTGGGCGGAGGAGACCCACACCTCGAGGTCCGGTGGCATCAGCAGGGGCCGGTTGACCACGGGCTCGGGCACACGGACGACCATCGTGCCGGCAGCGAGATCGCCCAGGCGCTTCGAGCGCGGGGCGACGAGGGCCGTGAGCAGGGCGATCGAGCCCAGGCACAGCCACAGTTCGACGATTCCCGTGAGAACGCGCATCAAGGAATGTCGGGCGGTGATGACGCCGCCGTCGTCGCGCACGACCTGGAGCCCGAAGGCCCACTTTCCCAGTGACCGACCTCGGGTCGAGACCTCGACGGCCACGGGGACAACGAGCCACGCGAGGACGACCAGACCGATCAGCAGGATGCGCACCATCGACGTGGTCGGTTCCTCGATGACCCGGGACGCGATGATGACGACGATGAGCAGGACAAGGATCGTGACGAGCCCATCGACGACAAAGGCGGCGATCCGCAGGAACGGTGAAGCCGGACGGACCTCGAGTTCGACGGCCTCACCGGTGACGATCGACTCCTCGTGGATCCTCCGGACGGGGACGACGGCATCGCTCATGTGTGACACGCTAGCGGATGTGGACATCGATGCGCTGAGAGCCGCCCGCTCCCCGTCTTGGCGCAGGCTGCACGATCTAGCCCGGCGGGATTCACTGAGGGGACCGGAGATCGATGAACTAGCCCTGCTCTACCGACAGGGGGCCTCGGACCTGGCGTCTGTGCGCGTCCAAAACCCCGACCCGGACCTGATTCGCGCCCTCTCGCGAGATCTCGCCGCTGCGCGTGCCCGGCTGACGGGAGTCTCGGGAGCCTCGGCTCGAGCGATCTCGCGGTGGTTCAGAGTGTCGTTGCCGGCAGCGCTGTATGAGACGCGGTGGTGGATCCTCGGCGTGACGGCGGCCTGTCTGACGGTTGCGGCGATCCAGGCATGGTGGCTGCTGCGCGACCCGAGTCTGTTCGCTTCGATCGGCTCGACCTCGGAACTGGAACAGTATGCGCGACATGATTTCGTCGACTACTACAGCCAGGACACCCACAGCCAGTTCGGGACCTCGGTGTGGTTCAACAACGCGTTCATCGCTCTGCAGTGTGTGGGCGGAGGAATCACTGGGGTCTATCCGATCTACGTGATGTATCAGAATGCCCTCAGCATCGGACTCTCGGGTGCCGTCGTCATCCACTACGCCGGGGCCGCGCAATTCTTCGCCTTCATCCTGCCTCATGGCCTGCCCGAGTTGACCGCGATCTTCATTGCCGGTGCAGGGGGGCTGAGGGTCTTCTGGTCGATGATGGTGCCGGGTGGGCGCACGCGGATCCAGGCGATCGCCTCGACGGGGCGGTCGATGGTGACGATCGCGCTCGGGCTCGTCCTGCTGCTATTCGTCTCCGGAATGATCGAAGGTTTCGTCACGCCGTCGGGGCTGCCGGTGTGGGTGAAGATCTCGCTCGGATCGCTGGTCGTCATCGGCGTGTGGGTCGACATCCTGGTC
>JAATFD010000005.1 GCA_015655375.1 Actinomycetales bacterium
CGACGACGGGAGCCTGCTCTCCTGGCGCGGCATCAACCTCTTGGGACCCGTCCCGCAATTGTGGCGGGCACCGACGGAGAATGACCGAGCGACCGGTCAGGGATCCTACGACGACATCGAACCCGCATTGAGCGGAGGACGCGGCGATGAGGCGGCTCCATCGAGTGCGCAGCGGTGGCAAGACGCCGGACTCGATCGGCTCATGCACCGAACTGTCTCCGTCGAAGCCTCCCCGACCGGGCTCCTCCGCCGGGTGCGGTCACTTCCCGCCGGCCGCTCGACAGGAGTCGACTCCGCCTTCCACTGGCAGGCAACCGAGGACGGAATGCATCTGAAGATCCGTGTCGTTCCACTGGGGACGTGGACCTGCACCTGGCCCCGGTTGGGGATCCGTTTCGATCTTCCAGAAGGCGTCGGAACTCAGACAGTGACATGGCACGGAACGGGGCCTGCCGAGTCCTATCCCGACTCGCACGACGCGGCGTGGGTCGCCGAGTTCTCGTCGTCGATCGACGACCTCAGCGTCCGATATGCCCGTCCCCAGGAGACCGGGTTCCATCCGGGTCTGAGGGAACTCCACCTCGGTGATCTGGTTATCACGACAGTCGATGGGCTGGACGAACGACCCGGCTTCCAGCTCTCGCGCCACACGCCACAAGAGCTCTCTCGTGCAAATCATCTCCACGAGCTGCCAGATCCTGGGAGCAGGCTCTGCTTGATCCTCGACATCGCCCAACATGGACTCGGGTCCCGCACCTGTGGGCCGGACGTCCTGCCTCGGTATGCGTTGTGGCCGCGAGCGGCCGAGTGGGAGATCGTGTTGCGTTGAGACGATGCTGTCGTCCCGGCGGCTCTGCCATTCATTCTCCCAGGTCGATGTCAAGGTGGGCCTTCTCCTGGCGGACCGGGAGCAGCAGGAGCAATCCTGCCGCCAGAACGACGACGATTCCGAGGATTCCCCAGTAGGTCGCGTCCTGTCCCTCGGGAGTGATGCGAGAGCCCAGCGAGATGGCAACCCCGTACAGCAGCGGGGACAAGAAGGAGACCGCCCGACCGGTGAAGGCGTAGAGACCGAAGACCTCCCCCTCACGGCCGACCGGAATGACTCGCGCGAGAAAGGATCGCGCCGCGGACTGGGCGGGTCCGACGAAGACGCACAGGACCAGGCCGAGGGACCAGAACACGATCTTCCCCTCGGTGTGGAGCAGAAAGACCCCGATCCCCGCGACGAGCATCGCCGTCAACGAGACGACGATGACGCGCTTGGGCCCGATCCGGTCGTCCAAGGCCCCGAAGGCCATCGTCGCAATCCCCGCAACAATGTTGGCAGCGATCGCGAAGACAATGACCTCGGAGGACGTGAAACCAAAAGCGGTTCCCGCCAGAACCGCGCCGAAGGTGAAGACTCCGGCCAATCCGTCGCGGAAGACTGCGGAAGCGATGAGGAAGAACAACGTGTGCGGCGCTTCGCGAGCCAGTCCGCGCACCGTTCGGACGAGGTGTCGGTACGACTCCCACAGGCTCTCGGACCCCGGGTCGTCGATCGGATGAGCCGACCGGGGCGGGTTGAAGACGACAGGGACCGCGAAGAGTGCGAACCACGCGGCCGCCACCAGCATCGACGCCCGGTACCTCAGCCCGTTCTGCGAGGTCACCCCGAGCAGACCGACCTCTGGGTTGATCAAGCCCACGAAGAGGATCAGCAGCAGGACGATTCCGCCGACGTAGCCCATGCCCCAGCCGAGTCCGGAAACCCGCCCCATCGAACGCCGATCGGCCAGGTGATTGAGCATCGCGTTGTAGTTGACGGAGGCGAACTCGAAGAAGATATTGCCCAGGCCGAGCAGTCCGATTCCCAGCCACAGGGCGCCCTCGCGTCCCAGCGGGGAGTCCGGTGCGACCCAGAACATCGCGACCATGCACGCAACGACGGCTGCAGTGAACCAGCCGAGCCACACCCCACCCCGTCCACGTCGGTCGGCACGCTGTCCGGTGATCGGAGCCAACACGGCAATGACGACCCCGGCCACCGTCAGACCGCGGGACAGATCGGTGCTCGCGGTCGCGGAGTCCGTGAAGGTGCCATCGCTGGTCAGATAGACGGAGAAGACAAAGGTCGTGGCGACCGCGTTGAAGGCCGCAGACCCCCAATCCCACAGCGCCCAACTGAAGACTCTTGTCGTGAGGATCCTGGGGGACGGCGCAGAGCTCTCCGTGGTGGTGGCATCCGCCATGGTGACCCGCCTCCTGTCGCGATGTCGGGGCCCTGAGACCCAGCGACCCGGGTCGCCACGGGAAAGGTAGCACGCACGGGTGACCGACGGATTCACCCGGACGGCATCATTCGTTCACCGGACGCCCCTCACTGGGAGCGGTCCTCCAGCAGCAACGACGCCAACGCAAGGTCCAGTCGTGTCGTGATCTTAAGAGCGCGGACATCGCCCTCGACGACCACCACCGGAATTCCGAGGTCCTCCACGAGGGCGGCGTCGTCGGTGGCGGCACTGGATTCGCTCTCGCCGCGCACGGCTCCGGCGTCGTGAGCCCTCTTGATCACCGACCACGTGAACCCCTGCGGGGTCTGGACCGCCCGGAGATCGGCGCGCTGTGGGGTTCCCGTCACCGGCTGGGTCCCATCCGGCCCGGGAACAGCGACCTCCTTGAGGGTGTCCGACACGGCGAGGCCGGGCACGACCGCGGGATGGCCTGCTCGAACCGCCTCGATCACGCGGCGCACCATCGCAGCAGGGGTCAGACAGCGAGCAGCATCGTGGATCAGCACAACTGTGTCGTCTTCAAGCGCCACCCCTGCCATTCGAGCGAGTTCGGGCAGCATATCCAGACCGCGACGCACCGAGTCCTGGCGCGAGGCTCCCCCAGCGGCGACGAGGACGGGGACGTCGCGATGCCCGAGGACAAGACGACGAAAGGCCGCCACTGCGGACGGCGGCGCTGTGACAACGAGACCCCGGATCCCGGCCTCGACCAGTGAATGGGCGGCACGAGCCACCAGAGGAACGCCATCCAGATCGACGAGTGCCTTGGGTCCGCGCGACCCCAGGCGCGCACCGGTGCCGGCCGCGGCGAGGACCGCGAGGCTCACCGGCGGATCACTTGCCGATGGCACCGCTGGCGACGGCCTCCACAATCTCGGTCGCCGCGGCTTCCGCCTCGGCTTCTGCTTCCTCGCCCTCGGTGAGGATCAGGTCGAGACGCTCGGCCGCGTGGACCTTGTCCGTATGACGGGCCAGTGCCAGCTCAGAGGTGAGGATCTGGCGGGCCTTCGTCAGCATCCGCTTCTCACCGGTGGAGAGTTTCTTGTGACCATCGCGCCGGGTCAGGTCGCGCACGACCTCGGAGACCTTGACGATGTCCCCCGTCGCGATCTTCTCCTGGTTGGCCTTGAACCGGCGCGACCAGTTCGTCGGCTCCTCCACATAGGGGGCGCGCAAGACTGAGATGACCTCCTCGAGGCCCGCTTCATCAACGACGTCACGCACGCCGACGAGGTCGATGTTCTCGGCGGGAACCTGAATCGTCAGGTCGCCCTGGGTGACGCGCAAGGTCAGATAGGTCTTCTCCTCGCCGCGGATCTTCCGACTGGAGATTTCCTCGATCGTCGCAGCTCCGTGATGAGGATAGACGACCGTCTGACCAATGGTGAACGACATGCGTGTGCTCTCCCTGCGATTAGAGACTATGCCCCGATTCTACCAGCAGGCGCGTCGAATGCCCTTTCGCAGTTGGCGAGCGCTAAAGTGCGCTCCTTCCCGTACACCCCCGGCGGGTATGACGCTCAGGGGCCTCGATCCACCTTCACCGGTCGGTTGACGTCCCTCCACGGCGAGAGCCCTCTTCGCGGGAGACCAGCTTGTATCCCAGGCCCCGCACCGTGATCAGGTGAACGGGCCGTGAGGGGTCCGGTTCGATCTTGGCGCGCAGGCGCTTGACGTGGACATCGAGTGTCTTCGAATCCCCGATGTAGTCGACTCCCCAGACGCGGTCCATCAGTTGAGAACGTGTCAGCACCCGGTCGGGATTGCGAGCGAGAAACTCGAGTAGTTCGAACTCCCGCAACGGCATCGAGACGGGTTCCCCCTCGACGAGGACCTCATGGCGCGCGACCCACAGCTGGACGGGCCCGACCTCGAACAGGTCCTCGTCGTCCTCGTCGTCGGCGAAGCCCACGCGCCGCCTGCGCAGGACCGCTCGCACCCTGGCGAGGAGTTCGCGGTAGCTGTAGGGCTTCGTCACGTAATCGTCAGCGCCGATCTCCAGTCCGACGACCCGATCAACGACCTCGTCCTTCGCGGTGACCATGATGACCGGCACGTCGGAGGTCTGACGCAAGCGCCGGCACACCTCGGTCCCCGACAATCCGGGCAGCATCAGGTCGAGCAGGACGAGGCCGTAGGCACCTTCCTGAGCCATCCGCAGACCCGTCTCGCCATCGGCGGCCTCACCGACCTCGAAGCCCTCCCGGCGCAGGTTGAACGCCAGTGGCTCCCGGTAGGACTCTTCGTCCTCGACCACGAGGATCGCTGTCATTCCTGTTCTCCCTTGTGAGCATTCGACGTGGAACCGCTGTCTCGCTGAGCATCTCGATGGCGTTCGCTGCGTCGGTCCGACTCGCGATCCTGCCGATCCCGCGTCTCGAGCGCGGAGAGGCCGCCTCCGTCCTCGCCCTCGACGTCCTCGCCACCGGCGTCGGCCAGAGGAAGGACCAGGGTGAAGGTCGATCCGCGCCCCGGCCTCGACCAGACCGTGACGGTCCCGCCGTGGTCGGAGGCGACATGCTTGACGATCGACAGGCCCAGCCCTGTCCCTCCCGTATTGCGCGAGCGGGCGGGATCGACCCGATAGAAGCGTTCGAAGATCCGCTGTTGGTCGTCCTCGGAGATCCCGATCCCGGAATCGACCACCGAGACCGAGACGAGCTGGTCGCGGACGTCGACCCCGACGCTGACATGCGTGCCCGACTGGGAATAGTGCACCGCATTGTCGAGCAGGTTCCGCACGGCGGTGACGAGCATGTCCCGGTTGCCCCACACGTGCGCGCCGGTGGACGCCGACGGTCCGATCAGCGTAATCCCCTCCGTCTCGGCCGTCGTCTCCTGCCGGGACAGCGCGACCTCGACGACCGCATCGACATCGACCAGTTCGGGGGTGTCGATGGCGTCGGGTGCCTGGATCCTCGACAGGTCGATGATGTCCTGGATGAGGGAGGAAAGCCGGTCGGCCTCGCGGCACAGGCGCGGAGCAAAGTGAGCGATCACCTCCCGGTCGTCCGGGTCCTCAGCGATCGTCTCGGCCAGGAGCCGGATCGCACCGACCGGGGTCTTCAGCTCGTGCGAGACGTTCGCGGCGAAATCACGCCGGATCGCCTCGTTGCGACGCTGGAGCGTGCGATCCTCGGCCAGGAGCAGGACCCGACCGGCCGGCAGAGCCGCGACATGGACCTCGAAGTCGAGCACCGCGGATCCCGCGATCGTCGAGCGGGGGAGCTGGAATTCCTCGGACAGGCTGAGTCCACTCGTTCGCACCTGCCGCACGAGGTCGAGGATCGCCGGATGAGTCAGCGCATTCCCGCGGGCCAACCCCTTCGCGTAGGCAGTGGCATCCGCGCGAATGATCGCGTCGTCCGAATCGATGACCATCGCGATCCCGGGCATCGCGGTAAGAACCGCAAGTGCCTCAGCCGACAGGCCCTCGTCCTCGACGTCGACGGTGTCCTCCGTGCGACGTTCCCGCTCGGACAGCAAGGAGGCACCGACACCGACCGCCCCGACGACGACTCCGAGGACGGCCACGATGACCAGGGTCAGCACTTCGGGCACATTCGACACACTACTGGCTCCGCACCCGGACCCGGTCTCCCTGTACGGCATCGGGCGGATCCGCGACGAATCGTCACCGTGGGTTCACGGACCGTTCACCGACTGTGCGACCGCTGTGTGTTCGATGATGGTGTGATTCACCGTGAACAACCGTCCACCGAAAGCACGCTCCCCGGCTCCAATGACCGCGGGGCGGCTGCCCGGGGGTGCCACGTGCACCCGAGAACAGGGGAGAATCAGTGCGAGAACTCTACCGTCAGGACCTGGCCCAGCTCGGCATCGAACTCGAGCGCATGAGCCACAACGTTTCCCGTGCCATCGAGAGGGCCGTCAAGGCCCTTCGGGAGGGCGACCTGGCGATGGCCGAGCAGACGATCGACGCCGACGAACGTCTCGATGACGCGGCACGCAACATCGACGAGATGTGCGTCGCACTGCTGGCCCTCCAGAATCCGGTCGCCTCCGACCTGCGACTGATCCTCGGCGCCCTGCGACTCTCGCAGACCATGGAACGCCAGGGCGACCTCGCCCGCCACATCGCGTTGATCGCCCGATCAACCTACCCCGCCCACTCGATCTCCGAGTCGGCCGCCCCGTTGATCGGCCGGATGGGCGATGCCGCCGTCGAAATGGGTCGGCTCGAGGAGCAGCTCGTCGCCAGCCAGGACCTCGACCTCGCCAACAAGATCGCGGACAAGGATGATGTCCTCGACGATCTCCAGACGCACGTGAGGCGCCTCGTCCTCGACGACACCCAGGACTTCACCCACGCCCAGATCATCGACCTCACTCTGGCCGCACGGTTCCTCGAGCGTCTCGGCGACCACACGGTCTCGGTGGCGCGTCGGGTCACCTACATCGTCGAGGGCGCCAGCGTCCACACCACCGACGAGGGCGGGATCGCCGGGCGTCTATGAGCCCCTGATTCACACCGAAGCACGCCCTCTTCCGACCGCGAATCTCGCCCTTTTCTGGCCTCGAGACGCGTTCACCGGCGAGGGCAGGACCGTCGGGGTGGCGTTCTCCCCGAGAACGCCACCCCTTTGACCGCAAGGCACACCCAGGTGGGCGCGATCACCGCCTGTTGCGTGGAGGTGGCGCCAGCTTGGGCCACTCTCGTGAGCAGGCGGTGACGTCACTACAAGGAATCGGGGGCCGGTTTCATTGGTGTCCGGGTGAGCGAAATGGTGACCGTTCAGCTGGCAGGCATCCGTCCAGCAACCCGGACGCCAATCCACCCATCCGCAGGCGCGGGGGCAAACTGCGGCCCCTCGAGGCCAACAGAGGACGTGCCTCACTCGCAGAGAGAATGCGTCTCACGGTCGAAAGAGGACAAGCTTCGGCAGGAAGGAAAAAGAGAGGCCCGAGCCGACTCAGCGGCTCGGGCCCTGGCTTACAGCTCAGCGGATCACTTGCCCTGGTTGGCGACGGCGGCGATCTTGGCCTCAGCGTCGGGATCCAGGTACGTGCCACCCTTCCTGATCGGCTTGAGGGTCTCCTCGTCGAGCTCGTAGACCAGTGGAGTGCCCGTCGGAATGTTGAGCCCTGCGATGTCCGCGTCAGAGATCCCGTCAAGGTGCTTAACGATCGCGCGCAAGGAGTTACCGTGCGCCGCAATGAGCACTGTCTTGCCAGTCTGGATGGCAGGAACGATCGAGGACTCCCAGTACGGAAGCAGGCGCTCCAAAACGTCCTTAAGGCACTCAGTGGACGGGATCGGCTCGCCGGCATAGCGAACGTCCGCGTCCTGTGAGAACTCCGAGCCAGGCTCGATGGCGGGCGGCGGAACGTCGTACGAACGACGCCACTGCATGAACTGATCCTCGCCGTACTGGTCGCGGATCTCCTTCTTGTTCTTGCCCTGTAGCGCCCCATAATGGCGCTCATTGAGACGCCAGTTGCGCTCAACCGGAATCCAGTGCCGGTCGGCGGCATCAAGAGCGAGATTCGCGGTCATGATCGCCCGCCGAAGCATGGAGGTGAACAGGAGCTCCGGCAGGACACCCGCCTCCTTGAGCAGCTCACCCCCGTGAGTGGCCTCCGCGCGTCCCTTCTCCGACAGAGGGACATCGACCCAGCCCGTGAAGAGGTTCTTGGCATTCCATTCACTCTCGCCATGGCGGAGCAACACCAGTGTGTAGGTCATGGCCCCATTCTCACATCGTCGGGGTCCACCTGTCACGGGACTGCCCGTGGGAGCAGTGCTCCCACGGGCAGTTTGTTGCGACGAAACGAAAACTCAGGCGTGCTCGGCGCGGTACTGCTCCACGACAGCGGCGGGGATGCGACCACGATCAGATACCTTGATGCCCTGCTCAACGGCCCAGGCGCGAACCTTCGCAGAATCAGAAGAGCGCGTCACAGTATGGGTGCGGCTCGAACGGGTGGAGACGCGACCGCTGACTCGGCGCGCCTTTGCCTGCCACTTCCCGAAATCCTCGGCCAATTCATCAGCGTGAGCATCACTGAGGTCAATCTCGTAGGATGACCCATTGATGGAGAAAGAAACGGTCCGATCGGCGGTAGAACCGTCGACGTCGTCGATCAGAACGGTCTTGGTCTGCTTCATGAGGTGATGGCCTTTCTTGGCATGTTCTTCCCTGGGGAAGCTCGGCTTCAATACTGTAACACGCTCAAAGATGAAGAGCTATGCCTTCTTTCACTCACCGGATCAGTTTCCACCATCCATCCACCGAATTTCCTTCACATAACAAGCCCCGGCGAGACGGTCAGTTAGCAACTCGGTCACACATATCAACAAGCTGCACTGCGCGGAATTTTAAGGTCCCGACACGGATGAGCAGAATTCGTGGGATTTCTACAGGAATTCATCAGAAATCATATGGTGAACGATCTCCGTCGGCCACGTCGTCTGCGAGAAAACATGTGCACCGCTCTGTTCTCTGACACATGTGGAGGCGGCAAGCGGTCGCCGTCATCGTCGACCGCTGACTGAGTGTGCAGAATTCGGCAACATCCGGCCGATATGTCATGCCCTCCGGGCAAGCGCACTCGCTCACTGGGTGCAGCCTCCCTCGAGTCCGAGCATGACTGGGCCGCGTTTACATCTCAGTGATGCGGACGCAGACCCTCCGAGAACGGCGCATATCGAATTCCTCCGAATGATGGCGAAGGTCTTGGATCTCACGATCGCTATCCATGCCGAGCAACAACCTTGACGAATCGCGACAAGATGTGATTCAGGGGTCATTCAGGGGAGCCCCCGATGTCGAACGAGTCACCACCCGGCACAATGGACAAGGCTCTGACGGGCGCAGACGCGTGCACCACGCGTCTGCGCCCCTGCAATATGGGATGCCAGATCCGATGCACCACATGAAGTCAGAATTCTCGACGGGAAAGAAGGGGGATCGGTGAGCCAGCTCTCATCCGTGCTTGGGTTGTTCGAGGGATGGATTCTTTCTCTGACCCATTCGGTCCTCGCACTTCCGATCCTGGCCGTGTTGTGCTGGGGCGATGGATTCTTTCCCCCTTTACCGGCCGGCACCTTCATCTCAGCACTGGGAGCGACATCGGCCTCGGGCCACAGTGGCTTGACGGTCCGCGTGACCACCATCATTGTCATTGCCGCCTGTGCGGCTCTCTTGGGCGACCTCACGATGGTCGCCATCGGTCGACGAATCGGAGTGACGGGAAATTCGCGTTTCGCCGTTGCTGCCCGCTCGGTCCTCTCCCGTCTTGATTCCCACTGGTCGGTGATTCTGTCAACCTCGCGCTTCATCCCCGTTGTCCGCACCGCGATCTTCCTCGCAGCGGGAGCGCGCCGGATTCCCCTGCCCCGAATCCTCATTCTCGACGGTGCCGCCGCCCTGACCTGGGCCACCATCTATGCCCTGTCCGGTCTGATGGGAGGGAGCCTGACGAACAGCCCGCTGCTCAGCCTCGTCGTCGGGATCGTGGCAGGAGCAATGATCGGAACATTGATCGGCCTCGTGGCCGACCGCCTCCAGCGGCGAAGGACCCCGGTCGCGCCTCCAGACTCCGGGAACAACTGACGACTCCCCGGAACTTGAGCGCCGATCCTTCTCTCAAAATCGCCTTGACAGATAGTTGAATTCTGTAATACTTGAGGTCATTGACAGCCGGCCTCCCGGACCGGCCACGGACCCCAGGAGCCCCCATGCAATTCGGAATCTTCAGCGTCTCGGACGAGACCACCGATCCAGTGAGCGGACACACACCCGACGACGCCGAGCGACTCGCCGCCGAGCTGACGATCGCCACACACGCAGAGGAAGTGGGTCTCGACGTCTTCGCCATCGGCGAGCACCACAACCCGCCCTTCTTCTCCTCATCTCCCACGACCACGCTGGCGCGCATCGCCGGAGCGACCACGACGCTCAAGGTGTCGACCTCGACGACGCTGATCACCACGAACGATCCTGTCAAGATCGCGGAAGACCACGCGATGCTGCAGTACATGTCGGAAGGCCGCAGCGACCTGATGATGGGACGCGGCAACACCGGTCCCGTCTACCCGTGGTTCGGACGGGACATCCGCGAGGGCATTCCGCTGGCCATCGAGAACTATGCACTGTTGCGCCGCCTGTGGGACGAGGAAATCGTCACCTGGCAGGGCAAGCACCGCACTCCGTTGCGCGGATTCACCTCGATCCCCCGGCCTCTCGACGGGATTCCCCCCTTCGTCTGGCACGGCTCGATCCGCTCCCCCGAAATCGCCGAGCAAGCCGCCTACTACGGCGACGGCTTCTTCCACAACAACATCTTCTGGCCGGCCGAGCACACTCAGCGCATGGTCGCCCTGTACCGCGAGCGCTACGAGCACCACGGCCACGGCCCAGCCAAGACCGCGATCGTCGGACTCGGCGGGCAAGTCTTCATGCGCCGCAACTCCCAGGATGCCGTCCACGAGTTCCGCCCCTACTTCGACAATGCCCCCGTCTACGGCCATGGTCCCTCCCTGGAGGAATTCACCGAGATGACACCATTGACGGTCGGCTCGCCCCAGCAGGTCATCGACCGCACGCTCGGCTTCCGCGACTATGTTGGGGACTACCAGCGCCAACTCTTCCTGCTCGACCACGCTGGTCTTCCGCTCAAGACGGTTCTCGAACAGATCGACTTCCTCGGGGAAATCGTGCCGGTCATGCGTCGCGAATTCGATGCGCTGCGCGACCCGGAGGTCCCCTCCGACCCCCCGACCCACGCCTCCCTGCTTGCTGCACGCGATGGCGAGAGCGCGGTGTCGCGGATGACCGTCGAACTGCGACGCGGCACCGAGACACTCGCCGAGGTCCATGCCGCAGCCTCCGCCGGGACCACGAACAGCACCGCCCCCTCGTCGCCGATCTCCGGTGAGGCCAACACCCAGCACCGGGACCATACGGCCTTCGCCACAGCCGGGGACGAGGCCTTTGGATCGGGCGACGGGTTCGGAGTGCGTGTCGCGTCATCGACGCAAGACTCTGTCACTGGAGCGTCGTTCTACCCCCAGCAGGCCAGCGACGAGGAGGCAGTCGGTCACGCTGATTCCCTGCTCGACACCGCAGAGTCCCGGACGGACTGATTTTCTCTGATCCGGGGCACGGTCCGGACTCGTTCCCCGGATCGTCCTCGTGGAAGGATCACGACCATGACCCGAATCGTCATCATCAACGCCGGAATGTCCGAGGACTCGGCAACGGCCAGACTGGGGCACGCTGTTGACGACGGCCTGCGAGCGGAGGCCCGCACCCGGCTCGCGACCACCGACGCCGACGACCTCACCATCGACTGGGTCGACCTGCGTCCCCTCGCACGCGACATCATCGACAACATCACGACCGGCTTCCCAAGCCCGACCCTGGGTCGCGCCCTGTCTGCGGTGCACACCGCCGACGCCCTCGTCGCGCTGACACCCGTGTACCAGGCTTCCTACTCCGGCCTCTTCAAATCCTTCATCGACATCATGGAGGAGGGCTCCCTGGCCGGCACGCCCGTTCTGCTCGGCGCCACCGGAGGGTCGCCCCGGCACTCCCTCGTCACCGAGGTCGCACTGCGCCCGCTGTTCATCTACCTCCGTACCGATCCCGTGCCGACCGCCATCTACGCCGCCACCGAGGACTGGGGTGCGGCCGCGAACGACTCCGACGGAACCGCGGGCTCCCGCCTCGAACGCCGGATCCGGCGCGCGGCCCGGGAACTGCTCGGACGCCTGTCGCCCTCGGGCTCTCGACCGCAGGAGAACCGTCCTGGCAACGGGGGGACCGCCTCGGAGTGGGACCCCTCATTGGTTGCCGGTCCCTCCAGCGCCGCGGACGCCTACCCGGGCTTCACGGACTTCGAGACGCTGATGGCGCGCGGAGGCCTCCAATGAGTCCCGCCGTCCGTCGGGGCGTCGCCTGGGAGACCTCCTTCACGACGACCTCGCGCCTGTCGACGCGCATTGAGCACGAGCTCAAGGCAGCGTGTTCGCTCAGCCTGCCCGAGTACAACGTCCTCCTGCAGGTCTCCCGTGCGGGAGACAAGGGGATCCGCCCCTCCTCGCTCGCCCACGAGGCCGTCTTCAGCCCTTCGCGGCTGACGCACACCCTGCACCGTCTCGGCGACCGTGGTCTGTTGGAGCGTCGGGAATGCCCGACCGACGCCCGAGGCGGAGTCGTCCTGCTCACCGACGAAGGCGCTCACGCATTCGTAGAGGCGGCGGAGGTCCATCGTCGCCTCGTGCGACGCCTGGTCCTGGAGGGAATGACGCCCGAGGAATCCGAGGTCCTCGACCGTGTCTTCACCCGCATCGCACACCGGCTCGCAGCAGAGACCGACTGACTGACCCTTTTTCCGCTGACACCACCACGTGCTGCACTCGCGCGTCCTCGACACCGGGGATCGGGTGAGCGGGATCCCTCTCACTTGGTGGCCGCGAGGGCATCCTTCCCGAAGGTGAAGGCGCGCCCCAGAGCAATGACGCCCAGGACGACCAAGGCGACACCGGTGAAGATCATCAGGTAGACGGCGGACCACCTTGGCACAACGAGGACGGAAATGCCGGCCAGGACCGAAATGATGCCGGAGAAGATCGCCCAGCCCTGCGACGCCGCAAGTCCGGATTCCATGAGCGCGAGGATGCCTTCCGAAATCCATGCGGCGCCCACGAAGAAAGTGATGACGATCAACAGCGTCCCACCTGCCAACGCGGAATTGCGGAGCATGAACACGCCACCGAACAGATAGATGATCGCGACAAAGACGTTGAGAACACGCCACCCGCCAGACAATGAACGCGCCTGAATCGCCACGCCCACGCGCACGATTGCATCCACGATGAAATAGATGCCGAGAACGATCGCTGCGACTTGGAGAGTCTTCCCAGGCCACACCAGCAAGGCGATACCGAGAACGACTCCGACGATTCCCAGCACGCCAAGCAGAGCCCTGACGGAGCTGATCGCCGACCTGGTCAGCCGACGGGCGTCGAGCAATAAAGGATCGACGAACTCCTCCGGAATAGAACTGCTCATGGTGTTCCTTTCCGCGATTGGACGCATGTGCCGTCTTCGGTGCACTCGAGGGACATATTCGACGTTAGGTGTCGGGCAGGCGCGCCGTCACGATTATCTCAGGTTTGTTCCCGTACGCGACAGTGAAATGCTTGGTCATTCTGAATCTTCCTGGTCATTCGCACCCGAGGCAATCACGCCGTAGCGTTGGGCCATGGCCTCCTCGTGCGCCACCACAACGTCCCTATGGCGCTTCCCCAGCGCGGTCGTCCTGACAGGACTCGCCGCAGGCGTCACCGGATGGGTGTTCTCGCACCTCCTCCACGTCGTCGAGCGACTCGCGTTCGGCCTGACATCGGGAGTTTTCCTGCAGGCCGTCGAGGATGCTCCACCATGGAGAAGAGTCATGGTGCTGATGTTGGCAGGCCTGATCGGAGGCTTCTCCTGGTTCCTCCTGCGCCGAGGAGGACGGGCTCCCGTCTCCGTCGTGGACGCCGTCAAGGGCTGGCGCATGCCCCTGCTCGCCACCTTCTGGCATTCGACGACACAGGTCGTCATTGTCGGCCTGGGCGCCTCGATCGGACGCGAGGTCGCACCCCGCGAGATGAGTGCCGCGCTGTCGGGCCTCGCCGCCGACCGGCTGGGGCTGAGCATCGAGGATCGCAGAATCATCGTCGCCTGCGGCGCCGGCGCGGGGCTCGCCGCTGTCTACTCGATTCCGCTATCGGGCGCGGTCTTCGCACTCGAGGTTCTCCTTGGCAAGCTGTCACCCCGTGCGGTGTGGCCGGCGTTGGCGGTCTCCGGCATCGCCGTCCTCGTTGCCCACGGATGGGACCGCGGCGAGCCCTTCTACACGGTTCCCGACCTGACGCCGACGGCCTCACTGGTCGTGTGGGCGCTGATCGTCGGGCCGATGATCGGTGCGCTCGGCCATTGGTTCAACCGCCTCGTCGTGCGCTGCGAACACGCCCGCCCCACCGACGGATGGCTTCTCGTGTGGATGCCGCTGACCTTCACCGCGATCGGCGCGCTCTCGATCATCGTTCCGAGCATCCTCGGCAATGGACAATCAACCGCACAGAGCGCCTTCGACGCGACGGCGATCGCTCCGCTGGCCGCGATCGTTGCGGCCAAGGCGGTCGCGACGCTGCTGACGATCCGCTCCGGAGCATGGGGCGGGACGCTGACGCCCGGGCTCGCTCTGGGCGCCGGGCTCGGGGCGCTCACCGGACTGGCATGGTCGATGATGTGGCCGGGGACTGCGGTCGCGGCCTTCGCCTTCATCGGCGCGGCAGTCTTCCTCGGGACCTCGATGCACGCGCCTTTCACGGCGCTCGTCCTGCTTCTCGAGTTCACCCATCAGGGATCGAGCGTCCTCGTGCCCACCGTCCTCGCAATCGGTGGCGCGACCGCGGTGGTGACGTGGTTGAGGCGGCGCGAGACCCGGGCGCGCGAATGAGTCCCGGCCGGGCATGACATCGGGCCGTGCCAGGTGAGTGGATCACGCCCGGTGCGGCCCGATGTCTGAGAGATTATGATCGGCGCCCGCCTCTCAGCAGCATCCTGACGAGACGTTCGACTCGTCGAAGTCGGCACGAGCACGCCAGAACTGACGCTCCGTCATCGGCTCGTGGTCGGGATGTTCGCGGCGATGCCGCTCGACGTAGCGCTCGTAGGCGGACTCCCCCGTGAAGTCCCGCCACAGGACACGTCCGTTGGCCAGGACTGACCGGGCGCGCGCCCATTCCCGGGCCAGACGAGGCGGGCGCGCGGGGGTTTCCTCGTCATGCGCGACGAGGAAACCCCCCTGGATCCGCTCAACACTCATGTCAGTGCGCGTCCTCGGACTTGTGGCCCGCGATCAGGGCCGGATCCCCGACGACCGCGTACTCGGCGACGAGCTTCTTGTCGAGTGTCGAGGCGACGAGCGTACCGGGCGCGTAGAAGTTCGACTCCTGGAACGCGTCCTCCGAGGTCGTCGTGTCGTGCGTCTGCAGGGTCCGGATGATCCGGACCAGAGCGCAGACGATGACAAAGGCGACCGCCACGAGGAACACCGCCGACAGAGTGCCCTGGATGAAGGTGTTGCGGATGATCGCATTCTGTGCGCCGATCTTCTCCGGATCGGTCAGGGTCGGCAACAGGGCCTTGGCGTCCCGCCACTGCTGGAAATAGCCGAGCTTGGGGTCCGTCGAGAAGATCTTCTGCCACGACGCCGTGAAGGTCACTGCCGTATCGAAAAGGAACGGCACCAACGGGATCCACGTGTACTTCGTGTAGCCCTTTCGGATGACCACGACAAGGCACAGCAACAGGGCGACCGCCGCGATCAACTGGTTCGCGATGCCGAAGAGCGGATAGAGCGTCTGGATGCCGCCCCGCGGATCGGTCACGCCCATGAGGAGCAGAGACCCCCAGGCGGCCACGACGATGGCCGTCGATGCCCAGGCACCGATTCTCCAGGACGGATCCTTGAACTTTGGGATCACGTTGCCAATCGCGTCGGAGAGCTGGAAGCGCGCCACACGGGTGACGGCATCGACGGCGGAAAGGATGAACAGTGCCTCGAACATGATCGCGAAGTGGTACCAGAAGCCCATCATTGCTCGCCCTCCTCCGATCTGGTGGAGGATGTGGGCCATGCCGACCGACAGCGTCGGCGCGCCGCCGGTGCGGGAGACGATCGAGGGCTCGCCGACATCGGAGGCGACCTGCTTGAGCGCATCTGCACCCGTGTAGGTCTTCTCATTGCCGTTCTCGTCCCAAGAATCCCAACTCGGGATCAGCTTGTCGCCATGGACGTCCGTGACACCCAGGTTGGAGACAGCGGCAGCCGTGATCTCCTCGCGGTCCTGCGTGGTGTCCGTGACCGAGGTGGTGGCCAGGGTGTTGGCTGTCGCCTCGGAGACGTTCATCGAGAAGTAGACACCAGGGTTCAGGGAGACGGCCGCCGCCAGCGCCATGATCGCGACGAAAGACTCCATGAGCATCCCGCCGTAGCCGATCATGCGGGTCTGGGTCTCCTTCTGGATCATCTTCGGGGTGGTGCCCGAGGCGACGGTCGCATGCATGCCGGACAGGGCGCCACAGGCGATCGTGATGAAGAGGAAGGGGAAGAGCTTACCCGCGAAAACCGGTCCGTCGGTGTTGGAGGCGAACTCGGTGATGGCGGGCATCTGGACGAGGGGACGCACGATGATGATGCCGAGCGCCAGGATGACGATCGTGCCGACCTTCATGAAGGTCGAGAGGTAGTCACGCGGGGTCAACAGAACCCACACGGGCAGCACGGCGGCGAAGAAGCCGTAGATGATCATCGCCCACACCAGCGCCGTCGGCGAGAGGTGGAAGAAGTGACCGATGCTCGACTCGGCGACCCACCGACCGGCGATGATGACGACGATCAGGGCCGTGCACCCGACGATCGAGACCTGTGTGATCTTGCCGGGAGTGACATAGCGCAGCCACAGGCCCATGCAGATCGCGATCGGGATCGTGCAGCCTACGGAGAAGACGCCCCAGGGGGACGAGGCAAGCGCGTTGACGCAAATCATCGCCAACACGGCGAGGACGATCATCAGCATGACGAGAACGACGATCGCCGCGACAGTGCCACCGATCTTGCCGATCTCGTCAATGGCCATCTGGCCGAGCGAGCGGCCCCCGCGACGCATCGAGAAGAAGAGGACGAGCATATCCTGGACCGCCCCGGCCAGGACGACGCCCAGGATGATCCACAGTGTGCCCGGCAGATAGCCCATCTGGGAGGCAAGAATCGGGCCGACCAGAGGACCGGCGCCAGCGATCGCCGCGAAATGGTGACCGTAAAGGACCACTCGGTTCGTCGGATCGAAGTCCTTAGCGTTGTTGACGCGCTCGGAGGGCGTCGCGTTGCGGTCGTCGGGACGCATGATCTTGCGCTGAATGTATAGGGCATAGAAGCGGTAAGCGATGGCATAGGTCGCGACTGCGGTGATGACGAACCAAATGGTGTTGACGTTCTCCCCGCGGACGATCGCCAGCATCGTCCAGCCGAGAACGCCGAGCGCCGTGATGATCACCCACACAACGATCTTCCAGGGGGTCCAACGGGTGTGGGGCTTCACCCCCACGGGCACGCCGTGTTTATTGCGGATGATGAGCTTCTCCTCCTCCGGCGTGTAGGAGGGAAGGTCGGTGACAGGAGACTCAGCCATGAGGTGCTCACTAATGTCGGGTGGACAGGACAGGTGACAGGATGACGACCGCCACGGGTTGCCCGCGCCGGCCCTCACTGGTCACTGTAGGTGGGAGCTTCGTCGCGTGGGGCGAAACAGGCGAGTTCAAACGCCTTCACGACATCGGCGCCGCCCTGTTCCCTCGATCGGATCGGCGATGAGAAGGGACGATCGTCCGTGAGCCGCGGTGCCCCCCTCTCATCCCTGCCTTCGGCTTTCGCCTCTGCTGCCTCTCCCGCGAGTCCTGTCTGTCGGGGTCGAGACGCGTTGATTCGTGGCAGGAGCATGGTCGGGGTGGCATTGCCCCCCGCCCTCGTCGATAAGCGCACCCGTACGAGTCTGACGACAAGGTGGGGGCCCGGGCCGCGCCCTCGTCAACAACCTCAGAGTGTGGCGGACAACCGGTCCAAGTGATCCGCTTCGTCCGCGCTCAGCGTGAGTGAAAGCGAGGCAATCAATGCCGGCAGCTGCTCGGGAGTCCGTGCCGATGCGATCGGCGCGACGACCGTCGGCTGGGCCGCCAGCCACGCCAGCGCCACCGAGGCTGGCTCAACCGAATGCACAGCGGCGATCTCTCGCACAGCGGCGACGACTGTGAAGGCCTGGTCACTCGCGTAGGACTTCACCATGCCCGCACGGGCGCCCTCGATGTCAGCGGAGGAGGCGTACTTGCCGGTGAGGAATCCGCTGGCCAGAGCCCAGTAGGGCACGACGCCGAGGGAGAACTCCTCGGCGACGCCCAGCAGATTCGCCTCGAAGTCACCTCTATGGACCAGGTTGTAGTGCGGCTGCAGGGCGACGGGACGAGCGACTCCTTGGTCGTCGGCGGCCGCCATCCACGCCCGGATCGCCTCGGCGGAGAAGTTCGACAGCCCGACCTGGCGGATCTTCCCGGCCTGCTGGAGCGCCGCGAAGGCTGCGACGGACTCGGCGACCGGAGTCTCCGGGTCCTCCTGATGAGCGTAGTAGAGGTCGATGTGGTCGCTGCCCAGGCGACTCAGCGAGGCATCGGCCGCCGCCGCGATGGTGGCAGCCCCCAGCCCAGGGAACTTCGGGTGTTGAGCGACCTTCGTCGCAATGACGACGCCGTCGCGCCCATCGTGGCGGGCGAGCCACTGACCGATGATCGTCTCGGACTCGCCGCCGACATTGCCCGGTGCCCAGGCCGAGTAGACGTCGGCCGTGTCGATGAAATTCCCGCCCTCGCCGGTGAAGGCGTCGAGGACCTCGAAGGAGGTCTCTGCGTCCGAGGTCCACCCGAAGGTGTTCCCGCCGAGCGCGAGAGGCGCGACCGTCAGGTCTGAGTTGCCGATCCGAGGCATAAGGTTTCTCCTTCACAAGAATGTCTGGGGACGGCCGCGGAGCCTCCGCACCGTCGGTGATTCAGCGTAGGTCCGACCCGGTGGGGCCGCCCGCCGGAGCTGCTCCTTCCGCGACGATGTGACGTCGAGGTGGAGCGCCGTTCCCCCGCGGGCCAAGACCCGTTCAGGCCAGCCCGGTTCGGGTCGGACCCCGCAGTCCCTCTCAGGCCCTGGCCTCGGCCAGAGCGCGGTCGATGTCGGCGATGAGGTCCTCGGGGTCCTCCAGGCCAACCGAGAGACGCAGCAGCCCCTGCGGAACCTGCGAGGGCTCGCCCTGCTTGACGGCGTGCGTCATGACCGGCGGGTACTCGATCAGCGACTCCGTCGCTCCCAGCGAGACGGCCAGGGAAAAGACCTGAGTGGACTCCGCGACACGACGGGCGAGAGCCGCGTCCTCCAGCTCGATCGAGAGCACACCGCCGAAAGCCTTCATCTGGCGTGCCGCCAGATCGTGGCCCGGATCGTCCTCAAGGCCGGGGTAGTGGACGGCGCGCACCGCCGGATGCCCGCTCAGGTGCCGGGCGATCGCCAACGCCGAGGCCGAGTGCCGCTCCATCCTCACAGCCAGGGTCTTGAGCCCACGATGAGCCAGGTACACGTCGCGCGGGGATTCGATCGATCCGACTGAGTTCTGGAGGAAGACGAGTTCGTCGGCGACGAGACCCGACTCGGTCCACCCCGTGACTCCCTCGGGCAGACGAAGATCCTCGCGCAGAACGACGGCACCTCCGACCAGGTCGGAATGCCCGCCGATGTACTTTGTCGTCGAATAGACGACGACATCCGCCCCCAGTGCGATCGGCTGTTGGAGGTAGGGCGAGGCGAAGGTGTTGTCGACGACGAGCAGAGCCCCGGCCGCGTGCGCGATCTGCGCGAGTGCCGCGATGTCGAAGACCTCCAGCTGCGGGTTCGAGGGCGTCTCCACCCACAGGACGCGCGTCTGGTGCCCCGTCACGTCGGCCTCGACGGCCTTGAGGTCGAGCAGGTCCAACGGCGTGGACGTCAACCCCCAGGCCGGAGACACGATGGTCAGCAGGCGGAAGGTGCCGCCGTAGACGTCCGCGCCGAAGGAGATGTGCCCGCCGGGGCGGGTGATCGCGCGAAGCAGAGTGTCCTCGGCGCTGAGCCCGGAGGGGAACGCGAAGGCCGCCTCACCCCCGTCGAGGTCGGCCAACGCCCGTTGGAAGGCATCACGAGTCGGGTTGGCGGAGCGGCCATACTCGTAACCGCCACGCAGAGTGTCGACTCCATCCTGGACGTGGGTCGAGGTGACGTGGACCGGTGGGACGACATCGCCGGTCAGCGGGTCGGGCTCCTGGCCGACGTGGACAGCGCGTGTTGAGAATCCGGGAGTGGGCAGTGCTGACACGATCAAGCCTCTCAGAAGGTGGTGCGAAACATGGATGGTGTGGATGGAAGGTGCACATCGGGACGACGTGCCGCAGCGTCAGAAGTAGGGAGTGCTTCGCGCGCGAACGGACGAACATGAGAATGGCAGAAGCCGGAAATGCGCCCCTCAGCGGGCGCGACGTCGCGCGATCACCGCGAACAACGACACGAACAGATCGACCTGGACACGCTCACAGGAGCCACAGCGATGCTGTGCCACAGGAGGTCGGTGCCACGAGATCTGCTCACGGCCGCCACAGTAGCATCACTCGCGCTGGCCTCCTGCTTGCCCTCCACCGGATGGTGGATCCGGGAGAGGAAGCGCAGGGTGCGTTCCCGCTCGAACTACGCGGGCGGCCCCGTCAGGCGACCCAGCCCTCCAGGCCCCGCACTGCCTGCTCGTGGAGGGTCTCGACACATCCGTCCGAGGCGTTGGCCCACTGGACATAGTGGAACTCACGCCCACCCGCCTCGAGGAACGTTGTCCGGTTGAGGATGTTGATCTCCTCGAGGGTCTCCAGGCAATCGGCCATGAACCCGGGGCAGATGACATCGACGCGACCGGTCCCCGACCGGCCAAGCTGGCCCATCGTGTCGATCGTGGCCGGTCCGATCCACTTCGCGGGACCGAAGACTGATTGGTAGCGCACGATCAGCTCATCCTCGGAAAGACCCAGACGCTCGCGCAGGAGCTGCGCGGTCACCTCCGTCTCGGACCGGTAGGGGTCACCCGCGTCACTCATCGCTTGGGGAATCGAGTGGAAACTCGCCACGACCTTGTCACCTGCCGCGAAGTCGGGCCGACCGGCTTCCTCCCAATGCGCCTCGATCGAACGGGCCAGCGCCTCGATGTAGGTCGGAGAATCGGGGAAGGAGCGGATCGTACGGATCTCGAGTTGATCGCGCGCCTTGAGGGTCCATCGGGCGACCTCGTCGACGACCGTGCCCGCCGAGGACGCCGCATACTGCGGATAAACGGGGACGACGAGGACTCGGCGAATGCCGTCGCTGTGTAGGTCCGTCAGAACGTCGCCGATCGCAGGGTCGCCGTAACGCATGGCGATGCGGACCTCGGCCACGCCACCCAACGCCTCCTCCAGACGGTCGCGCTGGGCCTCGGTCCAGTGCATGAGTGGTGATCCGCTGGCACCCTTCGAACTCCAGATGGAGGCGTATTTCTTGGCCGAGGCACGGGGCCGGACTCGCAGGATGATGCCCTCAAGGATCGGACGCCATAACGCCGGCGACATCTCGATGACCCGGCGGTCGGAGAGGAACTGGCGAAGGAAGGGGCGTACCGCTGCCGCTGTCGGCGCCTCGGGTGTCCCGAGATTGATCAGCAGGACAGCCGGACGCTGAGAGTAGGGACCTTGGGACTCGTCTGGCATCGGGTGATCCTGTCCCCCCAGAGGGGTCGATGCGGACGCCCACGCTTCCGCGCACGAGCGTTCTGACACATGAGCGGTCTCCGTCACGTCGACACCCTACCGGACGGTCTGGGCTCCCGAGATGACAGGGCGTCAGCTCGGTCCGTTCGATCGGCCTCAATCCGGACACCCCCACACCCAACTCCACGTCCCTGCACCCGCCCCACCTCTGTCACGTCGGAACCGTCCTGATGGTCGACGTCACGCTGAAGCAGCCGAACATGCGCGAGGGAACCGTCCCAAAGAACGCTGTCCTGGCCATCTCCCGCATCGCCGGGATCCAGGCCGCGCAGCGAACCCCCGAACTGCTTCCCCTGGCTCACGCCATCGGCGCCCACGGCTGCGAGCTGGACCCGCGACGAGGACCGAATCGGGGCTCAGCGGTGATGACACGCGCGGGAATCTCAGGCATGACTCGAGCCTCACGTCGTCGAACAACCATGCCAAAGGCCACGGACCGCTTTCATGTGCACTCCTCAAACGCGTAGGTCAGCACCTATTCACCAGCGAAAGCAGGACCCGGTCATGCCACGCCTCCTGCACGGTGCGGGATTTCCTCATCATCGGGCGGGCGCCGCATTTCAGTGCTGTGCGCACGTCCTCGCACTCCAACCGGCACCGAGGTCCAGATCGGAGACCGTCACCCGCATCGCGGACCTGTGGCATGCGAACAACCAGATCGTCCCGCTGCTGGGCGGCGGCGACCTGACGACGGTCGACGGATCGGCCTCGTTCATCGGCGAATGGATGAACGCCACCGGGGCCGCGAACTCGCTCGACGGGATCGCGAATCTCAAGGAGATCCCCTCGAACAGATCATCGCCGGCGATGCCTCCACCCAGTGAGGTGCCCGAGCTGAACTCGCACGAAACCCAGGCTGCGGCTCGACATCGAAGCGGGCGCTGAGTGACCGGACGCTTTCCGGATTTGGACGATGCCCGCCCCAACGCTGAGAAACACTGGACGGGCACCTAGGCGCTATGCGGTTCGAACACGCATGTCACGCCAATACCTTTACAGTACCCTCACCGCCGGTCGCTCCCTCGCGAGAGTCGTCTCGCGCCCGGACACATCGATGGCCCCACCCGGGTCCTCACCCAGCGTGGAGACCGTTGATGAGCGGAACGGCTTCGGAGAAGCAAACTCCGGACCTGTTCGAGGAGCTCCAGTGGGGCCTCCTGGCCCGCACAGCGGTTCTTCTTGACGAGGAAACGGACGTACCGTGACATGGAACGACAGGGGATTGTCAGACACAAGATCTTGGAAATGGACACGGACATGGGCGACGTGGTGGCGATCAATGACAGGAAGCTGTCCGCCAGTGATTTCCAGGAGAAGGCGGCTCAGCGCGGTGGATCGGTGGCGCGCGTCTCGTTCGCCGTCGTGATCGCGGCCGTCGCGATCGAAGTGATCGTCCAGCTCGTCTTCCTCGCACGCGGGCTCCGCTTGCTCGGAGCCGGAACCTGGCCGCCTACGGTGTTTCGACAGGACTGCGTGGATGTCATCCGCGATCACGGGGTCGCCCACAGTGTGGCCTACTCCCAGATCCGGTCGACACTCCTGACCCCAAATCTGTATGTTCTCACGTTCACAGATGGCACATGGCTTGCGGTGCGCCGTGACGGTTTCACTCAAGGCATGCTCGCCGACGTGCGTGCCCGTATCGAGCAACAACCCGCTGGCGTCTGACGCCAGCGGTCACCGGCCCCAACCGCTGAGACGCTGGGAGCGTTGCAGGCTGATGCCTCGCAGAAGGTTCGTGGGGCTGTCGGTTGGGGCGTCGAGGACCTGTCCACGACAGCCGGCTTTGCCGACATCCTCGTCGACGCACTGTTCCCGGTCAAGACTGACGGGGGAGTCTGGGCGACTGCACCCATCCCTCCCCCGAAATATGGAGCCGCCTCGGAGAATCGAACTCCGGACCTTCTCATTACGAGTGAGACGCTCTGCCGACTGAGCTAAGGCGGCCGCGCCCGCCGTTCCGGAAGCTTGCTCCGGCGTTCGGGCAACGACGACACTGTAGCGGGCAGCGCGTGGCGCGGGCAAACCGATCTGCCGCCGGGACCGGGTAGTTCCTGTCACACTCGCGCGCTGCTCCGATCCGACGCGCGAGCGCCGACGCCTCCGCCCGCTCCCGTCCACCGGCCTCCCGCGCACTGGCCTCGCGGCTCTCGCGAAGGTCCAGGCTTTCCCCCTTCACCTCAGGCACCAACAGGTTCACGAGGACGTGCGCATCCTGCACGGGTGAACCGATCCTCCGAGCCGCTCCCCACCCGAACCACCCAGCCGCACGGGCAACCGGATTCAGGTCCCGACGACTTCGATCGGCAGCCTCCAGGGCAGATACCCTCTCCTCCACGTGCCACCCCACCGAGAAGGTCCTGGCCTGCCGCCAGCGATCCCGATGAGTCTGTGACCGAACGCCTCCGGCCCCGTCTGACCGAAGTACTCGTAGCGGAACGTCAGGGCGACCGTGATCCCCGCGGTCCACCAGACATACCCGAATGGCCGACAGGCGGCAGCCATGACGAGGACGGCGAACAGCGCGGTAATCCCCCTGTCGTCACCCGGAGAGAATGCCTCGCCTATCAGCGTCATGATCGCAGCCTCGTATCCCGCGAGGCTGCGATCCGGCCGCGCGCCCGCCTCAGTCGGAGCACTCCAACCCGTCGGCAGGCACCGTCCCATCGACGAAATAATCCTCGACCGCCGTCGCAATGCATGCCGATCCGGACTTCGAGTAGGCGGTGTGGTTCCATCCGTCCCACGTCACCAGGACGCCGGAGTCGAGTTCGCTCGCGAGGTTCTGGGCCATGACATAGGGCGTGGCTGGATCGTGGGTCGTCCCGATCACGACGATCGGCGCCGCTCCCGAAGCTGAGATCGCCGTTCTGCTCGCATGCTGATCGATCGGCCACGCGCCGAGCCCCGCCGACGAGTACCCCGCGAACTGACCGAGCACCGGCAGGTCCGCCTGCAGCTGCTTCGCGTCCGCCTCCCACTCCTCGACCGTGCCCACGGGACCGTAGTCCAGGGCATTGATCGCCAACTGTGCGTCCAGCGCATTCGACGAGTACGTCCCATCGTCATTGCGGTCATTGACGTAGTCCGCCAAGTAGAGCAACGTCGACCCGTCGCCCTGACCGATGGCCTGCTGCATCGCCTGGGTCAGCACCGTGTAAGTCTGCGTCGAGTACAGCATCCCGATCACCGCGGTCAGCGCCAACGACTGCGTGAGCGGACGTGAGGAGTCCTGTGTCGTCAGCGGTGACGACGCGAGCCGGTCGAGGAACGAGGACAGCTGTGAGACTCCCTGATCGGTGGTCCCGGTGAACGGACACGACGAGCCCGACTGACAGTCCTCGACCCAATGCGCGATTGACTCCTCGAACGCCCGCATCTGCAGATCGGAGACCTCGTTGATCGTCATCGCCGGATCCAGCGCCCCGTCGAGGACGAACCGCCCGACCTTGTCGGGGAACAGCCCCGCATAGGTCGCGCCGAGGAAGGTCCCATAGGAGTACCCGAGGTAGTTGAGCATGTCCTGGCCGAGAACCGCTCGCACCATGTCGAAGTCCTTGGCGGCCGACACCGTGTCGACGTGAGCCGCGAGATCCCCGGAGTTGTCGAGGCAGCCCTGCCCGATCTTGCTCATCGTGTCGCGAGCCTGTGCAACGATCTGGTCGGCCGTCAGATCCGTGTCGGAACTGTCCGCATCATCGGCCGCGTAGGAATCGCGTTCCTCGTCGCTCATACACACGACCTGCTCGGAGGCGCCGACTCCCCGTGGATCCAGCGCGACGAGGTCGTAGTTGTCGACGAGGTCGGTCCCGAAATTGTCCGTGACCATGTAGGCGAGGGACTGGACCGACGCGCCACCGGGGCCGCCGAGGTTGTAGAAGAGCATTCCCCTCGAGTTCGAGGCATGGTGGACCGCGACCCGCAGGGTGATCGTCTCCCCTGCGGGATCGTCCCAGTCCAGAGGCGCCACGACGGTCGCACAGTCATAGGAGGACAGGTCCTTCGGCGCGCTGGTACCGGACGAGGTGATCTCGTCACCGGTGCACGTCACCCACTGGGGAGTCTGCGAGTAGAAGCCCTCTCCTGTGCCGTCCGTCGTCGGCGGCGAAGAGGCCGAGGGCGTCGGGGAGACGGTCGTGACATTCGGGACCCCGATGGTCGTCGGTGAGCAGCCCGCCGTCAGCGCGGCCGCCAGCACCGTGGCCGCACACACCAGGACCGCGCGGATCCGGCCAGTTCGCGGACGTGTCGTTCCCCGTCTGTCCATGCGCCCAGAGTATCGGCCCACGCGCGACCCACCAATCGAAAGCCCCTCACCCGAGGATGTTCCGACCCGGCGCATGTCAGCCGGCACCGGCCCTCGCGGGAGCCTCCGCCTGGGGCCGCAGGGTGATGACCATGGCCTCGAGAACCAGCAGCGGCTGGACATTGGCGACCAAACGGCGCCGGGCCGTCTCGATGGCCTCCACTCGGGTCATGGTCTGCTGTGGCGTCGAATCAGCGGCCAGATCGGATACCAGATCAGCCAGCTCCTGGTTGACCAGCGTCTGGCCGGTGCCCAGTTGGACCAGCAACACATCGCGGTAGATTCCCAGCAGGTCGACCAGGCATCGGTCGAGAGAATCCTGCATCGCCCGTTTCGATCGCCGCTTCTGCTCCTCTTCGAGCTGACGCATCTGCGCCCGCGCCTGGATCGGAAGACGCTCGCCCTCGGTCATGCCAAGCTGGCGCATCAGCGTTGTCTTTTCAGCCTCATTGCGTTCCTCGGTCCGGTCTTGGGCCTGCGTCTTCGCAATGTCGATGAGATCCTGCGCGGCGAGGACGGCTTCACCGACGCTGCGCACCCGGGCCGGGGCCTGGATGATCCGGCGCCGCCGCTCACGCATCTGGGGATCGCGGGCCAGGGCACGTGCGAGTCCGATGTGCGATTGAGCGGCACGAGCCGATTCCAGGGCGACCGCGGGGTCGACGCCGTCGCGACGCACCAGCAGCTCGGCGACAGCCTGGGCGGAGGGGATTCGTAGACCCAAATGCCGACACCGGGAACGGATCGTCGTGATCATGTCCTCGGGACTGGGGGCGCACAGCAGCCACACGGTTCGCTCAGGCGGCTCCTCAATGGCCTTGAGCAGGACATTCGAGGTCCGCTCCGTCATGCGGTCCGCATCTTCGACGACGATGACGCGCCATCGGCCCTGTGAGGGCGCGACCTGAGCCCGCTGGACGAACGCGCGTGCCTCCTCGATGCGAATCTGGACGGCCTCGGTGGACACCGACAGGACGTCGGCGTTCGTTCGTCCCATCGTTGTGCGACATCCCGGACAGTCACCGCATCCGGGTTCCGGCCCGGTGCATTGCAGGGCCGCGGCGAACGCCCGCGCCGCCACCGAACGTCCCGATCCGGGCGGCCCGGTGATCAACCAGGCGTGCGTCATCGAACGATCGCTCTCGTCTAGGTTCCCATCCGCATCGACGTCCGTGCCCTCGACGATCCGGCGGGCGGCCGCAGCGGCCTCGTGCAGAACGGCCACCACAGCCTCCTGCCCCACTAGCTCGTCCCAGACGCTCACAGCAGCATGCCCTCCCCAGAACTGCCCCACAGAGTCGCCTGAGCCTCGGTCCTCAAACCGGACAGCGAGGACGAGTGCGTCTCAGCGGTGTCCTCGGCCGGAGAGGACTCCAGGGGTCCGGTCTCCGCGGATTCGACCGTCGCGGGCTCCTCGATGGCGGACGGCTCGGCTCCGACGACGGCGCTTCCCAGGTCCACCCGTTCCTCGAGGACCCCTCGGATCTCCGAAAAGACCTGGTCGGGTGTGCCCACCGCATCAATGACGACGATCCGTTGCGGATCCTGCTCCGCGAGCTGGAGATATTGGTGACGGACCCGCTCATGGAAGTCGGTGGGCTCGCGCTCGAGCCGATCGGGCTCACTGCTGCTCCGACGGGCGCCGACCTCGGGAGGCAGATCCAGGAGGAAGGTCAGATCGGGCTGCAGGCCTTCCGTCGCCCACGCCGACAGGGTGCGGATCTCCTCCACGCCGAGGCAACGGGCCGCCCCCTGATAGGCGAGGGAGGAATCGATGTAGCGATCACCCAGGACGATCGTGTCCGCATCCAGCGCGGGACGCACGACCGCGGCGACATGATGAGCGCGATCGGCCGCATACAGCAGGGCCTCGGTGCGCGGATCGACGTCATCGGCGCCCGAGAGGATCATCCGACGCAGCTCGACGCCCAGCTCGGTGCCCCCGGGCTCGCGGGTAACCAGCACGACGCGCCCACGATCCTCGAACCACTGTCTGACACGCTCGATCTGCGTGGTTTTCCCGGCGCCGTCGCCACCCTCGAAGGTGATGAACAGGCCGGCCGACACCCCACCCTCGTCCGTCATGGAGTCATCCTCCCACGCCCCTCATGCATCTCCGGTGGCCCTTCCGGTGGTGTCCCACACCCGGCAGTGGGGAAACGCACCACGGGCATCCTCCCACGTCGGAAGGTGTCACTTCGCTGAGGACTTGCCACTCGCCTTCTTGCGCGTCGACCCGGTCTTCTTCGTCGTGCGTCGCGTGGTCGAGGTCCGGCGTTTCGGTGCCGGTCCCTTCGCACGCTTGTCAGCGAGCAGCTCGAAGGCCCGTTCCTCGGTCAGCGCCTCGACGGACTCCGACCGGGGCACCGTGATGTTGGTCGTACCATCGGTGATGTAGGGACCGAAACGCCCGTCCTTGACGACGACCTTCTTCTCGGAGACCGGATCCGTCCCGAACTCACGCAGCGGCGGCTTGGCCGTCCCCCGACCCCGCGTTTTCGGCTGCGCATAGAGCGCGAGCGCCTCATCGAGCGTCATCGTGAAGAGCTGGTCCTCCGAGGCCAGGGACCGCGAGTCCGTCCCCTTCTTGAGGTACGGACCATAACGGCCGTTCTGGGCGGTGATGACCTCGCCGGAGGCCGGGTCGACTCCGACCTCACGAGGCAGCGAGAGAAGCTTGAGAGCGTCCTCCAGCGTCACCGTCCCGAGGTTCATCGAGGCGAGCAGCGACGCCGTACGCGGCTTCGCGGCTTTCTTCGCACGCCCCTTCGCAGGCTCGCCATTCGCCTGCGCCTGAGCCGTGTCCTCGTCGGGGAGGACCTCTGTGACGTAAGGACCAAAACGACCATTCTTCGCAATGATCGTGTGACCGCTGGCCGGGTCGACCCCGAGCTCACGCCCGTCGTCGGCCGCCAGGGCGAACAGCTCGGCAACCTTCGCCTGGTCGAGTTCGTCGGGAGCGACGTCCTCGGGAACGTTCGCGCGGACACCGTCCTCGCGCTCCAGATAGGGCCCGTAGCGGCCCATCCGCAGGGTGACGCCGTCGGCGACGGATGTGGAGTTCACTTGGCGGGCATCGATGTCACCGAGGCTCTCGACCTGGTGTCGCAGGCCGTCCACGTCGCCCTGTCCGTCGTCCCCGAAGTAGAACTGCGTGAGGAACTGGCGTCCGTCCTCATGGCCGGCCGCGATCCGGTCGAGGTCGGACTCCATCGATGCGGTGAAGTCGTAGTCGACCAGGGAGGTGAGGTTCTCCTCCAGCAACCGGATCACGGAGAAAGCCAGCCAAGTCGGCACCAGATACTGCCCGCGGTGAGCGACGTAGCCGCGATCGGAGATCGTCTGGATCGTCGCGGCATAGGTCGACGGACGCCCGATGCCGAGCTCCTCCATCGTCTTGACCAGCGTCGCCTCGGTGTAGCGTCCCGGCGGCTGTGTCTCGTGGCCCTCCGGCGAGGCCTCCGAGACCTCAACGGTGTCGCCCTCCTGGACGTCGGGCAGGACCTTCTCGGCGGTGCTCGCCTCGTGCTCGGCGTCGTAGCGCCCGCGGTCGCGGCCCTCCTCGTAAGCCAGTCGGAACCCCGGAGCCGTGATGACCGTGCCCGAGGCGGAGGACGTGATGTCGTGACGTCCCTGCCCCTCCCCAACGCTCGTCAGGACGCGGATCGTCGCGGTGTACCCGATCGCATCGGCCATCTGGGAGGCGACCGTGCGCTTCCAGATCAGGTCATAGAGGGCCAGCTGCTGGCGTGAGAGCGACCCAGCCACCTGATCGGGGGTCCGGAAGTGGTCACCGGCAGGACGGATTGCCTCGTGGGCTTCCTGCGCGCCCTTCGAGGTCGTGCCGTACAGGCGGGGCTTGTCTGCGACAGCGGCCTCCCCGTAGAGCTCGCGAGCCTGTGAGCGCGCGGCCTTCAGGGCCTGGTCGGACAGGACCGTCGAGTCCGTTCGCATGTAGGTGATGTATCCCGACTCGTAGAGCGACTGAGCCGTGCGCATCGTCGAGGACGCGTTCCAGTGGAGCTTGCGGCTCGCATCCTGCTGCAGTGTCGAGGTCGTGAAGGGGGCGGCGGGGCGACGGCGATAGGGCTTGCGTGTCACCGAGCCGACGGCGGAGGTGCCGGAGGCGGACAGCAGCTCGGCCAGACGCTCGGCGTCGTTCCGATCGAGGTGGACGACGCCGGCCTTGAGTGCCTTGGCGGTTAGTTCGCCCTTCTCCGAGAAGTCGGATCCGGTGGCGACCGGGTGTCCATCGACCTGGGTGACATGCGCTCCGAAGGCTCCGTTATCGGTCGTCACATGGACGTCGATCGACCAATACGAGGCCGCGATGTGAGCCATGCGCTCCCGCTCGCGATCGACGACCAACCGGGTTGCGACCGACTGGACGCGCCCGGCGGACAGGGAGGGGCGAATCTTGCGCCACAGCAGCGGAGAGACCTCGTAGCCATAGAGGCGGTCGAGGACGCGCCGCGTTTCCTGGGCATCGACCAGGTCCGTGTCGATGGTGCGAGTGTTCTCCAGGGCGCGCTGGATCGCCTCTCGCGTGATCTCGTGGAAGACCATCCGTTTGACGGGGATCTTCGGCTTGAGGACCTGCAGGAGGTGCCACGCGATGGCCTCGCCCTCGCGGTCCTCATCAGTGGCCAGGTAGAGCTCGTCGGCGTCCTTGAGTGCCCGCTTGAGTTCGGTGACCTTCTTCTTCTTGTCGGGGTTCACCATGTAATAAGGAGTGAAGCCATTCTCGACGTCGACGGCGAAGCGCCCATAAGGGCCCTTCTTCATGTTGGCCGGAAGGTCCTTCGGCTGAGGAAGGTCGCGAATGTGTCCGATCGAGGCGGTGACATGGTAGTCGGGGCCCAGATAGCCTTCAATCGTCGATGCCTTCGCTGGTGACTCGACGATGACCAGCTTCGATCCGCCCATGTCCCTCCACTCCGTCCCACGCGGGGCATCCCTGCTGATGCTCCACGCCCCTGTGCGCCCCGCTTCCCGGGCTGTCCCGCCCGACCATACATCGCCCCCTCCCCTCGAGCGGGCGGCCGCCCGCCTCCGGAGCGTCGGTCAGACCCGGCCGACGACCTCCAGCATGCCGGCCGCAATCAGCTCGCGCACTGCGGCGACCGTCCGTTCGCGCAGGTCACCGACCTGCTGACCGGTCAGCGCGGAAATCGCCGTGATGATCTGGGCCACACTGAGCTCACCATCGGCCACGCCCACGAGGGCGGCCACCTCACTCCCCACCGGGATCGAGCGCCCCAGACCACCACCTTGGTGCTCCATGATCACGCGGGGATCGGGTTCGCCTGGGGTGTAGTGGCGCTCCTCCGTGACATCGTCAGCCCTCGCCAGACGCAGGGGCGAGAGGTCCTCGGGCAGGCCCATGGCGGACAGCGCCCGCACGACGTCCTCGCCTCGGGGTGTCGCCGCATCGAGTTCGAGGACGTATGCCCGAGCACCGTCCTCGCGCGCACCCACGCCAGCCGCCGCGAGCGCCCGCACGACGATGAATCCCAAGCCGATCGCGGCGACCCCGGCCCGGTCGAAGTCCTCGAGCCAGTCGGCGTAGGTGTGCTCCCACTCGTCGCGGGCGACCAGCATGTCCCCGGAATCGCGCATCCACATCTCGACATAGCGAGCAGGATCGAGGACATCGCGTTGGACGACCCAGGCATCGACGGGCAGACCGCGCAGCCAGCCGTCGACCCGACCCGACCATTCGACGTCCGGGTCGAGACCCACCGGAATCTCCCAGTTCGCGAGCATCTGTGCCGTGCCGCCCGGGTTCAGGTGGTCGGGGACCTCGGAGAGGATCGTGGCGATGAGAGTGTCCCGCTCCATCCCACCGTCGCGGTATTCCAACAGCCCCGAGGTGCGCACGGAGTCCGGAGTGATGACGAAAGGGGGGTTCGACACGACGAGGTCGAAGCGCTCTGTCGCAACGGGTTCGAAGAGCGACCCCTGCCGCACGTCGATGTCGGCACCGTTGAGGGCCGCGTTGAAGCGGGCGATCGCGCAGGCTCGCTCCGACAGGTCAGTCGCGACGACATGGTCCGCGTGCGTGGCGAGGTAGAGCGCCTGGATCCCGCAGCCTGTCCCGATGTCGAGGGCGGAGCCGACGTGGTCGCGGATCGTCAGGGTGAGCAACGAGGTCGTCGCGCCCCCGATGCCGAGGACGTGGTCGGGGGCGAGCGGGCGTCCAGTCGACGCCTCCCCGAGATCGGAGAGCACCCACCAGGCACGGGTGACCGGATCGTTGGGCTCCAGCGGACCCTGCGCGGCCGCCACGTCAACGGGAGCGGGCAGCGCCGCCTCATGGGGGCGCAGATCGAACAGGGCGTTGGCCCGTCCGTCGCTCACCTTGACGAGGCCGAGCCCAGCGAGTCCCGCCGCGCCGATCGTCGGCAGCGCCTCGCCGACATCGATCTCGTCCTCGGTCGACCCGAGAACGAAGAGCCTGGTGAGCAGTGCGGCAGGTTCCGTGCGTTCACGCAGGTCCAGCAGCGCGGGAACCCGCTGATCACGCATGAGCGCGTCCCGAGCGCGCGCCGAGAGCATGGCTTCCACCCGATCGACCGTCCATTCGGCGCTGGCCAGATCAACGATCAGATCCGCGATCAACTCCGGATCGAGGACAGGAACGCGCGATGGTTGCGACCCGATGGCATCCCACTCATTATCCATGTCTCCAACCTACGGGGAGTCCGTGACCGTCGGGACAGCGGACACGGCACCCTCACCTCGTGGTTCTCGTGGAGCCCCAGTGGCAAACACGAGGTGCTGTCCTCGACCGGAAGACGCCTGCCGGTCCTCCTCGCTCCCGCGCCGCCTAGTGCGCGAGAACGACGCTCGGAGGCCCTGGTCACCGGACATTCCGTTCAGCCGGGAGCGAACCATTTAGCACACATCATCGTCGCGCAATTGGGGCCAAAGAGGGATACTGTGAATGCGGACGCGCCTCTTTCGGGGCGCGACAGACAGAACCGGCGTTCACGTCGGCCAGCACTCACGAAGGAGCCACTATGGCGACCTAC
Organism: Actinomycetales bacterium; assembly: GCA_015655375.1. Lineage (GTDB taxonomy): Bacteria > Actinomycetota > Actinomycetes > Actinomycetales > Actinomycetaceae > Pauljensenia. The sequence goes on from JAATFD010000005.1 coordinate 33,050, forward strand.
ACCCTTCCGGATCTCCCCTACGACTACTCCGCCCTCGAGCCGCACATCTCCGGCCAGATCATGGAGCTGCACCACGACAAACACCATGCGACCTACGTCGCTGGCGCCAACACTGCGATCGAGAAGCTTGAGGCCGCCCGCGACGCTGGCGACCTCGGCGCGATCAATCTCTTCGAGAAGAACCTCGCCTTCAACCTCGGTGGACATACCAACCACTCGATCTTCTGGACGAACATGACGCCGGACGGCCAGGGTCGCCCCGAGGGCGAACTCGCTTCCGCCATCGACGAGTACTTCGGCTCCTTCGAGAAGTTCCAGGCGCAGTTCACCGCCGCCGCGACTGGCCTGCAGGGCTCCGGCTGGGCCGTCCTCGCCTATGACACGATCAGCCAGCGCCTGGTCACCTTCCAGCTGACCGATCAGCAGGGCAACGTCCCAGTCGCCACTGTTCCGCTGCTCATGCTCGACATGTGGGAACACGCCTTCTACCTGCAGTACAAGAACGTCAAGGCCGATTACGTCAAGGCTTGGTGGAACGTCGCCAACTGGGCCAACGTCGCCACTCGCTTCGAGACCGCGCGCACGACCTACAACGGTCTGGTCATCGCCTGATTCTCAGCGTGCACGGGGCGGCCGGGTGCTCTCTCGGGAGCAGCCGGCCGTTTCTGTCGATCGACCGGACCCGATGGCAGATGGGGACGCCTCAACGACACACGCCGGAGTCATTCGACTTCGGAATCCTCCGCGGGGGGTCGCAGGATCTCCCACACAGAGACCCCGGCACCCTCGGCGATGCGCTCGATGGAACGCAGGGTGAGATTGCGTTCGCCCCGCTCGACGCCACCGACGTAGGTGCGGTGCATACCGACGACGTCGGCGAAGGCCTCTTGGCTGAGCCCGCGACGATACCGGAGCCTCCTGATATTGGCCCCAACGGCCTTCAACAGATCGCTGTTCACCCACTTACCGTCTCCGATGTGATACTGATCGGTCTACAGACTGATCAGTAGCATCCGCTGACATGCCCGTCTGTCACCGAGTGAGTCAGCCACCGAGCTCAGCCTGCTCGGAGTGAACCGCGCTCACGACGTCGTCGATGTCCACGACGTCGATCTCAACTCGCTGCTCCCAGCCATCCCCGATGTAGATCCAGGTCCGCGACGTCCCGTCCCGCCGGTGAATGCTCACATGGAACTCCCGCACCTCTGCGCCGGTGGGATCCCATACGCGCACCGGCACCGTCCGTCCGCCATCCTCATGCAGGCGATCCGCCACCGGATCGCCCTCCTGGTGCGTGACCACGCACCAGGAGGGGCAGGGCTCCGCCTGCCACGACACTGCCTTGTCTCCCGACGCCATGATTCCCTCCGATCGATCCACGCACTTCTTCGCGCGGGCGCCTTCCCCCCGGTCTCCATCATCCGAGGGACCGCCGGCGGCTTCGGTCGCCATCCACAGAAGGTAGAGAAGGGGTCACGGGGCTTCATCCGACCATATGCTACTCATCAGTAGCCTTTCTCCCATGACCCCCCGGCGACTTCAGACCCCGTGACGACAGCCCCGGCGCACGGTGCGGTCCACCACATACGATGTATGTCATGACACCAGCGTCCACCGCGGTCTTCGCCGGGTCGAGCCCCTCGGCCCGAGTCGCCACAGCGCCTTCGGCGAGCTGTCAACCATGACCCGGCCCGACGGCGACTCGCGACGCACAGCCCTTCTCCACTTCCTCGACGAGGCCACCGAGCCCATCCCCGGCGCCCGACTGGCCCAACGGACGGGAGTCAGCCGCCAGGCGATTGCCCGCGACATTTCGGTCCTGCGCGCGGGCGGACGCCCGATCATCGCGACCACCCGCGGTTACGTTCTCGAAAAGGACGCCCCCCATACGCGCCTGGTCAAGGTCCGCCACACTCGCAAACAGGTCGGCCGAGAGCTCCGCACCGTCATCGACCTCGGCGCATGGATCATCGACGTCCTCGTCAACCACCGCATCTACGGCCACATCCGCGCCCGGCTCGACATCCGCAGCCGTCTCGACGTCGACCACTTCATCGACGAAATGGACGCCGGTCGTTCCGCGCCACTGATGGAGATCACCTCCGGGTATCACTTCCACACGATCGGCGCCCGCGACGAGGCAACGCTCGATGCCGTCGAGCAGGCCCTCGACGAGGTCGGGTTCATCGTCCCATTCCTTCCCTACGAGCGGACCGATGCCCTGTCGGCCAACTGGTCAGAGCTCGACAGTGGCGAGAGCTCCGAAGACGGAGCTACGCCACACTGAGCGGTCGTCCGGGCGGGAATGCCATTCTGTCATTACAGCTGACATGACAGTGACGTAGTATGAGGGCATGACCACCACTCATGCGACAGCAGCGCGCCCGCCGGACTCCTCGCCAGCCCCGACGCGCAACGACCGGCTCGACCGGCTCCCCTTCACCCGCGAACACACCAAACTGCTGGTTGCCTCGGGGATCGGCTGGGCGCTCGACGCCATGGATGTCGGTCTGATCTCCTACATCATGGCGGTGCTCGCCCGCCAATGGTCGCTGACCACGAGCCAGGTCTCCATCCTCGGCTCGATCGGGTTCGCCGGGATGGCGATCGGGGCCTCCGTGGGAGGACTCCTGGCCGACCGGATCGGGCGCCGATCCGTCTTCACGATCACCCTGCTGGTCTATGGGATCGCCAACGGGCTGATGGCGCTGTCCGCGGGACTGACGATGTTGCTCGTCCTGCGATTCCTCGTCGGCCTCGGCCTGGGGGCCGAACTTCCCGTCGCCTCGACACTCGTCAGCGAGTTCGCGCCCAAACGTCTGCGGGGCCGCATCGTCGTCATCCTCGAGGCGTTCTGGGCACTCGGCTGGATCGCCGCCGCCGTCATCGGCTACCTCGTCGTCCCCCGCGGCGTGAGCGGGTGGCGTTGGGCCTTGTTGATCGGAGCCCTGCCCACCGCCTACGCGATCGTCGCCCGCATCCATCTGCCGGAATCAGTCCGTTTCCTGGAGGCCAAGGGACGCGATCAAGAGGCCGAGCGCTCGGTCCGCGCCTTCGAGGCTCCCGCCGGGATCACTCCCGTCGAATCGGCCCCCGCCCGGGCTCTTCCCATCGTGCGGGCACGCGAACTCTTCGGGTCCGGACGCACGCACACAACCGTCGCCCTGTGGCTGACCTGGTTCTTCGTGAATTTCTCCTACTATGGAGCCTTCGTCTGGATGCCGTCCTTGCTCGCCACCCGATTCACGCTGGTGCAGTCCTTCGGCTACACGTTGATCATCGCGCTGGCACAGATCCCCGGATACGCGCTCGCCGCCTGGCTCGTTGAGCGCAGCGGGCGTCGAAAGACCCTGGCGGCTTTCCTTCTCGTGTCCGCCTGCGCCGCGATCGGCTTCGGGCAGGCCCATACCGTTACCTGGGTCCTGGCCTTCGGAATGCTGCTCTCGTCCTCGAACCTGGGCGCGTGGGGCGTCCTTTACGCCGTCACGCCCGAGGTCTACCCGACCCGCCTGCGTGGAACGGGGGCCGGGGCAGCAGCAGGATTCGGACGCATTGCCTCGATCATCGCTCCCTTGTGCGTTCCTCCGCTTCTCGCCGCCGCGGACGGAGCCCTCTGGCTGGTCTTCGCGGTGTTCGCGGTCGCGTTCGTCGCCGCCGCGAGCGCTGCGTTGGCGCTGCCGGAACGACGAGGCCTCGCCCTCGAGGACTAGCGCCACGATGCGTTCGCTGCGTCTGAATGGAAGACCAGCACCGAAGAACGCTGAGTGACCGCTCCGTGTGGGTGGAATCGCCTGCATCGTTTCGTTCGTCGCACACCGCGGCTGCACCAACATATAGGAGCCCCGGGACCTCGACCTTTCGGCCAGATCCCGGGGTTCCCGGTGGCGGTAGCGCTGGGATTTGAACCCAGGGTGGCTGTGACACCACACAGCATTTCGAGTGCTGCACCTTCGGCCGCTCGGACACGCTACCTCGGCGTTCCACTTTACAGGATCACCTCCCCCGGATGCCACTCAACATGGGACCGCTGACGTCGCAAACACATGAATCCGGCCACATTCGAACGCAGGTGCGGCACTCTCAACGCGCATTCACAGGGCGCTCCGAGAATTCAGGCCGAACATGGTCATGAGCGTGCGGGGCATGGCCGCCTCCATGTCCCGCACGCCCTCATCGATTCACCCTTCTGGCCAACTCCTGGTACTGCCTGAGCTTGCGCCGAACATCGGCGATGTAGCTGATCAGCATGACTTCCTCGACGCCGTGGTCCTCGACGAAAGAGCGGATGCGCTGGGCGACCTCGTCATAGGTGCCGACGATCATCGAATCGTCCTGGGCGAGATGGTCGACCAATTCGGCCCGTCGTCGGGTGTCGATGGCACTCGGGTCCCGAAACGTCACCTGGCGGCCGGACCGCAGCGAGGACCGGAACTCTGCAGCCGGCAACGCTTGTTCGATGGCCTCTTCGCGGGTCGGTGCGGCCGAGACCGAGAGCGCCGAGAGAGTCCGACCGCCGATCGGGTCTTTGGGCAGGTGCGCGCGATAGACGTCCATCACGGTGGGATCCTGGCTCCCGGTGAAAAACTGGGCGTAGGCGTAATTGAGGTCGTGCTCGCCCGCCCACGCGGCAGATTGCCCTGACGATCCGAGGAGCCAGACCTCCGGCAGTTCCCCGGCCGGAGGCGTCACAGAAAGACGGGAGTATGGATGCTCCTCGGGAACCGTGTTCCGAAGCAGCTCGACCGTGGAGACGATCAGGGCGTTGATCGAATCGGGGCCGATGACGTGCCCCTGGTTGAGGGCATGCGCGGCGAGCACCGCTCCCCCGGGGGCTCGTCCGAGCCCCATGTCGACTCGACCCGGGTGCAACGCCGCCAGGGTCGAGAAGCGCTCAGCCAGCTGAAGGCTCCCGTAATGCATCGCCATCACGCCACCGGACCCCACATGGATCGAGCGCGTGGCATCGAGGACGTGCATCATCATCAGGTCCGGCGCAGAGGAAAGGAACGAGGGCGTGTCATGATGCTCCGCGAACCAGAAGCGGTGGAAGCCTCCCTCCTCCAGGCCCTGCGCCAGGGTCACCGTGTCCTCCAGCGTTTCCCGGACGGGGTGCCCGTCGAAGAGCGGAACCTGCTCGAGGACGCTGAGTAACATGTCGGGCCTTTCGGAGCGGAGATGGAGGAACCAATGATCTCAACGCCCGCAGGTCGAGGGCCATTCCCCGATGTGGACGGACGTCGGGCGGCCGAGCCTCGTCCCATTCTTGACCGACCGCCGACGTCCTTCCCTGGACGATACGGAACCGCAGTCCGCCGGACCATGCCCATGCCGACCAGTGAGCCTTCGTGACCCGAGGTCGGACTCTCTCCCTAAACTGAACGGGTCGGACGGGGACCACCGGTCCGCGCAGCGCCTGGCGAGGCGCCCTGCGAGCGTGAGACACCCGCGCACCCCGGCATCATTCTCACCGGTTTGACCCCGAAAGGCACCCACGTGGTCACGCACCCCAGCCTCGCGGATCGTGCGGCTCCGGGTCCGTCTCAATGACAGCCCAGGACCCCTGGCGCGGCTGACCGGCCTCGTGGCTGGTTCCGGCGCGAATGCCGTCGACGTCGTCCACACCCGCAATACGTTGAACACCCACATCGGCGAGGCCGAGCTGCAACTCCTCATCGAGACGAAGGGGGCCACCCACCTGACTCAGGTGCTCGCTCAACTGTCCGACGAGAGATTCGCTCCGCAGGTGCTGTCCTGAGGGATGCTGACGGAACCGGAGTTCCGGACCGCCCGATCGACCGGGCGATGGTCGAAGCCGTAGCCGAAGTGACGGTGCCCCACGAGGGCGAGGAGATTCTCGTTCTGGAACTCGACAGTGAGGGCGACCTCGTCCGCGTCACGGTCGCCGCTCCTGGCCCCCTCGGCACGGCCGATCGTGGCCCGTCCGTGGACGAATCCGCCGACCGTTCGCCGTTCGACCCCGGTGATCGTGCCCGTGAAGACGACCTCTCCCCGGAGTTCCTCTGCGATCCGCCCCCGGCATGAAGCGATGTTCGGAACGGGCCTGGTGTCCCGACAGTGGATACATCGCGTAACTTGCCGTGCATCCCATCGAGACCGCGACCGATCGGGCGATGCGTTCCGCCCACTCATTGTCGAGCGAGTCGAGGAGCAGCGTGTTGCCCTTCTCGTCCGCCTGCTGGGAGTGCAGCTGGACGATCACGCCACGCAGACAGCCTTGTCGGTGGCGTTGTACCTGGATCAGGGCAGTCGCAACGGCCCTACATCCTTAATGACGCTCAGAACGACTTGAATAGCTGCTGTTCACGCAGGTCACAGCCGATTTTCGCGAAAGGAACACCCCTCCGCGCCTCGCCAATACGCCGCTACTATGGAGAGCATCGCGTCTTTCTCACCGAGGCGGACCCGACGAATCCCGTCCTCGATGGGCGGAGAGAAGAGGATGTCCGTGGCGGAATCAGTCCCCCTTCACACGAGGATTCTCGAGGACATCGGCTCACGGATCGTCCACGGCGAGTACTCAACAGGCGACGTCTTCCGCACCGAAGACCTCACCGGGGAATACGGAGCCTCTCGCACGGTCGTGCTCCATGCGGTCCGTGGTCTCGAGCTGATGGGACTCATCACGACCAAGCGCCGGGTCGGAATCACCGTGCGCGACGAGACCAAGTGGATGGTCTACGACCCCCGCATCGTCCGCTGGCGTCTGTCGGGTCCTCAGCAGGTCGAGCAATTGACCAATTTCATCGAGCTGCGTCTGTGCTTCGAGCCCTACGCGGCTCGACTGTGCTCCCAGCGAGCCTCACGAGAGACCGCTCTCGAGCTCGTCCGCCTCGCCGACGAACTCCACGATGCGGCCTGGCCACTGGACCATCCGAACTATCCGATCATCAACCGCGTCGACGCCGACTTCCATGGCTGCATTCTTGAGTCGACCGACAACTACATGATGGCAGCCCTGTCGCCGACCACCCGCGCCGTGATCGAGGGACGCATGCAGTACACCACCCTCCCCGAGCGCGCCGATGAGGGGGCCGTGGAAGCCCACGGGTTGCTCGCCCAAGCGATCCTGGAGCGCGACGGCGACCGGGCGGAGGAACTCATGCGCGGCCTCATCGAGGAGATCCCCCGCGAGCTTGGGATCAATTCCTCGCACATGCGCTCCTCGCACCCGGCCGTCTTCACCGGTCCCGAGGCGACTCAGCCCTCCCGGTAGGAGACCCCGAATCCCCCACGCGGATAGTGCCACGTGAGGGCCCCCGGAGCCGCGACCGCGAGGCACGTCCCGCATTCGAGACAGGCCGCATACTCCACGGAGATCGTCCCGTCCGCTTCCTCCGAATAGACGTGGGCCGGGCACACCCGCACCAGCAGTCTGCCGGTTCCGGTCGCCCGGGCAATCTCCTGATCGATCTCGATGTGTGGCAGTTCCTCGTCGAGCTCGAAGTGATTGCCCGCCAGTCGCTCGGGAACGCTGCCGATCTCGAATTCTGTGGTCTTGTCCATCACAGGGACCTCACTCCCGCCCATCCATCCTTGAGAAGCTGCCCGATTCTGAGCGGCGAGCGTCGCACCGTCTGCCAGGCCAACGGAAGCAGATGTCGCCGCGGTGACAGGTCGTGGTCGTAGATCCCATACAGGACGTCGGCCGCCAGTCGCCCGTAGTCCTTGTAGAGCCGGGGGCTCTCGAGGAACGCCGGTGCGGAGGCATAGGTCGCCATGTCTGCCCCGACGAAGCTCTCATCGAGACGGGTCAGATAGGAGGACAACAGCTCCTGCGAATAGTCCCCGACCTCGTGGGCGTCGCACACGGTGCGGGCTGCGGCCAGGGCGGAGCCCGCTGCCAGGTCCATGCCGCGGACCGTGAACCCGGTGTTGAGCGTGAACCCGGCGGCGTCCCCGATCACGAGCAGACCGGGCCGGACGAGGTCGTGGTTCATCGCCCGCCCACCCTCGGCGACCAGGTGGCACCCGTACTCCAGCAGCGTCCCTCCGGCGAGATACCCACGGATCGCGGGATGTGCGAGGAAATGGTCGTGGATGTCCGAGGACGACTTACCGCTGCGGGCCAGGTCGTCCAGACGCAGAACGACACCGATGGAGACGGATTCCTTGTTGGTGTACAGGAATCCTCCACCGGCCACACCCTGAGTGCAGTCCCCGACCAGGGCATAGGCCGCGCCCTCTCCACCGGTGAGGTGGAAACGGTCCTCGATCGTCCCGGCGGAAAGCCCGATCACAGACTTCACGCCGACGGCGAGGTTCTGGGTCGGTTCCTTCGCTCGGAAGCCAGCCTCACGGGACAGGAAGGAGTTCACCCCGTCCGCCGCAATGACGACGCGCGCACGCAACTCCTCCTCGCCCGCGCGCACGCCGACGACACGGCCGCCCTCGGTCAGGAGTGAATCCACCTTCACCCCGGGCATCACCATGACGCCGGCCTCCTCGCACCGCTCCGACAGCCAGGCATCCAGCGGCGCGCGCAACACCGTCACGGCGTTGGCGGGCTCGGCGAGCCGCTCGTCCCAGTAGTCGACGTTCACGGCGGACGACTCGTTGAGGAAGCTCACACAATTCCGTGTGATGACGCGTTCGACGGGAGCCTCGCGGACGAATCCGGGGAAGGCCTCCTCCATGACGCGGCTGTAGAAGACGCCACCGGACAAGTTCTTGGACCCCGGGGTGGATCCCCGTTCGATCTGGACGACCTCGAGTCCCTTGCTCGCCAGCTCGTGAGCACATACGGAACCCGCGACCCCGGCTCCCACAACGATCGCGTCGAAGATCTCTTCGTCCTCGTCCATGCTCACGCCGTCTTCACACGCTCGGTCAAGCGGGGCAGCACGTCATACAAGTCGCCGACGATGCCGAAATCGCACTCCGAGAAGATCGGAGCATTCGGATCGGAGTTGATCGCGACGATCAGCTCAGCACCGCGCACACCAGCCATGTGCTGGAGTTCTCCCGAGATCCCGACGGCGAGATAGAGCTCCGGAGAGACCTTCTGTCCGGAGATCCCCAGGTAGCGATCCCTCGGCAGCCAGTTCTGTCCCTCGGCCAACGGACGGGAGCATGCCAGCGCCCCACCGAGAGCGCCGGCAAGCTTCTCCGCCAGGGCGAGGTCGGCCTTGTCCGCGAAGCCTCGGCCCGCACCGACGATCCTGCGGGCTCCCGCGAGGTCGACGACGTGCGTGTCACTCGGCTCAACACCCACGATCCTGGCGTCGTATCCCTTTCCGGAAATGGTCTCCACCGAAGCGTCGCCCTCTGGGCCCGGTGTGGCCCCCTCGACGACGAGCACAGCGTTGCCCTCCAGACGGACGGTCTCCGTCGCAATGCCGCCGAATCGGGAGACCTCGACCGTGTCGCCCTCGACGGACGTCACTCCATGGAGGATCGGGGCCCACAGCGAAGCCGCGAGCGCGCCGGCCAGGACGCGCCCGACCGGAGTGTCCTCGACGATCACCAGATCCTGGGGACCCGGATCCACCGCACCGACGACCACCGGTGCCAACGACTCAAGGGGCGCCTGTTCAGCTCCACCGACGGACAACACCCGAAAAAGTCCCGACTGGTGGTCCCCGGGCCATCCAACGGCCACGAGCGTTGTCGGAAGGTCTCCGGCCAGTGCCGTGAGTTCGGCGATACGGGTGTCAGTGGCGACGATCCATGCTTGCTTCATTGATGACTCTCCTTTGTGTCCCTCACTCATGTCCGTGTCGCTCAGAGCGCGCCGCGCTCATGCAGGGCCGCCACCAACCGGTCGACGGAGTCGTCCCCGTCGAAGATCTCCGACTGGCGCGTCGCGGCCTGCGGCCGACTGGTCCCGATGACTGTCGCTCGAGACGCTCCTCCCTCCTCGGGAGCGAGGTCGACCTCTTCGAGCGGCTTCTTCCCGGCGGAGAGGATGTCCCTCATTCCGGGGACACGCGGGAGAGCCGCGTCGGTCGTCAGCGCGACAACCGCAGGACCGGCGACCTCGATTGTGCGAGTTCCTTCCGGCGCCGACTGACGCAGACGCAGACCCGTCTCGGTCTTCTCGACGGACTCGATGTCCTCGAAGCAGGGCCAGCCAAGGACCCCAGCGATCAGAGCAGGCATCAGGGCGGCGCCCTCGTCGACGGACGCCTCACCGGTCAGGACGATGTCCACGTCCTCAACACCGGAGACCAGGCCTGCCAGAACACGGGCCGTCTCGGTCGCGTTCCACCCGCTGGCCTCGTCGCGTGCCACGACCCGGAGGCGGTCCGGCCCACGCGATGCCACGGCCTTCTTGGCCAACGATGCCTTGACGGCGGACGTGCCGACGCTGACACCGACGAGGTCGGTGCCGACGGCGTCCGCGAATTGCCGACCGACTTCCAGGGCGACCGTGTCGTAGTCGCTGAGAGCGGCCGTGGCACGGCTCCAGTCGACGGTACCGTCGGCCTCCACCGACGCATCCTGTGGATTGGATGTCCACTTGTAGGCGACGACGCAACTCATCATCGATTCCTTCCTGTTGTGTGTGACTGTGCGCGGGACAGGGCGAGCGCATGAGCGCACGCGAGGACCAGCACCGCGATGAGGGCGTAGAACCCCATGCAGATCTCCCAAGCGGGAGTGAAGGTGCCCGAGCGATCGGACATCCACGAATAGAGAACGGGGCCCAGGGCCGAGAACGCCCCGACGGCAAAGGTGACGAAGGAGTAGATCCGCCCGTAGGAGGCCGCCCCGAAGAAGTGGCGCACGGTCAGCGGCGGGATCACGACGAGTCCGGCGTACCCGCCGCCGAACAGGGCACAACCGAGCAGGAACGCCGTAGCATGTGCACCGGCGAGGACGACGACCAGCGATCCGACGATTCCCAGCCCGGCGGCGCTTAGCGCTGCGGCAACCGTCCCCGTCCGGTCGTTCAGCCAGCCGAGAGCGACCTTGAATCCGATGGCGCCGATCATGATCGCGGAGACTCCCGCAGCTCCCGTCGCCGGATCCAATCCGATGCGCGCCGCATGGCTGGGAACCTGTTGGAGCATGGTCGCTCCCACGGCGAAGAGCCCGCCGATCACAGCAAGCATCCAGAAGACTGGCGACCGCAGGCTGAACTGCAGGTGCGGTGCCTCGACGTCGCGCCCAGAGCTTTCCACCGCGACGCGCGTCGACGGCGATTCCTGTACCCCGTAGGGGCGCAGCCCATATTCCTCGGGACTGCGACGGATGAGCGCGATGATGGCGGGCACGGTGAACAACGCGGACACGACCGCCAGGACGACCCGCGCACCTCGCCACCCGATCGATCCGATCAACGCGGACCCGACCGGATTGACGATGGCGGCGACGAGACTGGCGAACGCGGCGGCGATCCCCAACGCGGTGCCGTTACGCACCGCAAACCAATTGGTGATGATCAATGGGATCGGGATGTACATGAGGAACCCGTAGCAGATCCCCAGGACGATGCCCGCCACGTTCCACTGCCACAGAGCCGTGAAGGTCGAACCCAGCCCATAGGTGACGGCCATGACGACAGCGACGACCCCCAACTGGAGCCGGAACGGGTATTTCGGCAACACCCGTCCGGCGATCGGTAACGTCACCGTCATCACCAGTGCCAGCAGAGTCAGATAGACATTGAACGAGGAAAGACTCCACCCCATCTCGTCGGTGACCGCCACCATGTAGATGCCTGCGGAGTTCCCGATCACACCGACGACACCGCCGTACAACAGGCAGCATCCAGCCAGGACCTTCCAGGCAGGATGAACTCCTCCGGTTCCACGTGTCGGGGAATCTCCGGCGTTGGCCGGGTCGGGGTTCATCACAGTGGCCCGGCCCGCAGTCGTGTCCAGGTCGTTCATCGCGGGTGGATGGCCGGCGGACAAGCCGCCGCCTCTCCGGCAAAGGCCTGGACGACCGTCGCATACCTGCGTGCCTCGTCTCCTTCCACCTGCAAGTCCGTGTCCATCCAATTGCGACGTCGCACGGCGACCAGAGCCCAGTCCTTGGCGGTCCCAGAAATGCGATTGGCGGCCTCCGGATCGCCCTTCGTCCACATCGCTCCCGAGGGGAGGGTGATCTCGAGGAAGAGTGGAGTGTCCGGAAGCTCGAAACCGTTGATCCGGTAGGCGTTGGGCCGTGCCTGCCAGGACAGGAACAGGGTCGCGCTGATCCGGTCGCGGACTTCCGGTTCGAGGCCGAGCGCGTCCGTGAGGTCCACCGAGTGTGCCCACAGCTCCATCAGCCGTGCTGACGCGAGCGAACGGGCCGCCATCGGCAGCCCTGGTGCCCACGGCACGCGATCCTTCGGATTCTTGTCGAGCATCATGACATCCATGCGGGAACGGATCCGACGCCACCGGTCGAGGACCTCGGCACCGGGCAGGTGACGGAAGCGCAGGACCTGGTGGATCTCGTTGTGCTGGAAGAACGGATCGGCGAAGACCTGGACGTTCTCCGCATTGCCTTCCATCATCTGAATGGCCGCATAATCGAACGCGGTGATGTGGAGGAGCTCGTCCTTGAACGTCCACTCCGTGTGGGCGGCCGGCCGGTCCCAATCCTCGTCCGTGAACGAGGAGACGAGGACATCGACGCGCGCCTGCTCGGCGATCAGATCGGTGACGATCGGCTTCATCAGTGGTCTCCCTTGGTCGCGAACTGCTTGAGAAGCGAACGCCCGGCGATATGGACCATCACCTCGTCGGTCCCACCGCCGATGCGTTGGACGCGGGCATCAACCCAAAGCCGGGACACGCGGCAATCGGTCGTGTAGCCGATGCCCCCGAAGATCTGGAGAGCGTCATCGATGACCTCATTGGCAGCCTGTGCGCAGTGCAGCTTCGCCAGGGCTGAGTCGATCTGAACGGGGAGCCCGTTGTCGATCTCCCACGCGGTCTTGAAGACCAGGCCGCGCATCGTCTCGATCTTGATCTTCATCCGAGTGATCTTCTCCTGGATGAGCTGGAAACTGCCGATCGTGCGGCCGAACTGGACGCGCTGCGCAGCATAGGCAGCGGCGTCGTTGAAGGCGCACTCCGCCATTCCAAGCATCGTGGCAGCCATCAGAAGTCGCTCGACCTCGAAGTTCTCCATGGCTTGCATGAAGCCGTTGCCCTCGATGCCGACCAGATCGGATTCATCCAGCTCGACATTGTCGAGATAGACCTCGCAGGTGTCCATCATGTGCCACCCGATCTTCTGCAGTGGCTCGATCGTGACGCCCTCGGCCTTCATCGGCATCCACCACATGGTGAACGCATTCTTCTTGCCGGTTCCCTCCGTCTCGTCGGCGTTGCGGGCGAGGCACAGCATGTACTTCGCGCGCAGCGCGTTGCTCATGAAGGTCTTGTGACCGTTGAGGTAGACCTTGCCGTCGCGCCGCGCGAAAGTCGTCGCCAGCGCCGAGGAATCCGACCCCGCTTGGGGCTCGGTGAATCCGAGGACGAACCCCACGTTGCCCTGCTGGATCTGCTCGAGGCACTGGGCCTTCTGCTCGTCGTTGCCGAAACGCAGCATGTCCGCGATCGACAGAGCCTGCCCGAAGGCGAAGTGCGGTCCGCCGTTCTTCGTGATCTCCTCTGCGACGAGCATGAGGGTCGCCGTGTCGACGGGGGTCCCGCCGTATTCCTCCGGAATACCCAAGGTCGAGAAACCCGATTCGACGAGGGCGTCGATGAATTCCTGAGGATACCTGTGCTGCTCGTTGCACTCCTTCATGTAGTCCTCGGTGCACGAGCGCGCCATCACCTCCCGCAGGCTCTCCAGCAGCAGTTGCTGATCCTCGGTGATCGTGAAGTCCATGTCATTCTCCTTGGGTCGAAGTCGTCGGGAGCTCATAGAGGAATCCGCCGTTCCGGCCGATCCGTCTGGTCAGAAGGCCGCACGTGACGGCGTGGTCGAGGTAGACGAGGGTCTCGCTCACGGTCAGCCACCGCAGTGCGGGTGAAAGATCGTGCCACTGCACGCAGGTGTGCCAGGCAATCGAGGGGGCGATCTCTCGAGCGGTGCGATGCCCATCGGCGACGAGACCACAGACCTCGTCGAGTCGATGCAGATGCCGTGCACGCAGGGTGGCGACGCGTTCGGGAACGTCGTCGATCGTCGGACCGTGACCCGGGAGGATCCGGGCGACCCGACGTTCGTCCAGCGTGTCGAGCAACGCCAGGTACCCGCCCAGGCGGTCCTCGCCCGTGCCGTCATGGAGCAGGGGCGGGGTCGTCAGAGCGAGGACCTCGTCCCCGCACAGCAACGTCCGGCTGGGCTCATGGAACAGGCAGGCCTGGCCGGCGCTGTGACCGTGCGTCAACCAGACGCTCAGACGACGCCCACCCACCTCGATCACGTCACCGTCGTTGACGCCGCGCAGGGAGAGCCGCGAGGTCGCAGGCGCGCTTGACTGGCCGACGATCGTGAAGAGGTCGGCGTCCTCGGCCTGTGAGAATCCTTCGGCGTGCATCCGTCGCCGGAGTTCTTGGGCCAAACGGAACGACGCCGCCGGATCCATCAACTCGATGCAAGCCGGAGAGGCGAAGATGCGACGCACCCACCGGCCCATCCGTGCCAGCATGCCCCAATGGTCGCAGTGCTCGTGCGTGATGAAGACGTCGAGGCCCGCCTCCTCGACCCCCAATCGGTCAAGTGCCGCCGTCAAAGCCCGCTCGGTCAGGTCGGAGTCCCCTCCGACGTCGACGAGCAGGTCGCCGTGGCTGTCCCCCCGGATGAAGTAACACGAGGACGTCCGTTCGACGGTGTCCTCCAACGGAAGCGTGAGGCGCCAGATCTCTGGATCCCAGCTCACCTGGGTGAGCAGCTCCGCCGTCTCGTCGCCGATGAAGTTGGCCGGCACGTCCTCGCGCCCGCCGCAGCGCTCAATGATCCGCTCGCGATTGACTTTGCCCGAGAAGTCCCGATCGAGGCTGTCGAGGATGCTCAAATGGCGCGGCTTCTTGAAACTGGCGATCGAGCGCACACAGAACTCCTGGAGTTGCGCCAATGTGAGGGTGGCTCCGGGGACGAGCTCAACCGCGCAGGCGACCGCTTCACCGAAAGCGGCATCCGGGACACCGAAGACAATGCAGTCACGGACCGCGGGGTGCTCTCGGATGACGGACTCGACCTCGCCGACGAAGACGTTCTCCCCGCCGGACTTGATCATCTCCTTCAGGCGTGAGCGGAGGTGGAAGCATCCCTGGGGGTCACGCACCATCACGTCGCCGGTGTGCAGCCACCCGTCATCAGTGAAGGCCGCCCGCGTCAGCTCCGGCTGGCCGTCATAGCCGGCCATCATCGCCGACGAGCGGACGAGGCATTCCCCGGCCACGCCATCGGGCACCTCACGGCCGTCACGGTCGACGATTGTCATCTCGATGAACGGCATGGGCGTGCCGACGCTGCTCAGCCGGGGATCGTCGGTTGCCAGCATGTCCCGCGTCATCATCAGGCTCGATCCGAGACCGCTCTCGGTCTGACCCCACCCGAAGCAGATGTCCGCGGAGGGGAAGTGCCGCAGGATCGAACTCGCGATCTCACGGGTCATCCCGCCGGCCGAGCTCTGGACAACACGGACCGAGGACAGATCGGCGCCCCCGACCCGCGGATCGTCAAGCAGCCGCGCATAAGTCGTCGGCGGAAGCATGATCATGTAGGAGACGCGGTGTTCCTCGATGTCCGCGAGGATCCGACCAGGATCGAAACCGGCCTCGATGATGACCGTGGATCCGACCGCCAGTGCCATGCACAACCAGTCGTGGCCGCCGTGGTGGTCGAGGGGGCACTGGATGAGAACGGTCTTCGAGGGATCGCTCGCCAGGCCGTTCGAGCGATAGGTGCCCTCGATCTCGATAAGGTCCGCACGATGGGTGCGCACGACGGCCTTGGGACGTCCGGTCGATCCCCCGGTGAACTGGATGCGGGACACGGCATCGGGCGATCCCACTCTCAGGGGATCCGCGATGGGTTCCGTTGACTCGGTCGGGCACTCGTCGAAACCGTCGACGTGGGCGCCGACGGTCCACGTTCTCATTCCCTCGGGCAGCCCCGGCGACGCCAGACGCACCCGTGCCGCGGAACCGGGGCCGAGGACGAGGGCGCGCACACGCGCGTGATGACAGAAGCTCTGGATCTCCTCGGGCACCGATCGGAAGTTCAGCGGCACGGCGATCGCGCCCAGCTCCTGGATCGCGAAATAGGTCTCGACAATCTCGATGCCGTTCGGCAGAAGGATCGCGACACGATCCCCCACGTCGATGCCCCGCTCATGCAATGCGTGGGCAAGCACGTCGACCCGGACCCCAAGCTCGCGGTACGTCAGGCTCTGGTCCGTGGTGACCAGGGCGATCCGATCGGGGTGACGACGGATGCTCTGACGCAACGGCTCCGCCATGGAGGACATGTCGGAGGGAACGACGAACTCCCCGAGGTCATGCGTCGCGGTGACGGATGCCATCACGAGGAACGCTCACTGTCCGCGCGTGTCCTCGTCACCTGGGCGCAGAACGGCGAGGCCGTGGCCTCAGCCGCCATGACGGAGTCGAGCCCAGCCGCCACCGACTGGTTCATGATCTCCTTCGTGACCTCGATCGACTCGCGGGGCATGGCCGCCAGTGAACGAGCGAGCCCCTCAGTCTCCGACTCGAGATCTGAGGCCGGGAAGGACCGGTTCGCGATTCCCATTCGAACCAGGTCGTCCCCAGACAGCTCTCGATTGAAGAAGAGAATCTCCTTGGCGACGTGCTCGCCGACGACGTCGGGGAGCAACCTCATGAGTCCCATTTCGGGGGCGATGCCGATCGCGCAGAACGCCGGGATGACCCGGAGGTCCCTCGCGACGCAGACGAGATCGGCCGCGAGCATCAGGGAGAACGCACCACCGACGGCAAATCCATCGGCCATGACGATCACTGGAGTCGCGATGTCGCGAATCGTCCGGATTGCTCGGAGGTAATGGCGCAGAAGAACCCGCCCGTCCCCCAAGGGATTCTCCGACCCCGAGGTCTGGGTGAGGTCTCCGCCGCTGGAGAAGGTCCCGCCCGCGCCCCGCACGATGACGACGGCGACCGAGGGATCGGCCTCGAGGTCGAGGAGCGCGGTCGAGAGGCGATCCATCATGTCGGCACTGATCGCGTTCTTCTTGCGCGGTTGGTTGAAGGTGATCCAGGCGATCGGGGCGTCGATACGCACCCCGACCGTCGGCGACGATGACTCACTCATGGATGTCTCTCCGTCTCAGATCTGACAGGCCGCTTGATAGCCGGCCTTCGTCGCGTCGGCGATCCGTCCGGGAGAGATGCAGTCCCCCACCGGGAACACCGGGATGTCCAACCCCTTGAGCTGCTCATACAGCGAGGTGTTGGGCTGGAAACCCAGAGTGACGACGACGGTCTTCGCCCTCACCTCGATCTCTTCGTCGCCGTCGGCGCCCGATCGCACTGCTCGGACCGTCTTCGGGGTGATCTCGGTGATGCGTGTGTTCTCGTAGGTGTTGACGTTGGGGGCCTTCTTGAAGGCCGACCGCATGTGGAACCGGTCCGAGGACCCGACGTCCCATCCGACCTTGCGACCCTCCTCGAAGATCTCCGTTTGACGACCCGAATGCATCGTCAGCTCGCCGAGCTCGCATCCGGGCAGACCGCCGCCGATGATGGCGATCGGGTTGCCCAGCGGCCACGGGCTGCGCTTGGTCAACGCCCGGGCAAAGCCGGGCGTGTAGTAGAACTTGAGGAATTCCGCTCCGCAGTTCCACATCACCTTGTTGACGAGGCCGGGCTTGCTCGGCGGGTTGCCATTGAGCATGTCAAGGAAATCATGGGAGGTCACGACGTTCTTTCCGTCGATTCCCTTGACATCGATGTTCTTGGGCTCTCCGCCGATCGCGAGGATCACAGCGTCCGGCTTGACACGACGGACGAGTTCTGCCGTCACGGGGGTCTTCAGGACAACCTTGATCTCCGGGTGTTGACTCAGCTGACGCTTGTAGTACTTCAGCAGTCGTTCGTGCATCGGGGAGAAGATCGAACTCATCTTCACGGAGCCGCCCACCCGTGGTCCGGCCTCGTAGATCGTCACGTCGAACCCGCGCTGGATCGCAGTGAAGGCGGCAGACAGTCCTCCCGGCCCGGACCCCGCGATCATCACCTTCTTGTGCGTGGAAGATACCGGCGGGGCCATTTCCCGGAGCTCCTCGCCGAGGCGGGCATTGACGCCGCACTTGGTCAGTGCCAGCCCCTTGCCCACGACGTCGTCAAGGCAGCGGTTGCAGCAGATGCACAGCCGGATGTCGAGGGGGCGATCCTCGACGACCTTGCGAGGAAAGTCCGGATCCGCAATTGAGTAGCGCAGTCCGCCGATGATGTCGGCTTTGCCTTCGGCCAGGATCTTCTCCATGACAGAGGGGTCGGTCTCGCGGTACGCGGTGACGACCGGCTTGCGGGCAACGGTCTTGATCTTCTCCGAGATCCACGACCACTGTCCGTCCGCGATATCCTTCGTGGTCAGCGGGACGCTGGTCTCGTGCCATCCGACGGCAAGGTCGTGGAGGTCGATCCCGGCCTTCTCCCACATCGGGGTGACCTTCAGGGAATCCTCGATCGTGTGTCCCTCGCCGATCTCGCTCGTCACATACTCGACGGGCGACCAGCGAATGAGGATCGGGAAATCGGGCCCCACTGCGGCGCGGATGCCCTCGATGACCTCGACGGTCAGCCGAGCGCGGTTCTCCAGGGACCCGCCGTACTCGTCCGTGCGGTCATTCGTCGCCGGGGACAGGAAGCGGTTGAGGATCCCGCCCACGCCTGCCATGACCTCGACGCCGTCGAATCCTGCCGCCTTGAGCACCCTCGCGCAGTCGATGTACTGCTGTTTGAAGATCTCGATGTGCTCGCGCTGCATCGTCTTGAACGGTCGCATGCCCTTGAGGATGAGGACGCCGGAGGGACCCCACGGCTGCTCGTCCTCGTCGGCGCTGGGCTTCCAGTCATGGACGAACCAGGGCTGACCGACCAACAGACCACCATGCTTGTGGATGACGTCGGCCATCGGGCGGATTCCCGGCACGCACGACTCGTCATAGGCTGCGGGCAGCGGGTGTCCACCCGGGTGTTCCTTGTTCCGCTCGAAGGGGCACACGGTCTGGATGATGAGTGCCGTTCCGCCCCTCGCGCGCTCCTCCAGATAGGTGAGGAACTGTTGCGTCGGCTTGTTGTCCTCGACGTAGCCGGCCCCCGGGGACATCGACGTCGTCATCATGCGGTTGCGGAGCGTGACGCCTCCGACCGTGATGGGCGTCGACAGATGCGGAAAAATACGTCCCATCGTGAACAAGACTCCTTTGGGCGAGCGCTGGGATCCAGCGCGTGAAACACAGATGAAATGGGCCAAGACGCCCGAAAGAGCGCAGTCCTCCCCCACCCCGGACGGTCTGTGGACCGACCCGGGCTGGGGGCGTCACCGATCAGGCGGTGACGGCCCGCCTGGATCTCCGGGCAAGCTTGACGATGAACGGCGACAGCACGGCGCCGATCGCGTAGAGAACGATGACCAGGATGAACGCGGCCGTGAAGGACTTCGTCGCGTCGTAGATGCGGGCGTAGAGCAGGGGCGCGATCCCGGAGAAGACGAAGATGCCCGAGGAGACCCAGGAATAGATCTCCGTGTAGTGGGCGGTTCCGAATCCTTGGCGCACGAACATCGGGGAGACCACCGTCAGCGCCGCGAAAGCAATCCCGAAGATCGCGACTCCGACGTAGAAGAGCACGACGTTCGACCCGGACAGGAAGGCGAGCAGAATGCCGACGACGCCACACAGGGACGCGAACACACCCGTGATCGGTGCACCGATGTGGTCAGTCATCCAGCCGAGGAGGAACTTCCCGACCACGCCGCCGACCATGACGATCGAGACCGCGACCGCGCCGGCCTCCGCGCCCAACGACCCCGTCGAAGCGAAGGACGGAATCTGCTGGAAGAAGGAGGCGCCTAGGCAGAAGATGCCCGCGACCAAGATCACCAGGTAAAGGGCCATCGAGCTGCGGGCCTGGGAGAAGGTCGCCCCGGATTCCGTCGTGGTCGTCGTCGCCGTGGCAGTCGCGCCCGCCGCGTCAGAACCAGGTGCCGGGCGCACGAAGATGAGAGTGACGACTGTCGAGACCACCGTGGCAACAATTCCGAAGACGAGCCGGGCGTACTGCCACCCATGGGCGCTGATGAGTGACTGACCGATGGGGCTCGCGATGGCCGCCGTGATGCTGAGAGCCGCGCCCGCAATCCCCAGAGCCGTCCCTGCTCCGTGCTTGTACCACGCATTGATCAGTGTCGGAGCCGCCAGATACATGAAGAAGGCCGACGTCACGCCATAGACCACGCCGTAGAGGTGCCACTCCCAGGCCTGTGTGGCGAAGGCGGTCGCAATCGTCGCGAGGCCGTAGACGAGGCACGAAATGGTGAGGGCCCACCGGGGGTTCGACCGCGCGAGGATCTTGCCGGCGAACGGCGTGCACACCGCAGCGACCCACGGAGCGATCGTCATGTAGAGGGACGCCGTCGTCCTGCTCCACCCGAACTGGTCCATGACGGGTTGGAGGAAAATGCCAGAGGTGTTGCCGATGATGCCGACGGGGATGGCATAGAAGCCGATCGCCGCGACCAGGATCAGCGGGGCATAGCCCGGCCTCTTGGAGGTTGTGGACTCCATGTGAGTGTCTTTCTTCTCGTTTTCGAAGCTGAGGGGATGAATCAGGAATCCGACCGGAGGATTCCCTTGTCATAGAGGGAGGAGATCTCCTCCGGGGCGTAGCCGAGTTCCGCGAGGACGTCCCTCGTGTCGAAGTCGTAGGGCGCACCGCTGCGCACGATCTCGCTCGGGTTGTTAACGAATCTCGGCACGGGTCGCACGCCCTTGACGGTCTCGCCCTCAGGCGTGGCCGGAAGGTCGACGAACATCCCGCGTGCCTGGTAGTGGGGGTTCTCGAGAAGGTCGCGATAGCCCATGATCGGGCTGACGGCGACGCCCGCGGCACCCAGCGTCTGCTCGACCTCGGCAACGGTGTGACTGGCGCAGAACCCTTCGAGCTTCTCGTTGAACTTGCGGGCGCGCTCCGGACGATCGCGATTGATCGACTGGATCGGTCCTTCGAAGTCCGGGTCACCTTCCAGGCCGAAGAGGTGGATCATTCCGGCGATCGGCTTGGCGCCGCCCACCGCGATGAAGATCCATCCATCGCTGCACATCTGCGTCCCCTTGCACGCGCCGACCGTGTCGAGGTTACCCATGCGCGCCGCTTGCTTGCCGAAATTGATGCCGTCAGTCATGTAGGAGCCCTGGATCCGGGCAAGTGCCTCGAACTGAGCCATGTCGATCGACTCGCCGCGGCCCGTCTTCGACGCATTGATGTAGGCGGCCAACGCGGCCCACGCGGCGAACAGGCCGGTGACGAAATCACCGAGGAATGGCTTGGTCACATAGGGAGGCAGGGGATCGGGGAAACCATTGATCGCCATGTAGCCGCTGAACGCCTGACCGATCGAGTCGAAGGACGCGCGACGCAGATAGGACGGATCCCCCTGCTGGCCGAAACCGGAGACATGGACGATGACGAGCTTCGGGTTGATCGCCCACAGTGTCTCGTCATCCAGTCCCCATCCCGCCCATGTCCCCCCTCGCGAGGACTCGACGAGCATGTCGGCATCGGCGAGCAACCGGGAGAGAACCTCCTTGCCCTCCGGCGTCGGGATGTTCAGGGTGATGGAGCGTTGGTTCGCTCGTTCCTGGCGCCAGGATTCGGGATACATGCGGTACATGTCAGGCACGCGGGTGCTCTCGACCTGGATGACATCGGCCCCCTGCTCAGCGAAGAGTTCGCACATGAAGGGGCCTGCCACCACGGACGAAGCGTTGATGACCCTCAGGTCGCGCAGTGTCCCGAACATCTCTCGTTGCTCTGTTCTCACGTTCTCACTCATCTCCGTGTCGTCATCGACGTGTTTCAGTCGCTGGTGGTCTCGAAATAGGGGGACCGGGCCAAGGCTCTCGTGGAAGACAACCTCTCCCGGATGGTCGCTGGAACGCCGAGTTCGTCGAGAATGTCGTCGTTGTCCATCCCGATCGTCGGAGCACCGCGCCAGATGCGGCCCGGTCGATTGGCGACCTCCGGAACGACTTTGATGCCCGGAACAGTGGTGCTCCCGTCGGAGGCGGTCCATTCGGTGAACACACCCCGGGCCCGGTACTGCGGGTTGTCAACCGCATGGGCGTAATCCATCAGTTGGGAACACGGGATGCCCTGGCCGGCGAGTTCGTCCTCTGCCTCCTGAGCGGTCCGGGTTGAGATGAACGTGGCAAAGGCGCTCTCGAGGACGGCGGCGGCGTCGGTGTCGACCGGCACGTAGGACAGCCCACTCGGAAACAATTCAGAATCTCCGGGCAGACCCAGCAGCGGCAACAGGCGACGCATCACACCGCTGCCGAGGGCGAGGACGTAGATCTCTTCCCCGTCGGCGCAGGTGTAGGTCCCGTAGACGGCGCAGATCCGGGAGTGCGAGCCCTCCTTGACGTAATCGAGGCCATAGCGCAGGAAGTCTGTCGGATAATTCGCCTGGGTGCGGATCATTGCTTCGAACTGGGCGATGTCAAGGCTTTCACCACGCCCCGTTTCCACGCGCTTGAGGAGCGCAGCCACAGACATCCCGAATGCGTAGAACGCCGCCGTGTAATCGGCGGGGAAGGGCATCGCTGGAGCAGAGGGCTGGCCAGGAAGACCGTTCATCCGCATGGCGCACCCGAACGCCTGGGCGATCGGATCGTAGCTGGCGCGACGGACGTAGTTGTCTTCCCCCGTCTGTCCGAATCCGGAGATGTGAGCAATGACGAGGCCGGGGTTACGCTCCCACAGGACCTCGTCGCTCAGGCCCAGCCGGGCGAAACGGCCACCGACCGAGGCCTCAATGAGGACGTCGGTGGTAGCGATCAGGGAGAGGAGGATCTCATGGCCCTCCTCGCACAGGTAATCGAGAGAGAGGCTGCGCATGTTGCGTCGATCCTGTTGCCAGGCCCCACTGCGGCGGGCAACCCGCGACGAATCGACGGAATGCGGGTTCTCGATCCAGATCACGTCGGCACCGTGCTCGGCGAAGAGCTCACCGGCGAAGGGCGCAGCGACCGATTGCCCCATCATCACCACGCGGTAGTCGGACAGCAGCCCGAAGTCCGGCTTCGCTCGCACCAT
This sequence comes from Actinomycetales bacterium, assembly GCA_015655375.1. Classification (GTDB taxonomy): domain Bacteria; phylum Actinomycetota; class Actinomycetes; order Actinomycetales; family Actinomycetaceae; genus Pauljensenia. Next base: position 56,263 of record JAATFD010000005.1, read on the forward strand.
CACTGAACCCCTTCATCGGCGGAATAACGGCCATCCCGATACCCAAAGCCGCTCCTGCAGCCGCTTGATAGTCCTAATCGTATGGATAAGTAATCTTTAATCGACGGGACCAAGGCCCCACCCCCAGTCGTCCCTCCACCGGCTTCACCACGGATTCGGGAAGGGACACCAAGCAAAAGGACCAGGAAGACTGAACCTGACCAGGAATCGATTCCTTGTTCATCGTGACCGGGATTCGACCACAGGCGGAGGGAGCACCCGATCGGCGAACTAGGGTGTGCCTCCGAGAGGCCGGATTCCCGTCCTCGGTGCTTCCATCGGGAGCAACATCCATCGCCGGTCGAAGGAGAGTGATGGCATCCGAGCGCAGGAGCGGTCCATCCTCGGGCGGCGCACGCCGAAGCAGGATCCTCAGCGGTTGGGCCCTTCTGGCGCCCAGCTTGTTCGGGATCGTCGTGTTCCTCCTGATTCCGATCGTCGTCGTCGCGTGGCTGAGCACTCAGCACTGGGATCTGATCGGACGGCCGCGCTTCGTCGGATTAGACAACTGGATATCGGTGCTCTCCGATCCCAGCTTCACCCACTCGTTGCTCGTCACCGCCGAGCTGGCACTTCTAGTGATCCCGCTGCAGACGGCCCTGGGCCTGCTCCTGGCAGCCCTGTTGAGCCGGAGACTTCCCGGATCTGCCTTCTTCCGCGTGGTCTATGTGATCCCGTGGGTGTGTGCACCATTGGCCCTGGGAATTGTGTGGAAGTGGATCTTCGCCCCGACCGGCGGCGCACTCAACGCCCTGCTCGGCACAGACATCGCGTGGTTGACCGAACCCTCTCTGGCACTGCCGGCCATCGCCGCCGTCAACATCTGGTCCCAGGTCGGCTACATCTCGCTGTTCTTCATGGCGGGACTTGCGTCAATCCCCGATTCCGTGATCGAGGCAGCCCGCGTGGATGGCGCCTCGCCGGCCCGAATCTTCTGGAGCATCAAACTGCCGCTGATCCGTCCCACCTTGTTCTTCGTCCTCGTCACGACGATCATCTCGGTCTTCCAGGTCTTTGACAGCATCTATGCATTGACCGAGGGCGGGCCCGGGGATTCCACGAACACCCTCGCCTATCGCGTCTACGACCTGGCGTTCACCAGTTTTGACCTAGGGCGCGCAGGGGTGACTGCGATGATTCTCTTCGTCATCCTCGTCGCCGTCACCCTGCTTCAGCAGCTTTGGTTCAGACGGAGGATCACCTATGATCTCGGTTGACCGCACAGGACGCACCCGCCTGCCCGGAGCCGTCCTCACGTACGCAGTGCTGATCCTCGGGGCGTTGTCGGTCCTCGGGCCATTCGCACTGAGCGCCATGACCTCGCTGAAGAGCCCCCAACAATTCGCCTCCGGAGCGCCGCTGTCGTTGCCTGATCCGGTAACGTTGGAGAACTACGCGACCCTTCTGTCCGGCACCACAGCCGATTTCACGAGGGCTTTCGCGGTGACCGCGGGCGTCGTCGTGATCGTCCTCGTCGGACAGATGCTCTTCTCTGTGATGGCAGCCTTCGCGTTCGCGCGCATCGATTTTCCCGGACGGGACGCGCTGTTCTGGGTCTATCTGACGACGCTGATGGTCCCACCCGTCGTCACGGTCGTCCCGCTGTACCTGATGATGGTCCAGTTGGGCCTGCGCAACACCTTCTGGGCGTTGGTCCTGCCCTACGTCTTCGGTTCGCCCTATGCGATCTTCCTGCTGCGCGAGTATTTCCGCTCGATCTCCCAGGACATCATCGACGCGGCCCGACTCGACGGCGCGGGCACATGGACGCTGCTCACCCGCATCGTCGTTCCCCTGTCCCGCCCGATCATCACGACCCTAGCGATCATCACCTTCGTGTCCCACTGGAACAACTTCATGTGGCCGCTCATCGTCACCACCGGGCCGAAGTGGCAGGTGATCACGGTCGCAACCGCCGGGTTACAGTCCCAGTACAACGGAAACTGGACGCTCATCATGGCCGCAACGACCCTCGCCATCGCCCCATTGATCGTCATCTTCGCGATCTTCAACAAACAGATCGTCTCCTCAATCTCGATCTCGATCACCGGATTTCGGTGAGGCCCCGCCCGCGCACACAGCGTCTTCCATCCGTATTCCTCCACGCGTCATTCCGGAAAGGACATTCCATCCATGGGAAAGTCACGCATCGTCGCGGCGAGCGCACTCCTGGCCGCCACCGGCCTCGCTCTCACGGCCTGCTCCACATCGGGAGGCGGAGGCCAAAGCTCCGACTCTGGCTCCGCTGAACCCGTCACCGTCACATTCCGCACGTGGGACCAGTCCGCGGCCGACGCCTATCAGCAGTCCTTCGCGGAGTTCACCCAGCAGAACCCGAACATCTCGGTCACCGTCACCGTCGTGCCCTGGGCGGACTACTTCACGAAATTGCGGACGGACATCGCTGCGGGTGACGCCGACGATCTCTTCTGGATCAACAGCGCCTCCTTCGGCCCCTACGCGTCCACCGGCAATCTGATCGATGTCAGCAACGCTCTGGGCACGGACGCCGAACAGGCGTGGGACTCCAAGGTTGTCGACCAGTTCACCCAGGACGGAAAACTCTGGGGAGTTCCCCAGACCTCCGACGGCGGCATCGCGCTGTACTACAACAAGTCCCTCGTCCAGGAAGCCGGGATCGATGACACCACGCTGTCCTCTCTGTCCTGGAGCCCGGACGGAACCGGGGACACCCTGCTTCCCACCGCCGAGAAACTGACGAAGGACTCCCAGGGTCGCACCGCTGACCAGGCCGACTTCGACTCCTCCGACGTCCAGCAGTGGGGGTACAACGCCGCTCAGGACCTGCAGGCGATCACGCTGCCCTTCATCGGGTCGAACGGCGGCACCTTCCAGGACGGTGACACGTTCACCTTCTCGAACCCGTTGACCGAGGACGCCCTCGGCTATGTCGTCTCCCTGATCAATGATCACCACGTCTCGCCGTCGGCGGCGGACACCAACTCCGACGGGTCCTACTCGCTCAACCAGTTCCTCCAGGGGAAGATGGCCCTGTTCCAGTCCGGCCTGTACAACCTGTCGAACATCGCCACGAGCGCCCAGTTCGACTGGGGCGTCACCCTCCAGCCGTCTGGTCCGGCGGGACGAGTGAGTGTCTCCAACGGCTTGGTCGTCGCCGGCAACGCCAACAGCGCCCATCTCGACGCGACTCAGAAGGTCCTCGCCTGGCTCGGCACGACTGAGGGCAATCAGTACATCGGAGCAAGCGGAGCGAACCTTCCTGCCGTCACGGCTGCCCAGCAGGTCTACTTCGACTACTGGAAGAGCCAGGGCGTGGACGTCTCGCCCTTCTTCGATGTCGTCAAGGACGGCGCCACGACCATCCCAGCCCCAGTCGGCAGCAACTTCAACGCAGCCAGCACCGCCTACTCGAAGATCCTCGATGAGGTCTACCTCGGTCGTCTCTCCATTGACGAGGGCGCTCCCCAGGCCGACGAGGCGGCGAACACGGTGGTCAACGGAGGCTGACCACCAGACGGAGAGTCCACACCCCCCCCCCGACGGTGTCGCAGATGCTGACAAGATCGGCGTCAACCGAGTGAGGACACGCGCAACACCTGCCATTTCGTCCGGAGGGAGTCGGTGCTCGACTCCCCTACTTCCCCAGCTCCGTCAGGGTCTCATCGATGGCGCCGACCAACCAGTCGATATCGCCCTCGGCAAAGGGCAAGGGCGGGCGCAACTTGAGCACGTTCGAGGAGTGCCCCGCCACCGACGTCAGGACGTGGCGATCGCGCAGTCCCTCGATGACGTCCAGAGCGAGGGTGCCATCGGGGTCAGGTGCCTCCGACAGACCACTCTTCGCCTGCCCGACCTCACCCGCGCTCGGCTCTTCGACGAGCTCAAGCCCGGTGAACTGCCCGGCCCCTCGGATGTCGCCGATGCAGGGATGGACCTGCGCCAATCCCCGCAGCTCCTCACGCAGGCTGTCTCCGACCAGCAGGGCATGCTCTTGCAGGTTCTCCACCTGGAGGACGTGTAGTACGGCACGTGCCGCAGCCATCGCGACAGGGTTCCCACCGAAGGTGTTGAAGTAGGGCAACTTGTCGGAGAAGGCCGTCATCACCTCGGCCCGCCCCAACAGCCCCGAGGCCGGAATCCCATTGGCCATCGGCTTGCCGATCGTCACCAGGTCGGGGACGATCCCATGGCGTGCGAACCCCCAGAACGAATCGCCGGTGCGCCCGAAGCCGGGCTGGACCTCGTCGGCGATCCAGATCCCACCGTTGCGATGGACGAGGTCAACGACCGGACGCAGCATCCCGACCGGATCAGGGAAGACCCCGTCGGAAGAGAAGATCGAATCAGCCAGGACCCCCGCGAATGTCACCCCCGACGTTGCCAGGTCATCGATCGCAGCCTGGACCTGGCCCGCGAACCACTCGCCGATGTCGGGGGTGCGTACCCGGTAGCGGTCTGGCGGATCGACCAACCGGACGAAGGGGAGGATCGGCTGGCCGGAGCCCAGGGCGGGAGACATTCCCGAGGTCAGGTAGGACGTCCCGTGGTAGGCCTCACGCGTGACGATGATGCCTGTGCCACCGCTGTATTCCTGGGCCACACGCACAGCGAGGTCATTGGCCTCCGACCCTGTGCACATGTACATCGCGGTGTCGATCTCGGCGGGGAAGGTCGCCAACAGCTCCTCCGTGTAGTCGACGATCTCATCACCGAGGTAACGCGTGTGGGTGTTGATCCGGCGTAGCTGCTCGGTCACCGCCCGTGTGACGGCGGGGTGGGCGTGACCGATGCTCGGGACGTTGTTGTAGACGTCGAGGTACTTCGTGCCCTGCGCGTCGAAGACGTACTGACCCGACCCAGACACCAGATGGACGGGCCGCCGATAGAAGAGGCGATAGGCGCCGCCCAGGACTCTTTCCCTGCGCTCAAGGAGTGCCTCGTCCTCGGGGTCGAGGGGATCGCCGAGCCCTGATCGGTAGCTGTTCGCATCCATGATTGTCGAACGAGTGGGCATATGTCTGCTCGATTCAATCTTTTCTATTTCTTGACTCTAACCAGGGCCAGCATGCCCCATTTTCCGGATGCGCGTCCACAAACCGGCTGGTCAAAGATCATATCGTGGTCATATCACTAGGATTTTTTGACCTGTAATTGTATCTTCCATGTGCCGGACATATCCAGCACTTGAGGGAGGCACGATGACGACTCAGACCATCGAGGACAACCAGCGCACCACGGCAAGCGGGCAGGTCATGTCTGCCTTCGACGACGTGACCAAGGGCGACCCCGCACCCACGTGGGTCACCGATGGCGTCCTCGCCAGCTGGGACCTGGACCCTGCACGGACGGACCTCACGTTGATCACCGTCTCCGAGAACGCGACCTTCCGCGTCGACGTCGACGGAGCCCCGTATGCGGTCGTACGGCTGTCTCGGCCCGGATACGTCGCCGACCCCCGCCAGATCTCCAGCGAGCTCGCATGGTTGCACGCCCTGGGCGAGGAGGTCGACGTTCCCGTCTCGCACGCGATCGAGGGCGCCGATGGCGAATTCGTCCAGGTCATCGGCCCCCGCCCCGATCAGGGGTGGTACGCCGTGATGTTCGGATTCATCGAGGGCGCGATCCTCGAGGACATCGCCGATCCGGTCCCCTACTACGAACGCATCGGCGCAATCACCGCCATCTTCCACCAGCACTCCCGGACCTGGACGCCGCCCTCGGGTTTCACTCGCTTCTCCTGGACTCTGCCCGACATGGTCGGGCCCACGGCCAGGTGGGGCGACTGGCGCGGCGCCGACCTCGATGCCTCCCAGCGCACACTCCTCGAACACGCCGAGGCCGAGGCCTGCGACATCGCCTGGAGCATCGAGGACTCGCCCCGGAACTGGGGCATCATCCACGCGGACCTACGCCCCTCGAACATCATGATCGACGAGGACCGACTGATCGTCATCGACTTCGACGACTGCGGGCATGCTCCCTACCTCTTCGATTTCGCAGCCGCCCTGTCCTTCATGGAACACACCGCCTTCGCCCCAGAAATGGCTCGCCGATGGATGCAGGGCTACCAGTCCGTCATCCCGCTCACCGACGACGAGGTCGAGCAGGCCTGTGCCCTCTCGATGATCCGCCGCCTGCAGATGCTCGGGTGGACGACGACCCACCGCGAGGACGCCCTCCCGCCGGAGCTGAACTCTGCCCAGGTCCCCGGCACGGTCGAGGTCGCCGCCGCGTATGTGGTGGACCACCGCTGGCTCCTGGCCTGATGTTGCCTCCTCTCTCATCCACCACACCCCGCCTTCGCCCACCCAGGAGATGACATGGCATCTGCACCTGCGTCCACCGACTCCGTCACTGTTTCGGGCGTGACCTATTCGGCTGTCGATGAGGGCTACTTCGAGAAGCGCACGCTCAAACGAACAACCGGAGTCCTCGGCCTGTGGGGCATCGGCGTCGCAGCCGTCATCTCCGGGGACTTCTCCGGATGGAACGCCGGGATCGGAGCCGCCGGATGGGGCGGATTCTTCATCGCCACCCTCATCGTCGCGGTGATGTTCGTGTGCATGATCTCCTCAATCTCGGAGATGGCCTCGGCGATGCCCCACACCGGCGGCGCCTACTCCTTCGCCCGAGCGGCACTGGGCCCGTGGGCCGGCTTCGTGACGGGACTCGCCGAGACGATCGAGTACGTGATGACCACCGCCGTCGTCATCTTCTACTCCGCGCAGTACGCGGACGCGATCATGGCGAACCTGACTGGCGGATTCGCGCTGGCCGACCATGGCCTGATCTGGGTGTGGTGGCTGATCCTCTACGTTGCCTTCATCGTCCTCAACAGCTCAGGAGCGGAGAGCTCGTTCCGTTTCGCGGTCGTCGTGTCGATCCTCTCGATCATGATCCTCGCCGTCTTCGCGATTCTCGCAATCGCCTCCGGATCAGTCGACTTCTCCCGTCTGTTCGACATCACCCCCGAGGCCGGAGGCACCACTTTCCTTCCCTTTGGGGTCGGCGCGATCTTCTTCGCCCTGCCCTTCGGGATCTGGCTGCTGCTCGGCATCGAGGAGCTGCCCCTTGCCGCTGAGGAGGCCCACAACCCCGAACGCGACATCCCCCGAGCCGGTACGGTCGGAACCGTCACCCTGCTGATCACCGGACTGACCGTCGTCATCCTCAACCCGGCTGTCGTCGGAGCGAACGCCCTGTCGACCTCGTCGGAGCCCCTGCTCGACGGCTTCCGCGCGATCGTGCCCTCAAGCTGGGCCGCCGTCCTCTCCGCGTTCGCCCTCGTCGGCCTGCTCGCCTCCGTGCAGGGCATCATCTTCGCCTACGGCCGCAACATGTACTCTCTATCGCGCGCCGGATACTATCCGCGGGCCCTGTCCCTGACGGGCAGCCGCCAGACTCCCTACGTCGCCCTGATCGTGGGCGGCGTCATCGGATTCGTCTGCCTGTTCGTCGCCCAGTACGGCGGTGAGAGCGCAGGATCGATCGTCCTCAACATCTCCGTGTGGGGCGCGGTCCTCTCCTACCTCCTGCAGATGACGGCCTTCGTCGTGCTACGTCGCCGCTTCCCCCAGGCTGCCCGTCCCCACCGCAGCCCCTATGGCGTGCCCGGAGCCGCCATTGCCGGACTCATTGCACTGAGCGCCTTCATCGCGATCCTGCTCAATCCCGACTACCGACTCGCCGTCTACGCGGTCGTCATCATCTACCTCATTGCCCTGGCCGTCTTCGCCCTGTGGGGCCGTCGGCGACTGGTTCGCTCCCCCGAAGAGGACTACGCCCTCAGCGAGAGCCTCCGCGCTGCTGGTACCGCCAGCTGACACCGATGCGCGCGACGCGCGCGCTCTCCTGTCATGGTCGTCTCTTCTGAGACGTCCCATGTCGTGGCTCCCTAGAGCTTGGCGCTCTGGAGCCGCGACAACCCCACTCCTGTACGTGATATACATCACACTAATAAGTCATTCGCAAGTCTTCGGTGCCTCATCCATTATTAAAATAATGAATGCGACATCGGTGGGGTCATGCTGTCGCACCGATCAAATGCCTGATAATCAAATCTCGATGTCATGCGTCTTGATCTGCAGTCTTTTCTCGAAAAGCAGGACTGCCATCCAGAGATAGCAACACCTCCTGTCCCGAATGGTCTTCTGTGTTCTTCCCCCAGCTCCACACGCTGAGCGAGATGACAAGCGAGTCCACCGGAGTCACTCGCGGAAAAGCCACTAGACGCGGGACGTGGAACCAAGGATGATGAGCCGCGTCCATTGGACGTTCTTCATGCCCAGCTACCCGGTACCGCCAGTGAGGTCGGTTTACCGCGTGATGCGAATCGGACAGGAGCAGACTCATGAGAATGCGTAAGGTGCTGGCGATGGCTGCCAGTTTTGCAGTTTTCGGCGGAGCCGGCGTGGCGATCAGCGCGCAACCGACTCTTGCCGACGGGACGAATGGCGAGATCCGCGGCTTCCTCTGGCCAGGCGGGACCAGTCCCAACTGGGAGGGGACTTACAGGATCCCCGGCGGCGAGGAGGGCTGGTGCGCCTCCATCTGGGCGCCAGAACCTATCCACGCCGACGGTTACGTCGACGGCGGCATCCTGACCTACAACGACGGCACACCGATGGAGACGACAAAGCTACAGAAGCTCGCCTACATCATCTCCGAAGCCTCCGATATGGTCATCAACCAAGGGCAGAGCCAGCAGGCGGACTCCTATGCCGCAGCGGTGTCGGTCATCGTCCACAGCTGGACGAACAGCGACTCGAGCGTCTATGACCCGGCGTGGCCCCTCGATGCTTTCCAAGCAGGCGAGGATCCGCTCAACACCGGGCAACATCCCCAACAGGTTCCCGTCATCTATTCACAGTTGATCGCGGATGCCGATCTCTACTACGGGCAGTGGAACCTGGCGCTCAGCGCGGACACGCAGAACGTGTCCGTCGGCGACACAGTAACGGTCAGCGGTCAACTCACAACACACTCGGGCACGAACGTCCCATCCAAAGAGATCGCTCTCGACATCACCGGCGCATCCGGACCCACGTCAGTGACCACGGACGCCGCAGGCGCGTTCACCTTCGACATCGTGGTGACAAGCGCGGACGCGACCGTGATCGCGCACAGGTTCGCGCCGGCGGACAGCGTCACCATGAAGGTCCCGACCACGTGGGATGGGACCCGACCGCAGAACATGATTGTCGTCAACAACAACGAAGTCAGCCGGACCCTAGAGATTGCAGCGTCGACACCCGAGCTGGGGACGTCTGCAGCGGACCAAACCGATGGAGACCGAACCCTGGACGCACGCGGAGGAACAGTCCTCGACACCGTGACCTACACCGGGCTGACCCCCGGAGTGGAATACACCGTCAAGGGCGAACTCGTCACCCCTGAC
>JAATFD010000008.1 GCA_015655375.1 Actinomycetales bacterium
AGGGGTGTCCGTTGACGAGTGCCTGTCCCGATGTTGGTGCGTCGAGGCCCATGATGACGCGCATGGTCGTGGATTTGCCGGCGCCGTTGGGGCCGAGGAATCCGGTGACTGTTCCGGGCTGGATGGTGAAGCTCACGTCGTCCACTGCGGTTTTCGCGCCGTAGCGCTTGGTCAGTGAGGAGACCTCAATCATCGTGTTCCTCCCGATGGTGGCGCGTTGTGCCGTGGGTGATGTCCCTGTCAGCGTAGCTGGTGGAGATGGTTACCGGGATGGCGGAGATTCATTTCGAGTGCGATGCGGCGAGCCGTGAAGGACGACTGAGTCGGGACAGAGGCTGGACGGGACATCCGATGAGCGGGGTGATTGCCTGCTCAGGGGGCGACCAACGGCTCGATCGCTTCGATTTCTGCGCCGTGGAGGTCTTTCTCGACCTCAAGGTCGTAGTCGTTCTGCATGTTCAGCCAGTAGGTGTCGCTGACTCCGAGGGCGCGGGAGAGGCGGATTGCCGTTTCGGGCGTGATACGGCGGGTGCCGTGGACGATCTCGTTGATGCGCCGCGGCGGGACGTGCATTCGTTGGGCCAGGCGGTACTGGGAGATGCCCATGGGGCGCAGGAAGTCTTCCAGCAACACTTCGCCAGGGTGGATCGGTGGGGAGAGCTTCTTGGTCATGATTCCTCCCTTGAACTCAGATCCGGAGCGATCCAGGGAACGTTTTCGCGGTCCCAGAACTTCCGGGTCGAACGACTGGACGATGCTCGATGATAACGTGCGACGTTATTATTGTCGACGTGGTTGACCATCCTTCGGCTGGCGCGTCAGAAAGTGGCGTCCAGAGATGCATGCGGTGGCGTTTACCGTAGATTCACAAACAAGTGCTCGTCCCAGGCGGACGTCGAGTACCTCCAACGACCATGTCCGCCGAGAGGCTCCGGTGCGCGAGGCAATGCTGCTGAGCGAGGTTTCACCCGCATTGCGGGTGTGTTGGGCAAAATCAGGCGACTTCGATGGAAGTAGTCCCAGAAAGTGGCTGCCATTGGTTGGCCATGCGATGGACGCGGCGGGCGTGATGGGGCATCTGTGGGATGCCTGGCTCGATGGCCACCAGCGGGAGCTACTGACGACACCGTTCGTGGAGGCGGGGCCGAGTGATCCAGAGCAGGCCGCCCGGTCAGCGCTGGTCTTTCTCGCCGCGGCGCATGACACGGGCAAGCTGTCGATCCCATTCGTCGCGAAGGTCCCCGACCTCGCCCGACGTATGCGCGAACCTGGTGGTCTCGACGCTCCCGAACTCGATGACGTGGCGCGTGCGCAGCGGCGTCAATTCCTTCACGGTCAGGTGGGCGAGGTCATCGTCGACCGGTGTCTCCGCGATGAGGGGATTTCGGGGCAACTCGCGCACGCCCTCGCGTCAGTTGTGGGTGCTCACCACGGGATGACGATCGATAAGGCGACTCTTCGCAACGTCAGGGAGAGTGAATACCTGTGGGGTGATAGGCCGGGGGCAAAGGTCACGACCGCCTGGGACTCTGTTCACCACGAGTTCGTCGACTTCGGCCTGGACCTCAGTGGTGTCCGAGAGATCCTGCGGCGGCCGATCGCCCTTCCGATGTCGTTCCTCGTCATCGCTTCGGGGCTGACCATCGTCGCCGACTGGATCGCGTCCAGCGAGCTTTTCGCCCTGACCGACTTCGACGACACGGACTTTCACTACCTCGACGAGGGCGGAGAATCTGCTCGTGTTGCGCGAGCATGCGAATCCCTTGTTCTTCCGTCCCCGTGGCAGGCCGTCGACAGCGGCGAGGACCCCGACGTCTTCTTGCAACGGCGCTTCGGATTCGACGACTCTGTACAGGCTCGTCCGATCCAGCGTGCCGCCGTCGACGCCGCACGGACCGGCTCGGGCCCCGGAATGCTCCTGATCGAAGACACCATGGGTGCTGGGAAGACGGAAGCGGGGGTCCTCGCGGCTGAGACATTCGCGGCCAGACTCGGGGCGTCCGGCTTCATGTTCGCGCTTCCGACCCAGGCCACGACCGACGCAATGTTTGGTCGAATGTTGACTTACCTGTCGACCGTTGCTGATGACAAAGTGGCGGGAGCTGCTCAGGACGCACATACGGAATTGACGACCTCGTTGCTTCATGGACGTAGCTGGCTCAATCCGGAGTCCGGCGCATTGGTGCGTTCGGGCAAGGACATGCAGGACCAGGCGATTGAGGTACTTGGCGGGGTTGGTGATGTTCGCGGCATAGGCATCGACGGCGCTGCTCACTCGGATGAGGCTCTGACGGTTGTCCATCCGTGGCTGAGTGGGCACAAGAAAGCGATTCTCGCTGAGTTCGTCACCTCGACGATCGACCACGTGCTGCTCGGAGGGCTGAAGTCAAAGCACTTGGCGCTTCGCCATCTGGGCCTGACTCAGAAGATCGTGGTCATCGACGAGGCGCATGCGAGTTCGGACTTCATGAACGTCTTCCTCGAGATCGTCCTCGAATGGCTCGGATACTACGGGGTCGGGGTCGTCATTCTCTCGGCCACGCTTCACCAGGATCTGCGTCAGCGATTCGCGTGGGCCTACATGAACGGTCTGGATGAATCCGGGCTTCTGGCGAGCGAGGACGAGCTGGACACTTATGCGTTGGACGCTCCTGGAACCGACGTCGGGTATCCCCGGATCACTCGCATTCAGGCGGACGGAGTGAGCGTCAGGGGGGTTGCCGCGGCTCTGCCGCCGTCGACGGTCACGGTGGTGGCTGAGCCATGTGGAACGGATCCCGGCGCAGTGGCCGACCTCGTTGACAGCTTGTACGGCAACGGCGGATGCGTCCTTGTCGTGCGCAACACGGTCGGCACCGCGCAAAGCCTTTATGAAGAGCTTCGCCGACGACATGGAGAGGATGTTCTCCTCATGCACTCGAGGTTCACCGCAGCGGACCGTTTGGCCAACGATCAGAGACTGCTCGGAGCATTTGGGAAGCAATCCGCCGACACACACCGCCCGGACAAGGCGATCGTCGTTGCCACTCAAGTCGTCGAGCAATCGCTCGACATTGATTTCGATGTCCTGATCAGCGATGTGGCCCCTGTTGACATCCTGCTTCAGCGCATCGGTCGCATTCACCGTCATGGCGGGCGCACGAGGCCGATCGGCATGACGGAACCGGTGTGTCACGTCATTGGTATGCCGACCGACACAACGGCAGGCCCGGAACTCGATCGGGGATCGAGTTACGTCTATGGCGAATGGGCCTTGTTACGAACAGCGCTCGTACTCCGCACTGCGGCGGGACCTGAGGGCATGCCCGTCCATCTTCCCGAGGATGTCGGGCACCTCGTTGAGGAGGCGTTCTCCGGTGACTACCTCGTCCCTGAAGCGTGGCGTTCCGCATACGACAAGGCCGGAAAAGAGCGTGAGAAAAAGCTGGAGAAGGCCCGTGCCGATGCCCGGACGTTCCTTCTTGCGCCTCCACCAGGGTCGTCACGGAGCTCCGCCACGCTCGACGGGTGGTTGTCGCTGTCGGCCGAGGCCGACGATGAAGGTAGAGCGGGGTACGCGAAGGTCCGCGATGGCGATGACACCCTGGACGTGATCCTCGTTGAGGAGCGCGATGGAGCGTTGAGATTGCTCCCAGGAACGGGACTCGCGGATTCGACATTGATTCCGACGGATCGTGTTCCGAAATGGAACGTTGCGCGCGCCTTGGCAATGTCAACGGTCAAGCTGCCAGCTTCGTTGACATATCCTCGGATTGTCGACCGAGTCATCGCTGATCTGACGAAGAACTATTGGCAGGCCTGGCAGGAATCTCCCCGCCTCGCGGGACAACTCGTCCTGGTCCTCCACGAGGGCGAGGCTGAGGTGGCCGGCAAACGAATCACATATTCCCAGGAAACGGGCTTGAGAGTGGAGGGAAAGGAGCAGGGATGAGTCAGACGTTCAATCTGGTTGACGAACCATGGATTCCGGTCGAGAAGACGGATGGTTCCCCGGGCGTTGCTTCGTTGGGAGATGTTTTCGCTGAGTCCCAGAGCATCCGCCGTATCGGGGGAGAAGTGCCGACGCAGGTCTTCGCAATCATGGGGTTGCTCGGAGCGATTCTGCGGCGAGCCTTGACGGACGTAGGAGGGAGCAGCCATCAGCGCTCGGGATACGGAAGACGAGAAAAGGCGTGGGGGCTCGATGACTGGAAAGACAATTATGCCGATCCGGTGGCTTCCCTTGGCGTGATCAGTGACTATTTGGCAGCGTTTCGCGACCGATTCGATGTGAGGCATCCGGTTCGACCGTTCTACCAAGTGGCAGATCTTCACACATCCAAGGATGAGCATTCCGGTCTCGACGTGATCCTGGCCGACGTCCCGAACGGGATTCCCTTCTTTACGTCGAGGATTCGTGAGGGCAACGCGAAGATCTCGTGGGCGGAAGCAGCTCGATGGTTGGTTCACGTCCAGGCATTCGATCCGAGCGGTATCCGGTCGGGAGCCGTTGGCGATCCTCGGGTCAAGGGTGGCAAGGGCTATCCGATCGGGCCTGGTTGGGCGGCCCAGATCGGTGGATATCTGGTCGAACGGGACGCTCTGTGGGACACCCTCATGGTCAGTCTTGTGCCTGAGGGGGTGGGAGGGCTTTCTTTCGAGTCGAGCAAGGACTTGGCTTCCTGGGAGCGCACGCAGCTGAGCGAGAAGGAGGAGGTCCCCGGCGGCCGTGAACCTCGTGGACCGGTGGACTTGGCAACGTGGCAGTCCCGCCGCGTTCGGCTGGTGGGTGACGACGAGGGAGTGACGGGGGTGATTCTCTGTCAAGGCGACCCGCTCAAGCCGCAGAATCGCCTGAACCTGGAACCGCGCTCGGCGTGGAGGTATTCGGACCCCCAGACCAAGAAGCTCAAGAGCGGTCCCGTCTTCATGCCTCGGGAGCTCGATCCGGCCCGATCAGTCTGGCAGGGGCTGGAAGCACTGCTCCCGGGGGCATCTCCTCGTGAGGATCGCGTCAAGGGCAGCAATGTGTCAAAGTTCCACCCGCCAGCTCTGTCGGCTTGGCTGGAGGATCTCATCGAGGCCGACGTCCTAGCTGCACGGGAAATTCGCTACCGCGCGATCGGCGTGAAGCTCGGATCGAACATGTCGGTGATCGACGAACTCATTGACGATTCGATGCTCCTTCCGACTTTTCTGTTTGCATCGGGAATGGACTCGGCGCGGGCTGCCGTCGTCGCAGCGGCCCGCGTGGCGGAGGATCTGTCGCGCGTGTTCGGCCACTACGCGGGCAACTTGGCACAGGCGGCCGGAGCAGACAACTCCGAGGGCGAGGACGCCCGTGCGAAGGAGCAGATGCTCGCGGCGGTGGGCCCTGAATTCGTTGAGTGGGTGAGAACGGTGAGGCTGGACTCTCTCGACGAGGACACGAGGCAGTGGCGTTACCGGCTTCACGAGATCAGTCGGTCGGAGGCTCGATTCCTGACCGAATTGGTCCCGCCGGCTGCGTTCGAAGGACGGCAGACGTCGAGGGGTGAAATGAGTGTCGGCCGGGCGGAAGTCTTCTTCCGAGCTGCACTGCGAAAGTTGGGAATCGTGTCCAGAGCAGAAGGTCAGAAAGAGCCGGAGTCTGAGGGGAGTGAGCCGGATGAGTGATGAGATCCAGCAGAAGAAGGGGGGAGGTGTGCGGCGATTGCGAGATGTTGGCAAAGTGGTCGATACGCGGGTGTCGACGTTGCAGCGAGTTTTGGTTTCGTCGGAATCCGACGCCCCATGGGTCCGGGCAGCGCTCGCGGGCCTTCGCTCGGCCGTCCGGCGCGAGCCAGGATCGGTGTCGGAAGTCTGGGAATGGACGTCCTATCCCGTGGATGATCATGCGCCGGATGTGCCAACGGATCAGGAATGGGCGGTCCACGCCGCGATGTGCCTCTATGCCGTTCACCAACAGGGGCAAAAGACAGGTATGCATCTGCCCGGTCAGGGTGTGGGGCGTGCAGTTCGTCGGCTTGCCGGAAATGACGCGGGGCTGGATTCACCGGTCCGGCGTCGGTTTGCGCGGGTGCTGACTGCGACCTCGATCGAAGAAGCTCTTCACCATTTGCGCGGTTTGGTCACTCAATTCCGCAGCGCACAGCCGGCAATTGGCCTCGACTACGCAATGCTCGCAGACGACCTCGTCGATCTGCAGCGGCCCGGTGGAGCGGCCGTTGCCAGGCTGCGATGGTCGCGCCAATACGAGTACACGATCGATACAGAAGAAGAAACCACCAAGGAGTCCTTCAAATGAGCACCTACGTCGACATCCACGTTCTGCAGTCTGTCCCGCCCTCGTGCATCAACCGTGACGACACGGGGTCCCCGAAGTCTGCGATTTACGGAGGAGTTCCGCGCGCCCGCGTGTCCAGCCAGTCCTGGAAACACGCGGTCCGCTTGGACTTCAAGGACCACGTCGACAACACCCAGCTGGGGCGTCGGACCAAGCGCGTTGTTGAGACCGTTGCCTCAGCGATCGGGCAGCAGGCGGAGGATCTGAAGGAGTCCGCCCCGAAGCTCGCTGCTGCGGCGTTCACCGCTGCCGGGATCAAGGTCGCGGAGCCGAAGCGCAAGAAGTCAGATCCTGAGGATGCTCCTGCCCGCGCCGCGGAATCCGGCTATCTGGTGTTCCTGTCTGCGGCCCAGATCGAGAACCTTGCCGAGGCCGTGGTCCGTATCGTGCATGAAGAAGGGCCCGACGCGGTCAAGGACCACAAGAAGGATCTCAAGACGATCCTCAAGCAGGACAATTCGATTGACGTTGCCCTTTTCGGGCGCATGGTTGCCGATGATACGGACCTCAACGTCGACGCTGCCTGCCAGGTTGCCCACGCTTTGTCCACGCATGCTGTCACTCCCGAGTTTGATTTCTTCACGGCCGTTGACGACGTCAAGAAGGACACGGGTGGAGAGGATGCGGGCGCCGGAATGATGGGGACGGTTGAATTCAATTCGGCGACTCTCTATCGTTTCGCCACGATCGATGTTGACGCTCTGCGAGGGAATCTCGGGGCTCGGAACGCGACTCTGGAGGCGGTCCGTCAGTTTGTGGAGTCGTTCGTTCGGTCGATGCCGACTGGGAAAATCAATACATTTGCGAATCGAACGCTTCCGGAGGCCGTCGTGCTCGCCGTGCGTGATGATCAGCCGGTCTCGTGGGTGGGGGCTTTCGAGCGCCCGGTGCGTGAGCATGGGGAGGGAATCGTCACGCCGTCAATCGAGGCCCTGGTCTCCTCGGCCTCATCCATCGACGAAATGTATGGCCACGGTGCGATCGTGCAGTGGGCTGCGACGTTGCCGGAGTACCGGGGCCTGGTGTCGCAGATCGCCACAGTTGCGTCTCTTCCGGAAACCGTCGATGCCCTCATGGAGACTGTGTCGACGTATGTGGAGGAGAAGTGAGCGTGCTGCTCCTACGGCTGGCTGGCCCACTCCAGGCTTGGGGTGATGCGAGCAGGTTCAGTCGCAGGATGACTCGGAGGGAGCCGACGAAGTCGGGGATTCTCGGCATGCTCGCGTCCGCTCAGGGGAGGCGTCGGACGGACCCGATTGAGGATCTTCTGACTCTTCGGTTCGGAGTGAGGACCGACCAGCCGGGGCGGATCCTGCGTGACTTTCAGACGGCTCGGACTCTCGATGGGACAAAGTCGATGCCGCTCTCGGAGCGCTACTACATCACTGATGGCGTGTTCGTGGCGGGAGTCGAGGGCGATGACGAGTTGATCGAGGGGCTGGGGCGCGCGGTGCAATCGCCACAGTTTCCGCTTTACCTCGGACGGAGATCGTGCGTTCCTTCTCGCCCGGTCTTCGCGGGCATTGAATACAAGCAATTGGAACAGGTATTGACCCATACCCCGTGGCAGGCATCGGAGTGGTTTCAGGCTCAATATCGGCGGCAAGGACGTGGGGGTGTTTATCGCTGTCAGATGTCGATCGATTACAGCGGGGAACAGAGCCTGCTTGACCCGGGGTCAGCGATCGAGCGAACCCGGGACGAACCCCTGTCCTGGGATCCGAGACGGCGTGAGTATGGATGGCGAGAGGTTCTGCATTCCAGCGTCGAGGTGGCGTGCTCATCGGGCGACGATGTTCGGTTGACCCAGCATGACCCATGGAGGGAGTTGTGATGCCAGAATCTCGATTCTTGACTCGACTGGAGATAAATCGACGTCGTCGAGCTGCTCGCAAGTACCTGGGGTCACCTCAAGTGATGCATGCGGCTGTCGAAGCCGCATTCCCCGCGCATCAAGCCGGAGAGCGCCGACTGTGGCGTGTGGATTCAACGGGCGAGGCCGTGTGGTTGTACATCGTCAGCGCAACGCGTCCTGATCTCACCCACGTTCTCGAGGACATCGGAAGGCCCACAATCAGCACATGGGAGACAAAGGACTATCAACCGTTCCTGGAGCACCTGGAGAACGGACAAGTCTGGGCATTCCGGTTGACTGCGAATCCCACCCATTCAGGCAGGAAAAAGATCGGCGCCTCGGACACGCAGCGGTTTGGCCACGTCACTGTCTCTCAGCAGGAGGAATGGTTGGTCAAGAGACTGAGCGGTTGGGGGTTGAACGCTGTGCCTGTGGTCGGAAAAGAGAACAGCGCAGGAGACCTGGAGCCGCAGGTCACCGCGGTCGGTCGAGAGATCATTCAGTTCTCGCACGGGACTACTGATGGACGCCGATCGGGAGTGACGCTCACTCGCGCGAGTTACGAGGGAGTTGTCGAGGTGATTGATGCTGACAAGCTGAGGTCCGCCCTCGTCAATGGAATGGGGCATGCGAAAGCATACGGATGCGGTCTCATGACGCTGGCGCGACCGTGATCGTTGCCAGGCAGGGGAACAGGGGAGGGACGCCGTGGGCGTGAACGGAATGCCGCCACCCTCGGTGTCCCTTCTCCCGCGCGTGGGGGACAGACTGAGCTTTCTCTATGCCGAGCATTGTGTCGTTCACCGCGATGAGAACGCCCTAACGCTGCGCAACGACCAAGGCGTCGTGCACGTTCCCGTGACGATAATGTCAGTCGTCCTGCTGGGACCAGGAACAACTGTCACACATCAAGCGATGATGCTGATGGGACAGTCCGGGACCTCGATGGTCTGGACGGGCGAGCGAGGCGTGCGCGTGTATGCGTCGGGACGTTCCACAGCTAGGTCGAATCGGATGCTCAAGGCGCAGGCTCGTAAAAGTTCAAATCGGCAGGAACGTCTAGCTGTCGCGCGAGCGATGTATGCGATGAGGTTTCCGGGCGAGGATGTCTCGGGTCTGACCATGCAGGAACTTCGAGGTCGCGAAGGGGCCCGGGTTCGCCAGATTTACAGGGACAACGCCGATCGCACAGGAGTGGAATGGGCGCGCAGAGACTATCGACCCGACGATTTCTTTGACTCGGATCCAATTAATCAGGCTCTCTCGGCTGCGAATACGGCGTTGTATGGCGTCACGCATGCGGCCTTGATCGGCTTGGGCTGCTCGCCCGGTTTGGGGATCGTCCACGATGGCCACGACTTGTGCTTCGTGTACGACGTCGCCGACCTGTACAAGGCGGAGACGACGATCCCAGTTGCCTTTGAC
This sequence comes from Actinomycetales bacterium, assembly GCA_015655375.1. GTDB lineage: Bacteria > Actinomycetota > Actinomycetes > Actinomycetales > Actinomycetaceae > Pauljensenia. The sequence continues at coordinate 9,585 of JAATFD010000008.1, forward strand.
ACGGTGGCCGAGGATTCGAGTGACGTTGCAAGTGCCGTTCGACGTCGGATTCGGGATGTCGTCTTCAAGGAGAAGATTCTTCAGAAGGTTGTCGTCGATGTCCAGACGCTCCTAGGTGTGCCTGAGGAATCTGACGACTTCCTCGAGGCCGATGTGGTGAGTCTGTGGGATTACCAGCGCGAAAAGGTCTCGGGCGGCACCAACTATTCGGCGGAGTCGTGACATGCAAGTCTTGGTTCTCAATTCCTGTCCAGCGGGACTGCGAGGGGATGTCACACGGTGGTTCATGGAACTGGCGCCGGGAATCTATGTCGGGCGCGTATCTGCACGTGTCCGGGATCAGCTGTGGGACAGGATCGTTTCTTCAGCCGGAGACGGCAGGGCCTTGCTGATCTACCCGGCTCGGAATGAGCAGGGGTACGTGGTGCGTGAGCATCAATATGGTTGGGGAATGGAGGACTTCGACGGGATTGTCCTGATGCGTAGACCGCCAGAAGGACGAGGTCCTGAGGCTGGAAGTATCCCGACTGACAAACCGCCGAAGGGGTGGTCGACGGCTGCGCGTCGTCGGCGATTCCGAAAGGGATGATTGATGGCCACCCGGGATGCCTTAAGCCACTCGGGCTCAAGGCTGTGAGTAATGCCAAAATTGGTTAGGTCAAGGTAGAAGCCCTGATCAGCAAGTGTGTTCCCCGCGTATGCGGGGGTGATCCCTCCGACACCAGGAAGCTCTACGTCCGCGCAGAGTGTTCCCCGCGTATGCGGGGGTGATCCCAGTGCGATCGCGGCGCTGGCCTCAATCGAGACGTGTTCCCCGCGTATGCGGGGGTGATCCCAGGTCCTCGGAACCACCGCTGACGGCGTGCTCGTGTTCCCCGCGTATGCGGGGGTGATCCCTTGTGCAGATCATCGACCGCACAGCGTCCGACGTGTTCCCCGCGTATGCGGGGGTGATCCGACTCCATCTGGCTGAGCCCGTAGTAGCCCGCGGTGTTCCCCGCGTATGCGGGGGTGATCCGTTCTGCGCGAGAACCTGCACGATGGTGAGGATGTGTTCCCCGCGTATGCGGGGGTGATCCGCAATCAGGCTCGGATACCGGCAGCTTTTATGTGTGTTCCCCGCGTATGCGGGGGTGATCCTACGTCCGCACCGACCGCGCCCGTGGAGATCACGTGTTCCCCGCGTATGCGGGGGTGATCCTGTAGGCCTTCGACGAGTTGATGGATGCGTGGCGTGTTCCCCGCGTATGCGGGGGTGATCCGCTCCACCGCATCGAGCTGATCCGATTTCGGCTGTGTTCCCCGCGTATGCGGGGGTGATCCGGACTCATGGACCGCACACAAGTACGGTCACCTGTGTTCCCCGCGTATGCGGGGGTGATCCCAAGGTGTGTGGTGTTGAAGGGCCGACGAAATGGTGTTCCCCGCGTATGCGGGGGTGATCCTGCCGACGTGAACGCCGAGGTGATGTCGCCGTTGTGTTCCCCGCGTATGCGGGGGTGATCCCAGCCGTTGAGATCCCAGCCGGGTACCGTCCGGGTGTTCCCCGCGTATGCGGGGGTGATCCGCGTCTGCGCGCCGTGGAAATCACGCCGGATGGGTGTTCCCCGCGTATGCGGGGGTGATCCCATTGACGACGGGTCTCCAATCGTCAATGTTCCGTGTTCCCCGCGTATGCGGGGGTGATCCTCGCCCGGTCGCGGGTTCAAGCCCCTCCCGGGGGTGTTC
>JAATFD010000049.1 GCA_015655375.1 Actinomycetales bacterium
AGCATCCGTTGGGTCAGCCCGAGGTGCCGGGAGACGGCGAACCCGAGGATCGACGCGAGGGTCATGACCCCGAGGCCGCCGATGACGATCGCCAGTGCGATGACGACCTGTCCGAAGGGTGACCAGAATGTCGCGGTGTCCACGGAGGTCAGTCCCGTCACGCAGACCGAGGAGACGGCCGTGAAGAAGGCGTTAACGAGGGGGACGGGATCGTCCGCCCGGGAGGCGACGGGCAAGCAGAGCAAAAGGGTGACAACTGCGATGATGATCGCGAAGACCACCAGGGCGAGGCGCGCGGGGGAGTTGCGGGACTCCCGGTCCAGCCAGTCGCGCATGCGTTCACCGCGGGAGCGCTTCAGGAGTACCGAGGCAGGGACGTCAACCCTGCGGACCAGCGGTGCTCCCCGGTGGGCCGGGTCGAGGGGGGACTCCAGATGATGGGCCGCGGTGCGCGGTGGGATGGGGTCCAGTCCGTGTGAATCGAGTCCGTGCGAGTCCGTTGGGAACGAGCGATTCCGGGAGTCGGGGTCGCGGGAGGACCTGGCCATGGACACACCTGTTCTGATTGATCGAGGAGCGGCCGCCGACGGGACGACCGTCCCTCATGGTAGGCGGTGGAGGAGAGCGAGAGTCGTGTCACGTCGTGGATTGCAAGGTGGACAGTTGCTGAGAGGGGACCTTGTGGCAGTAATATGACCCGCGAGGCTTCTTTCGGTACGGGACGGGACCCGGCCGCCTCTTCTCCCTGGGAGTCATCAATGGATCAGCAGTCCGCCCCCCGTTTTATGACGGTGGCAGAAGTGGCGGACCTCATGCGGGTCTCGAAGATGACGGTCTATCGGCTCATTCAACGTGGTGAGATCCCTGCGATCAGGGTCGGGAAGAGCTTCCGTGTGCCGGAGGCGGCAGTGCGTCAATTGATTGACGCCGGCCTGTCCGAGTGGTCCGAGGAACGCCAGAGCGGTATCGGCGGGTAGGATGTGCACGTTGTGCCCTCTCGCGGGGGCACCGACCGACACCGTCGGTGTGTCCCACGCGACCGCCGCACCATCCGACTGAGGAAGGACGCCCATGGGCTCCGTGATCAAGAAGCGCCGTAAGCGCATGGCCAAGAAGAAGCATCGCAAGCTGCTGCGCAAGACGCGTCACCAGCGTCGTAACAAGAAGTGACGTGAGGGGGTCCGACCGGTTGGTCGGGCCCCTCATTTTGTGCCGTGCGCGCCCTCGTCCGTTCTGGGCACTGGGGCATGGCAAACTGACGCCCATGGAGATCACGACCATTCACGTCATGCGTCACGGAGAGGTGGACAACCCCGGGGGATTGCTCTACGGGCGGCTTCCCGGATTCGGGCTCACCGAGCGGGGCCGCGCGATGGCGTGCAGAGTCGCCGAAGTATTGGACGGTCAGGGGGCCGACCTCGTTGCCGTCATCGCGTCTCCCTTGAAACGGGCGCAGCAGTCCGCGGCACCGACTGCTCGGACTTTCGGTCTGCCGATCGAGTCGGATCCCCGGTTGATCGAGTCCGACAACGTCTTCGAGGGCATCGCGGTCAACGCGAACCGCGCGGCGCTGGCCCTGCCGAAGTACTGGCGTCACTACACACATCCGTTGAGGCCCTCGTGGGGGGAGCCTTACACGCAGGTCGCCTCGCGCATGAGTGCGGCATTGTCCGCGGCGCTGACAGGTGCTCGCGGGCATGAGGCGCTGGTGGTCTCACACCAGATGCCGATCACGACGCTGACCCGTTTCGCCCGCTGTCAGCCCCTGCCGCACAGTCCGCTCTCACGGCACTGTGCGTTGGGGTCACTGACGTCGTTCATCTTCGAGGGCGCGACTCTGGTGGGGATTTCCTACAGAGAGCCCTCCGCGGACCTGGTCGCCGAGGCGTCTGACATGACGCCGGGGGCATCGGCGGCTTCGCTCAAACGTTGACCGTGAAGGACGCCGTCGTTGGGCTTCGAGACCCGTCCTGACACGCTCGGTGACGAGGGCGGGGCGGCTGTGGGCTCCGGTGGAAGGATCCGGCCCGTCAGGGCGGCCATGAAGCCCACGAGTGCTCAATGGACTATCGGCTGCTCACGGGTCATATCTATGGGACCCACAGTTCCTCAATGGGCCACCGCTTATAACGGTCGGTTTATTGAACAGTCGTGGGTCTCATTGCATCGGTCAGGGGACATCCCACTTCACCCACAAGCTGTTCCGCCTTCCTTCGTCGACGAAGGGGGCGTCTCGACCTGAAAGGAGGGTGTGCTTCGTTCGGTTTTCAGGCCTTGGGAGCCTGCGGCTTGGTCGGATCATCGCCGTCGGGATCCGATGCACTGTCCGCTGACCCGGTGCCTCCTTGTGGCCCGTTGTTCTCACCCGCCGAGCCATCGACGGGTCCGTGCGCCGGAGTGGAGCTCGCGTCGGAGGATCCGATTGCTGGCCCGCCGTCGGTTCCGTCGGGCTTTTGCTTCTCATCGCGGTCCTCGGCGGCGCGACGCCGCCGGATGTCCCGCTCCAGCTTGAACAGGAAGTCCGGGTCGTCGTCGGGTGCGATCGGTGCGGGCGGCTGCGTGGGACGCTGGGACCGCGCACGTCCGAAGAGCGGTCCGCCCGGTGTCGACCCGGTCCGGGCGCCACCCTGTTCGGCGCGACCGACCGCGCGGCAGATCAGCCAGACGATCGCCCCGAGGGAGAACGACGGGATCGTCAGTAGGATGATGATCAGCCAGAGGATCCGAGGAGTTCGCCCGGGCATCTCCTCCTCGGGCGTGCGGGCCCAGTCGGCGATCGCATACACGGTGACGACCAACCAGACGATGAGGAACAAGGCTCGTAGCACCCCCTCAGTCTATCGGGCGGACGGTCGGAGCCTCGGATGAGCCGATGGATATCACTGGCGGAGAGAGTGCATGCAACCAGGCGGGACGGCCCCTGCCCGGGGGTCTCCGCCGGACCCGCTGCCAGTCCGCCTCAGGCCAGGACCAGGACGAGGGCGAGGGCGAGCGCCCATCCCAACGTGTACAGCCCGGTGTCGCGCAGCGACGGAATCAACGATCGCCCCGTGTCTCCACGGATCACTCGGTGGGCGGGCACCGTCGCTCCCACCAGCAGAACGACCGCGAGGACGATGAGGATCCACCAGCCCCGGTCGCTCGTGGTGGAGTCCTCGAGGAGGCCCGCACCAGCGGTTCCGATCAGTGACACCATGATCCCGGCGAGCACCAGCGCGACGTAGGCGGCGCGTGATCCGACATTGCCGAGGCGCACGGCGACGGTCCGCTTCCCGGCCTCGCGGTCGGTGGGCAGGTCGCGGATGTTGTTGATCATCAGCAGGGCGATGGAGAGCACCCCCATCGCGGAGGCCAAGCACCACACCCACCACGGTGCTCTCGCGGTCTGCGTGTAGGTCGTGCCGACCGTGGCGAACAGGCCGAAGAAGACGAAGACCATCAGCTCGGACAATCCGAAGCCCATGTACCCATAGGGGTGTGTGCCACCCGTGTAGAACCAAGCGGCGGCGACAGCCAGTACTCCCAGCGCGATGAAGAACCACTGGCCGGTCAGGGCGACGAGCCACAGACCCATCACTGCCGCCGCGGCGAAACATCCCAGTGCCGCGGCCAGGACAGACTTCGGCGTGGCCAGTCCTCCGCCGGTCAGGCGGGGCGGGCCTTGGCGGTTGTCGTCGGCCCCACGGATCCCATCGGAGTAGTCGTTGGCATAGTTGACGCCGATCTGCAGGAGCAGGGCGACCAAGAGGGCGAGAAGCGTCCGCGTCAGCGACCAGCTTCCCAGCCGGTACGCCGCGGCGGCTCCCACGATGACCGGGGATGCGGCTTCGGGAAGGGTCCGCAGTCGCGCCCCCTCGATCCAGTCTGTCGCTCGTGCCATGGATACCATTCAACGCCGCCACTCGGCGGACGTGCCACTTCGTCGAGCGACCTCGTCGGCGATCGCGTGGGGATCGACCTTGCCGCTGTCGAGCATCGGCAAAGACTCGAGGACGAGGACGGCTCGCGGCGCCCTTTCGCGTCCGAGCAGGGTTCCGACGTGATCGCGCACCCCGCGGGCCAGGGCCTCGACCTCGTCCGGGGAGGAGGGGCTGGAACCCGGTTCGGGGACGACGGCGGCGGCCACGATCGAGCCCCATCTCACATCAGGCAGGCCGAGCACCCAGGCATCCGCGATCCCTGGAGTGGTCGCGGTGGCTTCGCGCACGGGACCCGGGGCGATCGAGAGCCCCCCGGAGACGATGACGTCGTCGGCCCTGCCGAGGACGCGCACGGTTCCGTCCTCGTCGATCTGCCCGAGGTCGCCCGTGAGGATCCATCGGCGCCCGTCTTCCTCGAGGAACGGGGCCGACCCGTCGAGGTAGCGCGTCATCAGCATGGGCCCGGACAGGGCCAGACGATCGTGGCTCTCGCTGTCGATCGTGCGGGCCTCGACGCCGGCGAGCGGTCGGCCGTCGTACACGCATCCTCCTGCGGTCTCCGTCATGCCGTAGGTCGTCACGACGTGGACTCCGGCCGCGCGGGCCTCCTCCAACAGGTCGGAGTCCGTGTCGGATCCGCCGACGAGGACGGCCGAGAGTCGTCCGAGTGCGGCGCTAACCTCGGGACCGGCCTCGAGGCAGCGTCTCAGCTGCGTGGGGACCAGGGAGAGGTAGGCGGGCACCTCGGAGTCCTCGGTCGCACCGTTCACACAGGGGATGAGGTCGGCGGGATGGAAGCCGTGCGTCGTGTCGACGATGCCAGGACTGGTCCCCGCCAGGGCGGACCGGAAGAGGACCTGGGCCCCGGCGATGTGGTGGGCGGGAAGGGCGAGGACCCAAGCGCCCGGTCCGTCCAGAGCTGCGTTCGTCGCGGCGGCCGAAGCGACGAGGGCGTCCACCGAGAGGCCGACCAGACGAGGGACCCCGGAACTCGATCCCGACGTCGTCAGCACGAGGTCGATTCCCTCGAACAACGCGGGGTCGGCGAGTTGGTCGGCGGAGAGCCCGGGGAGGGCGACCTCGGTCGGGGTGACGGCGCCCCGCAGGCTCGTGGCCGGGACCTCGGCGGGATCGCGGATGACGACGACGGTGTGGGGAGCGCGGAAGTCGGGGTCCCCGACGGCTCTCTCATGCAGTTCGACCAGTTTGTGCAGAGCGGCGTGGGTCGTGGCCACGGCCCAGGGAGAGGTTCCTCCCGGGACCAGGAGGAGTCGGGTGTCGTCCATGGGACCTCCGTCGGGCAGCAAGGGGTCGGAAGCGGATGCAGGGCGGTGACAGACCTGATCCGGAGCACCCGTCCGACTGTCCGGGATGGGTGTCCGGGAGCGCACTTTACGCCCAGGAAGAGGGCGTATGGAGACTTTCGTGGCCAAGTAGTGACCGGAGACGGCGATTCGGTTCAGCGGATTGAGACGTTCACCGGCTAAAATCCCAGCGATGATGCGTACGGTTTCGGTCAAGATGAAGTGGGCACTCGCGGCAGTGCTCTCGGTGGTCGTGGTCCTCATGGCAGGCACGGCGGCCTACGCGGTGCATTTTGCCGATCGGGGGTTGCCGGGGGTGTCCGTGGTGGGCATGTCCGTGACGGGCAAGACGCAGGACGAGGTCGTCCAGGAGATTGCGACACGTGCCGCTGATCTCACCGTGACGGTCACCATTGACGGCCAGACGACGACGGCCAAGCTCTCGGAGCTGGGCGTCACCGTGGATGCGGACGCGACAGCCGCGAAGGCCTTCGCCGACAACGCCTCTGTCGGATCGCGCGTGGGCGCTCTCTTTTCCCACTCGGACGTCCCCATCGAGATGAGCCTCGACGAGCCGACGCTCGAGACGTTCGCGACCAGTCTCTCCGCGAAGGTCGGCACGCCCGCGACGGATGCGACGGTGGGACTGTCGCAGGACGCCTCGACCTTCGTGGCGACCGATTCGCAACCGGGCGTGGGCGTCGATGTCTCGCAGCTGACCTCCATCGTCTCCAAGGCGGCGGAGTCACTGACCTCGCAGGCCGTTGATCTGCAGACCAGCGAGATCACACCGAAGGTGACGACCGAGCAGGCGCAGACCGCCGCCGATGAAGCGAACAAGCTGATCGCGACCGACCTGACGGTGGGTGGAGACGTCACGACGCATGTCGCGACGGCAGCGCAGAAGGCCTCGTGGGTCGACATCCCGACGACGGACTCCGGTCTGGGGGATCCCTCCTTCGATGCCGCGAAGGTGACCGAGTGGGTGACCTCGACCGGAGAACAGACCAATGACAAGCCGGTCGATGCGATCAAGAATGTGAACTCCCGTGGCGACGTCGTCTCGACGCCCTCGGAGGGCAAGGCGGGTTGGACCGTCAACAACGCTGACACGATCGCCTCCGAGGCGGTGGCGGCTCTGCAGTCCGGCCAGTCCTACACGGGTCACTTCACCTACGACAAGGTTGAGCCCGAGGTCGCGACCCGCACGATCGCCGACGGCGCGGAGAACCTCGCCTACCAGGCGGCGCCGGGTGAGAAGTGGATCGACATCAATCTGTCCGCCCACACGGTCAGTGCCTACGAGGGCGCGACCATCGTGCGTGGGCCGGTCAGCATGGTCAACGGTGCCCCGGAGACCCCGACGGTGACAGGCACGTTCAAGGTCTATCTCAAGTACGACTCCCAGACGATGCGCGGGGAGAACGCCGACGGCACGAACTACGTGACCGAGGGCGTGCCGTGGATCAGCTACTTCACCGGTGGATATGCCCTGCATGGGGCGCCCTGGCGTAGCTCGTTCGGGTTCGCCGGGTCCGGTGGCTCCCACGGGTGTGTCAACATGCCGGTGTCCGAGGCCAAGTGGTTTTACGACTGGGATGAGGTCGGCACCATCGTCGTCAGCCACAACTGAGAGGGTTGCCGGGCGTGGGGATCGGCCGCCTCGCCGGGTCCCCTGCGTCGGACCCATTGCTGGGTCCCGTGTTTCCGACGTCCGCCGACCCGGGCCCTCCGGTCCGACACTCGAAGCCCCGTCGGGATCAGTCGGCCAACAGCTCGCGTGGATCCAGGTGATTCGTTCGCTGTGGAGCAGCCGGGATCTGATTGGTGGCGGACGCTCGGGGAGCGGGCAACCGAGGGCTGGGGGAAGTCCGGTCCTCGTCACTGTTTGGGAGCAGTGCTGCGATTTCCCAACCCGCAGTGACCAAGCCCAGGGTGAGGAGACTGGCGATGCCGATCGCCGGGGTTCCGCCGACCAGTGAGCCGCTGGCCAGGGCAAGTGCCAGAGCGAGGGCGCTGTCTCCGCAGGCGCGACGAACGCTCAGAGGATCGTCGCGGCGGGCGCGCAAGGTGAGGACTCGGTCGACCAGCGTCAGCACGCCTTCGATGAGGACGCAGGACACGGTGACGGTCAGCGCCGTCTGGGGCAGGCTCATCGGATTCCCGACCAAGGAAGTCCGGCTGAGGCCCCACAAGGCGGCGGTCACGCTGGGAGCTGCCAGTGCGGCGAAGAAGAGCCGACCAGACAGGTCGTCCCACAGGGGAACGGGCGTCCACTGCGGGTGGAGCGCAGGTCGGGTGTCGCGGGTGGGCCGGACATCCAGATCGATGGTGGTCATGAGCGGAAACCCTGTGCTGTTCGAACGAACATGGGCCGATGCTCGGTCGGGGGCCAGGGGGCGGACCATTGATGAATGTCAATGGTTGTCGCGGGCTCCAATGGCAGGTGACCTGGGATTTTCCGGGATTCAACCGAGGGGCTCAGCTGTGAGCCGTGCGGATCGTTCGCCGCGCTGGATGGTGCTCGGACACCTGGGTCACCCGGATCCGTCGGTGTGGAATCAGCCACTGGTGAACCGCGCTGCCTCTCGGCGGAATTGGTGGTTGCTCGACGGCTTGATGCCTGTCAGTGGAGTCGTGGTGAGCAACCGCCACCTTCGTCTTGCGCACGTGTCGGGCCCGGACGACCATGGCCTCATGACGACTGATCGCATTCCGATCCACCACGTGTCCGTGGTCCTCTTCGAGGGATTCGAGCTGCTCGACGTCTTCGGACCCGTCGAGCTTTTCTCCCTCGCTTCCGGCTTCGAGGTCGACTACGTCGGGGCGCGGCGTGGGCCCGTGGCGAGCTCCCAGGGCGCCCAGGTCGTCGCGCAGCGGGCCTACGCTGAGGTCGGCGAGGCCGACATCATCCTCGTCCCTGGCGGAATGGGGACGAGGCGACTGGTCGAGGACGACGGATTCCTGACGTGGCTCGACGAGGTCGCGCTGCGCTCGCGGCTGGTCGCCTCGGTATGCACGGGCTCGGCGGTCCTCGCAGCGGCAGGATTGCTGGAGGGATGTCGGGCGACGACGAACAAGCAGTCCTACACGTGGGCGACCGGGTTCGGGCGCGACGTCGATTGGCAGCCGGCCGCGCGGTGGGTCCATGACCGGTCGAGGTGGACGTCGTCGGGGGTCGCAGCGGGAATGGACATGGCAGCCGCATTGATCGCGGACCAGGTGTCGCCCGAGGCCGCCGAGGCCGCGGTTCGACAGGCTGAGCTCGAGATCCATCGAGACTCGACGTGGGACCCGTTCGCGGTCGCTGCCGGGTTGGTGGAGGAGCGAGGGGAGTCCTCGCTCACGAGCACGGACTGACGCCCGGAACGACGAATACGCGGTCGGGAACGTCCTGACGTCAAGCGTCTGTGGCTGCCCTCGTCAATCGAGGGGAGGCGTGGGCACCGATGTACCAGTCCCCGATGTGCACTGACAGGAGCTGTGGACGACGAGCAACAACCGATTTGGACACTGGGGTGCCAGGGCGAGCGACGAACAGCGTCCCCCGGCGCGTGAGGAGACGGTCACGCGGTTGCGCGCGTCGACGGGAAGTCGGACACGATGAGGATCTGGTCGGTGCGCCCGCGCTTCCTCGACGGCAAGGGCCTGGTCGCCTGCTGGCGCGAGACCCTCCTGGCACAGGCGGTGCTGGCGGGGCGGACGCGCGGCTACACGCATCATCCTCAGCTGATCCGCTTTCGACGAGAGGACGATCCCAGTGGCCTGATCGGCGCCTATCTGGCTGCGCTCGCCGAGGAGGCCACATGCCGGGGCTACCACTTCGATCGCTCCCGGATCGATCGCGACGAGGCGCGCAGCGGGATCCTCTCGGTCACCGAGGGACAGCTCGACCACGAGTGGCAGCACCTCGGCGCGAAGCTTGAGCGGCGCAGCCCCGAGGACGCCCGGCACTGGCGGGAGTCCTCCCCGGAACCCCACCCCCTCTTCCGCGTCGTGCCCGGTCCGATCGAGAGCTGGGAACGGCCATCGCCGAACACAGGGAGCGGCGCGTAGCCGGGCGTGTCGTTTCCCCGGCCGCGCGTCGCGCGAACGAGAAATCCGCTGATCGAGCGCCCTCCGTGCTGGCAGGACCTCCCGATCTGGCAAGGGTGGTCGTCCGGATCGTCGGTGTGACCATGAGGGCGTGTCTCGGGCCCTCAGGGGGGACGCGCTTCGCCAGGGCCGCGGGGACTGAACGCAGAGGGTTCAGAAGTAGTAAGGGTAGGCGGACCAGTCGGGGCTGCGGTGCTCGAGGAAAGCGTCGCGGCCCTCCTGGGCCTCGTCGGTCATGTAGGCCATGCGCGTGGCCTCGCCCGCGAAGACCTGCTGACCCGCCAGGCCGTCGTCGGCGAGGTTGAAGGCGAACTTGAGCATGCGGATCGCCTGGGGTGATTTGCCCGCGATGACACGCGCCCAGTCGAGCGCCGTCTCCTCCAGTTCAGCATGGGGGACCGCTCGGTTGACGACGCCCCACCTCTCGGCGGTCTCGCCGTCATAGGTCTCGGCCAGGAAGAAGATCTCGCGGGCCCGCTTGTCCCCGGCCTGGCGGGCCAACAGCGCCGACCCGTAGCCCGCATCGAAGGACCCGACGTTCGCATCGGTCTGTTTGAACTGCGCGTGTTCGAGTGAGGCCACCGACAGGTCGCAGACGACGTTGAGGCTGTGCCCGCCCCCGGCGGCCCAACCGGGCACGGCCGCGATGACGACCTTTGGCATCGTGCGGATCAGGCGCTGGACCTCGAGGATGTGCAGGCGTCCGGCGCGGGCCGGGTCGACCTGCTCCCGGCGCATGGCGAGGTCGGCCTCGGCGTCGGCACCCTCGACCTCGTAGTGGTAGCCGTCGGTGCCGCGCACGCGCTGGTCCCCGCCCGAGCAGAAGCTGTACCCGCCGTTGCGGGCCGAGGGTCCGTTGCCGGTGAGGATCACCGCGGCGACGTCGCCACTCATCCGCGCGTGGTCGAGGCAGCGGAACAGCTCATCGACGGTCAAGGGGCGGAAGGCGTTGCGGATGTCGGGCCGGTCGAAGGCGATGCGCACCCACGGCAGGTCTGCGCCGGCCGGCCGCCCGTCGAGATCTTCCCCGCGAGAGATCCCGCGATGGTACGTGAGGTCATGGAGGTCGAATCCCTCGACCTCGCGCCACCGCGTCGGATCGAAGGTGTCAGAGACGAAGGGAAGCGCGCTCATGGAGATCAGGGTACGCGGAGGACGAGGACGGACCTGCGCGGCTAGGCTGATGGCGTCTTCCCTCCATCAGGACAGGACGCTCCATGGATCAGCCCGCGCAGCCGCCTCGTCGCATAGTCGACTCCGTCCTGTTCGCGAACGCGACTCCGATGAGCCACCTGTTCCTGTTCGTCTGGCTGTGGCCGGTCATCATGATGCTGATGTTCTCGGGCACGGGTGCCGGGTTCGGTTCGCTCGGTTTCATCCTCGCGCCCGTCAGCCTCGGTGCCCTCAAGAACCTCAGCGACCGATTCGACTCCGCGCCCGCCCGCCGGGTCGTCCTCGGAGCCGGCGCGCTCGATGTGGTCGCCTCCGCACTGCTGATGTGGAACCTGCCCAGATGGAGCGGGTTTCTCGCGTGCCTCCTCGTTTCCGCGGCGGCGACCCGCACCTTGCGGCGGCCGGACCGCGATCGACCGGACCTCGACGTCCTCGAGGCGATGATCTGGCGGGCCGGACTCGGTGCCGGGACCGAAACCGGGACCGGGACCGGGATGAGGGCACCCGAGCCTGGCGGCGAGGTCTCCTGATAGCGTGCGGTCCATGACGACCGATGTCCTCGACCTTGCCTCCCTGTTCCACCCCGGCCAGCACCTCCTGCGCGAGTTGGACTTCACCGGTCAGCACTGGCGTGACCTGCTTGACCTTGCCGCCGGACTCAAGGCCGCCAAGGCCGAACACCGAGAGATCCCCTTCATGCGGGGACTCAACATTGCCCTGCTCTTCGCCAAGACCTCGACGCGAACCCGGTGCTCCTTCGAGATCGGCGCCGCCGACCAGGGTGCCCACACCGTCTACCTCGACCCGCAGGGCTCCCAGATGGGCCACAAGGAATCGGTCGCCGACACGGCCCGTGTCCTCGGTGGAATGTTCGACGGCATCGAATACCGCGGTGACCTGCAAGAACACGTCGACATTCTGGCGCAGCAATCCGGCGTTCCCGTCTTCAACGGCCTGACCGACGACTGGCATCCGACCCAGATGCTCGCTGACACTCTGACGATGCGCGAGCACAGTGACGGCCGCCCCGACTCGGACATCGCCTACGCCTACATCGGCGACGCGCGCTTCAACATGGGCCGGTCCCTGCTGGTCAATGGGGCGATCCTCGGGATGGACGTCCGCATCATCGCCCCGAAGGAGCTGTGGCCCGCCGAGGACGTCATCGCGGCCGCCCGGGCGCGTGCCGCGGAGTCCGGCGCCCGGATCACCCTGACCGAGGACCCCGGTGCTGTCGAGGGCGCAGACTTCGTCCACACCGACATCTGGGTCTCCATGGGGGAGCCGAAGGAGGTCTGGGCCGAACGCATCGAGTTGCTCCACGGCTATCGTGTCGACGAGGCACTGATGTCGCTGGCCGGTCCGAATGCGAAGTTCATGCACTGCCTGCCGGCCTTCCATGACCTCAACACGGCCGTCGGACGCCAGATCCACGAGCAGTTCGGGCTCGACGGGATTGAGGTCTCCAATGAGGTCTTCGAGGGCCCGCGCTCGATCGTCTTCGACCAGGCGGCAAACCGGATGCCGACGATCAAGGCCGCGATGGTCTCCGCCCTTGGGCGAGCCTGAGGATCGGCTTTCCGGACCTGGGATTCACCCGTCGCCCCGCTTGGTCACTGCATCGCGAGCGATCCTCAGACCCACCTAAGCTGGTCGTATGACCTCGCCGACGATGCCCCTGCTCCCGCTGCGCAGTCCCGCCTATGGCGGTGACTGGAACCCAGAGCAGTGGGACCCGGCAACGATCGAGTCCGACCTCGCGATGATGCACGAGGCCGGTGTCACGCTCATCACCCTCGGCGTCTTCTCCTGGTCGCGCCTGGAGCCGAGCGAGGGCCACTACGACCTTGACTGGCTCGGCGACCTCATCGACCGGCTCCACACCGAGGGCATCGCCGTCGACCTCGCCACGGGGACGGCCTCGCCGCCGGCATGGATGACGACGGGCCATCCGGAGACGCTGCCCGTCGACGCGTGTGGGGTTCGACTCGGCTTCGGATCCCGCCAGCAGCTCTGCCCGTCCTCGCCGATCATTGCCGAGCGCACGAGGGCGCTCGCGGGCGAGCTCGCCCGTCGCTTCGGCCACCACCCCGGCGTTGCCCTGTGGCACATCGGCAACGAATACGCCTGCCACATCCATGAGTGCTTCTGCCCGACCTGCGCCAAGGCCTTCCGCACCTGGCTGCGGCGCCGTTACGCGGACATCGAGGGCCTCAACACGGCGTGGGGGACTGATTTCTGGTCCCAGCATTATTCGGACTTCGCCCAGGTCACTCCGCCGCGCGTGATGCCGACCTTCCACAACCCGGGCCAGCAGCTGGACTGGCGGCGCTTCTGCGACCACCAGATCCACGCCCTGCTGCTCGGAGAGATCGAAGAGGTCCGCACACATTCAGACCGGCCCGTCACGACGAACTTCATGGGATCCTTCCCCTGGCTCGACTACCGGCAATGGGCCAGGGACCTCGACGTCATCTCCGACGATTCCTACCCGGACCCGGCTGACCCGGCGGCTGCCCACGATATCGCCTGGCAGGGGGACCTGATGCGCGGGCTCGCGGGTGGAGCGCCGTGGTTGCTGATGGAACAGGCCCCGAGTGCGGTCCAGTGGCGCGCGCGCAACTCCCCCAAAAGGCCCGGGCAGTTCCTGTTGTGGTCGCTCGATCGAATGGCCCACGGCGCCGACGGCGTCCTCCAATTCCAGTGGCGCCAGTCCCGGCAGGGCGCGGAGACCTTCCACTCCGGGATGGTCCCGCACGCAGGCCGGGCCTCGCGGACCTGGGACGAGGTCGTCGAGGCCGGACGGGTCCTCTCGCACCTGAGCGAGGTCATGGGGACGCGCGTCCACGCGGAGGTTGCCCTGGTCGTCGACTGGGAGAGCGAATGGGCCCGGGCCGCGGCGATCGGTCCCAACACGCCAGAGGGCTTCATGGTCGAGGCCCGCGCGTGGCATCGCACCCTGTGGGAGGACGGGATTGCCGTCGACATCGTCGGGCCCGACGATGACCTCGAGTCCTACGCGTTGGTCCTCGTTCCGGCGCTGTTCGTCGATCGCCCGGAACTTGCGGCCCGCCTGACGAGGGCGGCCCGGCGCGGCGCCCAGATCGTCGTCACCGGTCCCGCAGGTGTGGTCCACTCCGACCTGTCGGCCGTGCTCGGGGGATACCTCGGGAGCCTGCGGGATCTGCTCGGTGTCGTGGTCGTCGACCACGTGGCACTGTCGGGCCCGCTCGGGCGGGAGACGGACGATCCCGCAATCGCCGACGGGGATGGATCCCGCGCGCGGGACGCCGCCGAGAGCTCACGGGTGCGCTCGCACTTCGTCAATCGACTGACTCGGGAGATCGCCGCGCCGGGTGCCGCGACGTGGGTCGGTCTCGAACCGGATGTCGTGCCGCTCCGACGTGTCCTCGATCGAATGGGCCCGCCCGCCCCCGACCTCCGTGGAGGCACCTGGGCAGAGGTCCTCGTGCTGGCCGATGGACCCGAGTGCGGTGGCGCCGAGGCACCCTGGTCCGGCTCGACAGAGGTCATTGCGACCTATGACGGACGCGCGGGCGGCCTCGATCTCGCCGGATTCCCGGCCATCACGCGCCGCATTGTGGAACCGACGGAAGACGGGGCCGCCGGAACCCGCACCGACACGAGCACCGGGGCCGCACGATCCGGCGGCGCATGGTACGTCGGGACCGATCTCGATGCGCTCTCCCGGACTGCCCTGGTGCGTCTGGTCGCCGCCCATGCCCGAGTCCGTCCGACATTGACCGGGTTGCCCGACGGGGTCGAGGCCGTGCGTCGGGGCGAGTTCCTGTTCCTGCTCAACCACGGTGACGCCGCGGTCGAGGTCACCGGGGTCGTCGGCCTCGACCTTGTCTCCGGAGCGGAGTGCACCGGTCACGTCCTGCTGGCTCCTCGATCGGGAATGGTCGTCAGGGGCTGACCGGCCGATTCGGGCGCACGCGCGACCGACTCCGATCGCCGTCGTGCCGTGTCGCACGCCCGTAGGGTCGGCGCTCCTGGAGGCCATGCGGGCACAATGGGCTCATGACTGTCAGTCCCCGGCCGTCCATGGAATCCTCGTCTGCTGCGGCCACATCGCTTGCCCTCGTCGAGCTGGCGCTCGCGGGCCTTCCCGCCGCTGTGCGTGACGGCCTGCCCGGCGTCGACCGGATCCTCCTGTACTCCGTGCCTCTGGTCCTCCGCTTCCGTCGCGTGAACGAGCGCGACGGGCTGCTCCTCCACGGCGACCATGGCTGGGCGGAGGCCGCGCCTTTCTGGGATTACGACCCCGCCGAATCCTCGACGTGGCTGAGTGCCGCCCTCGCTGGCGCGACCACCCCGGACCCACCGATCCTTCGTTCGAGCGTTCCGGTCAACGTGACGATCCCCGTGTCCGCTCCCGAGGCCGCCGCCGCTCGCGTGCGGGCCAGCGGGGGATGTGCGACCGCGAAGATCAAGGTCGCCGATCCCGGTGTCTCCCTGGAGGATGACAGCGCCCGCGTCGAGGCCGTCGCGGCCGCCCTCGTCGAAACCGTCGGAGCCGAGCGGGCGCATGTGCGCGTCGACGCGAACGCCGCGTGGTCACCGCACCAGGCGATCCCCGCGATCCGGGAACTCGATCGGGCGGCCGCACTGGTCGACGGGCTCGAATACGTCGAACAACCCTGCGTGACTGTTGAGGAACTGGCCGAAGTCCGCCGAGCGGTCGACGTGCCGATCGCGGCCGATGAATCGATCCGCCGGGCCGAAGACCCGATCGCCGTCGCGCGGGCCGGAGCGGCCGACGTCGCGATCGTCAAGGTCGCTCCGCTCGGTGGGATTGAGCGCGCCCTGCGCATCGGGGAGCAGACGGGGTTGCGCGTGGTGATCTCCTCGGCGCTGGAGTCCTCTGTCGGTCTGGCCCGTGGTGTGCTGGCGGCGGCCGCCCTGCCGGGGGAGCCCCCGGCCTGTGGCCTTGCCACCGCACAGCTCCTGGCCTCCGACGTCACTCGGACTCCGCTGCTTCCGGTGGCGGGACGGATCGAGGTGCGCGAGGTCGTCCCCGACGAGTCCCTCCTCGGGGCGGTGGCCCTTCCCGAGGGGCTCGAAGCCCGGTGGCGTGAGAGGCTCATGGAGATGTGTGCGGTCCTCCTCGACCGGGACCACGCTCAACGCAGAGGTGACGACGACAACCGGACGGGAGACCTTCGATGACCGACGCCCCCTCCGAGATTCTCGCCGACGGGGTGGTCCGGGCGCTCGCGGCCTGCGGGGTCCGCGATGTCGTGTACTGTCCGGGTTCGCGCGACGCGCCCCTCGCCTACGCCCTCGCGCGCGCCGAGCGGGAGGGGCTTCTGCGCGCCCATGTCCGCCTGGACGAGCGCGGGGCGGCTTTCCTCGCCGTCGGCCTGTCACGGGCGGCGGGGATCGGCTCGGCCCAGGCGTTCGCTCCGGTCGCGGTCGTCACGACCTCCGGAGGAGCAGTCGCGGAGCTGCACGCGGGTGTCGCCGAGGCCTCCCACTCCGGGATCCCGCTGATCGTCGTCAGTGCGGACCGTCCCTTCGAGCTCCTCGGGGTCGGTGCCTCGCAGACCACGCACCAGCCCGGCCTCTTCGGCTCGCACGTGCGCGATGTGTGGGACGTTCCCGCGGACACGCCGGCGGGTCCCTCGCTGGACGGCATCGTGACGAGGGCGGTCTCTGCCGCGCTCGGCGTCCCGAGTGGGCGTCCCGGGCCCGTCCAGATCAATGTGGGGTTCCGAGACCCGCTGGTTCCCTTGACGTGGCCCGGTGGTCCCGAATCGGAGGTGGCACCCGTCGAGCGGTCCTCGGCCTCCCTGCCAACGCGCATCCTCTCGGCTGAACCGGTGGCGACGCCATGGGAGGACGCCCTCGATCCGACGCTCGCGACCGTGATCGTCGCCGGGGACGGGGCAGATCCGCATGCGGGGGAGTGGGCGGAGCGGGCGGGCGTGCCGCTGTTGGCTGAGCCGACCAGCGGGGCGACGACCTCGTCGGCCTGGGTGCCCCACCAGCAGGCGCTGCTGGATACGGTGTTGGCCGAGGGAATCCGACAGGTTCTCGTCACGGGCCGACCGACTCTGTCCCGGCCGGTGACCGCGTTGCTGTCCCGACCCGACATCCGACTGATCGTCCACTCACCGGTGCCTGGATGGGTCGATGTCGCGGGGCGGGCCGAGTTGGTCGCCGCGGCGCTCGATCCCGCACCGGCGCCGCACCCCGACGTCGAATGGGCGCAGGCATGGAGGAGGGCGGGCGTGGCCGTGGATCGCGCCATGCGTCCGATGGTCGTGGCTGCGGGCGACGCGCGGCCGACCCTCGCCTCGGTCGCGCGAGCAGTCTGGGAGGACGTGGAGGGAACCCTGCTGCTCGGCGCCTCATTGACGATCCGGGCGGTCGACCTCGTGGCGGGGGCGCCCGGGCGCGCCGCGGTCGTCTCCAATCGGGGACTTGCCGGCATCGATGGGACGATCGCGACGGCCCTGGGTCTGGCCTGGGGAGGTGCCGGTCCGGTCAACGCCTTGATGGGAGACCTGACGTTCTTCCATGACGCGTCGTCCTTGATGCTCTCCGATTCGAATCCCGAGGCCGATGTGCGCATCGTCGTCCTCGACGATCATGGCGGGTCGATCTTCTCCACGCTCGAACACGGACGCGATCGCTACGTCGACGTCCACGAGCGATGGTTCGCGACTCCACAGAACGCACACGTCGAGGACCTCGCGCGGGCTTATGGGGCGGCCTTCCGTCGTGTGGGGACGATGGGGGATCTGCGGGCTGTCCTCGGAGAGCCTGTGCGGGGCCGGGAAATCATCCACGTTCCTCTTGAGTCCGATGCCTCCCTGCTGGCCTCCGTTCGAGGGGCCGGTGCCGCCGCAGTGTGACAGGAATCGCTCCTGGGTGTGGTGCTCCCAGGAAACATACAGCCTGAATTCAGCCTGCCACGATGGGGCGCGGGCACACTGAGGTCAATTGCAGACCTGAGGAAGAAGGAGCACATGAGCGACGATCGACCCACAGATCCCTCTGGGTGGCGTTCGCCGTCCCCGGAGGACGCATGGCGCCCGACGTCCCCCACCCCGAACGGGGACGAGGGCGACCGGGGGAGCGCGGCCGAACCCGAGGCCGAGGATGCTCGGCCCGAGGGCAGTTCGCAGACCGCGGGCGCGGAGCAGCAACCCGTGCCACCGAGGCCGCCACAGCAGCGGACCGCGGGCACACCGCCGACCCAGCCAGTTCCACCGACGCAGGTGGGATCCGGTACCGGCACCACCGCTTGGCCGCGGCCGTCCACATCCTCGGACCCGTGGGCGACACCGACCGGGTCCGAGGCCCGCGAGGGCCAGCAGCCGCAGACGGAACCCGGTGGTGACGTTGCGTTCGGGGGAGCCTCGTCCGGTGGCAGTGGCACCCCGCCAACCGGCCCGAACGGGTTCTCGATCTTCCACCAGGCAGCTTCGCCGCAGCCCCCGCACTCAGATCGCCAACGCCAGGGCCGGACGACGCCCGGGTGGCTCGCCCTCGCTGCCGCGATGATCGTGACGGCGGCGGTCTCGGTGGGAGCCACGATGGCGCTGGTGGGTAGCAGTTCGACGTCCTCGCCGGTCTCGACGTCCTCGACGGTGTCGACCGCCCAGTCCGTTCCCCAGGTGACGACCAGTGGGTCGACACCGGACTGGGAGGCGGTCGCGTCGGCCGTCTCGCCCGCGACCGTCTCGATCACGGTGACGGGATCGGACAGCTCCGACATCGGCGCCGGCGTCATCTACGATGCGTCCGGTCACATCGTGACGAACTACCACGTCATCTCCGCCGCGAGCTCGTCCGCAGTCTCGGGAGCGAGCAGTTCGAGCGGGTCAATCCAGGTGACGCTGGCGGACGGACGCGTGTACGACGCGAGCGTCGTCGGGTCCGACCAGACCACCGACCTGGCCGTCATCCAGTTGAAGGATTCGCCCTCGGATCTGACCGTGGCGCGCTTCGGATCGTCCTCGGATGTCAAAGTGGGTCAGGACGTCATGGCGATCGGCTCACCGCTGGGATTGTCGGACACGGTGACGACGGGCGTGGTCTCTGCGCTCAACCGCCCCGTCGAGGTCTCGACCACAGAAACCGAGAGCCAGGGCCAGAGCACGGACCCGGACGATCCATTCGGCCAGTTGCAGGGTCAGGAGAGTCAGCAGCAGTCCTCGTCATCGGATTCCGTCATCACCAACGCGATCCAGGTCGATGCCTCGATCAACCCCGGCAACTCGGGCGGGCCGCTGTTCGATGAGACCGGATCCGTGATCGGGATCAACTCGTCGATCGCGTCAACATCGACCTCCTCGTCCGAGGCCGGGTCGATCGGCCTCGGCTTTGCGATTCCTTCCGACCTCGTCAAATCGGTCATCGATCAGTTGATCTCGACCGGGACCGTCGATCACGCGGTGCTCGGCGTGACGATCCAGGCGGGCACGGCGACGGTGGACGGGACGACGCGTGTGGGCGCCGAGGTCGCGTCCGTGACGTCGGGCGGATCGGCCGACAAGGCCGGGATCAAGGTCGGCGACGTCATCCTCGCGGTCGACGGGAATTCGGTGAGTTCGGCGAAGTCCTTGTCCGGGTACATCCGGCGCTACACCGGCGGTTCCCAGGTCCAGATCGAATTCGCTCGCGACGGCAAGATCCAGACCAGCACCGTCACGCTGCAATCGAAGTCCAGCTGAGAAGTCCGGAGGTGCTGGCTGGGTCGGGCCAGACGGTTCCGATGTGGCCTGGACGTCGTTGATCCGCACGCGTGTTCATCAGTGGGGTGTGCCTCGCGAACTCTCGCGAGGCACACGCTCCTCTCTGCGCCTGTCTGGTCGCGTGAGGTGGTGCTGGTGGTGTTGTCGCTGCCTGCTGCATGAGAAGGCGCTGTCGAGATGCGGTGCCCTGGCGAGCTGATTCGAGTCCATCGATGACGGGGCCTGCGTTGGTGAAACCGTCACGTGCTCAATGGATTTCTGCGAGCAAACGACGGTTCATTCAGCAACCCGCGGTCGCATCGGCGTTGGAGGCAGCGATTCCGCGCGCGGCCCTCACTCGGCCACGGTGACCCCCAACGCCTGCAGCACCGGGGCCATCTTGGCTCGCGTCTCGGCCAACTCGACCTCGGGAATGGAATCCGGCATGATCCCTCCCCCGGCGAAGACCCGCACCTCGCGCCCGTCCTCGCTGACCTGGCCGCACCGCAGTCCGATCCCGAATTCGCCCTCGCCGACCGCGTCGACCCAGCCGACCGGGCCCGAATAGCGACCCCGCTGGGTCGACTCGAAGTCCTCGAGCAGATCGAAGGCCAACGCGGTGGGGGTCCCGCACACCGCCGCGGTGGGATGCAGCGCGTCGATGACGTCGAGGACTCCCGCCCCCGGCAGCGTCGCGGTCACGTCGGTGGCCAGGTGCGAGACGTTGGGCAGGTCGAGGATCCGTGGTCTTTCCGGCACATCCAGCGTCTCGGCGATCGGGGCGAGCGCCCGCGCGACGGATTCGACGGCCAGCAGGTGCTCGGTGCGGTCTTTCATCGACTCCATCAACGCGGCTCCTCCTCCCGGCCCGCTCGTGCCCGCGAGGACCCGGGATCGCACGCGCCCGCCCTCCATCGACGCCAACATCTCGGGCGTGGCGCCGACGAGACCGCCCACGGCATAGGCCCAGGTCGTCGGGTAGAACTCATGGAGGCGAGCGAGGAGGAAACGCTCGTCGATCGGCTCGTCGGACTCGACGATCATGTCGCGGCTCATGACGACCTTCGAGGCCGTGCCGTCCTTCAGCCGGGCGATCAACCGACGTACCGAGTCCGCCCACTCAGACTGGGTCATCAGCCCGGTCCGGGTCCGCAGATCGTGAGGAGCGCGCACCGGTGCGCTGGATCGGGCGGCGAGTGCCGCGTCGAGCGTAGACATTGGGTCCTCGGGCTCGGTGCCCCGGGAGGACCGGGCAGCGGTGGCGACCCAGCGGCGTCGGCGACCTCGCGGTTCCTGGCCGGTCGATGTCCCGCCCCACCCGGTTCCCTCATTCCGTTCCTCGAGGACGAGGGCGGCGGGCACGATGAGCATCCCCGGGGTCTCCCGGGAAAACCCGAAGGACCCCAGAGCGATGGGCAGTGTGGGAGCACCCTCGGGTGCGTCGACCCGGGCGTCTCGTCGCACCTCGTTCCAGGCTCGGGCGGCATCGCGTGCGGCATGCCGGCCTGCTGCTTCCAGCGTCAGCGCGCGACCCCATCCGACCATGTCAAACCGGCCGCCGATCCAGGCCACGGGGTCCCGGGGATCTGGCAGCAGGTCGGTCAGAGCCAGTCGTGAGGCCGCGTGCTCCTCAGGAATCTCGGCGACCCGCACGACCAGGGGAGCATGGGCGCCGTTCGACGGGTCGAATGAGGAAGGGGTCGGCATACGGCCATGGTATCGAGGACGACCCGCCAGACCTTGACCGGACGGTTGGGTCGTCTTCAATGTGACGAGCCACGCCGTGCGCGTGGGAAGATGGCGCCCATGAGTGAAGCAGATGACGCACTGCGGGCCGACCTCGACAAGCACACGGGGGAGATCGCGTCGATGTTCGACCACGTCGCCACGCGTTATGACGTGATGAATGCCCTGATGAGCGGAGGAATGGACCACGTCTGGCAGGTCGCACTGCGCACGGCGGTGGCACCGTTGCCCGGTGAGGACATCCTCGACCTCGCTGCTGGTACGGGCGCATCCTCCGCCGCGCTCGCTCAATCGGGTGCTCACGTCGTCGCCTGCGATCTGTCCGAGGGGATGATCGAGGTCGGGCGTCGTCGTCACCCTGACCTCGAATTCGTCGAGGGGGATGCCACAGCCCTCGGCTTCCCCGATGCTTCTTTCGACGCGGTGACGATCTCCTACGGACTGCGCAACATTGCGGACACCGAGGCCGCTCTGTCGGAGATGGCTCGGGTGACAAGGCCGGGGGGACGGTTGGTCGTCTGCGAGTTCTCGACACCGCCCGACACGACATTCCGGACGCTGTACCGCTTCTACTTGGGAACTGTCATCGCCGGCCTCGCTCGTCTCGCCTCGTCCGACGAGGTCGCTTACGACTACCTTGTCGAGTCGATCCTGGATTGGTATCCGCAGCAGGAACTGGCTCGGATCATCGCCGACCGCGGGTGGACGGACGTCGAGTTCCGAAATCTGACCGGTGGAATTGTCGCCCTACACCGCGCCCGACGCGCTTGAGGCACGCCTTCTCGCGACCGCACCATTGGTGTTGCGGCCGCTGACGAAATGCCCGCCAGATGAACGAGCACCAATGCGGCAACCCGGTCCCCAATGGGGCTTCGTCGCCTCGGCGGGCGCGCCTCGCGGACCAAACACGGCATGCTTTCGGCGAGACAGGTCTGCCCGGCCGCCCCACCAACCTTGCGGCGCTTTGACTTGACAACGTATCGGACAGGAACCGGACATGAACACGACACGGGATCGGCACTGCGCGGACATCTGCCGGGCGTTCAGTCGCCAACACTCCAATTAGGTCATTTGAACCTTTCGCAATTGGAGGAGCCGAGATCCAGCGCGACGTGGCCAAAACCGCGAGAACTGCACGCCACGCCCAGGTCGGTCCGCGTGGAAGTGGCCGCGGGCTAACCTGCAACACGGACTGTGGTGTGCCGGCATCTGCGCTGCGGCCCGGCCGAGACAATCCGAGGTCCGCTGACGTGGACCGTGGTGCCGAACAGTGCCTGAGGAGACGCAGTGACAGACGAGCTGGCGCGCGACATTGTCGCCGACGTCGTCGTCGTCGGTGCAGGACCGGCCGGCGCTGCCACCGCGTATCACTTAGCCTCGCTCGGGGTGGAGGTCGCCGTCCTCGACAAGGCGACCTTCCCGCGGGACAAGATCTGCGGCGATGGCCTGACCCCTGCAGCGGTCCACGAGCTCGTCCTCATGGGCATGGACACGACCGGCTGGACGCGCAACCGGGGCCTGACCGTCATCGGCGGTGGCCACACCGTCCAGATGGAGTGGCCCGACCAGAAATCCCTGCCCGGCTACGGCATGACCCGGGCCCGCATGAGCCTGGATGAAGAGTTGATCCGCCATGGCGTCGCCCGCGGCGCCCGCCTGTATGAGGGCCACATGGTCACCGGGGCGATCCAGGACGTCGACGGCCGTGTGACCGGTGTGACGGCACGAGTGGGCCGAGGTGCCTCTGCCCACAACGTCACCGCTCGCGCGAAGCTCGTTGTCGAGGCCGGTGGTGTCTCCGCCCGCTTGGCGACCTCGATGGGCCTGCGGGCGAACGACCGTCGGCCGATGGGCGTGGCCGCGCGAACCTACTTCCGTTCGCCCCGAAGCAACGAGGAGTGGATGGAGTCTCACCTCGAGCTGTGGAGCGGGGAGCCTGGCCGCTCCGACCTTCTGCCCGGCTACGGCTGGGTCTTCCCGATGGGGGATGGGACCGTCAACGTCGGCCTCGGCTCCGTCGCCTCAACCGCTCACGCCACGGCCCTGCCGTATCGTCAGGTTTTCGCCGAGTGGACCTCTCACCTGCCTGAGGAATGGGGCTTCACCCCCGAGAACCAGGTCGGCCCCCTGCGCAGCGCAGCATTGCCGATGAGCTTCAACCGCAAGCCCCATTACGTCGAGGGCCTCGTCGTCGTCGGGGACGCCGGAGGCATGGTCTCCCCCTTCAACGGTGAGGGGATCGCCCCCGCGCTCAAGGCCGGGCGTCTGGCCGCCGCCGCCATCGCGCAGGGCCTCTCCCGCACCACGCAGGCTGGCCTGGATCGCGCGATGTCGGCCTATCCCGAGCAGTTGCGCGACGAATACGGCGGCTATTACTCGCTCGGACGCATCTTCGTCCGGCTGATCGAGAACCCGAAGATCATGCACCTGTGCACGCGCTATGGGCTCCCGATCCCTCGATTGATGACCCTGGTCCACAAGCTCCTGTCCGATGGATTCGAGCGCTCCGGGGGCGATTTCGACGATCGATTGATCACGACTCTGGCGAAGGCGGTGCCCAAAGCATGATCGGCACGAGCCGTACCCGCACCGACGTGAACCCACCCATCCTCCGGGAGGAACGATGACCAATCCCTATGTGCCGCTGCTGATCATGGGCGCGGCCGCCCTGGTGCTCGCACTGGCCGGTCTGGGAGTCTCGGCCATCCTGGGCCCGACCAAGCACAACCTGTTCAAGGAACAGAACTACGAGTGCGGCATCGACCCGGGTCCCCAACACATTGAGGAGGGACGCTTCCCGGTGCGGTACTACTTGGTGGCGATGACCTTCATCATCTTCGACATCGAGGTCGTCTTCATGTACCCGTGGGCGGTCAGCTTCGACAGGCTGGGTGCGTTCGGCTTGGTCGCCATGCTGACATTCATCGCGTTGATCACCGTGCCCTATGTGTACGAGTGGCGTCGCGGCGGCCTGGACTACTGAGAGGGAGGGAAACGACATGGGACTTGAGGAAAAGCTTCCCGCGGGCATCGCGCTGACCAGCGTCGAGAAGGTCTTGGGTCTGGCCCGCAAACACAGCCAGTGGCCCGTGACCATGGGTCTCGCGTGCTGCGCCATCGAGATGATGGCGGCCGGTACGCCGCGTTTTGACTTCTCCCGCTTCGGTCTCGAGGTCTTCCGCGCCTCGCCGCGCCACGCCGACCTGATGATTGTCTCGGGGCGTGTCTCCCACAAGATGGCCCCGATTATCCGGCGCGTCTACGAATCGATGCCCGAGCCCAAATGGGTGATCTCGATGGGCGCCTGCGCGTCCTCGGGCGGCATGTTCAACAACTACGCCGTCATCCAGGGCTGTGACCACATCGTCCCCGTCGACGTGTACCTGCCGGGATGCCCGCCGCGCCCCGAGGCACTGATCCACGCGATCCTCACCCTGCGTGAGCAGATCGCGAAGGAGCCACTCGGCGTCCACCGGGAGGAGATCGCCCGCAAGGCGGAACAGGCCGCGCTGGCCGCCACTCCGACCCATCAGATGAAGGGACTGCTCGCATGAGCGACAACCTTCCCGTCTCCCCGGAGCAGGCGGACCTTCCCGCCGCGGTAACGACGCCGCGTCCCGCCAGCCTGCCCGAGCCCATCGCCGTGCGTCACGGGAGTTTTGGCGTCCATGATGCTGGTGACACGACCGGCTTCGGTGGCCTGCAGGAGACCTTCACGCTTCCCGGCCAGTCCGCGCGTCCCTACGGCGGGTGGTTCGACGAGGTCGTCGACATCCTCGACGAGCTGCTGCACGATGACGGCCTCGATCCGGCGGACGTCATCGAGAAGGTCGTCGTGTACCGCGCCGAGCTGACGATCTTCATTGCGCGGGAACACATCCTGCGCGTCACGCGACATCTGCGCGACGACCAGGACCTGCGCTTCGAGCTCAACCTGGGCACGAATGGGGTGCACTACCCGGCTGATCGTGGCCGTGAGCTGCACGCGGTCTATCCGTTGCTGTCGGTCACCCACAACCGCTTCCTCACCCTCGAGGTCACCTGCTCCGATGAGGACCCGCACATTCCCTCCGTCGTCTCGGTCTATCCGGGCAACGACTGGCAGGAACGCGAGACCTGGGACCTCATCGGCATCGTCTTCGACGGCCACCCCTCGCTGACGCGCACCGCCCTGCCCGACGATTGGGTCGGCCACCCCCAGCGCAAGGACTACCCGCTCGGTGGTATTCCCGTCGAGTACAAGGGCGCCACCGTCCCGCCGGCCGACACACGGAGGTCGTACAACTGATGAGTGAACAGACCAGCACCTTTCACGCCGCACGCGGCGTCGGCAACATCGACGTCGACGAGGTCCCCGAGATCCTCGTCCAGGGCGGCGACTGGGAGGACGTCCTCACGGAGATCCAGAAGATCTCCTCGGAGCGCATCGTCGTCAACCTCGGTCCGGTCCACCCCTCGACCCACGGTGTGCTTCGCCTGATCGTCGAGCTCGATGGCGAGGTCGTGCGTCAGGTCCGTGTTGACACCGGCTATCTCCACACCGGCATCGAGAAGAACATGGAGTACCGCACGTGGACGCAGGGCGTGACGTTCTGCACCCGCATGGATTACGTGGCTCCCTTCTTCCAGGAGGTCGAGTACTGCCTGGGTGTCGAGAAGCTGCTCGGTATCACAGATGAGGTCCCCGAGCGCGCGACGCTGATCCGTGTGCTGCTGATGGAACTCAACCGCATCGCCAGCCACGTCGTGGCCATCGCGTCGACCGGCAACGAGCTGGGCGGCACGACCTTCATGACGATCGGCTTCCGAGGTCGCGAGGAGATCCTGCGGATCTTCGAGCGCATCACCGGCTTGCGCATGAACCACGCGTTCATCCGCCCCGGTGGCGTCGCTCAGGATCTGCCCGCGGGCATGATCGACTACATTCGCGAGAAACTGCCGAAGGTCCGCCACGACATCGGCCAGCTTCAGGACCTGGCTCTGCAGAACCCGATCTTCAAGAAGCGCTTCATCGACGTCGGTTACCTGCCCTTGTCGGCGATCATGGCGCTGGGAGTGACGGGACCGATCGCGAAGGCTGCCGGCCTCCCGTTGGACCTGCGCAAGACGCAGCCCTACTGCGGATACGAGAACTACGAGTTCGACGTCCCGACCTACGACAAGTCCGACTGCTACAACCGCGCAATGGTCCGCTTCGACGAGTCCTACCAGTCGTTGCGCATCATCAACCAGGTGCTTGAGCGTCTGGAGGAGACCGAGGGGCAGCCCGTCATGGTCGCGGACCCGCAGATCGCGTGGCCGGCCCGGCTCAGCGTCGCAGCCGATGGTCAGGGTAGTTCGCTCGCGCACATCTCGGAGATCATGGGTCAGTCGATGGAGTCGCTGATCCATCACTTCAAGCTCGTCACCGAGGGCTTCCGTGTCCCGGCCGGTGAGGTCTACCAGACGGTGGAGCACGCGAAGGGCATCTCCGGGGTCCATCTGGTCTCCGACGGAGGGACACGCCCTTATCGCGCGCACTTCCGGGATCCCTCATTCAACAATCTGCAGTCCCTGGCCATGATGGCCGAGGGCGGCCAGCTGGCCGACCTCATCATGTGTCTGGCCAGCATCGACCCGGTTCT
Organism: Actinomycetales bacterium; assembly: GCA_015655375.1. Classification (GTDB taxonomy): domain Bacteria; phylum Actinomycetota; class Actinomycetes; order Actinomycetales; family Actinomycetaceae; genus Pauljensenia. The sequence continues at coordinate 26,571 of JAATFD010000049.1, forward strand.
GGGAGGCGTCGACCGATGAGCTACACATCCGCTGTCGAGGAGCGCCTGCGCAGTGAGGCGTCCGAGGTGATCTCCCGGTATCCCGAGGGACACGCCCGCTCGGCCTTGCTGCCGCTGCTCCACCTGGTTCAGTCCGAGGACGGCTTCGTCAGCGCCGACGGGATCGCGTTGTGCTCCGACCTGCTCGGCGTCTCACGCGCCGAGGTCTCCGCCGTGGCGACCTTCTACACCCAGTACAAGCGTCATCCCACTGGCGAGTACCTGGTTGGCGTCTGCACGAACGCTCTGTGCGCCGTCATGGGTGGCGACGAGATCTGGGAGGCGGTGTCCTCCCACGTCGGCGTCGGCACCGATGAGACAAGCCCTTCGGGAAAGATCACCCTGGAGAGGATCGAGTGCAACGCGGCGTGTGACTATGCGCCCGTCGTGATGGTCAACTGGGAGTTCTTCGACAATCAGACACCCGAGTCGACCATTGCCCTCGTCGATGAGCTCGAGGCCGGCCACGAGGTGCACCCGACCCGCGGGCCCGAGAGCGTCCCGACGTTCAGGCAGAACGAGCACACACTTGCCGGCTTCCTCGACGACCACGTCGACGAGGGTCTGAGCGCCGGGGAGGCATCCACCCTGGGCCTGCGCATCGCCGACGAGAACAGCTGGACGGCGCCGGTGCCCGTGGCGGAACCCGAGGCGCCCATCGGGGTCGAGCCCACCACGAAGGAGGGGGAGAAGTGACCACCTACTCCGCACCATCTGAGCTGACGCCCGTCCTCACCCGAGGCTGGGGTGACGACCGCTCCTGGACGCTCGAGTCGTACCGCAGTCGCGGTGGATACCAGGGTCTGGCACGGGCGAACACCATGACCGCGGCCGAGATCATCGACGTCGTCAAGGCCGCGGGACTGCGCGGACGAGGCGGTGCTGGGTTCCCGACCGGTCTCAAGTGGTCCTTCCTTCCGCCCGACGACGGTCTAGCCCGCTACCTCGTCGTCAACTCCGACGAATCCGAGCCGGGCGCCTGCAAGGACATGCCGCTGATCATGGCAAACCCGCATGTCCTAGTCGAGGGGATCGCGATCGGCTCGCGAGCGCTGCGCTGTGACCACGCCTTCGTCTATCTGCGTGGCGAGGTCGCCCACGTCTACCGTCGTCTGCTGGGCGCAATCAAGGAAGCGACCGACGCGGGCCTGCTCGGCGATCTGATCATCACCGCCCATGCTGGAGCCGGCGCCTACATCTGCGGTGAGGAGACGGCGCTGCTCGACTCGCTCGAGGGCCACCGTGGTCACCCCCGTCTCAAGCCGCCGTTCCCCGCAGCCGAGGGGCTCTACGCCCGTCCCACCGCCGTCAACAATGTCGAGACGATCAGCCAGGTTCCCGAGATCTTCACACACTCCGCCGAGTGGTACTCCTCGATGGGCACGGAGAAGTCGAAGGGCCATGGCATCTTCTCGCTGTCCGGTCACGTCACACACCCGGGTCAGTTCGAGGCTCCCTTCGGCATCACGATGCGCGAGATCCTCGACATGGCCGGGGGAATCCGCCCGGGTCACCACCTGAAGTTCTGGACCCCCGGTGGATCGTCCAGTCCGATCTTCACCGAGGCCGAGCTGGATGTGCCCTTGGACTACGAGTCGGTGGTCGGTGCGGGATCGATGCTCGGTACCCGCTCACTGCAGGTCTTCGACGAGACGACCTCGGTCGTTCGTGTCATCACCCGGTGGATCGAGTTCTACCAGCACGAGTCCTGTGGCAAATGCACTCCTTGTCGTGAGGGCACCTACTGGCTCAAGCAGATCATGCTGCGTCTCGAAAAGGGTCGAGGCCTGCCTGGGGACGTCGATCTGCTTGACGAGATCGCCGGCAACATCGCGGGCCGCAGCTTCTGCGCCCTCGGCGATGCCGCGGCGACCCCGGTGCGTTCCGGGATCGCGAAGTTCCGCGACGAGTTCGAGGCCGGACTGACGACCCCGGCGCGAGACCTCTTCCCCTACGAGGCGTCCACCAATTTTGCGCGAGGAGGTGTTCGATGAGCGAGGTCACCGATCTGGTGGACGTCACCATCGACGACGTCCACCTGAGCGTTCCCAAGGGAACGCTCGTCATCCGGGCGGCCGAGCAGGCAGGGATCCGCATCCCGCGATTCTGCGACCACCCGCTGCTCAAGCCCGTCGCGGCGTGCCGCCAGTGCCTCGTCGAGGTTGGCACCCCCGACCGCAAGACGGGCGAGGTGCGCTTCATGCCGAAGCCGCAGCCGTCATGCTCGCAGACGGTCAGTCCTGGCATGGTCGTCAAGACGCAGCACACCTCCGAGGTCGCGCGCCGCGCGCAGCACGGAGTGATGGAGTTCCTCCTCATCAACCATCCGCTGGATTGTCCGATCTGCGACAAGGGCGGCGAGTGCCCTCTGCAGAACCAGGCGATGTCCGAGGGTCGCGGGGTCTCTCGGTTCACTGACGCCAAGCGCTCCTACCCGAAGCCGCTGCGCCTGACGAGCCAGATCATGCTCGATCGCGATCGTTGCATCCTGTGCCAGCGCTGCGTGCGCTTCGGCAAGGAGATCGCTGGCGACGCCTTCATCGACCTCCAGGGCCGTGGCGGTGGCACCTCCCCCACGGACGACCATTACTTCATGCCGGAGCAGATCGGCACCTTCGACACCCAAGTGTTGAACTTCCGCGACGTGAAGGTCGACGGGCCGCGTCCCGCGGAGATCTCCGGCCCCTACGGAGAGGCTGGGTTGCTCGGCTCCATGGACCCGGGCGACCTGCCCGAATCCCGCCGCGACCAATCGGGGCGCGTCTTCGCCTCCTACTTCTCTGGCAACATCATCCAGATCTGCCCGGTCGGTGCGCTGACCGCTGCCTCTTACCGGTTCCGTTCGCGCCCCTTCGACCTGGCCTCGACAACCTCGGTCACCGAGCAGGACGCCTCGGGTTCTGCGATCCGCGTCGACGTGCGCCGCGGTGAGGTCGTGCGTCATATGGCCGGAAACGACCCCGAGGTCAACGAAGAGTGGATCACCGACAAGGACCGCTTCGCCTTCGAGTGGGACAAGGAATCCCGTCTGTCCCAGCCGCTCGTACGCGAGGGCGGGACGTTGGTGCCGACCTCGTGGTCGGATGCCTTGGACCGGGTCCGCCAAGGACTCGAGACGGCGAGCAAGGCCGGGATCGGCCTCCTCCCGGGTGGTCGTCTGACTTTCGAGGACGCCTGGGCGTGGTCGAAGTTCGCCCGGACCGTGCTCCACACCGATTCGATCGATGCCCGCTTCCGCGAGGGATCCGAGGAGGAGCGACTCTTCCTCGCCTCCCGCGTCGCGGGCTCCGGTCTTGGTGTCACCTACACCGACCTCGAGAGGGCGGGACAGGTCCTGTTGGTCGGCCTAGAGCCCGAGGACGAGTGCGGCGCGATCTTCCTGCGCCTGCGCAAGGGCGTCCTGGCCGGGGCAACGTCCGTCGCGACCGTCGCTCCCTTCACGACACCCGGATCCGCCAAGCTGTCGGCCACGGTCCTCCACGCCGCACCGGGAACTGAGACCGAGGTCGTGTCCTCCATTGGCGCCGCGGGCGCGAACGCCGAGCTCTTCGCAACGTTGAGAGGTGGGGTCGTCCTCGTCGGTGAGCGCGCCGCCCGCGTGCCGGGTCTGCTTGCCGCGACCTCCGCTCTGGCCGATGCCGCCGGTGCCCGACTCCAGTGGGTGCCGCGCCGCTCCGGTGAGCGAGCCGCCCTCGAGGCCGGTCTGCTTCCGGGTCTGCTGCCCTTCGGTCGTCCTCTCGAGGATGCCGACGCCCGCGCCACAGTGGGGTGGGGGAGCGAGCTTCCCGGCAAGCAGGGACTTGATGTGACCGGGATCCTCGAGGCCGCGGCCTCCGGGACCCTCGGTGCCCTTGTCCTCGGAGGGGTCGATCTGCGTGACGTCGCCGATCCCGAGCTCGCCCGCCGTGCCGTGGAGAGCGCCGGTTTCGTCGTGTCGCTGGAGGTTCGCGCCTCCGAGGTCACGGCCGCTGCCGACGTCGTCCTGCCGGTCGCGCCCCCGCTCGAGAAGAACGGGACATTCATCGACTGGGAAGGACGTCTGCGTCCCTTCGGTCAGGCCGTGTCGTCCCGCTCACTGACCGATCGTGATGTCCTCGTCCGGCTCGCCCGCGAGTTCGGCGTCGACCTCGGGATCGAGACCCTGACGGATCTCTACGCCGAGGTCAATCCTCTGATGGACTGGAGGGGTGTGCGTACCGCGGTCCCCACCACCGGTGCTTTTCCCGCGGTCATCCCCGCGGCGGTTGCCGCGGGCCAGGCTGTCCTCGCCACCCACAAGCCGATGCTCGATGCTGGACTCTTGCAGGACGGAGCACCCTGGCTCGCCGGGGCCGCTCACCGGACGGTCGCCTTCGCCTCGAGCACGACGTTGACCGCCCTCGGGATCGAGGAGGGCGCACGCATCACGGTGTCCACCGATCGCGGGGCGATCACAACGCCCGTCGAGTCCGTCGACCTGCCCGACAATGTCGTGTGGGTCCCCGAATGCTCGCAGGGCTCCCTTGTCCATGAGTCGCTGGGAGCCGCTGGCTCCGTGGTGACAGTGAGCGCCACAGCGGAGGTGGCCCGGTGAGTACCTTGTTCCCGGTCGCGGTTCCTGATTATTCCGCCGCTGATTTCTCCCAGGAGACGTGGTGGATCACGCTCATCAAGGCGGTTTTCATCATCGTCTTCCTGATCTTCAGCGTGATCTTCGCCCTGTGGGTGGAGCGGCGCGGATTGGGACGCATGCAGACGCGCCCCGGCCCGAACGTCGCTGGCCCCTTCGGGCTGTTTCAAGCCTTCGCCGATGCCGCGAAGCTCCTCTTCAAGGAGGACTTCTGGACGAAGCGGTCGGACAAGTTCCTTTACTTCCTCGGCCCCGCACTCGCCGCCTTCTGCGCATTCAGCGTCTATGCGGTCATCCCGATGGGCCCGAACGTCTCCTTCTTCGGCCACTCGACGCCGATGCAGCTGGCGGACATGCCGGTCGGCACGCTCTACATCCTGGCGATCACCTCGCTGGGTCTCTATGGCATCGTGCTCGGCGGGTGGTCGGCCCGTTCGACCCTGCCGCTGTACGGCGCGGTCCGCTCCTCGGCCCAGGTGATCTCCTACGAGCTCTCCATGGGCCTCTCGCTCGTCTCGGTCTTCATCATGTCGGGATCGATGTCGACCTCACAGATCGTTGCGAGTCAGGGCTCCATGTGGTGGGCCTTCCCGATGATCCCGGCGTTCATCATCTACTGCATCTCCGCGGTCGGTGAGGTCAACCGGCTGCCGTTCGACCTCCCCGAGGCCGAGGGTGAGCTGGTCGCCGGTCACATGACCGAGTACTCGTCGATGAAGTTCGCGTGGTACTACCTCTCCGAGTACGTCAACATGCTCAACGTGTCGGCGGTGGCCACGACGATGTTCTTCGGCGGGTGGCACGCCCCGTGGCCGCTGTCCCATGTCGACATCATCAACACCGGCTGGTGGGGCTTCGTCTGGTTCATCCTCAAGGTCTGGTTCTTCATGTTCCTGATCATCTGGACCCGCGGCACTCTGATCCGCATCCGCTACGACCAGTTCATGTCCTTCGGCTGGAAGCGGTTGATTCCGATCGCCCTCGTGTGGCTGATCGCCGTCGCCGTGATGCGCGGGATCCTCACGTGGTCGGGCCTGTCGTACCGGACCGTGATGATCGGCATCGTCGTGCTTGCCGTCATCGCGTTCGTCATCATCTGGGTGACCGACAAGCCCGAGAAGGAGCCGGAGAAGTCCGACAAACCGGAGATCATCGACGCCTACGCCGATGGGTACCCGGTGCCGCCGCTTCCCGGCCAGGTCCTGCCGCCCTCGCCGCGTGCCGGGCGCACGCCGATCGCTGCGACCGTCTCCGAGACCGTCACGAAGGAGGCCTCCGATGAATGAGGACACACCGAGCGAGAAGCCAGTTCGGCGCGGGAGGAAGTCGTCGCCCTCGGACGACGACAACATGCTCTACGAGCACGATCCCCAGGGGCCGATCGCCGAGTTCTTCGCACCGGTGGCTGGCTACGGCGTGACGATCACGTCCTTCTTCCAGCCGACCGTCACCGAGCAATATCCCTTCGAGGGCCCGTTCGTCCAGCCGCGCTTCCACGGTCGCCACCAGCTCAACCGCTACGCGGACGGCCTCGAGAAGTGCATTGGTTGCGAGCTGTGCGCGTGGGCCTGCCCCGCCGATGCGATCTTCGTCGAGGCGGCCTCTAACACCCCCGAGGCGCAGTTCAGCCCGGGCGAGCGCTTCGGCAACATCTATCAGATCAACTACCTGCGATGCATCTTCTGCGGGTTCTGCATTGAGGCCTGCCCGACGCGCGCCCTGACGATGGGGCACGATTTCGAACTGGCCGAGTACCGGCGTGAAGCCGAGATCTACGAGAAGAAGGACCTGTTGGCCCCGCTCTCCGACGACATGCTCGCCCCACCCCACCCGATGGTCGAGGGCTTGAACGACGGCGACTACTACCGCGGTGACGTGACGGGACCGACCGAGGATCAGATCGAGTGGGTACGCGAGCACCGACCCGATGATCCGACGCTGGCAACCGCCACCGCCGTGAGCCGGACTCACGAGGAGGCCCAGCTGTGAAACCCATGGTCCTGCTGCCACCAATGAACAGCACCGGGGAGGCGATCCTCTTCTGGTGCGTGGCTGTCTTCATGGTCCTGTGTGCCCTCGGTGTGCTGTTCTTCCGCAGGGCTGTCTACTCGGCGATCTGCATGGTCGGCGTGATGCTCGGCCTCGCAGTCCTCTACATCGCGGAGGGCGCCCCCTTCCTGGGCGCCGTTCAGGTCATCGTTTACACGGGCGCGATCATGATGTTGTTCCTCTTCGTCATCATGATGATCGGCGTGGGGACCTCCGACGAGTACCAGCGACAGCAGCGCGGCACCATCATCGCCGCGGTCATCGGCGGGCTCGGTTTGGCGATCATTCTCGGTGGAGTCATCGGACACACGCAGATCGGCGAGTCCGTCGGACTGGGAGAGGATCCATACTCCAACTCGCCGATCACCACGCTGGCGACCACATTGTTCGCCGATTATTGGTTCTCCATGGAACTCGCGGGCGCTCTCCTGATCACGGCGGCCATCGGTGCGATGTTGCTGACGCACACGGACCGTCTCGGTCCGGCCATCGACCAGCGCACGACCGTCGAGGCCAAGATGCGGGCCTGGAAGGAAACGGGACGCCACATCGGCCAGTTGCCCTCGCCCGGTGTCTATGCCGCGACGAACGCGGTCGACGCCCCGGCGATCTCCGGCGAAACGCTCGGTCCGGTCGAGGAGTCGGTTCCCCGCGTGCTGCGTGTGCGTGGCCTGGACCGCACGATCGGCCAGATTGAGCCCGATGTCGCTGCGTCCCTGCAGCTCGTGCGTGCCGGTGATCGTGAGGACTCACCCTTCGGCGCCGCCAGCTCCGCCCAGGTTCCACCCTCCGGCGCCTGGGGAATGCCCGGACCTGCGGCCCCGCAGGGTCTCGACCAGCCGTTGGCTCCGGAGCCAGAGTCTTCGGACGCGGCTGAGACCACGGATCCCGCTGAGGGGAGCGAGGAACAGAAATGAGCCTGTCCTACTACCTGATCCTGGCGGTGGTGCTCTTCTCGATCGGCGCGGTCATCGTCCTCGTGCGTAAGTCCGCAGTGATCTCCCTGATGGGTGTCGAGCTGATGCTCAACTCGGCGAACCTTGTCCTGGTGACCTTCGCCCGGATCCACGGGGATGTCTCGGGGGAGATCATGGCGTTCTTCGTCATGGTCGTCGCCGCCGCAGAGGTTGTCGTCGGCCTGGCGATCATCGTGTCCATCTTCAAATCGCGCGGCACCACGAGTGTCGACGACGTCAACTTGCTGAAGAACTGAGGGAGGAACTCACGTGACCGTCGCATCCCTCCCCGTAGCGCTCAGCGCCGTCGAGGCCGTCACGCCCGTCGACTACACGTCGGCCAGCGGTGCCGCGTCCCTGGCCTGGCTCATGGTGGCGATCCCGCTGATCTCTGCCGTCGTCCTGCTGGTGCTCGGGCGTCGCTCGGACCGTTGGGGCCACTGGTTGGGGGTTATCGCCTCCTGGGTGTCCTTCGTCGTCGGCCTAGTGATCCTCATCCAGCTCCTCGGTCTGCCCTCGGGCGAGCGCAGGCTCGACTCCACGCTATTCACGTGGATCCCCGCCGGTGACTTCACCGTCAAGGTCGGCATGCTCGTCGATCCACTGTCGATGACTTTCGTCATGCTGGTGACCTTCGTCGGTTCCCTTATTCACGTTTATGCCGTGGCCTACATGGAGAACGACACCGACCGGCGCCGCTTCTTCGCCTACCTCAACTTCTTCATCGCGTCGATGCTGATGCTGGTGCTCGCGGACTCCTACGCGGCGCTCTTCGTCGGATGGGAAGGCGTGGGGCTTGCGTCATACCTGCTCATCGGTTTTTGGAACCAGGTGCCCGAGAACGCGGTCGCGGCCAAGAAGGCCTTCGTCATGAACCGCGTGGGCGACGTGGGCCTGCTCATTGCGATGATGGCGATGGTCGCGAACTTCTCTTCGGTCGACTTTCGCGTCGTCGCGGACGGCGTCGGGTCCATTCCGCAGGCCAACGCAACCGTGATCGGGATCTTCCTGTTGGTCGCAGCCTGCGGCAAGTCCGCGCAGTTCCCGTTGCAGGCCTGGCTGGGCGATGCCATGGCGGGCCCGACCCCGGTGTCGGCCCTCATCCACGCCGCCACGATGGTCACCGCCGGCGTCTACCTGATCGTGCGCTCCGGTGCTGTCTTCGTCGCGGCGCCTGCGGCCGCGACCGCCGTGGCGATCGTCGGCGCGATCACCCTGCTGTTCGGGGCGATCATCGGATCCGCCAAGGACGACATGAAGAAGGTCCTCGCGGCTTCGACGATGTCGCAGATCGGCTACATGATGCTTGGTGCGGGCCTCGGCCCGATCGGCTGGGCGTTCGCGATCTTCCATCTCTTCACGCATGGCTTCTTCAAGGCCCTGATGTTCCTGGGGGCCGGATCGGTCATGCACTCGATGAGCGACCAGGTCAACATGCGTCGCTTCGGTGCCCTGCGCACGGTCATGAAGGTCACGTGGATCACGTTTGGATGCGGCTGGCTTGCGATCCTCGGCGTTCCGCCGTTCTCCGGCTTCTTCTCCAAGGACAAGATCATCGAGGCGGCCTTCTCGGCCTCGACCTTCGGGACCGTGGCCGCGCCGTGGATCGGTTGGGTCTATGGCCTGGTGGCAATGGTCGGTGCAGGCATCACGGCGTTCTACATGTCGCGTCTGTACTTCATGATCTTCTTCGGCAAGGCCCGCTGGACGACGGAGGCCGAGGGCGCGCCGGTCCACCCGCATGAGCCGTCTCCGTTGATGACGATCCCGATGATCATCCTGGCGATCTGCGCCGCTGTGGTCGGCGGTGTCCTCTCGATCGGCAGTGTCTTCACGAATTGGCTGACTCCCGCGGTCGGTGCGGTCGAGCACGCCGAGCCGGTTCTGCCTGCAATCGTCATCCAGCTCGTCACGCTGCTCCTGGTCGTCGTCGGCATCGTCATCGCCTGGCGCATGTACGGCGCGCGCGAGGTGCCGAAGGTCGTTCCCGCCGGCAATGCGCTCACGGTCGCTGCGCGCAACGATCTCTACCAAGATCGCTTCAACGAGTCTGTGTTCATGGCTCCGGGTGTCGCCCTCGTGGAGGCCGCGACCGTCGGGGACCGCGTGGTTGTCGACGGGGCGGTGAACGGGCTTGCCGCGGGCGCCAGAGAGTCGGGCAAGGCGGTTGCCGTCACCCAGACCGGGTATGTCCGCGGATACGCGTCCTACATCCTCGGCGGCGTCATCGTCGCCCTGGCCATCGTCCTCGGCTTCAGGCTGTGAGGGCGGGAGGAGAACCCATGGAAATCACCGATCTCGTCCACGCCTCCACCCCGTGGCTGACGCTGCTGGTCATCGTTCCCGTCGTCGTCGGCGTACTCGTCGGCCTCGTCCCCGCCCTGCGCGAGCGGGGCCGAGCGATTGCATTGGGCGGTTCGCTCGTTGAGCTCGTCCTCGCGATCATCGCGGCCGTCACCTCCTTCGACTGGTCCACCGCTTCGACTTACCAGATGGTGGAGTCGGTGCCCTGGATCCCCCAGATCGGGGTTTCCTGGGCACTGGGGGTCAACGCCCTCGGCCTGGTGATGGTCCTCCTCGCCACGGCGCTCGTCCCGCTGGTTCTGCTGGCGGGATGGCGCGAGGACGCCGACGGGCGCGAGGGCGGGGCCTATGCGGCTCTGGTCTTGCTGCTTGAGGCCTTCATGGTCGTCATCTTCGCGGCCTTCGACGTCGTCCTCTTCTACATCGCCTTCGAGGGGATGCTCGTCCCGCTCTACTTCATGATCGGACGCTTCGGACACGGCGAGGTCGCCGCCCGCCAGCGTGCGGCCTTGAAGTTTCTGCTCTTCTCCCTGGCCGGGGGGCTGGCGATGCTCGGCGGTCTCGTCGCGCTGTGGGCCAGTGCGCCTGAGCGCTCGGACACCCTGTTCCGCCTCGACACCGCGTCGGCGATCACGCCGGGCCTGGGCTCGGCGGTTCAGACGGGGGTCTTCTGGACCTTCCTCCTGGCGTTCGCGATCAAGGCGCCGATGGTCCCGCTGCACACCTGGTTGCCCGACACGGCGGCCGCCTCACGGCCGGGTACGTCCGTCCTGTTGGTCGGTGTCCTCGACAAGGTCGGCACGTTCGGGATGATCACTCTGTGCCTGCGCCTCTTCCCGGATGCTGCGGCCTCCGCGAAATGGATCCTGTGCGGCTTCGCCGTGTTGTCGATCCTATGGGGCGGGCTGGCGGCCATCGGCCAGAACGACATCATGCGCTTGGTGGCCTACACCTCGGTGTCCCACTTCGGTTTCATGGTGCTCGGCATCTTCATTGGATCGTCGATCGCTCTGACCGGCGCCATGTTCTACATGGTCGCCCACGGGATCTCGATCGCGGCGATGTTCCTGATCTCCGGATTCCTCACCGAGCGCGGCGACACGCGCGAGATCCCGGATTACGGCGGAATGCAGCGGGTGACTCCCGTCATCGCCGGGACCTGGTTGGTCGCGGGCCTTGCCTCGATCGCGCTGCCTGGCCTGTCCGGATTCGTCCCGGAGTACCTGGTGCTGATGGGCACATACAAGGTCAACATCCTGCTCGCGATCCTCGCCGTCCTCGGCGTCATCCTCGCGGCCCTGTATGTCCTGCTGCCGTACCAGAAGATCTTCACCGGTCCGAAGAAGCCCGGCATGGACACCCTGCTCGACGTGGGCGGCCGCGAGAAGGCGGTCGTCGTGCCGCTGATTGCCGCCATGGCAATCCTCGGTATCTGGTCGGCGCCCCTGGTCGGGGCGCTCACGCCGGTCGCCGATGACGCGGTGGTGGCCGTCGCCGATGCCTCGTCCTCCGCGCAGGCATCGCTCACGCAGACAGTCAGCTCGCCGGCCGGATCGATCCCGGCCGGGTCTGACGAAGGGAGCACGAAGTGAATGTCTTGAGCACAGCCTCCTTCCAGGCGCCGACGATCGCCTGGGCGTCGCTCGTCCCGGTCATCATCGTGCTCGGGGCGGCCGTCGCGGCCGTCCTCGTCGAGGCCTTCGCCCCGCAGAAGGCGCGTCGGCTCACTGTCATCGTGATCGGACTGGTCGCGACCCTGGCCGCGGGCGTCGTCATCGCCGTGCGGTGGAGCGGAGTCGTGGCCGTGCCCTCGTCGGCGGGCGAGTACATCGAGGACCCGCTGACGCTCGTCGCACAGTTCATCCTCGTGGTCGTCG